>NZ_JACCBD010000001.1:2144049-2858732 GCF_013409595.1 Leucobacter aridicollis | reverse complement strand
GTGAAGAATGAAACCACGGCCCCCGGAAAGCCGTTCAACTCCGACAACGGGGCCCTGGACTTGGGGGAGGTCTGCGGCGGCGAACGGGTTCGCGGCCGCGAAATCCCACCCCGTCCCAACGTGCGGGGGAGGACTGAGGCGTGGGATCGAGCGGAAGCGATCATCCATCCCAAGAAATGGGAGCTCCTCAATTTCTGGGGCAGACGCCGGCTCACCAAGAGTGTGCTCGTCCCGAACTTGACGAAGGATTTTGCGCTCTTTCCGGGTGAGAGTTCCCGGATCGAACATGACCTGACTGCGGCCCATTACTTCATTCCCATCCCGACCGGATACGCCACAGCAATGAGGCCGGCCTGTTGTTGGTAGCTCATGACCAGAAGTTCCACTCCTGCGTTCGCGGCCGAGATCTCCATCGCCGCGCACGATTCTTCAAGCTCGTCACGAGTGACCGCCGTGACAACGAGATAGCCGGTGAATTCGAGTTGTCCTTGCCCGTCGATGAGGTCCTGCTCACGTGCGTCGAGGTTTAACCAGTCCGCGTTGTCTGCAATCGTGGTGCCGGCGCGGTCCTGTTTGAATTGGGCGTTCTGTTTCCACGTCTTTCGGTCTTTCGAGATCCGTTTCAGTGCGACCTTCATCGGGACGGGTTTCCCGACGAGGGAGAACGTGTGCCTGACTGCGTATCCGTGGTGGGATTCTGCGAACGCGACATTTCCCATGAACCCGGGAAGTGTCTGGATTCTTGGCCATTCCGCGACCCAGTAGGTGCGGTGGAACGCGGAATCGGTTTCTGCGTAGTCTTTGTCCTCATCGAGCGACATTGGGCCGGCGAGCTCGGGGGCGACACCTTCAAACGCGGACCCGATGCGTGCGTCGATCGCGGTCTCCCCAACTGGGTCGACGGTGCCACGGCCGGTAGCCGCCCATTCGCGAGGCGTACACCACGCCACACGCGTGAACCCGGCCTGCATGAGCGCCTCAGTGGTCGACCCCATCTCCTGCTCACACACCGCAAGAACGCCGGCCTTGCCGCCTCCGTGGCTCTTCACGAGAGAACGACCAGCACCGGATCCGGTGTCGATTGTGAGGGTGATCGTCGACGGGCGCCACACGACCTCATCAGCAAGCAGATTCAGTGCGTCCTGATACGACTCGGCCAGAGGGCCGGTCTTCTTTAGCGCGTCGAACTGTTGCTGCTCGACGACCACGGACCCGGGCCGCGTGCGTTCCTGTACGGTCACTCTGGCTATCTGTTGTCGCCTGGTCCATGCGCCACAGACTGTCATCCATCCCGTGATCAGGCCTTCTCGTTCTTCAGGGGTCGACACTGAGACGCTGTGCTGCGCCATACCGGGGGAGGCGACCACGCAGGTGATGGACGCCATCTGTGAGCGTTTGTCCCAGATCACGACGGAGCCCTTTTCGGTCTCCCAGATTTCGAACCGGTTGGGGTGCCCGGGCAGCTCGAGGTGGCCCTTCATGATCGGGCCAGTCTTGCGCCGGTACTTCGTCATTCCAGTTGCCTTTCTGCGTTTGAACTGCAGCACCTTGAGGACGTGCATCGTCCATGGGATCCCTGCTTCGGTTTTGAAGAATCCGCCTGCTGCAAGTGGCGCCATGATTGCGGCCGCGACGAGTGCACCGACGAGGTTTCTCGCAACGACGCACACGAGCACGGGAATGACCGCGATCCCGATCGACCACACCCCGTACTTATCGATCCCAAGGATCACGCCCTGAGTGGGGCGGCGTGCGTACTGAACCTTCGCAAGCTCGCGCGGGTCTACTGCGCTCATCGCACACCCCTTGTCGGTTTCGGGGCTGCAGGTTTCGTCTTTGGTTTCGGAGTCTCAGGAGACCGGTTCCCGCCGGCCTTCGGCGCACCGCCACCGCGCCGCTGCGAACCGGGAGAGCCGTTACTCCCAGGCTTCCCACTTCCGCCGTTCGCCCCGCTCTTGCCGGGCTTTCCGGCACCCTGGCCACCAGTCGCACCAGGCTTTCCGCTGCCTCCGCCGGGTGAGCCGGGAGCCCGATTGCTGCCGGCGGTACCGCCACCTCGTGCGGCCGCGCCGCCGCCGCGCGCACCGGCAGCCCCTGATTTTCCGGCGGAGACCGTTCGAACCACATTCCGTGACCCTTGGCTGGCGCTTCGGCCCAGCTGTGAGCCTGCCTGGTCAGCAGACACAGCATCGGCGCCGAGGAAGTCAAAGAACTTCACCACCATGAGCGGCATAAACGCCGTCATGAACATTCCGATCGCAAGTGTCAGACTTCCGCCGTCAAACAGGGTCGCCCCCTTCGTCGCCCGGAGGATCATCGCGAGGAGCCCGAACATAAGTGGCTCCGCGATCAGGAGCGCGAGTCCAACGCTGAACCATTTCTTCGCGAGCCCCCACCCGCCCTTCGTGGTGACGCCCATGAATGCGAGTGGGGCGAACGCGATGAGGATCATGATTGCGAAGTTTCTGAACGCGAGCGCGAAATTGAGCATGATCATGCCGAGGATGAGGACAAGCATCAAGATCATCATCGGGAGGAACCCGACCCCAGCAACTTGCAGCAACGCGCCTCCGGTGTCTGAGCCAGTGCCGACTTGCATGGTCGTTCGAATCGCGGCCGCGAACCCTTCACCCCCACCGAGCCGGTCGAGAAGGTCTTTGCTGATCAACTCGGATATTTCCAGAAGTGCGCCGCCGAGGGTGAGTGCGAAGTAGGTTGATGGGATGCCTGCGAGGACACCGATGATTGGCCACTTCATGTCTGCTTGGAAGACACCCCGCACGATTCCCACGGAGAGGATCCCAAGGGACACGATGATCGCGATCCTGAACCAGTACCCCGATTCACCGATTGCGCTGTCCCACAGCTTCGATCCGGGAGCAATCGAGTGGTTTCCTATGGTGATGTCCGCGACCCAGGCAAGGAACTCGCTCATCCCCTTCGTCTGGGTTTCAAAGACGTGGCAGGCCAAATCGATTGGCGTGCAATCGAAGTCGATCTCCAGGGTGTCTTCCATGTGACGCATACTGGACTCCCGCTAGAACAGCGGAATACCTCCTACGTACGTCATCAACGCGGTTGCAGAGCCAAGGAGCATCGTGCCAACGAGGGCACAAGCAAGAACGATCCAGGCGATGTTCTGATTGCGCTGGCTCAGCTTTCCGACAGCGAGCAGAATAACTGAGAGCACTACGCCAAGAAGACAAGCGATGGTGGCGATTGCAGCAGCTGAATTCACGACATGCAATGAAGGTTTCACGAACGGGGCGTTGAAATCTGGTTCGAGATCCGGCACCTCAATTGCCGGAAGGACACTTACGACGTCGACGAGCATGGGGATGAAATCCATTTGGTTCTCCGTTTCCGTATCGCCACCCGATGTGGCGCTACGAAAACGACGGGGCCGTCGGCGCACTACGCGCTGACAGCCCCGCAACCAAGAGGAGTCGTCTACAAATTGATACCTCGAGCGAACATGACCGGCCGCGGGTCGGTCGGGACCCCATTCACGAGCGTCTCAAAATGAAGATGCGGGCCAGTGGAGTTTCCCGTACTACCCACGTAGCCGATGTGTTGGCCGGCCTTCACTTTCTGCCCGACCTGCAACGTGGTTGGCCTCACCATGTGACCGTACAGAGTTGAGAGCCCGCCGGCGTGTGAGATCACGATGTGCCAGCCGTAACTATCTTGCCCAGCCCAATGCGTCGCCGTCACGGTCCCAGAAGAAGCCGCATAGATCGGTGTCTCCTGCGGGGCAGCAAGATCCATGCCGGTATGCCCGTAGTACCCCCACCACTCGGTCGTGATGACGTAAGACGCCACCGGTGACGCCCAGTCCCCAACGACAGGCACCTCACCAACCACACCCGGGGGAGTGATCTCCTCAGTGCCAGTGTCGGCCTCCGCGATCGCTCCAGCGACAGTGGCACCGATGAGGATAAACGGCAGCATGATGATCGTGAGGACGACCGCCAGCACGCCAAGGATGATGTTGCGGCCGGTCTTGCTTTGCGCAGCATGGACTGCGACCTTGACCGCTACTGCTGGCGCTGCCATTGCTCCGGATAGCTCTTCGTCAACGCTGCAACCCCACAAATACCGCCATCCTCAGGGGCATCACAATAGATGAGCAGGGACGTCGCATTCCTCACCAGGTGCACGCCAGCGCCGGACTCCCCACCGGAGTTGACCGCGCTTTCAACTCGCACCCAATACTTCGAGTAGGTTCCGGGGAGCGCATCTGCTTCCCAGGTCTCCTCGATGGTTGTGTTCACGTCGTAACCTTCGGCGGCTGCTTGGGCATCGTTGAACGCCTCAATGGGGTGGGAGGTGTAGGTGATGCCATGGCCGGTGAGTGCGTTGTAGCGCTTCTCGTTTCCGAGCTCCCACCACCAACCGCCATCAGGGTTCCAGCCTTCGCTATCTGCCGCGTCAATCCCGGCCTGCACAATATCTCCTGCGACCCATTCGGTGTGCCCAAGGTTCGATTTCGACCGGTCAATGGTCGAACGGATCACACCTTCGGGCCCCACATAGTCTGGTGACGGCTTCATTACTCTTGTGAGTGATTCCCGAACAAAGTCTTCGTGGAAGGGCTGCTTGCCTGCGTCTGCGGACCACAGCACCCGGGCAGCAGACAGAGCTGCCTCTTCCGGGTTCGTGGTGACGACCATCTCGACCATTCCCGAATCATCAAACGGGGCCGGCTCCCACAACGACTCCGACACCTTCGTCTCTTGCTCACCCAGTTCCGGGCTTTCAGCTCCAGCGCTCGTGCCAGGCGCGGGCTTCGGCTCAGGAGCGGCCGGATCCTTGCTGCCTCCCGGCAGGAGTAGGAAAATCGTGATGCCGATCGCGGTGAGCAGGACCACTGCACCCGAGACGACACCGATGACCGTGTTACGGTTCCACTGCTTCTTCACAATCACTCCTTCACGCCCGCGTTACCCGCGCGGACTGTCTTCACGTAGTCTTCGAAATCAACGACCCAGTTACTGTTCCGCACGCTACCTGGCATCACCCACACTGCGGGCGTCGTGTCGTGATGCTCGGCCGAGTTGCATCCCGTCGACGTCGTCCAACTCGTGAGCCTGCGGATCGCGAGATCGAACTGGTAATGGAAATCGAGCATCGCTGACGGCGGAGCAGTGGGTTCTACTTGCTGCTGGTTGCGGTACTGAAACAGTGCAAGGAGTTCTTGCACGAGGGCTTCGTGTAAGAACCAGCAGGGAGGCACTACCGAGTCGCGCAGCCCGTACCTGCGGACGAGCTCGGGCACCCATTCGCCGAGGACTTCCAGAGTTTCTGCGCTTTCCTCGTCATCGAGCTTCCACCAGTTGATCGGCGACGGCAACGGTTGTCGTACCTGGGGAGGGGGTGGGGGAGGGGGCGTAGCGTTCGGACGGCTACCTCGAGTGCGGCCGGTCGTCACCGACGCCTCCACCGCCTCGCCGTCGACTTCATGCGTCTTCGTCACCAGGGATCCTTTCATCGAGTCTCTCTGCTCGACGAAACCCACTGCGCAGGCAGAGAAGAGAGGATCGGGAAAATACCCTGTGCTCCCAATGCGGAATGCGAGCGACCGGGGCCCCGTCGCCGCACATCGACTTGCATTGCAAGCTCTCCGCGTCGGACGGCGCCAGAACTCAGCGGAAGCGCCCTGAGATCGCTGAACTTCGCAAGCTCCGCTCGCCCCCGCGGGCAAGCGACCGAACCATTGCGTCGTGGGGCCGCATTTCTCCCTGAGGCACGCCCGCTGAAGGACTCTACATCTTGCCTGGCCGCGCTCGCTGACTGTGCGGGCCTAGAACGGGCGACGGAGCAAACACTGAAGGTAGTGCCCTAGTCCTACCACCGTGTAGGAGAGTCCCAATCGCTTGGAGTGGTCTGTGGAGCCTGGTTTCGCGAAGGCATACCACTACGCCCGCCGAGTGAACACAGCGTTTGAGAAGCGTGCCCCCAGCCGACATGCAGCCCTTCTTGAAACGGCCTAAAGTGAGGCGGAACTAAAACGGAAATGGTTGAAGTAGCCACAGCGTGGCAGCGATAGAGGTCGCAGTCGCAATCCCAGACAATGCCATGCCGGCGAGCGGCCATGATTTTGGTCGTGCAACGAGGAGCGCGGTGGCTGCGATTCCAATGCCGGCAACGCCTGCCAGAAATCCAATTACAGGCATCCACCCCAGCAGGAACGCTGCAGTTCCAACGACCAAGGCCAAGGAAGCAAGGCTTTGGTCCCGTGAGGTAAGCGCAGTCTGGTGACGCGAAGGCTTGGAGGACTCTGCTGGGGAGATCATTGCGGTTGGGCTGCCGACGTTACCGGTATTCCGGCTGATATTCGACATGCAGTTGGCTGGACTACAGGTTGTAGGGTGCGGTCGTCTTGTCGTTCTTATCGGGATGACGGATCAGCCCTGGGTCTGATTGCCCTTTGCGGGGGTTTGCGTCCCCATCGAATTCCTCGTCAGCGCCGTCCATTACGGGTTCGTCAACAGTGTCCTCGGTGGGCTGCTTCTTCTCGTTCATGTCGATCTCCCTCTTTTGGGTGGGACACCACCATACGCCCCACGGCTGGAAGTTCCTACCTCTTGAGCCCGTCGCTACTCTCGGGAACGGCAGCGGGGCTGCTTGAGATCCCTGAGTGGCGGCTCGAGTAGTCCGAAGGTGAGCTCTGGAGCGCTGGTCTTTTGAGCAATTTTTGAGCATTCTTTATTAGCACTCTCAGGGTCAGAGTGCTAATCTAAATCACACCTGAGCGAAACCGACTCAGGTTTCTGTCGAAAGGAGACTGATCTCAATGGCACTGACATTTGACCCTTTCACTGAACTCGAACGAGTCGCTACGGGCATGCTGCAGGCGCGCACCGCGCCACGCGCAATGCCCGTCGATCTCTACCGAGACCAGGACCGCTACTTCCTGACAGCTGACATGCCAGGAATCGACCCAGGCAGCCTCGATATCGACGTCGACGGCCAGCTACTCACGATCCGCGCGTACCGTTCAGGCGCGAACTCCGAAGGTGTGAAGTGGCTGACACAGGAACGCGCAGAAGGCGCCTACCTGCGACAGTTCAGCATCGGAGAGGGCATCGACACTGAGAACATCAGCGCCACCTACAAGGACGGTGTCCTCAGCGTCATCCTTCCGCTGAACGCAAAGGCAAAGCCGCGGAAGATCGAGGTAGCAATGCCGTCGACTGAAGCAGCTGAGGGGAAGTCGATCACCGCCTAACAAGCTGGTCCTGCACGTACAACCTGAGACTGATATAAACGAGGTGCGGCCGCGTTCCAAGCGATCCCCATCCCTTGGAACGAGGCCGTTTCTCATTTCACCCTCGCGCCTATGTCTATCCGGCGTTAGCTGCACTCGTTGTAGCGGTATCCGTCTTCACGTCTCTTGAGCACGTCAAGGTAAGAGTTGCGCGCGAGCGACTCCCGGCACGTGTGCTGCAGAAGTTTCATCTTCAATCCTCGAGCGTCGTCTTCCCCGCCGTCGAGACTGGTGAGAACGATCATGAAGGCCTGGCGAACGACTCGGTCGACCTCGCAGTCAGTCGCCATGAGGCGCCTAGCTAGCGCCCGCATGGTGGGCGCGTGCTGCACGATCAACGCACGAAGCGCGTCCTCGTCGCCGTCAGCTGCTCGAGGCACCAGCACCATGTCGCTTGCTACTCGCAGAGAAAGTGAGTGATGAAACGCCATTCGAACCCCTCTCGGAGCGCTCACGGCACAGCTGCCGAGTGCTGCAGCGCCGGTGAGTCCTTTGGGCCCATCCTCATTTGTTTGGCCCAGAAAGTCGATGCGTTGGCCGAAAAGTTATCTTTCCATTGGATGAACTCTAGGTAACCTGATCATCACTGAGGCGGTTGCCGAAAGTGCGAAGACGCCCTTTGGATGGCGCGGTGATGCGCTTTTTCGTCCGCTATGCCTTCACGAATGGAATGGCGAGTCGGCCACATGCCCGAAAGCGGAGTTGGTTGCTCTTGACGTATGCACCTGTGGCCGTTTGACTAAGCATCCAACGAAAGGACGACTCATGGGTTTTCTAGCTTTTGCACTTCTCGGGCTGATCGCGGGCGCTATCGCCAAGGCCATCCTCCCCGGTGAGCACGGTGGCGGATGGTTCGCAACACTCGTCCTAGGTGTCATTGGGGCGATGGTCGGAGGGTGGCTGGGATCGATCTTGTTCGACGCGTCGCTACAGAACTTCTGGTCGATACAGTCCTGGGCACTAGCGATCGGCGGTTCTATCGTCGTCTTGCTCATCTGGGGCCTGATCACCGGACGAAAGAAGTCCTAGCCGCGGCAGGGGGATGGGGCGCGCCTGCCGCGCCCTACCCCCGGCTCGGGGATAATCTATTCCCAGCCTGTCGGAGCAATACAGCAACTAGCGTCGAAGATCTTTTCAGATCAGGCCTGAGCGAGGGAGCCCAAGTCAATGAGTAACGAAGCGTCTAGCACCGAGGTCCTGGTGCACGCCACGCCACCCGAGCTGGTTCCTCCGCCGGAGGCGGGCTTCCGGAGGCTCCCTGAACACATCAGAACCCACACCCTCGACTTCCTAGACAAGGAAATCGCGCAGGCGCGACGCGAACGCGAGAACCTATCCGCTGACAGCCAGACCTTCGCGGACCGGGCGCGGCAGCTCGACGACGCGATCTCTCGAACTGAAGCGCTCCGGGAGACGCTCCTCGGAAGCAACTAGCCACGTGTAGCTATCTAGCGGGCTCCGCATCATCACGTCGGTTTATCCGGTCTTCAGCGAGCGCTTCAACTGCTTCAGTAAGTGACTCTAAGATGCGTTGAACACGGTCATGAAAGACGCCAAAGTTCCCCGGAGTGAACGCCCTCCCATTCGTGAATTCCGATAGCTCATCCCGAGCTTCATCGATGCAACGAGTAACAATCCCATCAGTCTTCCCCATGCTGGCCACTCTACCGAGCGGTTTCTTCGATTAGTATGGTGGCCGGGTTCCCGACTCGAACAAGGGGGTTTGGGAGAGCGGGACTCGATACATCGTTGATTTACTCCTACGCCAGGTCGCGGCGCCTCTGGTACCCGGTTCCGGTGTGGGGAGGTGACGACACAACTGCCCCGCACTTGCTCTATGTGGAGCGAGTGCGGGGCAGTTGTGCGCATGGAGCGGAGGCAGATGCTGCGTGTTGCGCATTCATAATGCGGTTCGATCAGGTAGGCGAGGAGCGATCAGACGCGCCTGCCGTATCTCCCCGCATGTACCCCACGGAGGGTGTTGCATGACAGACGTTGTTCCCAAGCCTGGTCAATGGATAGGGGCACAACTTCCACCGGAAAATCAGGGGATGCTTAGGGGAGTTCGAGGTTAGTTTGTAGCGATCACCTCCTCTGCGCCTGCAGCGCGGCCGCGCCGCTTCGCCGCGAGTACTGCCGCTGCGCCCAGGAGGAGCACACCGCCGCCGAGGCCGGCGAGGAGAGCGACGTTACCGCCGGTCGTAGCGAGTGGACCAGGGACGACAGGCTTCTCACGCACCTCGAGGTTCTCTGACGGTTCACCACACTTGCCGACAGCGACCTCAATCTCAGTACCCTTCTCCACACGGATCAAGGTCTCCTGGTAGCCGCCGAGACCGATGTGCTTCTCGGTTGTCTTCACCTTGTTCGACTCGTACTTGCCAGGCTCGGACACGACAACACCGGTCTTGTCCTCGAAGTCCTTGATCTCGTTCTCCGGGGAGCAGACCATGTCCTTGCTGTCCTCGCGCGTGTAGGCCTTGAACGTGACCTTGTACTCGACACCCGTGAGCTCCGACAGGTCGCCGTGCTCGCTCGTGAACGCGGTGTCCCAGATCTCGTCGCCAACGGTGACGGTCTTGCCCTCGGTGCGTACCTTGGGCTCCTCGATCACTGTGGTCTCGTTCGGGATGCCGCAGCGGCCGCGCGAGTACTCGTACTCTTCGCCGTCCTCAGGATCGTTCGGGGTGATGATCGTGGACTCGACCCAGTAGCTTATGCCTGCAGAGTGCGTGAGTACGTCCGGTGACTTCACTTCACCAAGCTCGGTGACCTCGACGCGGTCGGTCTTCGCGACCGGCTGCGCTTCGCACACCGCTTCTGGGTCCTGGATCTCTTCCTCAGTCCACAGCACAACCTTCCCGTTGTCGTCGACGATTGCTTCCCAGTTCTCGTCGTACTTGGGCTGGCCGGCTTCTGGCTTCAGGAACAGTTCGAACTCGACTTCAGTCTTTGACGCGTTCGGGAGGGTGCCGGTGACGGTTGCGACGTCGTGGATGGTGCCCGCGACTTCGCCCTTCTCGATCGCCTGCGTCTCTACCTCAGGCCCCTCGATCACGGTCGTCTCGTTCGGGATGCCGCAGCGGCCGCGCGAGTACTCAAACTCTTCACCGTCCTTCGGATCCTCAGGCGTGATGATCGTACGCTCGACCCAGTAACCGGTACCGGTTGAGTGGGTGAACACGTCAGGGGACTTCACTTCGCCGAGCTTCGTGACCTCGACGCGATCGGTCTTCGCGACCGGCTGCGCCTCACACACTGCGGCGGGATCCTGGACCTCGTCCTCTGCCCAGAGCACGGTCTCGCCGTTCTCGTCAAGGATCGGCTTCCAGTTCTCGTCGTACTTGGGCTGGCCGGCCTCGGGCTTCAGGAACAGTTCGAACTCGATCTCGGTCTTCGCGTTCTCAGGGAGTCCACCGGTGACGGTTGCGACGTCGTGGATGGTGCCCGCGACGGAGCCCTTCTCGATGGCCTGAGTTTCGACCTCGGGGCCGACGATCTTGAACGTCTCAGAGGGCACGCCGTAGTCGTCGCACCACTCCTCAGCCTTGCCCTTGGCATCGTCGGTCTGGTCTTCATCTACCAGGCACCACTGGACGGTGGCGTACTTCGCCTTCGTGCTCAGCGGAACCTTAATGTCCTTCGACGTGAACTTCGCGACACTGTCAACGGTCTGCTTCGTCGTGGTGAGCACCTGAGCGCCTTCAGGCGCGACGGGCTGCTGCACGGGCTTCTTGTCGGCAAGGTAGACCGTTCCACGGAGGGTGAACGGAGTGCGGTTGCCCTCAGCGTTCTGGAGCCAGCCGCCGTTCTGCAGCGTCACGTCTACATCGTCGGTGACCTTCCCGCCGATCGAGACCTGCTTCTTTGCGACCTTCGTCGACCAGCGCAGCTCTGTCGGAGTCAGCTGGCCCTCAGTGGCCTGTCCGAAACCATCCGTGAAGAAATAGTTCTTCGGTAGGGAACCGTCGATGCCGTTCGGAGGCGAAACTACGGAAGCAAGCTGGTCGCTACCCTGGATCTTCCAGACCCAGGAGTAGTAGCCGGCCTCTTCAGATTTCCCGATCTTCTCGACGGTGTAGGTGCCGGGGCCCTTCTTCGAATCAGTAGTGACTGATGCAGTCGCCGCCACGGGTGCACCCTTCGGCGGTGTCGCAGACGGGTTGAGAGCCGGATCCTGAAGGAAGGGACCATAGAGAGTGCCCTCAGCCTTGATCGGCGCAAACCGTGACTCGCCAGCTGAAGTCAACGATTGACGCCACGGGTTTGACCCTTCAGCGATGCCGAAGGTGATGGTGTCGCTGAACGATTCTCCTCGCTTGACGAACTTGGACGGGGTCTCGGTCGTCAAGACGGGCGACCAGAGCGTGTCGGGGTCAACACCGACGGCCTTGTAGTTGCCAGTGACGGGCTTGCTCGCGGTGCCTGCTGCGATGCCCTGCCCGTATCCTCCGGGGTGTCCGAAGGACACTTCTGCGGGGCTGGACTGGTACTGGTATTTGCCGTTGACGGTGACCCGGTAGTAGCGGCCCCATGACTTGTCGTCATACGGTGCTTGCCCGGTCCAGGCGACAGTTTGAACGCCTTTCGTGCCGCCGGGGAAGGTGATCTTGTTTGACCCCGTCGCATCAAAGATGCCGTTCGTGATCGTCAGCTCGGTGGTCCCTGGGTCGACGACGACATGGCCCTTGTACGAGCCAGTGCCGAAGATGCGGGGGTCGCCTGGGGCGTTCTCTGCTGCGTCGCTTGCCTGGGCCTCCTTGATCATCGCCATCGCGTTCGAGACGATCGATGGATCAACTGCGCCCTTCATCGCAGAGAGCATGCTCTGATACGAAGCGTTGGCTCCTGCGGCCCGGATCTCCCAGATCGCGATCTGGACCGCGGCGGCCTGGTTCGCGTTCGCGGTCTGCCCGTACTTCGACATGACCTTGTTCATCGTCTTCAGCCCGTTCCCGGAAAGAGCTGGTGCCTGAATGTTGGTCCAGTTCCCGACGCCGGAGTGGAACTCGGTTGCCGTGTAGGCCGGCAACGTTGCTGTTGCGCCGAGTGCTGGGTTGATGCCCAGCTGCGGGGGCATTCCCATCTCGACGCAGAACACGATCTGGCCGTTGGAGTGCTGGAAGCCGCCGATGAAGCCGCCCATCGTGTTGATGCCGGCGCCTTCGGAGATAGCGTGCGCTGCGGTCGGCTGCTGGAACACGTCGATCGTTCCGACGCTGCTCGCGAGCACGAGGCCCGCGAGGAGCACCGCGACTGGTTTCCCCAATCTGCGGCGCTGGCGCCGGTTAAGTGCTGGTTGTGGTTGCAATGCTTTGCCTGTTCTTTCTCTAGAGTGACGTGGCCCCCCGCCTCAGGTATCGCGTTCCCTGAGCCACAACATTCGATGAAAAACCCCGCGCAGTCACAAAAAAGTGGCCCTCACTTTCACAGTGGAGGCCACTTTTCGGGTTAGAGACGGATTACCACTCGTCAGCTCCACCCGACCCAGGAGGTGCATAGATTGGGCAGCCGTTGAACGTGGACCCGCTGTCGTACCAGCCGGGAGGCGCTGCAGGGCACTGGTGCGGGGGCGGTGTGTATCCACCGCCACCGGTGTTGCCACCACCAGTGCCGCCGCCTCCACCGGTGTTCCCGCCGCCGGTAGACCCGCTTCCGCCGCCGGTGTTTGCGCTTCCTCCACCGGTGCTTCCGCCTCCGGTCCAGCCGCCACCGGTGGTTCCGGGGTCGGCCCAGCCTCCGCCGCCCCAGCCCTGCTCTACTGGCACGTACGCGCCGGTACCGGGGTCTGTGTATCCGGCAGCGCCCTCTGCTGCTGCCGCTGCGGCGGCAGCTTCAGCAGCTTCCTTGGCTTCCTGGTCAGCGTGCGCCTTCTGCACAGCCTTCGCCTGGGCAATATATGCGTCGACGGCGTTCTTGAGCGCGAACCCCGAAAGCTCAGGCTTTGCGGCTGCGGCTGCAGCCTCCGTGAGCTTCTTCGTGTCGCCGGCCTTGCTCGCCGCCTCAGTCACCTTCGGCGCCTGCCCGGGCGCGTGCTGGGCTGCACTCTCGAGCGAGGAAAGTGCAGCGTCGACCTCGGAAGCAAGGCTGTCAAGAGCTGCGGTCTTCTTGGCGAGCTGCTTCTTCACCGTGTCGGCGTTCTTCGTGACTTCTTCAAGGAACGTTTGGGCGTTCGTCACCGTCTCAGAGGTCACTGAGGCGTCCGCTACGAGTCCGACTGTCGGTGTCGTGTCCTTGGGGAACGCGAGCGCTGCCGCTTCATCAATGGAGATCTCGTGCCAGGTCGCTGCGACAGAGGGGGCGGGCGGTTCCTTCTTGTCGGCTTCGGCTTGCTTCGCAGCCTCAGCATCACCCTCACGCGCTTCCTTCACAGCGTGCTCAAGCGTGGTCGCGTTCTCGCTGAGCTCCTCGTCCACATCGATGCCCGCTACGGCTTCGTCTAGCTTGGTTCCAGCTTCGGTGACAGCGGCGGCGTCTGCCTTGAGGACGACCGGCTCACTGGTCTTCCCAGTTTCGGCAAGCGCTGTCGCGAGCACGCCTGCTTCCCTGGTTGACAGTTCGAAGAGGCCGTCCGCTGCGTCTTGTCGTGCAGTGTTTTCGCCAATCTGTTCTAGGAGTGCAGTCGTCTCGGCCTGGAGCTCGTGATAGCTGTCCACACGGTGATCGTGGACGAGTTTCGGGATTACGAGTGCGGCGGCACCGCCGAGCACGAGGACCGCTGCGGCACTCGCCCCGATGACGATGTTCCGTCGGCGGGTGTTCTTCGCAGGCGCTGCGTCTTCTGCCACGGTGACAGGCTCGTCCACTTGGGTGGGTTCTTCGTTCGTATGCATGTCAGTCATTTCTTTACACCAGTAACAAATTTTCCCCCTACAAGTCACTGTAGGGCTGAGGTCAGACATTCGGGAATTAGGCGACGTTCTTGACGTCGGTTGAATCGGTGAGCCCTTCGGGCTCTGTGTCGGTGTCAATGTCGTCCCATGCGAGAGCTGGGGCCCATCCGTGAGCCTTCGCATGGCCTCGGGCGCGGGTGATCGCGCCGCGGTCTGCCCGAGTCGCGCTGGGAGGGGCGACGTTCCAGAGCTCGTCGAACATGGCTGACACCTTTCGCATTGTGCGTGCTTCCACCTGGCTACGGCGCAGCATTGCCGACACGTTCTGCACCTCCCAGCCCATCTTCTGAGCAAGCTTCGACATCGACCATCCGTGGGCGACAAGGGCTTGAATCCGGCGGTGAGTTCCCAACGCTGGAACGAGTTGTGCGTCGGCAAGGAGCTCTGGGGCCGGCCAGACTGCCATGATGCGCTCTGCGGTTTCCCGCTTCACACGATTCAACCATTCCCGATTTCTCGGGCCTGACGCGCTCCGGCCATAGAGCAGGTTCCGGACAGCGGTCTGCCCAACGCCTGCGAGTTCAGCGATCCGTGCGTAGCCGAGGCCGGAATCTCTCAGCATGTGCAGGTGATACCGGACCGGGACGGCGTCGACCAGACCAGAATCAAACCGGCCATACGCCTGGAGCTTGATGCGACGATCCGTGCGCTCCTTGTGCGCGGCCCGACATTTGAGACAGCCGCATCGGTGCGTGATGTAGCAGGTGCTGCTCGCCTCATGCCGGTGCTCCGCCGGGCAGATCTCCCGAGGCTTGGGCGCTGACGCGTTCAAGCCATGATCCCCGAGACACCGGCGGACACGGGTGCCGCGTTCAGCTCGCCTGATTCCTCGAGTTTCTGGAGGAAGCGTTGACCGGTCTTGTAGCTCTTGCCGAGCCAGTCGCCAACGATCGCACCCGTGGGTCTTTCGCCGTGCTCTGCGATGTGGGCGAGGACTTTCTCGCGTACCTCAGCCTGATCGGCTGCGGCAGGCTTGTCCTGCTCTACAAGCCGCAACGGGGCCGCAGGAGCGGAGACCGCAGCGACTGCAGCCGCAGGCGTAACCGGGGCCGCTGCTGGAACTGAGGCCGGCTGCTGGATCGACTGGCGGTGACGGGCCTCAGCCTCGGCCTGCTTCTCGCGGACCGCCTGTAGCTTCGCGCGCTCTTTCTCGTCCGGGATGAGCATCATCACCAGGTGCGTGATCGCGAGGAGCGCCGCCGGCGGTGTTGCTGCGAGGATCGCTGCCGCCCACGGCGTTGTTACCGTCATGTCTGCTGCACGCCACGCATGCGACGCGTTCGCGACGATCGATACCGCGGACAGGGCGATGAACGCGACGTAGGCGAGCCAGCGCCCGTCGATGCCACGGAGGCGGAACTGTGCGGCGGCGATCATGGTCGCGACCGTGCCGACGTCGATGAGGACGGGGAAGAGTTCCGGGAGTGGGAGCCCGTTCACGCGGGCGACATCGATAAGTGTGGCGTAGGAGATCGCCATTGCGGAAGCTCCGACGATGGTGAGCGGGATCCCGAGCGTGAGGACGAGATGCCAATTGCGGGTGGGTTTGTTCTTCATCGTGCTGGCCAATCTGTGAGCATGCGCGAGCCGCCATCGCCCGCACGCATCTGCTTCTTGAAATATGTGAGCGCCCGAGCATGCGTGGGCGATTCTGAAGGGCGGAAGAAATCATCGAGCAAGTACTGCCCAAACAGGCTCGTGTCCGCCTGGCGGGGCCTGCCACCCCACGCGATATTCATCACGGCCGTGACCTGCATGATCGAGAACGCTGGCGCGAACCTGTGCGCCGCAACCTTGTCACCGGTCTCGTAAGAGAGCCGCTGCGGCGGGTTCGCCGCGAGCCACCGCAACAGCTCCAGAAGCTCCGGGTGCAGCCGCTCAGGAGTATGGGGTGACAGCGTCTCAAACGTGAGACGCACGACCTCTTCAAGCGGTGTCAGATCGTCCTCCGGCTTGCCCCCCGTTGGAACGACGTCTTCGAGAGCCTCGAGGGAGCTTCCCCGGTGTCCCCACTGCTGGCGCGCCCAACCCTTGAGGCAGGTGTAGAAATACCCCCACGGCTCTCCGTCGGCGGACGCGATGTAGCGGGAGATGCGTCCGTCCTGCTCGGTGAGGAGGAGGATCGCACCGTTCACCACGTCGTCTGCTTCGAGAACAAAGTCCATCTCGCGGGCTTCCCACACGATCATTTTCGCGCTGCGGTGCCGGATCTGTTCGATGAGTGCCGCGCCCTCAGCCGTATTCAGAAAATCGGGGCTGTCGGCGAGAGCGGTGAACGCCATGCGCTGACGCCACACGTCGAAGTGCTCAATCTTGGATCCCATTTCACGCCTCCAACCCGAGTTGCTTCGTTGTGAGCATGTTGAGGAGGTCAACGACTTCCTGCCCAATGGGTCGCAGCGCTGCCGCCGGGTTCTCCGACGTCCGGCACTCCACGATGATCGCGCCTGCGAGTGCGTGGGTGAGGGCGACGCGGATTGCGCGTACACTCTCACCGCCGGCGGGCACGACACCAGCTGCTTCCACGAGGTCGGATCCGAGTTCGCCGCTGTACTTCTCTGCGAGGAGGGTCGATTCGGTGACTTGCTTGTCGAGCGTCTTCTCCAGCGCCTCCGCGCGCCGCTCCGTTGGGGCCTGGCCTTTCTTGCTGAAGGCGTCCTGGAGTCTTAGGAGCTCCTTGTGTACCGGGTCGACCTTCGCGCCAGGCTTCGAGAGCTTCTCGATGCCGCGCTCAGCCGCAGCCCTCAGCTCGACCGGCGCAGTGGTCGATTCAGCCAGGGCACGCACATCGGTGACCTTGTTCAACCAGTCGATATCCCGGCCTACAGTCTCACGCGCCACCTTCGAAACTGCCACGATTTCCCCGTTACCGGTATTACCGGTAACGGGGAAATCGTCACCTCGGCGGAGATTTTTGACTTGAGTTTTCCGCGCCTTCGCTCGTGTTGCGGGTTCGTAGTGCTCTTTCCAGATGCGTTCGAGCTCGACCGGGCTGAAGTCCTTGCGGACGATGTTTGCTTCGGCTTCGAGGATGGGGCGGTCTTCCTCAGTGACGCCGGTCCAAATGAGTGCGGAGATGAACTCCCAACCCTCGCGTGAAGCGGCCTCGAGACGATGTGCACCGTCGATGAGGATCATTCGCTCATCGAGCACGATCGGCTGCAGTTGAAGCTGGCCACCGAGCTCCCTGAAGGAACGACGAATGCGGTTGATGTGGTCCTCGTCGTAGTCGCGAAGTCGCTCCTTGACGATCACGTCCTCGACGCGAACGAGCTTCCAATCTTGCTGGATCGGGGTCTGGATGATGCCGTCGTTCATGAGAGAACCTTCCTGAATTCTTTTACCTGCTGAGGGGTGTCGTGTGCCGTCCAGACGAGGCTGGCGGACTCGGTGTTGTGGGAAGTGCAGAGGCTTGCCCTGGTTGGGTGTGTCCGGCAGGTGCAGTCCCAGACTCGCTCGATATGTTCTGGGCAGTACGTCCGGAGCTGGGAGTGGAGCACCATTCCCCAACCGAGCGAAATCAGTCGCTCGAGTTCTTCGAGCTGGTCGTGCCAGGTGCCGTTCGCTGGATAGCCGAGGTGAGTGCGGACGGTCTGGCCGCAGCTGCGGAGTTCACACGTGAATCCGACAATTTCGCGTTTGATGATCCTGCCCATCAGAGACTCCCTTCGAACAGGCGCGCTTCGAGCTCCGCATATGCCGGGTCGACTGAGCGGCGGGCCGTGTTGCAGCGGGGACGGACGCAGTAGCCGCGGTCGGTCTCGGCAAGCCACTCATCCCCCCAGTCGTGCTCGCCAAGGCTGCACGAGACAGTCTCGGTGCGTTCGCGTGCTCGCAGCTCGTCAAATTGCGAGGTTAGCGGCCCATCGAGATCACCAGGTTCAAACCCTGGAAGCTGCGGCCGCCACGCGTCAGGTGTCCTGTCGATCGCCGCAGCAACGAACGCGGCAGGTGCCGAGACCGTTCGGGTCGCACGTCCAAGGATCACTCTTGCCGCGTTGAGTAGGTCGACGTCCTCGGCCTTCGCGACCTTGAGCCGAGCCGTGACGGCCGCGACAGTGAGCGTCGGATGAATCTCCCGCAGTTCCTGTTCAATCTCGGAGCCTCCGTGGGCGGGACTGGAGTCCTTGGCGGACTCCAGATCACCACTCCTGGACTCCAGATCATTTTGAATTTGTCGCGGCGCAGCCTCGGGATCCGCAGGATCCTCGATGATAAGAGATTTATCTCTTATCTCATGAGGGGTCCTTGTGTAGCGGTCACAGTTGACCGCTAATGAAGCGGCAGTAGAACCATTACCGGTCAAATTGACCTCTACTGCGCTGACCTGGGGTTTCTCCTCGATGTCACCATTACCGGTCAATTTGACCGCTAATGCAGCGATCGCCGAGACCTGACCCTCAACATCCAAGTAGTAGCGGTCCGTGAGCCGTTGCCCGAACTGGACATACCGCCGTTCCTTGCGGATCAGATGAGCAGCCTCCAGATCCTCAAGCTTGCGTCGAACAGTCTTCTCGCTAGCTTCGACCTTCGCGACAATGTGCTCGATCGAAGGGAAGCATGAGTGGTTCTCATCTGCGAGGTCTGCGAGCACGTGGAGGATGAGCTTTGTGACGGGTGACCCAGTCTCCTGTTTCCAGGCCCAGTGAATTGCTTCGTTGCTCATTGTGGCCGCCTCAACCCTGACTTTGGCGTGGGCCGTGGTTGATCATTCGACGGAATGCCCTGGTCATCAGCACGGCAAGGATGGTGAGTGCGATAGCCGCGGCTAGCGCGGTGCCGCCCTGGGCGAGTGGGAGTGCGGGGGCTTCGGGGTTAGAACCGATTGCCGTCACTGACGCCCACGCGAGACTGAGGAACACGATCGTTGCTCCCCAGCCGAAGGTGAACACCGCGGCAACCACGGCTGCGATCCATACCAGGCCGGTGCCGTACATGAGGCTATAGACCTTGATGAGAAACCCACGCGGTTCACGGGGTTCAGTGAGAGAATGGGCTTCCTCGTTGCTAGTGAATTTGCTGGGAAGCTGTTCATCTGCGCGCGAGGA
Source organism: Leucobacter aridicollis (assembly GCF_013409595.1). Lineage (NCBI taxonomy): Bacteria > Bacillati > Actinomycetota > Actinomycetes > Micrococcales > Microbacteriaceae > Leucobacter > Leucobacter aridicollis. The sequence continues at coordinate 2,839,521 of NZ_JACCBD010000001.1, read as the reverse complement.
TGTGTCATAGTAGTGAGACACTTCGATATTCCTTTCCGGGATGTCACTGAGCCTCCGGAGTTGCCGCTCCGGGGGCTCATCTTTTTTGCTGGGTTAATTGGTCCGGAGTGCAGACTCAATCAACTCGCGATCGCCTGGGCTCAGCGGAGTGATCCCGCGGAGGCGACGGCGAACCCACTGGTAGTTCTTGCCGAGCCGCCTAGCGATCCATGCAGCATCGCGGTCAGCGCGACCCACAGACTCGTTTAGAGCGGCGAGTTCGGCCACTTGTGTTTTCGTCATGGACACAACGTAACAGAAAATCAAAGAATCTGCGATGTTGGAATAAGCAGTGCGGAATTCGAATGATTACGCTTTAAACAACATAGAAAATGTTCTACTATTGGCGTATGGGAGCAAAAATTGCTATTTCTGAAGAGCTGGACCTGAATGAGGTCGTCTGCCAGCGTGTGAACTATCTGATGTTCCTGAATCGTCCACTCTCACAGCGCGAGCTGGCGATGATGCTTGGAATGAGCGCATCTAAGTTCAACCAGAAGATGAAGCGTGTGTCTCGGTGGAGTCTCGAAGAGATCAGTGCAATCGCCGACACGTTCGAGGTGTCCGCCGATTGGCTCATGGGACGTGTAGCATTGGAAGCTGACGCCCCTATAGCTCAGCGGCAGAGCTACGGACTTTTAATCCGCAGGTCGTAGGTTCGATCCCTACTGGGGGCACAACGCAAACGAAGCCGGCCTGGTCGAGAGAGTTCTCTCGACCAGGCCGGCTTCGTGTTCCTGTGGGCTATTCCTTGCGGCGCCCGGTGATCATTCCCCAGACGAGCAACACGACGAGCGCGCCGCCGATCGCGAGGGCCCAGGTCTGGAGCGACCAGAACTCCTCGAGCGGGGCGTCGAAGAGTAGTGAGCCGAGCCAGCCGCCGACGACGGCGCCGACGACACCGAGTATGAGCGTCGCGAACCAGCCGCCGCCGCCCTTGCCAGGCATGATCGCCTTTGCAATGGCCCCGGCGATGAGCCCGAGTACGATGAAAGCTAAGAATCCCATGAGTTTCCCCTCTCTCTTTGGTTCTCAATTATTGTCGGTTCCCAATGTCAGTCAAGGGCTTTTGTGATTTTCACAGTCACCCCAAAATCCCCTGGATTGCGCCGAAAGCGCACGCAGCACACCACACAGCTGCGGGCGTTTACAGTGGAAGCAGCACCGGGCGTCGTGATCGCGACGCCAGCGGCGACACATGAGCGAAGGGACACCGCATGAGTTGGGAGCTTATCCCCGAGGGGTCACAGCCCGGCCGACGGCCATCCCGCAACTTCCCGTGGGGCGTGCCGCTCGCCGTCGGGATCGTGACCGTACTCATCGGCATGAGCCTGCTCATCTGGCCGTTCTTCGCGGCGAGCCGGATTCTTGCGTTCCTCATCGGGGCCGCCCTCATCGGCAACGGCATTGCCACGCTAGTCGGTTCCCGAGCACGCGGGTTCGGCACGCCGGCCGCGATCCTGTTCATCGTGCTCGGCGTCGTCGCGCTCGCATTCCCGGAGCTCACCGTGAGCATGCTCGTTGGGTTTGTCGCGGCGATGATGCTCTTCGTCGGAACGATCTGGCTTGCGATCGCGATCCGGATGCGACAGGCACTGCACTGGGTATTCATCGCTATCCCCGCGGTGCTGGTCGCCCTCGGTATCGCCGCACTCATCTGGCCGTCGCTCGCGCTCATCCTTGCGGCGTTCGCCGCCGGCCTGCTGACGACGCTCATCGGCGGCTCATTGATCTGGGCGGCGCTCGCGCTCCGACGTGGAAACGCGTAACCTAGCTCCCCGTATGACACGAGAACACCAGCGCCCGATCCTCCAGCCTTCCGCAGCCTTTGACGGCATTATCGGTTCCGACGATCCGGAGGCGGCCCACCGGCTCGCCCAGGAAACGTCGTGGGCCCTCCTCCACCGAGTGCGCCAGGTCGCCGATCCCGAGATCGTGCGCCGCGTGGTCGACGTCGCCGCGGGCGACGGCATCAACGACATCGCGGAGCTCTGGGCCCGCGAGAGCCCACACTCGCTCGCCGGGGTGCTCTGGCGGCTCTACCTGCTTCGCCGCATCACCGTCGCGGATCCCGAGGGCACAGCCGACCTGTTCTCCCGCGGGTCGCGCAGGATCGGGACGATCGACCCCATCGTCGTCGGCGCGGTGGAACCCGCCACGCCCGACACCATTGCCGAACTGTGCGACCGGATCCTCCGCGGCGCATTCGTCGGCGATCTCGGGGTGACGCTCGACCGCGCCGGGGCATACGCGAGGGTGATGGCGGCGGGCGCCGCCGAACTCGCTGATGACCGGGACCTTCACGACGAGGCTCACGGGACCGAGCTCACGACCAGGGCGCTGCGGTACGCGACCATCGCCCGCGAGCTCGATGGGGCCGCACGGCGCTGGCGGGACGGCACTCTGGGCTAAGGACTTGGCTCACACTCGAGTCCGGGTACAATTGACGGTGCCGGGCCGCAGTTCCCCGGGCTCCAAAATTCGCCGCTTCGAGCGGCCTTCCGCCGAGAGGCGTTCTGCGGCTCGGTCTTTTTGTGCCTTTGGGTAGCTCCGGGGCTGGGGGTAGTTCTGGAGCTGGCAAGCAAGCGCCTGCCCACTGTGCCGCGCGGTCCGTGCGTATGTGATCTGCAGGAGATATGCCCCACGGCTACGAAGCCGGCATGTACATTGCAGATCCCAGACGTAGCGGCCGCGCGGCCGGGGTGGGGCGCGTCGGGCCCCACTGCCGGGCGGGACTGGCCCTGGGTAGGCCTAGCCCCGGACGGGGACAGGCCCCTGGTTGGGCTAGCCCCCGTCAGGACTGGCCCAGCCAAGACCGGCCCTAGTAGGACTGGCCCCGGGGCCAGCCAATCCTTATCCGAAGCGGCCCGAGACGTAGTCCTCGGTGGCCTGGACAGTCGGGGCGCCGAAGATGGTTGCTGTGTCGTTGTATTCGATGAGCTTGCCGGGCTTGCCCGTGCCAGCAATGTTGAAGAACGCGGTGCGGTCGGAGACGCGCGAGGCCTGCTGCATGTTGTGGGTCACGATGACGATCGTGTACTCCTGCTTGAGCTCCGCGATGAGGTCCTCGATGGCGAGCGTCGAGATCGGGTCAAGCGCCGAGCAGGGCTCGTCCATCAGCAGCACCTCGGGGGAGACCGCAATCGCGCGGGCGATGCAGAGTCGCTGCTGCTGGCCGCCGGACAGGCCCGCGCCGGGCTTCTCCAGGCGATCCTTCACCTCGTTCCACAGGTTCGCGCCGCGCAGCGACTTCTCGACAAGCTCGTCAGCGTCGCTCTTCGAGATGCGCTTGTTGTTGAGCTTTACACCCGCGAGCACGTTGTCGCGGATCGACATCGTCGGGAACGGGTTCGGCCGCTGGAACACCATGCCAACCTGGCGGCGCACGAGCACGGGGTCGACGCCTGGCGCGTAGAGATCCTCGTCGTTCAGCATGACCTTGCCCTCGACTCGAGCGCCGGGGATCGTCTCGTGCATCCGGTTCAGCGTCCTGAGGAAGGTCGACTTGCCGCAGCCCGAGGGGCCGATGAACGCGGTGACCGAGCGCGGCTCGATCGTGAGCGAGACGTCTTCAACTGCAAGGAACTTCGAGTAGTAGACGTTGAGGTCTTCAACTTCGATGCGCTTCGACATGTGCTGCTTTCTGTGGGTGTGGTCTGTGATCAGCGTGCGACGGCCGAGAACCGTCGAGCGATGAGGCGGGCAAACAGGTTGAGCGCCATCACGATGAGGATGAGGAGGAGCGCGGCGGCCCAGGCACGTTCGATGAACGCGGAGGCCGGGTTGCCCTGGTTCGCGAACTGCGTGTACACGTACACCGGGAGCGACTGCATCCGGTCGCTGAACAGGTTGTAGTTCATGCTTGCCGTGAAGCCCGCGGTGATGAGTAGGGGAGCGGTCTCGCCGATGACGCGGGCGATTGCGAGCATGACGCCGGTCATGATGCCTGCCATCGAGGTGGGGAGCACCACCTTCAGGATCGTGCGCCACTTCGGCACGCCCAGCGCGTACGACGCCTCGCGGAGCTCGCCGGGCACGAGCCTGAGCATCTCTTCGCTCGAACGGACGACGACCGGGATCATGAGCACGGACAGGGCTACGGCGCCGATGATGCCCATGCGCACGCCGGGCCCGAAGATGAGCACGAAGGCCGCGTAGGCGAAGAGGCCGGCGACGATCGAGGGGATGCCCGTCATAACATCCACGAGGAAGGTGATTGTCTTCGCGAGGCGGCCGCGGCCGTACTCGACGAGGTAGATCGAGGTCATGAGCCCGAGCGGGACCGAGATGACGGTGGCCGCGAGGGTAATGAGGAGCGTGCCGATCATCGCGTGGAGCGCGCCGCCGCCCTCGCCGGTGACGTTGCGCATCGACGACGAGAAGAACTCGGGGTCGAAGCGCGCGATGCCGTTCGAGACGACGGTGATCGCGAGCGAGATGAGGGGGATGAGCGCCACGAGGAACGCGGCCGTGACGAGGACGGTGACGAACCTGTCGGTGAGCTTGCGGCGCTTGGTGGCCGCCGTTGCTGCTGCAGTCAGGGACATGATTACGCTCCGGTCTTCGCGGTCTGACGGCTCACGATCCACCGCGCGAGCGCGTTCACGAGGAAGGTGACGATGAACAGGATGAGGCCCGTCGCAATAAGCACGTTCACGTTTTCGCCGTATGCCTCGGGGAAGGTGAGCGCGATGTTTGCGGCGATCGTGGACGGGTTGTCGGAGGTGAGCAGCTTGAAGGAGACGATGCCGCTCGCGGAGAGCACCATCGCGACGGCCATGGTCTCGCCGAGCGCGCGGCCGAGGCCGAGCATGGCGCCCGAGATGATGCCCGGCTTCGCAAACGGGAGGACCGAGAGGCGGATCATCTCCCAGCGCGTCGCGCCGAGGGCGAGCGCGGCCTCCTCATTGAGCTTCGGCGCCTGCAGGAAGACCTCGCGCGAGATCGCGGTCATGACCGGGAGGATCATCACGGCGAGCACGATGGCCGCGGTGAGGATCGTGCGACCGGTGCCGCTCGCGGTGCCGCCGAACAGTGGGAACCAGCCCATGTGCTCATTGAGCCAGACGTAGACGGGCCGCACAGCCGGTGCGAGCACCAGGATGCCCCAGAGGCCGTACACGACACTGGGCACGGCCGAGAGCAGGTCGATGAGGTAGCCGAGGAACTGGGACAGCTTCCGAGGGGCGTAGTGCGAGATGAAGAGCGCGATGCCGATCGAGAGCGGGAGCGCGATGATGAGTGCAAGGACCGCCGCCCAGACGGTGCCGAACACGAGGGGGCCGACGTAGCCCCAGAAGTCTGTGGTGAGCACCGACGCGGTCTCGCTCGTAGCGACGAACGCGGGCAGGCTCTGCACGATGAGGAAGATCGCGACGGCGGCGAGGATGATGAGGATCATGCTGCCGGAGGCGATGGCCGTGCGCGAGAACACTCGGTCGCCGCGGCTAAGAACTTGACGCGGCGTGGCCGTGGATGCAGTCACTTGAGGAGTGCCTTCCGGTGGAAGTGGGTGAGGCGGAGAGCGGGTGAAGCCTGGTGGATCCGGCGCGTGTGAGCGGGCGCCGGATCCACCAGCAGGGGGTTAGCTGATCGAAGCGACCGCTGCGCTGGCCTTCTCACGGAGCGTGTCCGAGATGGGAGCCGAACCGGCGGCCTCGGCCGCGACGTCCTGGCCCTCAGCGCTCACGATGTACTCGAAGTAGGACTTCACGAGCTCGGCGTCTGCCGGATCCTCGTACTTCTCGCAGCCGACGAGGTAGCTCACGAGGACGAGCGGGTAGACGCCCTCCTCGGTGCTGGTGCGGTCGAGGGCGATCGCGAGATCGTGGTCGGTGCGACCCTCCTCGAGCGGCGACGCGTCGACGATCGCTGCAGCGGCCTCGGGGGTGAACGCAACGTACTCGTCGCCGACCTTCACCGAGACGGTGCCGAGGTCGCCGGCCTTCGAAGCGTCGGCGTAGCCGATGGTGCCCACGCCGCCCTTGACTGCCTCAACGACGCCCGAGGTGCCCTGGGCTGCCTCGCCACCGGTGATCTCTGCCGGCCACTCCTCGACCGAGCCAGCGGTCCACGCGGACGGCGCGGCTGCTGCGAGGTAATCGGTGAAGTTGCCGGTGGTGCCCGACTTGTCGGAGCGGTGCACGGGCACGATTGCCTGGTCCGGCAGCGTAGCGTCAGCGTTGGCCGCAGCGATAGCCGGGTCGTTCCACTTGGTGATCTCGCCGGTGAAGATCTTCGCGATGGTGTCTGCGTCGAGGTTCAGGTTGTCGACACCGTCGACGTTGAACACGAGTGCGATCGGGGAGATGTACGCGGGGATCTCGACGATGTCGCTCGTCGTGCAAGCGTCGAACGGACCAGCCGTGATCTCCTCTGCCTTGAATGCGCGGTCGGAGCCAGCGAACGCGACTGCGCCCTTCTGGAACGACTCGCGGCCGGCACCCGAACCCGAGGGATCGTAGTTGATCGTGACGTCGGCGTTCGCAGTCTGGAAGCCGGCGATCCAGCCCTGCTGCTGTGCGGCATCCTGCGAGGAAGCGCCAGCGCCCGAGAGCGTGCCGGAGAGCGACGAAGGGGTGGTCTCTTCGCCGGTATCGGGTGCGGCTTCATTTGCAGCGCAACCGGTGAGGATAAGCAGGGCGGCGCCGCCGACAGCGGCTGCCTTCATCGTGGATGAGAACTTCACGAGTGTCGTGTCCATTCTGATGTGGTGTGATCCTGAATGCCGGGCGAGTGCCTGACGCTGTCAACGCTAAGGATCGGGTGTGACCGGCGACCGACAGGAAGGTAAACATGAGGTGAACTCGAAGTGATGCCGCGGAAACCGCCCACCATGGCACCTCTCCGTCGGGCGCGCCGACAGCCGCGCCCTGCCCCTGTGGAGGAGTTGGCAGTTGTTGTCGGTACGCCGCGCTCAGAGCGACAACAACTGCCAACCCGCCGGGGGTGATGTGCCCCAGGGGCAGGGGCAGGGGCAGGGGAAGAGAGGGGGAAGGGCCGGAGAGGGGCCGGGAAGGTCTGGATCGGAGTAGCCCGGGCCCGGGGCGTCCGGGCCGGCTGCCTTACGCGAGGAAGCGCAGGGCGCCGGGTGCGACCCGCACTTCGAAGGGGCCGGTGCCGACGCGCTCGCCGTCTGAATACGCGACCTCGTCGCCCGCGTCGATACGTATCCGCTCGGCACGGGTGATCGTGACCTCCGGGAGGTGCTCGTGGCGGGCGCGTGCGAGCAGCCCGAGCACGCTCAACAGCCTGAGCTTCGTGCCGTAGGTGACCTCAACGAGGTCGAGCTTGCCGTCGTGCACGGAGGCGCCGGGTGCGAGCCTGATGCCGCCGCCGATCGCGCGGGTGTTCATGACAGTCGCGAGGACGCCGGTGAACGAGCGGTCGGAGGAGCCGATGCGCACGGAGAACCGCCGGTGCTTCAGCGTCAGGATCTCGACGATGAGTGCGAGGTGGTAGCGGAACGGCCCGAGGGGCAGCCGGATGGCGTTCGCCCGCCGGTTGATTGCGGCGTCGAGCCCGATCGAGAGCCCACCCGCGAACCAGTGCTCGGCCGCGCCCGGGCGCTCGACGACGCCGAGGTCGACTGCGAGCGGCGCGGCCTCTGCTGCGAGCACCCGGAGGACGGCCGCCTCCGGTGAGTGCGCGAGGGCGAACTGCCTGGCGAAGTCGTTACCGCTACCCGCGGGCACCACTCCGATCGGGAGCGCGCGGGCCTCGGCAACCTGCAGCACGAGCCCGATGAGGCCGTCGCCGCCGACGAGGACGAGGCCGCGTAGCCCATTGCGGCAGGCGGCGCGCACTTTGGCCTGGCAGTCGGCGGCGTCCGCACCCGAGATCTCGATCGCCGGAACGCCTGCAGCTGCGAATTCGGCGAGCACCCGGCCGGCGACGCGGGCGCCGCGGCCGAACGCGGACCGCGGGTTCACCACGACTCCGAATGGCGCATCATCGCGCATTGTTCACCCCTGACTAGTGTTTCAGCGGATACGTTTCCACCCCGAGGATGCCAGCGCCCGGCCGGGACCGCGAGAAGTGGAAGACCGAGAATCCCGCGGGTGGGAGCCGCGCTGCGTCTTCGACGTACTCGCCCGGCAGGCTACCACTGGCAAGCATGAGCTCACGGGCCAGATCGGGCAATACGGGCAGATGGCTGCAGATCACGGCGGATCGGCCACGGGTGACGACCTTGCCGATGAGCCTGCGGGTGAGGGTGAGATCGCCCTCGTCCCAGAAGTCCTGGCTTAGGCACTCCTGCTCGCGCACATCCTTCTTGATGAGCTCGGCGAGCGGCGCGACGGTCTCGAGGCAGCGGGTCGCGGTCGACGAGTAGATGCGCTTCGGCGCGAACGAGCGGAGGATCGGGGCGAGCGTGTGCGCCTGCCTGTCGCCGCCCTCGGTGAGCGGGCGGAGGTGATCCACCGGCTGGTCCTCGCTGCGGGCCTGTGCTTTCGCATGCCGCACGAGCGTGACCGAGAACGTGTCGAGCAGGCCAGGAGCGGCGAGACGCATGAACACGTCGAAAAGCTCGCGGTCCGCGTCGTAGCTCAGGAGGTCGCGGGCTGCGCTCGCCGCAACCCACTCGAGCGCTTGGACCTCCGAGTTCGGTTTGAACGTCGAAGCGAGTGCGGTCTTCGGGCTCACCTCGGCCGACCAGTACTGCACGATCTTCGTGCCCCCGCCTGGCAGCTCGTAGTGGATGGTGCCGAGCGTCGCCCCGAGCGAGATCCGCAGCCCTGTCTCCTCGCGAGTCTCGCGCACCGCCGCCTGCGGCATGCTCTCGCCCGGGTCGAGTTTGCCCTTCGGGAACGAGACGTCGCGCTGCTTGCGGCGGTGGATGAGCAGCACCATCAGCTCGTCTTTGCCCGACGGGGTTCGGACGCGCCGCCACGGGATCGTGCCCGCCGCAAAAACCTGTTTCGCCACGCTGTTACCGCGCTCTCCTCGCCTGGGTGCGATCGATCATTACGAGATCCTGCAGGTCCGGGAGCGGCTCGCCCTCCTCGCTGACAACGCGGCGCTGCCACGTGCCGTCGGGAAGCATCCGCCATGACGACACCTCGTCGCTAAACGCGAAGCCGAAGAAGCGGTCGATACGCGCGAGGTGGTCGCGCTCGACGATACTCACGAGCACCTCGATGCGGCGATCGAGGTTGCGATGCATGAGGTCTGCGCTGCCGATGAACACGTCGCGCTCGCCGGCGTTCTCGAACCAGTAGATCCGGGAGTGCTCGAGGTATCGCCCGAGCACGGAGCGCACCCGAATGTTCTCGGAGAGCCCGGGCACGCCCGCGCGGATCGAGCAGATGCCGCGCACCCACACGTCGACCGGAACGCCGGCCTGGCTCGCCCGGTAGAGCGCGTCGATGATCGCTTCATCGACCATCGAGTTCGCCTTGAGCCTGATGCCACTCGGGCGCCCGGCCCGCGCGTGCTCGGCCTCGCGCTCGATCCGCTCGAGCAGCCCGGTGCGGAGCTGCAGCGGGGCCACGAGCAGCCTGTCGTAGTCCGTCTCGATCGCGTAGCCCGAGAGCACGTTGAACAGCTTCGTCGCGTCGCGGCCAATGTCGGGCGACGTGGTGAAGAGGCCGAAGTCTTCGTAGATTCGGCTCGTCTTCGGGTTGTAGTTGCCGGTGCCGATGTGGGAGTAGTGTGTGAGCCTACCGCTCTCCTCGCGGATCACCTGGACAAGCTTGCAGTGCGTCTTCAGCCCGACAATGCCGTACACGACGTGGACGCCTGCCTGCTCGAGCTTGCGGGCCCACGTGATGTTGGCCTCCTCGTCGAAGCGCGCCTTCACCTCGACGAGGGCGAGCACCTGTTTGCCGGCCTCTGCTGCCTTGATGAGCGCGGCGACGATCGGGCTGTCGCCCGAGGTGCGGTAGAGCGTCTGCTTGATGGCGAGCACGTCGGGGTCGGTTGCCGCCTGCTCGATGAAGGCCTGCACGCTCGTCGCGAACGATTCGTACGGGTGATGCACGAGCACCTCGCGGCGCGCAATCGCGGCGAACATGTCGGGCTTGTCGCTCGTGGAGCTCGTGCGGAACGCCGGGTGGGTGACCGGGATGTGCGGCTTGAACTTCAGATCAGGCCTGCGCAGCCCGCTCAGCGCGAACAGCCCAGACAGGTCGAGCGGCGCGGGCAGCGTGTAGACCTGCTCCTCGTCGATATCGAACTCGCGCACGAGCAGCTCAAGCGTCGCCTCGTCGAGGTCGTCGGAGATCTCGAGGCGAATCGGCGGGCCGAAGCGCCGCCGAAGCAGCTCCTTCTCAAGCGCCTGGATGAGGTTCTCAGTCTCGTCTTCCTCGATCTCGACGTCCTCGTTGCGGGTGACGCGGAAGACGTGGTCGTCGATGACCTTCATACCGGGGAACAGTCCGTCGAGCTGGTTCGCGATGAGCTCCTCAAGCGGGATGAAGCGCACGTTGTCGTCGCTCTCGCGGCGGTCGACTCGAACGTACCGCGGGATCATCTGCGGCACCTTGAGGCGAGCGAACTCGACCTTGTCAGTGTTCGGGTTGTGCACCCGGATGGACAGATTCAGCGCGCGGCCGGAGATGTACGGGAACGGGTGCGCGGGATCCACGGCGAGGGGCATGAGCACCGGGTAGATGCGCTGCTCGTAATACTCGGTGAGGATCTCGCGGTCGGCATCGTCAAGCGCCTCCCACTCGACGATGTGCACGCCGGCCTCCGCGAGCTGCGGCTTCACCTGCTCGGCGAAGCAGCGGGCGTGCCGCCGTTGCAGCTCGTATGCCCGCCGGTTGATCTCGGCGAGCACGTCGGTCGGCGCGGTGCCAACGTTCGTGGGCACCGCGAGCCCGGTGAGGATTCGGCGTTTCAGGCCCGCGACGCGCACCATGAAGAACTCGTCGAGGTTCGCCGCGAAGATCGCGAGGAAGTTCGCCCGTTCGAGCAGCGGCACCGTCTCGTCCTCTGCGAGCTCGAGCACGCGCTGGTTGAAGGCGAGCCAGCTCAGCTCGCGATCGATGTAGCGATCTGCGGGCAGCGCCCCGTCATCGATGAGTGGGATCTCGCGGGTCTCTTCGCTCATGGCTCTATTCTGACACCTGTGGCCCGCGCCATTGCGTGCTTCGTGAATCAATGGTGAACCCTGCACTCTCGTACATGCCAACCGCGCGCGTGTTGTCGCCGTCGACGTACAGGGTGACGCGTTGCGGGGCGTGTTGCGCCATGCGCGCGAGCGTGACCCGGAGCAGCGCCTTGCCGAGCCCAGTGCCGGCGAAGTCTGGGTCGACGCCGATCACGTACAGCTCGGTCTCGACGATCCCGTCCTCGCCGCGCAGCGTCTTCACCCAGGTGAAGCCCGCAGTGTGGTTCGTGTCCGCCGTCGCGACGAGAAACAGGTCGTCCGGGTTGAACCAGGGCTCCGCGCGCATGAGCGCGAAGTCCTCGAGGGTCACCCTGCCCTGCTCGGGGTGCGAGGCAAAGGCCCGCGAGTTCACCTGCACCCAGGCGTGGGCGTCGGCGGGATGCGCGTCTCCGGCGGCCTCGGACGCGGCGTCGAACGTGCGGAGCGCGAAGCCGGCTGGCAGCTCGACCGCGAACGGGTCGGCGTCGCCAGCGGGCAGGCGCGCAGGATCGAGCGCCATGCGGAACAGCGAGCGGACGGGCTCGAACCCCGCGCCGCGCAGCAGCGCCGTCGCGGCCGGGTTCTCGCCGTGCGCCCACGCGAGCGGGCCCGTCGAGCCGCCGGGGGCGGCCGCGCGCGCGGCGGGCGAGTCGAGGAGTAGCCGGAGCGCCGCGGCGCCGATGCCCGCGCCGCGCTTGGGTGGATCGACGACCAAGTCGAGCTCGCCCTGGCCGACGATTCCGACCGCTACCGGCTCCGCATCGTCTGGTGCGGTGAAGATGACGAGCTCGCGCTGCCCCTGCCCCGCAGCGATGAGCGCCTGGTCTGAGACGGGGGAGTTCCCGTCGGCACGTTCCGCCCGTTCGAGCAGTGGCTGCGCGGCCTGCACCGATCCTTCGCTGGCTGTGAGACTCCTTGCGTCCATCACGTGCTCCTTCTGCGTTCTAGCCTTGGCGCCCTCGCGCGAAACCATACCCGACTCCTCTGACGGTGCTGATGAGCCACTCGTGCTCGCCGAGCTTCGCGCGGAGGCGGCGTACGTGAACGTCGACGGTGCGAGCGCCCCCAAAGTAATCGGTGCCCCACACCTCGGAGAGCAGCTGCTCGCGCGTGAAGACGCGCGCCGGGTGCAGCGCGAGGAAGTGAAGGAGTTCGAACTCCTTGTAGGTGAGGTCGAGCTTGCGGCCGTGCACCGTGGCCACGAAGTTTGACTCGTCGATCTCGACCCCGGACACCTCGACCGCCGACCCGCTTCCGGCCTCGTCTGGGCCGTCGCCCGCGGACGCAAGCAATCTGAGTCGCGCCTCAAGCTCGGCCGGGCTCGCCTCGGGCGTGATGAAGTCCGCGAGATCCCACTCCGGCGACAGGGCCGCGAGCGCCGCGTCGCGCACGATCGCCACCCGCGGCAGGCGTGTGCGCCCGCTGAGCGCGACGGCGGCCGCGCGTGCGGCGCGCGGGTCGGCGGTGCCATCGATCAGGATCGCGCCGATGCGGTGCGGCGCGTTCTCGTAGGCGAGCGCGGCCTGGAGCGGGGCCGCGAGGCTCGCGGTCGCGACCTGGTGAGCGAGGAGCTCGAGCGCTGGCAGGGGTGCGCCGGCATCGTTCGCGGGGGAGCCGAGCCGCCCGCCTGGGTGTCGGCCTCCCTGTTCCGGCGCCGAATCGCCCGCGGTGAGGAGGAGCAGTTCCATGACTGACCTCCCCGAGTGTGACTAGGGAAACATCCTATCTCGGACAGTTCGTGCACCGGTGTGGGAAGATGTGGGCATGACTTCGAGCGATGCCGAGCAGCCGACCCAGGTGTCGTGGCACCTGCCGAGACTCATCATTGCCTGGGCCGTCGCAGCCGTGTTCGGCGTGCTCGTCACCGTCTTCATCGAGGAGGCGCGCTTCCAATGGCTTGCGCTCGCCGTTGGCGTGTCCACGCTCGTCACGTTCGCGCTGCAGCTCGGGACCGCGCAGCGCGAGGGATTCATCAGCCGGCTGTCGTTCAGCATCGCCGGTTCGGTCGTGATCATCGCCGTGATCGACATCGTGAGCACCCTCATCGCGTAGCCCACGCAATACCTTGCTAGACTGGTGCCATGCTTTTGGCTCTTGAACTCTTCTTCCTCGGCCTGCTGGGTCTCGCAGGTGTCGCGATCGCTTGGGTCTCCGGCACGGTTATCTACAACCTCTTCAAGGGCCAGCGCTAGGCGCATCCCCTGATGGCGAGCCCGTTCCTTTCACTTCCAGGAGCGGTCGGTGAGGCCGTCGCGCTGCACTACGGCGCTCCCGTGCAAGAGCAGCGTGCCCTCGACGAGGGCAACGCAGCGGTCGATCTCTCGCACCGCGGCATCGTGACTGTCGGCGGGGCCGATCGTCTGAGCTGGCTGAACTCGATGACGAGCCAGCACCTCCTGAACCTTGCGCCGGGCGAAAGCACCGAAACGCTGTTGCTCGACCCGAACGGTCGAATCGAGCATGCGATGCGCGTCGTCGACGACGGCGAGACGACCTGGCTCCTCGTCGACGAGGGCTCTGCTGAATCGCTCGCCGCGTTTCTGAACCGGATGCGGTTTGCGCTGCGAGTTGAGGTCGCCGACGTGTCACAGGACTTCGCGGCCGTGCTCGCGTTTGCGGGTGGCACCGCGGTCGAGGCCCTGCGCGAACTGCAGCCGACTGTCGAGTGGGCGGACCCCTGGGCCGAGGTTGCCCGGGGCGGCGCCCAGTACGCGCATGGAGCGCACGCTGGCGCGTCCTGGAGCGCGATCCAGTTCGTCTTCCCGAGCGACAGGCTCGCTGAGGTCTCGCGGGCGGTGTCGCCGGCTGGCTTGATGGCGCTCGACGCACTGGAGATTCGCGCCTGGCGCCCGTCACGCGCCGCGGACGTCGACGAGCGTGCGATCCCGCACGAGTTCGACTGGCTCCGCAGCGCCGTCCATCTCACGAAGGGCTGCTACCGCGGCCAGGAAACCGTCGCAAAGGTCCACAACCTGGGGCACCCACCGCGCCGGCTGGTCATGCTGCACCTCGACGGCTCTGAGGGCGAGCTGCCCGTCGCAGGCGCGCTCGTGTTTCGCGAGGGCGAGGCGAGTGACCCGGACGCCAGGCCGGTCGGCCGGATCACACGCGCCGCGCTCCACTACGAGTGGGGCGGGATTGCGTTCGCGCTACTGAAGCGGTCGGTGCCTGGCGACGTCACGCTTGCTGTGCGCGCGGGGGCCGACGCTGCGGACCCGGCGGCGCCCGTCGAGGGCGTCATTGCCGCCGCTCAGGAAATGATCGTGCCGACCGACGCCGGGGCAACCCGAACGATTCCGAAGCTAAAGCGGCTGTAACTCGCCGCCACCGGATCCCACTTCACCCACGCGGCGTGGATGAACCTCGCTAAGCTGGGGGCATGACCAACACGTTGATCCTGCTCCGTCACGGCCAGAGCGAATGGAACGAAAAGAACCTGTTCACCGGATGGGTCGATGTGCGACTCACCGAGCGTGGGCGAGGTGAGGCGGCTGCGGCAGGCACGCTGCTCGCCGAGTCGGGAATGCTCCCGGACGTGCTGTTCACGTCGCTCCTGAGCCGCGCGATCCAGACCTCGAACCTCGCGCTCGAGGCCGCCGACCGCATGTGGATCCCCGTGGAGCGCTCGTGGCGCCTGAACGAGCGCCACTACGGCGCACTGCAGGGCCTCGACAAGGCCGAGACGCTGCAGAAGTACGGCGAGGAGCAGTTCATGGAGTGGCGTCGCTCCTACAACACGCCGCCGCCCGCGCTCGACGACTCGAACGAGTGGTCGCAGGCGAACGACCCGCGTTACGCGGGTATTGATGGCGACGCTCCGCGCACCGAGTGCCTGTCCGACGTCGTCACCCGCCTCGTGCCCTACTGGGAGAGCGCCATCCTCCCCGAGCTGAACTCGGGCAAGACCGTGCTCGTCACGGCGCACGGCAACTCGCTGCGCGCGCTCGTGAAGCACCTCGAGGGGATCTCCGACGAAGACATCGCCGCGCTGAACATTCCGACGGGCATGCCGCTCGTCTACGAGATCAACGAAGACGGCACCCCGACCGGCGCAGGCCGCTACCTCGATCCCGAGGCGGCAGCAGCCGGCGCAGCAGCCGTCGCCGCCCAGGGCAAGTAGTTCAAAGCGAAAGGTTCTGGCCGCCTCACCGAGGTGGGGCGGCCAGAACCAGCACGCAGCGTGAGGCGCCGACTCCTACTTGTCGTCGTCCTCTGAGTCTTCGTCGTCGACGTTGTACTTGTCGGCAAGATCAGCCCAACGGTCCTCTTCTGAGAGGTGCCCCGAAGCGAGCTCGCGCTCAAGCTCCGAGTAGTTGGTGGCTGGGCTGAAGTACTTCAGCTCCCGAGCTACCTTAGTGTGTTTTGCCTTCTGACGGCCGCGCCCCATGCGTGACCCCCTTACACATTTCGGGCCCCACAGGATTTCTCCCGCGAGGCAGTACTCAATCAATCATGGACGTATGGGCATGATCTTAGCACGTTGGGAAGCGGCCTCAGCGGCGCTAACATGAGGGCATGACTTCGCCCGCACCTCGTCGCTCGGTAAAGCGCATCGTTCTCGTCACGATTCTCGCGCTGTTTCTCGTGATTCTTGGCGTCGTTGCGGCGATTCTCATCCCGATTCTCACGCATTCGAACACGGGCAGCTCGGGGCAGACGATCCCCACATCGTTCGAATCCGAATCGACCGCGACTGGCGCCGACGGACGAACCCGGGCGATTTCGGTCGCGACGACTGATGGCAAGCCTGCCGATCTTGAGGAGTTGGCGCCGGGGGACCAGGTCGTCGTCTCCGGCACGGGCTTCGATGCCGGACTCGGCATATACGTCGGATTCTGCGCGATCCCGCCGTCACCTGACGTGAAGCCCGGGCCGTGCCTCGGCGGGATTCCCGAGGGCGCCGAACAGGGCGAGGCGGCCGCGAAGGAGGCGCTCTCGAGCGCGTGGATCACGGACGATTGGGCCTGGCGGGCGTTCGCAACGCAGGGCTACGACGACGCGACACAGGGCTCGTTCGAGGTGCTGCTCACGGTGCCGGAGCCAACAGTCGAGGGACTTGAGTGCACCGTCTCGCGATGCGCGATCTCGACACGCAGCGATCACACCGCGATGAAGGAACGTGTGCAGGACATGCTGCTGCCCTTCGCGTACCGGCAGTAGGACCCCAAGCGACGGCGCCGGGGCCCAGCGCAGGGCGCCGGTGGCTACGCCGCGAGTGGAAGCGCCCCGCGCGCGGACAGCGCAGATCCGAGCAGGATCATGCGCATGCACCGCTCGGCGGCGTCTCGCAGCAGCGCGTCGCCGTGCTCGACGGCCTGCGCGAGCTCCATCGGCACGGTGAGGATCGAGGCGATCGCGTCGATTCCGATGTCGTGCACGTCCGGTGCGCCAGAGCCGAGCGACCCTGCGATGCCGAGCACGGGCACACCGGCGGCCCGCGCCCGCGCGGCGATCTCCGCGGGAACCTTGCCGCGCGGGGTTTGGAAGTCGATCGCGCCCTCGGCGGTGACGACGAGATCCGCGGCGTCAATGAGCGCGTCCAGATCGCACGGGGCAACGGCGGGGTCGAGCAGCACATCGAAGCGAGGCGCGAGCCGCGCGCCGAGTACAGCCGCGAGTCCGGCACCGAGGCCTCCAGACGCGCCTGTTCCCGGTCCGGTGCGCAGGTCGAGGCCGGTGACGGGCTGCGTGCGGGCGAGCAGCTCGGCCCAGTGCTCGAGCGCGGATGACAGCTGCTCGACCTGTTCGGGAGTCGCGCCCTTCTGCGGGCCGAACACGCGCGCCACGCCGCGCGGGCCGCAGAGCACGTTGTGGACGTTGCACGCGAGGACGATTTCGACGTCACGAGCACGGGGGTGGAGCCCGGCGAGGTCGATGCTCGCTGCGCGGCCAAGGTGCGTCCCACCGTCGGGGAGCTCGTCCCCGTGCGAATCCAGGATCCTCACCCCGAGTGCGGTGAGCGCGCCGGCGCCACCGTCGCTCGTGCCGGAGTCGCCGCAGCCGACGATGACGCGGGTGGCCCCGTCGTCGAGCGCGGCCGCGATGAGCTCGCCGACCCCGCGGGTCGTGGTCGCGCCCGGGTCGCGCATGCCGTGCGGGACGAGCCGGAGGCCGGCTGCGGCGGCCATCTCGATGACCGCGGTACCTGCCGCGGCGCCGCCA
This sequence comes from Leucobacter aridicollis, assembly GCF_013409595.1. Lineage (NCBI taxonomy): Bacteria > Bacillati > Actinomycetota > Actinomycetes > Micrococcales > Microbacteriaceae > Leucobacter > Leucobacter aridicollis. Next base: position 2,822,225 of record NZ_JACCBD010000001.1, on the reverse strand, counting down.
AGCCTGGCCCAGTGCGCCAGCACGGGGTCGCCGACCGGGCCGGTGACGGTTTCGGGCACGAGGTCGCCGCCAGTCGTCGCGGCGAGGAGCTCTGCAGTGCCCTCGCCGCCGTCGGGGACTGGGTACTCGTCGACCTGGACGCCGGGGATCACTCGGCGGATGCCCGCGGCGATCGCGGCGGCCACGGCGTCGGCGCCGAGGCTCTCCTTGAAACCGCTCGGGGCGACGAGGACGCGTTGCGGGATGTGCATGGACATGATGGGACCTCCGTGAAGGGTCGACGAGACACCGGGAGGGTCCCGGTGCGGTGAAAACGAGGGCTAGGTGAAGAAAGGGAGGCCGAGGACCGGCCACACCCAGAGGGAGAAGGCGACGATGAGGGTGAAGAGCAGCGGTGCGAGCCAGGCGGAGAGCCGCAGCAGGTCCGCCGGGTCGATCCCGCCGCCCGCATCGTCGGCGGCGAACATCGCGACGGGCTTCGCCGAGCTTGGCAGCGTGTGGCAGAACCCCGCAGCCGCTGTCGACGCGAACGCTGCCGCCGCCGGGTCCACGCCGAGCCCGGGGGCAAGCGCGACGACCACGGGGATGACCGCGGCCGAGCGCGCAGACCGAGACTGGATGACGAGGTGCGCGGCGAGCGACAGCGCGACGACAAGCAGGAGGAAGGCAAAGCCGGCGCCTGCCCCCAACCCGTGTACGGGGCCGAGCAGGGTCGCTCCGAGCCAGTCGGCCGCGCCAGTCGTCGCGAGCGCAGTGCCGAGGGCGAGCGTTGCCGCGAGGAACAGCATGAGGTGCCACGGAACCTGCTTCACCGCGGCGCCCAGCGAGAGACACCCGACCGCCGGGAGTGTCATCGCGATCGCGCCGAGCAGGGCGACGACCGCCGGGGAGGCCCCGTGGAGCGGCTCGGTGCACCAGAGCGCAACGACGCTAGCGAGGATCGCGAGCGCGCGGCGCTCCGCGCCGGTGAGCGGCCCGACGAGGGGCGTCGCCGTGTCGCGCGCGAGGTCGTCGATGCTCACGGCGACACGGCCACGTCGTTCTGCCCGAGTGGTGAAGCGCACCAGCACGAGCTCGCAGGTGAGGTGCGACGAGACGACAGCGAGCGGAAGGCCGAGGACCAGCCAGCGAAGAAACCCGATCCCCTCGCCGGTCGTCTGCTCGAGGATCTGGCTCGTGACGAGGTGCGCCCCCGCCCCGAGCAGCGACCCGACCGCGGAGAGCAGGATCACGGTGGGGAAGAGAAGCCCGAGGGCCCGGACGAGCGCCGGCCTCCCGGGGAGCGCAGTCGCGAGCGCCCGGTACACCGGCAGCGCAAGCGCGGCCCGGCCGCTCGTCGCGGGAATCGCGAAAGCCGAGAGCGTGAGCGCCGCCGTGCTCGCGTGGGCGAGGGCGCGTGGCGTGCGTGCGCGGGTCACCAGCGCAGCCGCACCGCGCAGCGCCAGGCCGCTCGCCCCCACGCCAGCGGCGAGGACGCAGGCGAGAATGAGGAGCCAGATCGTCTCGTCGCCGAGCGCGGCGAAGAACCGCTCGGCGGGCAGCACGCCTGACACGATGAGGGCCGTCGCCGCGAGGAACGCGACGAGCGTGTCGTCGAGCGAGGTGAAGATCCACCCCCAGATCGCGGCGAGGAAGACCGCCAGCGTCACGGCCGCCTGCAGTTCGAGATCTCCGGCACTGCCGGTGCGCGAGAGCTCGCGCACCGCCGCCGGGGCGACGAGCCAGGTGGCGATCGCGACGACAAGGATCGCCGCGAACACGCGCCTGGCCTGGCCTCGCCACTGGATCCTCGTCCCGGGCGCCGCATCGCGGGACGCTCTCGGGGGCAGCTCCGGAGGTCGCGGCGGGACGCCGCGACCGGGCGGCGGGGTCGTTGCGAAGCGCACGGTACTCATCGCAGCCTGTATCCGGATCCGCGAACGGTCTCGATGCGGTCCGCTCCGATCTTGCCGCGGAGCGCGCGCACGTAGACGTCGACCACATTCGACGCCGGGTCGAAGTCCATCCCCCACACGTGTCCGATGAGCTGGTCGCGCGAGAGCACCTGGCCAGGGTGCTGCATGAGCACCTCGAGGAGGTCGAACTCCCTGGCGGTGAGGTCGACGGCGTCCTCGCCGACGGTGACGCGCCGGGCGCGCACATCAAGCTGCAGGTCGGCGTGGCTCATGAGCTGGCCGGACTGGCGCTGCTCGCCGTCGCCGATCCGGATCCGCACGCGAGCGAGCAGCTCGGCGAACTGAAACGGCTTCGTCACGTAGTCGTTGGCGCCACCCTCGAGGCCGCGCACGGTGTCGATGACGGAGTCGCGAGCGGTGAGCACGATGACCGGCACCGTCACTCCCTCGCCGCGGAGCTGACTGAGCACGGTGAACCCGTCGATGCCGGGCAGGCCGATGTCGAGGAGTACGAGATCGAAGGATCCCGAGCGGGCGAGGATCAGCGCGGTATCGCCGTCAGCTGCAGCGGTCGTGTCGTAGCCGGCGGCGCGCAGGCCGCGCGCGACGAACGAGGTGATGTGGGGATCGTCTTCGGCGATCAGGATGTGCCGCATGTCACGACTCCTTCGTCTCTGCGTACTGTGGGGCGGGCAGGTCGAGCCCGAACGTCGCGCCCTCGCCGAGGGTGCTCTCGAGCCACGCCGAGCCGCCGTGACCGTCAGTGATCGCTCGGACGATGGCGAGCCCGAGGCCCGAACCGTGCCGGGGGGAGGAGCCCGCCGTGTCGCTGCGAACCGCGACGTGGCCGCCGTGGACGAACCTGTCGAAGATGCGCGTCGCCGCCTCGTCAGAGACTCCGGGCCCCTCGTCGGCGACCCAGACGCGCAGCCGCCGCTCGGCGCCGTCGCCCTCGAACCGCGAGCCGATCCTGATCCTGTCGCCCGCATCGGTCACCTGTACCGCGTTGGCGGCAAGCTGCAGCACGGCCTGCGTGACGCGTTGCGCGTCGATGATGGCGTCGCCCTCGGCCACCTCCATGAGCTGCCACCTGCGCTCGCCAAGCGCCTGCGCCTTCGCCTCGATGTCGAGCGTCAACGCCGCGACGTCGCACGGTGCGAAGCGCACGAAGTCGTGCTGCTGCGCGCGAGCGAGCACGAGGAGATCCGACACGATCCGGCTCATCCGGGCGAGCTCGTCGGTGACGAGCCTGAGCGTGGCGCGGCGTTCGTCTGGATCTTCGCTCAGGAGCTCGAGGTGACCGCGCACCACGGTGATCGGTGTGCGCAGCTCGTGGCCGGCGTCGTCGACGAACTGCTGCTGCGCGCGGTGCGCCTCCTCCAAGCGGTCGAGCATCTCGTTAAACGTCGCCGCGACCTGTGCGATGTCGTCGTTGCCATCGACAGGCACCCTTGCGGTGAGATCGTGCTCGGTGATATCCCTGGCGACTCGGTACACCTCGCGTACGGGGGCGAGAATCTGACCGGCGACGAGCCAGGCCACACCCGAGCAGAGCAGCAGGCCCGCCGCCGCGACCCAGGCGAGCGTGCCGACTGCGCGATCGACGGCGGCGCGGTCGGCGGCGGTGAACTGGGCGACGAGCAGCGATCCCGACTGCTCGCCGACGACGAAGTCGACACGCCCCCACCGGACGGGCTCGCCGTCGGCGGTCGTCAGCGCCCCCGAGTTCTTCGCCGGCGCGGTGAGTGTTTCGAGCAGCTGCGGCGCCGGTGAGCGATCAGGCGCCCAGCCGTCGACCCCTGAGAGAGAGCCGACGGGAGCTCTGTCGGCGAGCCCAATGATGAGCTCGCTGTCGCTCACAGACTGCCGCGAGAGGTAGACCTCGAGGAGCCGCGCGGGTGTCGCGAACGGCTTCGTCGTCTCAGGGTCGACGCCCTCTGCGACGAACCTCGTGAATTCCTCGGCCTCCTGCGTGATCTGCGCGTTCGCCTCGACCTCGACGCTCGCGAGGGTGAGGCTGCGCCCGATGAGGGCGATCGCGCACAGCGTGAAGAGCGTGCTCAGCACGATCCACACCGTGATTCGCCATCGCGCAGGCAGCGCGCGGGTCTGGAGCGGCCGGGGCGCTGCGGAGCGGCGCCGGTCCGGGCGGCCTCCCGCCGGGGGCATGTCCGTCGAGGCCTGGGGGCCGAGTTCTGGCGCCCCGGCAGCACCTGCGGCGGGCGGAGCCGTCGGCAGCGGGGTGGTGGGGAGGATCGCGGTCGGCGCGCTGTGATCAGTCATCGTCGCCCCAGTCGTCCGCGTCGTCGTCCCAGTCGTCGTCGAGCGGTGCAGGGGCCGGGGCGGGTGCCGGTGCCGGTGCCGGGGCGGGCGCGGGTGCGGGTGCCGGGGCCGGTGCCGGTGCCGGTGCCGGTGCTGGTGTGGGGGCCGGCGCCGGAGCCGGCTTGGGGGCGGGGGTGGGCTCTGCCGGCGGCGCGGGCGCCACGATGGGTCCCCGCGGAACCTCGGGGGCGCCCGGGGCTTGAATGAGCGCCAGACTCCCGACAGCGATCGCCGCAGGAACGACGATGAGCGCGCCCGGGAGCAGGAAGCGGCGTGCGAATGTCATGCTCTCATCGTGGCGGAACAATGTGAAGCGCAGATGAGGTCACGATGAGAAAGTCTTCATCTTTCCGGGCCCTGCGTTTCGGGCTGGCGGGCCCGTGAGCCCGGCACGCGGTTTAGTGACCCGCGAGCGGGGCGATGACGAGCTCGGCGATCGTGAAGATGCCGAGGCCCGCGAGTGAACCGATGACGGTGCCGTTGATGCGAATGAACTGCAGATCCTTGCCGACCTGCAGCTCGATCTTCTCGGCGGCTTCCTTCGCATCCCACCGCTGCACGGTATCGGCGACGACCTGCGCGAGGTCGTGGCGGTAAGTGCGCACGAGGTACTCGACAACGTTCATCACCCACACGTCGATCTTGTACTGCAGCGTCGCGTCGTCCTCAAGCTTGCGCCCGAAGTCGCAGATCGCGGCGGTGATGCGGCTGCGCAGCTCGCTGTCGGGATCCTCGAGCATGTCGACGATGGCGGCGCGTGCCGTGCGCCACGTGCTCGCGGCGAGGTCGCGGATCCGCGGGCTGTCGAACACCTCTCGCTTGAACGACTCGAGTTGTGCCTGGAGCGACTCCTGCTCCTGCAGGTCGCGCGAGAGATCGTGCAAGAACTTTGTGATTGCCGCGCGGGCGGGGTGGTTCCCGTCGGCCGCGACGTTCTGCAGAAACTTCACGGCCTCGGCGTGCAGCCGCTGGTCGACGAACTTGTCGACGATGCTCGGCACCCACTGGGGGAGCCTTGAAGAGATGACCTTGTCGAACGCCTGCGGGTGCTGCACGAGCCACAGCTCGAGCCGGTTCGCGGCGAGGTCCACGAGCGATTCGTGGTGGCCGCCGGTGACGAACGACTCGGTCGCGCGGCCGAGCAGCGGGCCCCACTCGGGATCGACGATGTGGCGCCGCACGAGCGACTCGACCAGATCCTGAACGTCGCGGTCGTCGAGCACGGTGAGCGCGCCGAGTCCGACACTCGCCGCCATGTCGCTCACCCGCCTCGCGTTCCCAGTCTCGCGCAGCCAGGCACCGGCCATCCGCGCGCCGCTGATCTGGGAGAGCTTGTCGTGCACAACCTCGTCCGCGAGGAAGTTCTCCTCGATGAAGGAACCGAGTCCCTCGCCGATCTCGTCCTTCTTATTCGCGATGAGGTTCGTGTGCGGGATCGGCACGCCGAGCGGGTGCCTGAACAGTGCCGTCACCGCGAACCAGTCGGCGAGCGCGCCGACCATGCCGCCCTCGCTCGCGGCCCTGACGTACGCGAGCCAGGGGATCCGCTCCTGGAGCGCGAAGGCGAAGACGAAGACGACGGCCATGAAGATCAGCAGGCCGACCGCGATGCCCTGCATCCGTCTGAGCGCGTGCAAACGGTCGAAGTCGGCTGGGGTGACGGCTCCGAGCGTACGTCGGTTCAACAGTGGCACCCCTCCATTATGCGACCTCTTCACCCCCCGCGACGCTATCAGTGGGCCATGGGATAATTTCACTCATGCAGTTTCTTACAGTGCTCAGCCTCAAAAACCGGGCACTCATTGCGCTCGTGACCATCGTGGCCGCAGTCTTCGGCTTCCTCGGGATGTCCTCCCTCAAGCAGGAGCTCATGCCGTCAGTCGAGTTCCCGGCGATCGCCGTGATCACGACCTACCCGGGGGCCTCTCCTGACGTCGTGAACAACGACGTCTCGGGGCCGGTCGAGACCGCGCTGCGCGGCGTTCCGAAACTCGAGAGCACGACCGCGACGTCGAGCACAGGCATGTCCGTCGTGCTCGCCCAGTTCACCTACGGCGTCGACGTCGCTGCGACCGAACAAAAGGTCGAACGCGCCGTCAGCCGGATCTCGCAGACGCTGCCGGAGACCGCGGACACCCAGGTCGTTGCCGGCAGCGTCGACGACCTCCCGGTGATCCAGATCGCCGTCACGCCCCCGAACGGCGAGGACCCCGAGGAGACCGCGAAGCTCATCGAGCGCGTCGTCGTCCCCGAGATCGGCGACCTCGACGGGGTGCGCGAGGCACAGCTCTCGGGCGCACGCGGCGACCGCGTGACCATCGTGCCGAACGCCGACAAGCTCGCCTCAGCTGGCATGAGCCAGCAGCGCATCACCGACGCCCTGCAGCAGAGCGGCGTGCTCATCGCCGGCGGCACGGTCGACGACACAACGAACACGCTCGCCGTGCAGCTCGGTTCCGAACTCAACTCGGCGGAAGATATCGCATCGATCCCGGTGCCGCGCAGCACCGAGGACTTCATGGCCTACCAGCAGGCCCTTCAAGCGCAGCAACAGCTCGCTGAGCAGACCGCACAGGCGCAAGCTCAGCCAGGCGCACAGCTCCCGCAGACCGCGGCCCCCGACGCTGACCAAGCCGTGACCGCGCCGAAGCTGCCCGACGTCGTCACCATCGGAGACGTCGCCGACGTCTCGCTTGAGGCGAACCCCGTCACGAGCATCTCGCGAATCAACGGGGAGCCCGCGCTCACCATCGCCGTGACCAAGATGTCACAGGCGAACACCGTCGAGGTCTCGCACGTTGTGCAGGAGAAGCTCGACGAACTCTCGACGCAGCTCGGCGACGTGAAGCTCAATGTGATCTTCGACCAGGCGCCCTACGTGGAACAGTCCATCGAGTCGCTCACCACGGAGGGCCTGCTCGGGCTCGTGTTTGCCGTGCTCGTGATCCTCGTCTTCCTCATGTCCGTGCGCGCGACGCTCGTGACCGCGATCTCCATCCCCACGTCGGTGCTGCTCGCATTCGTCGGATTGAACTTCGCGGACTACACGCTAAACATGCTGACGCTCGGCGCGCTCACGATCTCGATCGGCCGAGTCGTCGACGACTCGATCGTCGTCATTGAGAACATCAAACGCCACCTCGTCGAAGGCGAGGACCGGGCGACAGCGATCCTTCGCGCCGTCCGCGAGGTTGCCGGAGCGATTACGGCCGCGACAATCACGACGGTCGCGGTGTTCCTGCCGATGGCGTTTGTCAGCGGCATGGTCGGCGAACTGTTCCGGCCGTTCGCGTTCACGGTGACGATCGCGCTCGCCGCATCGCTGCTGGTCTCGCTGACGATCGTGCCGGTGCTCGCGTACTGGTTCCTGAAGCCCGAGTCACGGCCCGCCGCGGTTGACGGCGCAGCCGTCGAGAATGCGTCGGAGCACGATCACCGAGGCAACTGGCTGGCCCGCGGCTACCGGCCGATCATTGAGTGGACGCTTGGAAAGCCGGGCATCACCCTGATCCTGTCCGTGCTCGTGCTCGCGGGCACCGTGCTCGCGACCCCGCTCATGAAGACGACGTTCATGAGCGAGGACGAACAGAACTCCGTCGGGCTCACCCAGACCCTCGCGCCCGGCGCGAGCCTCGACGAGCAGCTCGCGCAGGCCGAACGGGTCGAAGACGCGCTCTCGGGGCTCGACGAGGTCGAGACCGTCCAGGTCACCATCGGCTCCGCTGGCGGCATGATGGCGATGTTCGGCGGCGGTAGCGACGGCGCGATCAACTACTCGCTCACGCTCGATCCGGACGCCGACCAGGCGCAGGCCAAGGACGACATTCGCGCCGCGGTCGACAAGATCTCCGACGCCGGAGAGTTCTCCATCGGACAGTCGGGCGGCGGCATGTCGATGTCGAGCGCGATCCAGGTGAACGTGACCGCGCCAGACCAGGAAACCCTTGCCGAGGCGAGCGACGACATCGTCGCCGCGCTGAAGAAGCAGGACGGGCTGCAGCAGGTCGAGAGCGACCTGGCGATGTCGCGGCCCTACGTGCGCGTCGCCGTGGATCGCGAGAAGGCCGCCGAGGCCGGGCTCAGCGAGGCCGCGGTGGGCGGCATGGCAGCGAAGAGCATGCAGCCGAGCCAGGTCGGGCGCATAACGATCGACGACTCGACGGTAAACGTCTACCTCGACCTCGGCACGGCCCCGACCGACGTCGACGGCGTGAAGGCGCTCAAGCTGCAGACCGGCGCCGGCGAGAAGCGACTCGACGAGCTTGCGACCGTCGAAATCGCGGACGGCCCGGTGACGGTGCGCACCGAGAACAACGTGCGAATGGTCACGGTATCGGCGCTGCCGGTGGGCGACGACCTCGGTGCGGCTGGCACGCAGGTCACCGCAGCGCTCGACAGCGTCGACCTGCCAGCCGGTGCGTCCGCCAGTATCGGCGGCGTCATGTCGCAGCAGGAAGAAGCGTTCCAGCAGCTGGGGATTGCGCTGCTCGCGGCGATCCTCATCGTCTACGTCGTGATGGTCGCGACGTTCCGCAGCCTGCTGCAGCCGCTGCTACTGCTCGTCTCCGTGCCGTTCGCTGCAACGGGCGCGATGCTGCTACTCATCGCGACTGGCATTCCGCTCGGCGTCGCATCGCTCATCGGCGTGCTTATGCTCGTTGGCATCGTAGTGACGAACGCGATCGTGCTCATCGACCTTGTGAACCAGTACCGAGAACGTGGCGACAGCCTGCGCGACGCGGTGCTGCACGGCTCGCTGCAGCGTCTCAGGCCGATCGTCATGACCGCGCTCGCGACCATCCTCGCGCTCACCCCGATGGCGCTCGGAATCACTGGTAAGGGCGGGTTCATCTCGCAGCCGCTCGCCGTCGTCGTGATCGGTGGTCTGCTGTCGTCGACCGTGCTGACCCTCGTCGTGTTGCCGACGCTCTACTACCTCGTCGAGCGCAAACGCGAAGAGTCGCGTGACCGCCGGACCGCCAAGCGTGCCGCCAAGGCGGCTGGCGCCGGGGCTGCCCTTGCTGGTGCTGGTGCTGGTGCTCACGGGGGCGCCGTCGACGCCGAGCCGGCTGACGCTCCTGGTGCGGCCGCGGTGCCGGAGCACGCCGCGCCCGAGGCTGAGGCTGAGGCTGAGGCCGAGCCCGCGCCGGAAGCCGTTGCCCCCGGCGAGACCACCTTGCCAGGGGCCGGGCCTGAGCCTGAGGCCGCGCCCGAGCCCGCGCCCGCGCCTGAGCCTGAGCCCGCGCCCGACACCACATTTGACGGCGGGCCCTCTGCCGACACCGAAGAACGGAACAGCTAACTCATGGCGCAGAAGAAGCGGCGCGGGTTCAAAGCCCCGGCGAACTATGACCCGAACCGCACCCGGGCCCCGAAGCGCAAGTACGGCGGGGCCGCCACCGGGCAGGGCGGCTCTGAGGGCGCTGGTGGCTCCGGCCGGGCTCGCCGTGGGCAGCAAGATCTGGGATCTGCAGAAGATATGTCGAACTCCAGGGGTTCTGGCATTGGTGGTGCAGATCGCAGGCCTAGTGCCGGTGGCAGGGGCGGCCAGGCCGGCCGGGGCGGCCAGCGCGGCCGAGGCGACCTAGGCAGCGGCGGCGGCCAGGGCAGCGAGCGGAGCCAGCGGCCGGGCGGGGCTGAGCGGGGCGCGAGGCGCCTGCGGCCAGCGGGGGAGACCCTGCAGAACTTTACGCCGAAGGTGTGGACGACTGCGGACGCCTCCGGGCGGAGCTTCGGCGACCTCGGCCTCGGGCAGAACCTCGTGCGGACGCTCGGGGAGCTCGGCGCCGACTCGCCGTTCCCGATCCAGGTCGCGACGATTCCCGACACGATTGCGGGTCGCGATGTGCTCGGCCGGGCAGAGACGGGCTCGGGCAAGACGATCGCGTTTGGCGCGGCGCTTGTCGAGCGGCTGCTTGTGCTCAAGGCCGAGGGGAAGTTCGGTGAGCCCGCGCCGAAGAAGGCCAAGCAGGCGAAGCGCGGCGAGCGCGTCTCGCGTGGTTCGGCGGGCGCGACCCGGAAACCGAAGGCGCTGATCCTCGCCCCCACCCGCGAGCTCGCGCTGCAGATCGACCGCACGGTGCAGCCGCTCGCGCGCTCGGTCGGGTTTTACACCGCGCAGCTTGTGGGCGGCGTCCCTAGCGAGTCTCAGGTGCACGCCCTTGAGCGCGGTGTCGACATCGTTATCGGCACCCCGGGACGCATCCGCGACCTCGTCGAGCGGCGCAAGCTCGATCTGCGCGAGGTGCAGGTCTCAATCGTCGACGAAGCCGATCACTTGTGCGAACTCGGGTTCCTCGAGGAGACGCAGTGGACGCTCCGGCAGACGGAGCGGGGCGGCCAACGCTTGCTCTTCTCGGCGACGCTGGACCGCGACGTCGAGGAGCTCGTCGGGGAGTTCCTCGTTGACCCCGCGGCGCACGAGATCGAGCGAACCGTATCGACGGTGCCGCACCGCGTATACATGGTGATGCGCGAGGACAAGGACGCGGCGGTGCTCGAGTTCGCGAAGATTCCCGGACGCGTCATGCTGTTCTCGCGCACCCGCGCGGCGGCCGAGCGCATTACGGAAGAGCTGCTCGACGCGGGGGTGTCCGCGACGTCGCTGCACGGTAACCTCAGCCAGGCGCGACGCGAGATCAACCTCAAGCAGTTCGCGACGGGCAAGGCGCGCGTGCTCGTTGCGACCGACGTGGCGGCGCGAGGCATCCACATCGACGATGTCGACGCCGTCGTGCAGCTCGATCCGCCGCAGGAGGCGAAGACTTTCGTGCACCGCTCGGGCCGCACCGGCCGGGCCGGCCGAGGCGGCCAGGTCGTCACGCTCATCCCTCGCACGTGGCAGAAGCGCACGCGGGAGATGCTCGACGAGGCCGGCATCGAGCCGCTCGTGTTCGAGGCGTACGAGCCGAAACGGCGCCCGAAATCGAGCGGACGCAAGTAGAGATACCTCACAGGGAACGCATCCTCACTTTGTAGGCTTGGTACAAGTCTCGCGTTCGAGTGATCGAGCAGCCTTGTCGACTGCCCCGCGAACGGTTGAGGGTTTCTCGACGTCGACATAACCTGTCTCCATAATCAGGGCAGACGGGCCCTCGGGCGACCCCAGCGGCCGTTCGAACCCGGCTGGCTCTGCCGTCAGGTCGAATTGGAGATATCGATGGCCGACAACGCCCCTCGCATCAACGTCCAGCAGGTGAGCGACGCGCTCCTCGGCAAGTGGAAGACCGAGCGCCTCGAAGCCAGGGAGCTCGTGCGCTCGAGGCCGAGCCTGCACACGATCCCCGGGCAGCCGATGGACGAGCACCGTATCCGGGTGCTCAGCCAGCTGCACGAGCTCGTTGAGGCGGGCGCGATCCAGCGCGCGTACCCGAAGTACCTCGGTGGCGGCGACAACCACGGTGGCAACGTCGCGGCGTTTCAGGAGCTCGTGCTCGCAGACCCCTCGATGCAGATCAAGGGCGGCGTGCAGTGGGGGCTGTTTGGCTCCGCGATCCTGCACCTTGGCAACAAGGCGCACCACGAGAAGTGGCTGCCTGACGTGATGAGCCTGAAGCTCCCCGGCGCGTTCGCGATGACCGAGATCGGGCACGGTTCCGACGTCGCGTCGATCGGCACGACCGCGACCTACGATCCCGACACCGAGGAGTTTGAGATCCACACCCCGTTCAAGGGTGCGTGGAAGGAGTTCCTCGGCAACGCCGCGCTGCACGGCCAGGCCGCGGTGGTCTTCGCCCAGCTCATCACGCGCGGGGTGAACCACGGCGTGCACGCGTTCTTCGTGCCGATCCGCACCCCCGAGGGCAAGCTGCTGCCTGGCGTCGGCAGCGAGGACGACGGCGTCAAGGGCGGCCTGAACGGAATCGACAACGGCCGGCTGCACTTCACGAACGTCAGGATCCCGCGCGAGAACCTCCTCAACCGCTACGGCGACGTCGCGGCTGACGGCACCTATTCGTCGCACATCGAGAGCCCCGGCCGCCGCTTCTTCACGATGATCGGCACGCTCGTGCAGGGCCGCGTCTCGCTCGACGGCTCGGCCGTGCGCGCGATGCAGGCGGCGCTCACCATCGCGATCCGGTACGGCACGCAGCGCCGCCAGTTCCCGGGCGCATCGGGCCGTGAGACCGTGCTCATGGACTACGGCCAGCACCAGCGGCGCCTGCTGCCCCGGCTCGCGGAGACCTACGCAATGGCGTTCGCGCACGAGCGGCTGCTCACGGTGTTTGACGAGGTGTTCTCGGGCGTGAAGGACACCGACGAGAACCGCGAGGATCTCGAGACCCTCGCCGCCGGCCTGAAGTCGCTCTCGACGTGGGCGGCGCTCGACACCCTGCAGGAGGCGCGCGAGGCCTGCGGTGGCGCGGGCTTCATCGCGAAGAACCGCCTGACGGGCCTGCGCGCCGATCTCGACATCTATGTCACGTTCGAGGGCGACAACACGGTGCTGCTCCAGCTTGTCGGCAAGCGCCTGCTCACCGACTACGCCGCGCAGTTCAAAGACGGCGACAAGGCTGCCCTCGCACGCGCGGCGGCGAGCCAGATCGGCGACCGGGTGAGCCGCTTCGGGCTCCGTCAGCTTGGCCAGAGCATCGCCGACTTCGGGCAGACCGCACGCTCGGTCGAGAGCTTCCGCAGTCCGGAGGCGCAGCGCGAGCTGCTCACCGACCGCGTCGAGACCATGGTCGCCGAGGTCGCGGGCGCGCTGCGCGACGCAACGAAGGATGTGCCGAAGGCCGAGCGTGCCGCGCGCAGCGAGGACGCGTTCAACGCCCAGCAGCACAAGCTCATTGAAGCGGCGCGCGCCCACGCCGAGCTGCTGCAGTGGGAGGCGTTCACCGAGGAGCTCGAGAAGCTCACGGATCCGGGCACGAAGCAGGTGATGACGTGGCTGCGCGACCTGTTCGGCCTCACCGTGATCGAGCGCAACATGACCTGGTACCTCGTGCACGGCCGCATGTCGGGCAAGCGCGCCGAGTCGGTCACCGCGTACATCGACAGGCTGCTCGGCCGCGTCCGCGAGCACGCGCTCGACCTCGTCGACGCGTTCGGGCTCGACGACGCCCTGCTGCGCGCGGAGATCGCGACGGGCATCGAGGAGGAGCGCCAGCAGGAGGCGCAGAACTACGTCGATGAGCAGCGCGCCGCCGGCCTCTGGCCAGTGCACGAGAAGGAGCTTCGCGCACAGGCGAAGGCTGCGGCGAAGGCCGCAGAGAAGGCCGCCGCCACCGCGAGCTGAGACCCGCAGCGCGCAGCGCGCCCCGCAGCCGGTGAGGCTGCGGGGCGCGCTGGTGTGAGGGGGGCTACCTGATCTTTCGGCGGTAGATCAGGATCGCGGCGCCATACGCGACGGCGAGAATCCCGACGAGCCAGGCGAGGGCGACCCACAGCTCGCTCCCGACTGGGGCGCCTGCGAACAGGTTGCGGATCGAGTCCACGATCGCCGTGACTGGCTGGTGCTCGGCGAACCAGGCGACGGGGCCGGGCATGCTCGCCGTCGGGACGAACGCCGAGCTGATGAACGGCAGGAAGATCAGCGGGTAGCTGAACGCGCTCGCGCCGTCGACGGTCTTCGCCGAGAGTCCGGCGATGACGGCGACCCAGGTGAGGGCGAGCGTGAACAGGGCGAGGATCCCGATGACCGCGAGCCACGCGGCAGGCGACGCGCTCGTGCGGAAGCCGAGGAGCAGCGCGACGCCGATGACGAGCCCGATCGACACGAGGTTCGCCGCGAGCGACGTGAGCACGTGCGCCCAGAGCACGCTCGACCGGGCGATCGGCATCGACTGGAACCGCTCAAAGATGCCACCCTGCATGTCGAGGAACAGCCGGTAGGCGGTGTACGCGATCCCCGACGCGATCGTGATGAGCAGGATGCCGGGCAGCATGTAGTTAATGTACGAGTCGCTGGAGCCCGTATTGATCGCGCCGCCGAGTACGAACACGAAGAGCAGCATCAGCGCCACCGGGGTGACCGCCGTCGTGATGATCGTGTCGGGGCTGCGCAGGATGTGCGTGAGGGAGCGCGCGGTGAGCGCGCCGGTGTCTGAGAGCGCGTGTGAGCTCATCGTTCGTCCTTCCCGGTGTCGGCTGGGCGTTCCCCCACCAGCGTGAGGAACACGTCCTCGAGCGAGGGCTGCTTCTCGACGTACTCGACCTGCGCGGCGGGGAGCAGCGCCTTGAGTTCGGCGAGGGTGCCGTTTTGGATGATCCTGCCCTCGTGCAGGATCGCGATCTGGTCGGCGAGCTGCTCGGCCTCGTCGAGGTATTGGGTGGTGAGCATCACCGTCGTGCCGCCGCGGGCGAGCTGCCGGATCGTCTGCCAGACCTCGATGCGGGACTGCGGGTCGAGGCCCGTCGTTGGTTCGTCGAGAAAGATCACCTGCGGGTTACCGATGAGGCTCATCGCGATGTCGAGCCTGCGGCGCATCCCGCCAGAGTAGGTTCCCGCCCTGCGGTCGCCAGCCTCGGTGAGCGAGAGCCTGTCGAGCATCGCGTCGGCGATCTCGGCGGGGTGGTCGAGGTGGCGCAGCCGCGCGACGAGCGCGAGGTTCTCGCGGCCGGTGAGGATCTCGTCGACCGCGGCGAACTGGCCGGTCAGGCTGATCGCCTGGCGCACCGCAGCCGGTGCCTCAGTGACGCTGTGGCCCGCGACCGTGGCGCTGCCCGCGTCGGCGGCGGTGAGCGTCGAGAGGATGCGAACGAGCGTGGTCTTTCCGGCGCCGTTCGAGCCGAGCAGTGCGAAGATGCTTCCCGGCCGCACTTCGAAGTCAACACCGCGAAGCACGGCGAGCTCACCGAACGCCTTCGTGATTCCCGCGACCTGGATGGCGGGTTCGGGCTGGTGCGGGCCGGTCATGACTCCTGCCCGCCCTGCTGTTTCGCCTCGGCGGCGGCGATCGCCTGCGTGAGGCGGTTCCGCTCGCGGTCGATCCACTGCTTGCCCGCGTAGGCCCTCGCGAACTCCTCGGCGAACTCGACCGGGTTGTCGCCGACGATCGCTCGGACGGGGGTGCCGTCCACCGCCGCGCGCTCCCAGAGATCGACGTGGTCGCCGATCATCGTGACGAGGGTGTCGCCGTCCTCCGCGGCGCCCGCGTAGGTGAGGTAGCGCTGAACGGCCTTCGCCGCCTCGCCGTATGGCGCGGGGAGGGCGTCGAGGCGAGCCATGTGCTCCCGGTACTGCTTCTTCTGCTCGAGTGAACCGGTGAGCATTTCAATCCACTTTGCGGCCATGATGTTCTCCTTGAATACGTGTGTGTCTGTTCGTGTGTGGTGTCTGGCTACGCGGTGGGGCGGAGCTGTTCGATGCGGCCGGCGAGGAAGCTCCACGTCTGCCAGAACTCTGCGAGCTGAGCGTGCCCGGCCTCGTTGATGGAGTAGACCTTGCGGGGCGGCCCCTTCTCAGACGGGACCTTCGCGACATCGACGAGCCCCCGCTGTTCGATGCGCACGAGGAGCGCGTACACCGTGCCCTCGGCAATGTCCTCGAATCCCTCGTCCCGCAGGCGAGTGGTGATCTCGTACCCGTACGCCGGGTCTGTGGCGAGAAACGCGAGGACGATCCCCTCGAGGGTGCCCTTGAGCATTTCGGTGAGTTGGTTTGCCAACCTCAACCTCCTCTACTTAGCGTGAGTGACTACCGCTATAAAGTAACACTAAGTACCGCTACCTAGCAAGGCCAAGTACTGAACGTGTGGACGCTCGGCGTTCTAGAGTGGGGGAATGACTGAACTGCGCACGCTCTACCCGCCCATCGAGCCGTACGATCAGGGAATGCTCCCGGTCGGCGACGGCCACGAGGTCTACTGGGAAGTCTGCGGAAATCCCGACGGGAAGCCTGCCATCTTTCTGCACGGCGGCCCCGGCGGCGTGCTGTCCGCCGACTACCGCCGCTACTTCGACCCTGAGCGCTACCGCATCGTGCTGCTGCAGCAGCGCGGCAGCGGGCGCTCCACGCCGCACGTGAGCGCGCCAGACGCCGACATGTCGGCGATCACCACCTGGCACTTCGTCGCCGACATCGAGCGCCTCCGCGAGCACCTCGGCATCGACAAGTGGCTCGTGTTTGGCGGCTCCTGGGGGTCGACGCTCTCGCTCGCATACGCGCAGACGCACCCGGAGCGGGTCACGGAGCTCGTCGTGCGCGGCATCTTCACGCTGCGCAAAAGTGAGATCGACTGGTTCTATCAAGACGGCGCCTCGCACCTCTTCCCCGACGTCTGGGAGGAGTACCTCGCGGCGATCCCCGAAGGCGAGCGCGGCGACCTCGTCGCGGCCTACCGCCGGCGGCTCACCGATCCTGACCCGGCGGTCCACGTGCCTGCGGGCGTCGCCTGGACGGTCTGGGAGAACGCGACCGTGCGCCTGATCCCCGACGCCGACGTCATCGCGGAGGCACGCGCGGACGTCGCCGGCGCGGTCGCGTTCGCGCGCATCGAGAACCACTTCTTCTCGAACGGAGGGTGGTTTGAGGACGGGCAGCTCATCGCGAACGCGGGCAAGCTCGCAGGTATCCCCGGCGCGATCGTGCAGGGGCGTTACGACGTCTGTACGCCGGCGCGCACCGCGTGGGATCTGCACCGCGCGTGGCCCGAGGCCTCGATCGACATGGTGGCCGATGCGGGGCACGCTGCGAGCGAGCCTGGCATCGTCGACGCGCTCGTCCGTGCGACGGATCGCTTTGCGAAAAACCTGGAGTGAGCAGGGAATTTTCGATAAACTTGTCGCACTATGACGAGTGATCTGCAGGGCGTGCTTGACGAAGTGTACGAGGCCGTTCGGCCGGTCATGGGTGGCGGCAGCGTCGCCGACTACATCCCCCGTCTCGCGGCAGTGGACCCCGACCAGTTCGGCATCGCCGTCATGACGACAGACGGCGAGCGGTTCGCCGCCGGCGACGCCGCGGTCGACTTCTCGATCCAGAGTATCTCGAAGGTGTTCTCACTCGCGCTCGTCATGGCCGGCGACGGCGACGAGATCTGGCAGCGCGTGAATCGGGAGCCGTCCGGCGCCGCATTCAACTCGCTCGCCCAGCTCGAGTACAAGCGCGGTATCCCGCGCAACCCGTTCATGAACGCGGGCGCCCTGGTCGTCGCCGATCACCTATTGAGTCTGACGCCTGGCGAGCAGTCGCCCGTGCTCGAGTTCGTCCGCGCCGAGTCGGGCAACCCAGAGATCTCCGTTGACGCGCTGACCGCGGCGTCCGAGCTCAGCCACTCGGACAGAAACTCGTCGATCGCGCACCTGCTGCGCAGCTTCGGGAACCTCACCAACAACGTCGATGCTGTGCTCGCGCGCTACGTCGAGCAGTGCGCGATCGCGATGACCTGCGAGGATCTCGCCGCGGCCGGAGCGTTCCTCGCCCGGCGCGGGGTGCGCGCGGACGGCAGCCGGCTGTTGAGCTCAAACCAGGCCCGCCGCGTGAACGCGGTGATGCTGACCTCGGGGTTCTACGACGCGGCCGGCGAGTTCGCCTACCGGGTTGGCCTGCCCGGGAAGTCTGGCGTTGGCGGCGGGATCCTTGCGATCGTCCCCGACGTGTGCTCGATCTGCGTCTGGGGGCCCGGCCTCGACGGCTCGGGGAACTCGCTGACGGGCATGACGGCGCTCGCCGAGCTCACGGCACGCACCGACTGGTCGATCTTCTAACTCAGGGCAGCCGCGGGCCGGGTCGGCGGGATCGCGGCGAGTAGCGACCGCGTGTACTCGTGCTGGGGCGCTCCGTAGAGGGCCTCGCTCGGGCCCGCCTCAACGATCTCGCCACGGCGCATCACCATGACCTCGTGGCTCATCTCGTGCACGACGGCGAGGTCGTGCGCGATGAAGAGGTAGGCCAAGCCGAGCTCGCGCTGGAGATGCTTGAGCAGCGCCATGACATCGGCCTGGATCGAAACGTCGAGCGACGCGGTCGACTCGTCGAGGATCAGGAGTTCCGGCTCGCAGGCGAGCGCGCGCGCAATGCAGACCCGCTGCCGCTGGCCGCCAGACATCTCGTGCGGGTAGCGCGACGCGAACGATGCCGGCAGATGGACCTGTTCGAGGAGCTCCGCGACGCGTGCAGCGCGGGCGCGCTTGCCGTCGCGCAGGCCGTGCACGATGAGCGGCTCAGAGATCGCCTCGGATACTGTCGTGCGCGGGTTCAGCGCAGAGAAGGGGTCCTGGAAGACCATCGCCAGCCGTCGGCGGATCCCGCGCAGCTCGCCCCCGCGGGCGGCGAGCACGTCGGAGCCCGCGAGGGAGACGGAGCCGCTCTCGGGCGACACCTGGCCGGTGAGCGCACCGGCGATCGTCGACTTGCCGGACCCTGACTCGCCAACGAGCCCGAGCGTCGTCCCGCGGGCGATGGTGAAGCTCACGTCTCGCACCGCGTGCACCCAGGTGGTGCCAGTCTTTGACTTCACCGGGAACCTGATGTTGAGGTCGGAGACCTCGAGCACGGGTGCAGCGTCGGCTGGTGCGGGCTCGGGCGGCGGACTCGACAGTGACGGCCGGCTCGCGAGGAGCCGCTTCGTGTAATCGTGCTCGGGCCGGTCGAAGAGGTCGAGCACCGGCCGCTGTTCGACCGCGTCGCCGCGGAAGAGCACGGTGACGTCGGTCGCGACCTGCCCGATCACGCCGAGGTCGTGGCTGATCCAGACGACCGCCATGCCGCGTTCGCGCTGCATCTCCCGGACGAGGTCGATGATCTGCGCCTGCGTCGTGACGTCAAGCGCCGTCGTCGGCTCATCCGCAATGAGTAGCGACGGGTCGCAGGCGAGCGCGATCGCGATCATCACGCGCTGGCGCTGACCGCCGGAGAGCTGATGCGGGTAGGACTGCAGCTGGCGTTCAGGATCGGGAAGCCCGACGGCCTCCAGCAGCTCGATCGCCCGCGTGCGTGCCGCGCGATGGCTGAGCCTGAGGTGCGTCTCGGGGCCCTCCGTGAGCTGCCGTTCGAGCGTGAGGAGCGGATTCAGTGACGTGCTCGGGTCCTGGAAGACGAACCCGATCTCCGGGCCGTGCACGCGCCTGAGCCGCGCTTTGGGGGCGGTGACGAGGTCGTCGCCGCGGAGCAGCGACCGCCCGGTCACCCGCTGGTGCGGGAGATCGAGCAGGCGGGTCGCGCTGAGCACGCTCAGCGACTTGCCGGAGCCGGATTCACCGACGATGCCGACGGTCTGCCCGTCGTGGACGTCGAATGAGACGCCGTGCACGAGCTCGGTTCCTCCGATGGTGACGCGCAGGTCCTGCACGGAGAGGACGGGGGTGTCTGTGTGGCTCATCGGCGAGCGCTCCTTGATTCGATGACGCTGCGCTGCTTGGGGTCGAGGACGTCGCGGAGGCCGTCGCCGACGAGGTTGCAGGACAGCACGGTGAGAAAGATCGCGAGGCCCGGGAACACCGCGAGCCACCAGGCTGTACCCAGAAACGATTGCGCTTCGAAGAGCATGCGACCCCACGAGGGCTGCGGCGGCTGCACGCCGAGCCCGAGGAACGAGAGCGCGGCCTCGGAGAGGATCGCGAACGCAAGGGAGAGCGAGGTTTGCACGATGATCGGCCCCGAGATGTTCGGGAGGATGTGCTTCACGAGAATCCTGCCGGCGCCCGTCCCCATCGTCTGCGACGCGCGGACGAAGGGCTCCGAGCGCACGCTGAGCGTGCTGGCTCTGGCGACGCGGGCGAAGATCGGGACGTAGACGACACCGATAGCGATTGTCGCCGTGTTCGCGCCGGGACCGAGCACCGCGACGATCGCGAGCGCGAGGATGAGCATCGGGAACGCGAACATCACGTCAACGATTCGCATGAGCACGCCGTCGGCCCAGCCGCCCGCGTAGCCTGACACGATGCCGAGGAGCACCCCCAGCACGAGCGCGATGGCGACGCTGATGACGGCAACGCGCAGCGATACCTGCGCGGCGATCACGACGCGCGAGAACACGTCTCGCCCGAGGTCATCGGTCCCGAACCAGTGCTCGGCGCTCGGCGCCTTGAGCGCGCCGGCGATGTCGGTCTCGTTCACGCCGTAGGGCGCGAGCGCCGGCCCGAGCAGCGCAGCGGCGATCATCACGAGGAGCACGATGCTGCCTACGACGCTCACCGGGCTTCGGAGGAACAGTTGGAACGCCGATGGGCGGCTGCCATCAGCGCGTGTGGGCGCGGTCGCGAGTGCGACGGTGTCTGGAGCGGTCATGACAGTCGGATCCTCGGGTCGATGAGGGCATACAGTGCGTCGACAACGAGGTTGACGACGAGGAACGCGATGGCGATGAGCAGCACCGCCCCTTGCACGACCGGGTAATCGCGCGAGGCGACCGAGTCGTAGACGAGCCGGCCGAGTCCCGGCCACGCGAACACGACCTCGACGACGAGTACGCCGCCGAGCATCGTTGCAAGCTGAATGCCGGTGATCGTGAGGATCGGGATGAACGCGTTGCGAGCGATGTGCACGCCCGTCACGACCGCGGGCCGCAGCCCCTTCGAGCGTGCCGTGCGGACGTACGCTGCCTCGGCGACCTCAAGCACCGCACCGCGGACGTAGCGCGTCATGATCGAGCCGGCGACGAGGCCGACGGTCAGCGCGGGGGTGAACACGCGCCTGAGCCACTCGCCCGGATCCTCGCCGAACGCGACGTACCCTGACGGCGGCAGCCAGCCCAGGATCGTCGAGAACAGCGTGATGAGCAGCATGCCCATCCAGAAATCAGGGATCGAGACGCCAAACTGGCTGAACACTCGGACGATGCCGTCGCCGACGGTGCCCTCCTTCAGCGCCGAGAACGTTCCGGCTGGGATCGAGATGAGCAGCGCAATGAGCATGCCGACGCCGGCGAGCGACAATGTCGCGGGGAGCCGCTCGAGCAGGATCTCGGTGACAGGCTGGCCGTTTCGGAAGCTGACGCCGAGATCACCCGTGAGCGCGTGGCCGACGTATGCGAAGAACTGCTCGATGAGCGGGCGGTCGAGCCCTGAGGCGGCCCGCAGCGCATCGTACGATTCCTGGGTGTACCGGGTGCCGAGCGCGATCCGGACAGGGTCGCCCGGCACCAGGTGGATCAGCGTGAACACCAGCACAAGGACGCCGAGAAGCACGACGACGGTGTGAAGGAGTCGCTTCCCGAGGAAGCGCAGGGTTGCCGAGCCGGTGACGCGGCTCGTCAGCGTGGACGTCATTCGGCGAGGCTCACATCCTTGAAGCGGACGGCGCGGTCGCTGCGCACCTCGTACCCCTCAACGGCGGGCAGCCAGGCCTGCACGACCGAGGGGTTGTAGAGGTAGATGTAGCTTGCCTCCTGGGCGATGAGGGCCGCGGCCTCGTCGTAGAGCTTCTTGCGGGCGTCGACGTCGGTCTCGGTCCGTCCGGCGTCGAGCAGCTCGTCGACCTTGGGGTTGCTGTACCCCTGCGCATTGCTTGCGCCCTTCGAATGGTGCTGCGCGTAGTAGAAGTCGTCAGGATCGATGTTGCCGAGCCAGGCCATCATGAGCATGTCGAAGTTGCCGCTGTTCTGCTCGTCGAGCCAGGTGGCGAAATCGGGCTGCCGGATCGAGACATCGATCCCGAGCGGCGCGAGGTTGTCGGCGATCACCTGCGCGGCGGTGACGGTCTCCGGGTAGTCCGAGGAGGCGAGCAGATCCAGCGTGAGCGTCGAACCATCGACTCCTGCCTCAGCGAGCAGCTTCTTGGACTCGTCGATATCGGTGCTGAACTCGTCGAACTCGGTGTACCAGGCGCTCTGCTCGGGGATCGCGAGCTGGTTCGTCGTGGCGGTCCCGTAGCTCGTGACCTGGGCGATCGCCTCCCGGTCGATGGCGTAGGCGATGGCCTGGCGCACGCGAACGTCACCGTATGGCTCGTGCCCTTCGTTCAGCGCGAGGTACCAGTAGTCCGTGCTCGGTTCGACGCCGATCTCGAGGGCGGAGTCGCCGCTCAGCTGCTCGATCTGCTGGGCGGGAATCGAGTCGGTCCAGTCGATCTCCCCGCTCTTCAGCGCGGCGATCGCAGTGTTGCCTTCGGACAGGAAGGAAAAGTTCACGCCGCCGACCTTGGGCGCGCCAGCCCAGTAGTCCGGGTTCGCGGCAAGCTTGATGCTGTCGCCCTGGGTGTAGCTCGTGAGGGAGAAGGGGCCCGTGCCGATTGGCTTGGTGGTGATGTCGCCGCTCTCGACGTTCTCGCGCTGCACAATCGCCATGCCCTTGAACCCGCCGAGGCTCGACAGTAGGTTCGGGGTGGGCTGCGCGACCGAGATGACGACGGTCGTGTCGTCTGGCGTCTCGATCCCGGTGATCGCGCTGAGCCGCCAGGCGTTGGCAAGCTCGTCGTCGATGATCCGGTTCAGCGAGTATGCGACGTCCGCGGAGGTAAACGGCGAGCCGTCGTGGAACGTCACGCCTTCGCGCAGATGGAATGTCCAGGTGAGCTGGTCGTCGCTCAGATCCCAGCTCTCCGCGAGTGCCGGCTGCATTTCGAGGTTCTCGTCGGGCTGCACGAGCGTGTCAAAGACGTTCTCGAGCACCTCAAATGAGAAGTAGGCGGTGGTCTTGTGCGGGTCGAGCTGATCCGGCTCGCCAGCGATTGCCGCCGTCAGCACGGCGCCGGAGGCGCCGCCGGTGCCGCCGCCATCGAGGTCGACGGCGGTGCCGGTCGAACAGCCGGCGAGAACGAGGGCGCCCAGCAGGGCGACTCCTGGGAGTAGTGTGCGTGACTTCATCGGCACTGATCCTCTGCGTGAGTGGGCGGAATTATCATTTTTATGATGGAATCATCATTATTGCGATAGTCAACATCGAAAACGGGCTCGCGTCAACCCGAGGAAGCAGCGACATGACATTTACCATCCTGGCGAGCGACCCAACGAGGGGTCTACTCGCCGCGGCTACGGCGAGCCGCTCGCTCGCCGTCGGCGCGGGCGTGCCGGCCCTGCGGGTCGGCGTCGGGGCCGCAGCAAGTCAGGCCTACACGAACCGATCCCTGCGCGGGCTGCTGCTCGACGCTGTCGCCTCGGGGGCGTCGCCGGCAACTGCTATCGCGCGCATCCCCGACTGGGATTCCGGCGCAGCGTGGCGGCAGGCCGCGGTCGTGACGGCGGACGGCGCCGTCTCAGCGCACACTGGCGATGCCTGCACCGCGTGGGCGGGAAGCGAGACTGGTGAGGGGTTCGTCGTGCTCGGCAATCTCCTGCCCGGCCGGGGGGTGCTCGCCGCCATGGTCGCTGCATTCGAGGGCGCACCCGACGATGACGGCGTGGCTGGCGAACGGGCCCTCGCTGGCTTCTCGCGCCGCGTGCTCGCGGCGCTCGCCGCAGGCGACGCTGCAGGCGGAGACCTTCGCGGCAGGCAGTCGGCTGCGCTGCTCGTCGGGGTCGCCCCCACCGCGGTCGATCCGGCGGATGTCGACCCGCTTCCGAGCGACCCAACCACGCCGCTGGGCGTGACGGCGGCCGGGGACGCGCCTCTCGCGATCGATCTGCGCGCCGACGACCACGCGCGACCGATCGACGAACTCGCGAGGCTGCTCGATCTTGCCCTTGACGAACGGCGGGCGGCTGAGCGATGAGCCGCCCGTCAGGGTTACTGCTCGAACGGGGTCACTGCCCCGAGCACGACGCACGGCTCCGTCGTCGTGTTCGCCCACCAGTGCGGGACCGAGCACGGATAGGTCATGGCGTCGCCCGGCTCAAGCACAACTCGGCGCTCGCCGTGCACGACGGTGAGCGTGCCGGACTCGACGACGACGCACTCGGTCCCCAGATGCCGGAACGCCTTGCCCTCGTTCGTGAAGCCAGGCGGCAGCGTGCTGCGAATCACCTGCAGCGACGACCTCCGGCCGGGCGTGAGCAGCTCACGCACGACGAGCTGGCTTTCGGGCTCGCTCTCAAGGACCGGAAGCAGCGTGCGCTCGTCGGCGCGCACGACAAGGTCGTCGCGGTCGGCGCCGCCCTCCAGGAACCGCGAGATCGGGATCCCGAGCGCCTCGGCGAGCCGCTTCAGCGCGAGGAACGACGGATTGCCAAGCCCGCGTTCAAGCTGGCTGATCAGCCCGAAGCTGACACCCGAGCGCTGGCTCAACGCATTCAGGCTCAATCCCTGTCGCTGGCGCTCGTCGCGCAGCTCGCGACCCAGCGCAGCGACCTCGGCGTTCGGGGCGTCTCGTTCCTTGCTCACCCCCACAGACTAATCTCCCAGCCCAGCGGCGCCCACACCGGGGCCGCAGAAAGGCGACCGGACCATGAGCCCCCAGCAGCGACTCGGAGCGATCTCAGACGCTCGGCAGCCCACGGCCATTGACGCTCTCGCCGAGCGGTGGCTCGACACCGAGGTCACGCTCGACCCGGTGCTCGGCACCAAGCTTGGGCGAGCCGCATCGGCGACGACTTTCGGCGACTACTCGCCGGACGGCGCGGCCCAGGCGGCCGCTGAAGCTCGTGCGGTGCGTGCGGACCTGGAGTGCGCGGCCCCCGCGGACGAGACCGACGAGGTCACGGTGCGCGAACTGCGCGATCGTCTCGACATTCACGTTACCCGCGTCGAGGCGGGCCTCGCGCTGCGGGACCTGACGGTGCTTGAAACGCCCGCGCAACTCATACGCCAGGCGTTCGATCTGATGCCGCGAGAGACTGAGGATGACTGGGAAGCGATTGCCAGGCGCCTCGCGGCGGTTCCCGCGGCGCTGTCGGGGTATGTGCAGTCCCTGGAACGTGGCGCCGCGCGCGGCAACGGGCCCGCCCGGCGGCAGGTGCTCGCGGTCGCCGCGCAGGCAGATCGGTTCGCGGCCGAGTACTTCCCGCGACTCGGTGAGGCCGCCAGCGACGCGGCCCAGACCTGGCCTTCGCCCGGCCGCGCGCTGGTGGCCGAGCTGGGCGAGGGAGCCGCTGGCGCTGCAGACGCCTACGCATCGTTCGCCCGTTACCTGCGTGAGCAGCTCGCGCCGACGGCCAACGCTGCCGACGCAGTTGGTCGAGACCACTACGCACTTGCCGCCCGTGACTTCCTCGGCACCGACATCGACGCCGACGAGACTTACGAGTGGGCGCTCGCCGAGATCGACAGCATTGCCGCCGAGCAGCGGTCGGTGGCCGAAGCAATCGCGCCGGGAGCGTCGCCCGCGGAGGCGATCGCCCTGCTCGACCGGGATCCCCGAAACATCATCCACGGGGAGGACGCCCTCCAGCGGTGGCTGCAGGAGCGGAGCGACGAGGCCATTGACGCGCTCGACGGGACGGTGTTCGCGATCCCGGGAGAACTCCGCAGGCTCGACTGCCGCATCGCACCGACAAGGGAGGGTGGGATCTACTACACGGCGCCCAGCGACGACTTCGCCAGGCCCGGCAGCATGTGGTGGACCGTTCCTTCCGGCGTGACCGAGTTTCGAACCTGGCGAGAGCTCACCACGGTGTACCACGAGGGAGTGCCCGGCCATCACCTGCAGCTCGGCGGGGCGGTCGCTCGCCGCGGCACATTGAACGCCTGGCGGCGCACCCGGGCGGGATCGTCCGGACACCTCGAAGGTTGGGCACTCTACGCCGAGCGCCTCATGGTCGAGCTCGGATTCCTCGAGGATCCCGGAGCCCGCCTTGGCATGCTCGACGCGCAGCGGATGCGAGCAGCACGCGTGGTCGTCGACATCGGCCTGCACCTCGGCAAGCGCGCCCCCGACGGCGGCGTGTGGACGGCGGAGCGGGTCTCTGACTTCATGGCGCGCAACGTGACGATGCGCCCCGAAGCGCTCCAATTCGAGGTGCTGCGGTACCTCGGCTGGCCGGGCCAGGCGAGCTCCTACAAGGTGGGCGAGCGGCAGTGGCTTGAGCTTCGGTCGGCAGCGGAACGGGAGCCCGGATTCACGCTCGCATCGTTCCACGATCGTGCGCTCGCGCTCGGCACGCTCGGGCTCGACACCCTGCGGTGGGCGATGGGCCGCTGACGGGATACTATTCGAGCATGACATTCAACGAGAACGTTCGCATCGACACGAGTCAGGTGCAGAAGCGCAGCGGCGGTGGGCGCCGAACAGGCTTGGCCGTTGGCGGCGGCGGCATCGGGCTGATGCTCGTGCTGTTTCTCGGCTCGCAGCTCCTCGGTGTCGATCTCACGGGCTTCGCGCCGGCGCTGAGCTCCGGCGGTGGCAGCGCCTCATCGAGCGAGGAAATCGTCGCGGTCGAGAACTGCAAGACGGGCGCCGACGCGAACGCGAATGTCGAGTGCCGCATGACTGCGACGAGCGACTCGCTCAACCGCTACTGGAACACCCAGGTCGGCAACTACCGCGGCCCGCAGCCCGTCGCCCTCTTCAGCGGCCAGACCCAGTCGCAGTGCGGCACCGCGTCGGCAGCGACCGGCCCGTTCTACTGCCCGCCGGAGGAGCGGATTTACGTCGACACCGCGTTCTTCAACACGCTGCGCTCGGACTACGGTGCGTCGGGCGGTCCGCTCGCCGAGATGTACGTGCTCGCGCACGAGTGGGGCCACCACATCTCGAACATCACCGGCTCGCTGAACCAGGCTGGGCGTGAGTCGGGTGCGACCTCGGGCTCGGTGCGGCTCGAGCTCCAGGCCGACTGCTTCGCTGGCGCGTGGGTCGGCGCCGCCCAGACCGTGACCGACGACAGCGGCGTGCCGTTCCTGAAGCCTGTCACGCAGTCTGAGATCAACGATGCGCTGAGCGCCGCGGCCGCAGTCGGTGACGACCACATCATGCAGTCCTCGGGCATGCGCGTCGACCCCGAGCGCTTCACCCACGGCACGTCCGAGCAGCGCCAGCGCTGGTTCATGACCGGCTACGAGCAGGGACCGACCTCGTGCGGCACGTTCGAGGTGCCCGCGAGCCAGCTCTAGCGCCGCGCCTCTCCGGCCAGCACGAGCCGGCTCATCGCCGTGCGCAGCGCCGTCACCGTCACCTGGACGGAGCGGCGGTGGAGGGTCTCCGGGCGCGTGAGCAGGTCGATCGCGCGGGTCGCGTTGACGCCCCGCAACGGGCGGAGTTCGAGCCCGGCGAGGGCCGAACCGACGGTGTAGCGTGGCACCATCCCGATCGCGTCCCCGGTCGCGACGATCGACGCAACAGAGCCGTAGTCGTTGATCCGATGGACCACCTTGACCGAGCGATCGGCGACCGCAGCGATGGCGCCGAGCAGGTCGTCGGGGGAGTACCCGGCCCGGCTCGTCACCCACGCCTCACCGGCGACGTCGGACGGGGTGAGGTGATCCTTGTCCGTGAGCGGGTGGCCAGCAGGGAGAGCGACGTCGAGCGGCTCCTGCGCGAGCGGGATGACGCGCAGCCCCGCCTCGGGCCACGGTGGGCTGTGCTCGAGCCTGTGAGCGATGACGAGATCGTAGCTCGCGGTGAGGAGCGGAAACTCCTCCTGCGCGACGTCCTCGTCGGACAGCCGGAGATCCGGTGCCGCTTCGACGCTCCGCAACTCGCCGAGTAGCCCGCCGAAGATGGCCTGCGAGGCGCTGTGGAACCCACTGACAGTGACGATGCCCGCGGGCTCCTGTTCGAATGCCTCGACCGCGCCCGCTGCCGCCGCCATCGCCTCGATGACGCCGGTGCCGGCCCGGGCGAGCGCGTGGCCAGCTTCGGTGAGCACGAGCGTGCGCCCGGCTCTACGGGTGAGCGGCGCACGGAAGCCGCGTTGCAGCGCGGTCAGCTGCTGCGAGACCGCGGAGGGCGTCACGCGCAAACTGTCGGCGACTGCGGTCACGCTGCCAAGCGTGCCGAGCTCGCGCAGAATCTCGAGCTGGTAGATCTCCATGCGGCCCCTTTCTTTAGCTCTAGCTTAATGAAAACTAAAGAAAGATCATCTTGTTCTGAAGTGTGATCCGTGGCGAAATGGCTCTATGCGAGCACTCACGAAACCTGAGGCGGGGCCGGGCCTCGTCCTCACCGACGTCCCCGATCCCGAATGCGGCCCCGATGACGTCGTCATCCGCGTCCTCCGCACGGGGATCTGCGGCACCGATCTACACATCCTGGAATGGGACGCGTGGGCGGCGAATAACATCGACGCCCCGCTGATCCCCGGCCACGAGTTCTACGGCGAGGTCGTCGAGATCGGCTCGGGCGTGTGCGACGTGCGCGTCGGCGACCGCGTCTCGGGGGAGGGCCACATCGTCTGCGGCACCTGCCGCAACTGCCGGGCGGGCCGCCGCCAGATGTGCATCCGCACGAAGGGGCTCGGGCTCCACCGCGACGGCGCGTTCGCCGAATACCTGTCGCTGCCCGCGAGCAACGTCTGGGTGCACTCCGACACGATCTCGCCCGAACTCGGTGCGATCTTTGACCCGCTCGGGAACGCGGTGCACACGGCGCTCGCCTTCCCGCTCGTCGGCGAAGACGTGCTCGTGAGCGGCTGCGGCCCGATCGGCCTCATGTCCGTCGCGGTCGCCCGTCACGTCGGCGCGCGCTACGTCGTCGCGACCGACATTAGCGACGCCCGACTCGAACTCGCACGCGGCCTGGGCGCTCACGCGACGGTCAACGTGGCGAGTGAATCGATCCAAGACGCGCAGACGCAGCTGGGCATGCGCGAGGGCTTCGACATCGGATTCGAGATGAGCGGCGCGAGCCCCGCGCTGCCGGGCATGCTCGAGAACATGAACCACGGCGGCAGGATCGCGATGCTCGGACTGCCGACAGCGGAGTTCGCGGTTGACTGGGCCAAGGTCGTGACCCACATGATCACGCTGAAGGGCATCTACGGGCGCGAGATGTTCGAGACCTGGAACGCGATGGCGGCCATGCTCGAGACGAGCGAGCAGCTGCGCGAGCGCATCACGTCGGTGATCGCCGACACCATCCCCGCGCGCGACTGGGAACGTGGCTTCGCTGCCGCGCGCTCGGCGACGACCGGAAAAATCATCCTCGACTGGACGGAACTGTAATGTACGGAGCATTCAAAGCACACCTGACCACGGAGCTCGCGGAGATCGAGGGCGCCGGACTGTTCAAGCGCGAGCGCGGTATCGCGGGCCCGCAGGGCCCCGAGATCACCGTCGGCGACGCGCAGGTGCTGAACTTCTGCGCGAACAACTACCTTGGCCTCGCCGACCACCCGGCGATCGTCGCCGCGGCGCACACCGCGCTCGACGAGTGGGGGTACGGCCTCGCGAGCGTGCGGTTCATCTGTGGCACGCAGGATCAGCACCTCGAACTCGAGTCGCGGCTCTCGAGCTTCCTCGGGACGGAGGAGACGATCCTCTTTGCCTCGTGCTTCGACGCGAACGGCGGCGTCTTCGAGACGCTCTTTGGGGCGGAGGACGCGATCATCTCGGACGCGCTCAACCACGCGTCGCTCATCGACGGCATCAGGCTGTCGAAGGCCCGCCGCTACCGGTACGCGAACTGCGACATGGAAGAGCTTGAGGCCCGCCTGCAGGAGGCCGCAGATGCCCGGTTCCGGGTGATCGTGACCGATGGCGTGTTCTCGATGGACGGCTTCGTCGCCCCGCTCGAGGCGATCTGCGACCTGGCGGACAAGTACGATGCGCTCGTGCTCGTCGACGACTCGCACGCGGTCGGCTTCATGGGGGAGACCGGCGCCGGCACCCCCGAGCTCTGCGGTGTCGCGGACCGCGTCGACATCCTCACGGGCACGCTGGGCAAGGCTCTCGGCGGGGCCTCCGGCGGCTACGTGTCGGGTCACGGCGAGATCGTGCAGCTGCTCCGCCAGCGCGCGCGCCCGTACCTCTTCTCGAACACTCTCGCCCCGGCGATCGTCGCGGGCTCGCTCGCCGCGCTCGACCTCGTCGAGGGTGCCGGCGACGCGCGGGTGCGGCTGCAGCAGAACGCTGAACTGTTCCGGTCGCTGATGACGGAGGCGGGCTTCGAGCTGCTCCCAGGCAACCACCCGATCGTGCCGGTGATGTTCGGCGATGCCGCCGTGACCGCCCAGGTCGCGGCCGAGCTGCAGCGCCGCGGCGTGTTCGTGACGGCGTTCAGCTTTCCCGTCGTCCCGCGCGGCGAGGCGCGAATTCGCGTGCAGCTGTCTGCGGCCCACACCGAGGAGCAGATTCGCGCCTGCGTGACGGCGTTCGTTGAGGCAACCCGCGAGGTGCAGCCGGCGTAGGGGTCTGCCCGCCCCCTGAACCCGGCCGGGACATCCAGCTTTGTCTACGTTTTGACGTAGTTCGGGCCCCGGAACTACGTCAAAACGTAGAGAAAGTTTTCGGGGCGGGCGGCGGTGCGGGCGGGGCGGGGCTGGCGGGGCTGGGGCTGGCCCGGGCTGGCGGTGCTGGCGGGTCTCAGGGGTGCAGGAGTGCCTCCGCGAGTCCTCGCGCCCGCAGCACCCATGCGTCGGTACCTTCGAGCCCCGACTTCGCCATCGAACCCTCGAGCAGCAGCGACAGGTGGGCCGCGAGCGCCTCGGGGGCCTCGACGATCTCGGCGAGCTGCGCTCTGAGCAGCCCCTCCACCTCGTCCTTGTGCGCCCGCACCGCCGCCCGTCCAGGGTGCCCGACGGGGAGCTCGGCGGCCGCGTTGAGCAGGCCGCAGCCCCGCCAACCATCGCGGTACTCTGCATTTGCGTGGTCGGCGTAGGCGTCAAACACGGCGAGCACGCGTGCGGTCGGGGTCTCCGCATTTGCGAGGCGGTCCTCGAAGAGGGCGAGCCACTCGCGGTGGCGCTCCTCGAGGTAGGCGGCGACCAGCGCGTCCTTCGAATCGAAGTTGTTGTACAGGCTCTTCTTCGCGACGCCCGCGGTCGCAATGATCGTGTCGATGCCCGTTCCCGTCACGCCCTGGGCGTAGAACTCTTCAGCCGCCGCTTGCAGCAGCCGATCGCGGGCAGGCTTGCGCTTCGTGACGGCGGAGGCTGCGGAAGCCGCAGAGGCTGCGGAAGCCACGGAGGCGGCGGATGCCGCAGGCGCGGATGCGGTGTTCACGGGGCCCTCCCTAGGGTGAGACGCTACCCCAAGTGTAGCAAGGTAGACCGATCTGTCTACTATGCTGGGGTGATGTCATCCGCTTCACCTGTGCGCCCTGGGTTCGGCGTCCTCCTCGTCCTCCTCGCGTCCCTCCTGTGGGGTACAACGGGCACTGCCGCGACGTTCGCGCCCGAGGTCGGCCCGCTCGCGATCGGTGCGGTGGCGCTCGGCATCGGCGGGCTGCTGCAGGCCGTGGTCGCTGGACGCGGGCTCGTGCGGGCGCTGCCGAACCTGCGGGCGAGGTGGGGTCTCGTGCTATTCGGCGGCCTTGGCGTATTCGCTTACCCGCTCGCGTTCTATAGCAGCATGCACACCGCGGGGGTCACGATCGGAACGGTCGTCTCACTCGGGTCTGCCCCGGTGTTCGCAGCGCTGCTCGACTGGGCGATCGACCGCAAGCGTCCCTCCCGAAGGTGGCTTCTTGCGGCCGCCCTGGGGCTCGCCGGAATGGCGGTGCTCAGCCTCTTTGGCGGGCACGCGGCGACGGGCGGCACCGGGCAGGTCGGCCTCGGTGTCGGCCTTGGTCTCGTCGCGGGCGTCAGCTACGCCGGGTATGCCTGGGCGGCCCACCGGCTCATCGGGCCCGGCGTGGATTCGCGCGTCGCGATGGGGGCCGTGTTCGGCCTCGGCGGACTCCTGCTCATGCCCGTGCTCATCGCTACGGGCGGCCCGCTGCTGAGCTCGTGGCGGACGTTCGGTGTCGGCGCGTACATGGCGCTCGTGCCGATGTTCCTCGGCTACGTGCTATTCGGGCTCGCGCTGCGCCACGTCGACGCGACCACGGCGACCGTGCTGACGCTATCGGAGCCCGTCATCGCCGCCGGGTTCGCGGCACTGATCGTCGGGGAGCGCCTCGCTGGCGGTGGGATCGTTGGCGTCTGCCTCATTGGGGCAAGCCTCGTCCTGTTCGCCCTGCCGTCGGGGAGGGCGAAGCCCTAGAGCGCCGGCGGCAGACGCAACAGCGCCAGACCCAGCCGCGGCAGCGCGACGAGCCGCGCTACTTTCGCTTGGCCTTGCGACGGGCGGCCTTTTCGCGCTCACGCTTCTCGGTCGCGGCCTGCAGCTGGGCGCCGCGGGAGTTTGGCTTGAGCTTTGCCTTGGCCTTCGCGGGCTGCGCCTGCCGATTCCCGGTCTTCCCAGCCTTCGCCGCCTTCTCAGCCTTGGAGGGGCGCCCACTCGCAGACCCGCCCGACGCGTCATCGGCCGAGGCCCGCGACGACCGGGCGGTGCGGCCGCGCATGACGCCCGCGAGGTGCTGCATATCGGGAGCGTCGCGCTCGACCCGCCAGCTCGCCCAGACGGTGCCGCCTGCGATCGGTTCCGCGAGGCGGATTGCGATGTGCGAATGCTTGTCGATGATGTGGCGTGCGAGCGGGGCCGGCATGAGGATCCCGCCGAGGCCGGTCGCCACGATCGCGAGCGCGGCGTGAATGTCCGAGGGCATCCAGGCGGGGTCCGCCCAGGGCTCAGCGGCCGGCCAGTCGGGGGCGTGGTCGGGATGGTCGAGGATCCGCACGTCGGCGAGGTCCGCGAGAGACACGCTCTCGATCCCCTTCAGCTCGTGGCCCTTGGGGAGGACGAGCGCGAGCGCCTCGTCGTACAGCCGGAGCGCGTGGTGGGTCCGGGGTCCCTCGCTCGCGGAGCCCACGGGCGCGCTGCCCGGTGCGGTCCGCTCGAGCGTCATGTCGAACTCGTCGGCGCCCTCGGGGCGACCGTAGGGTTCCGGGAACGGCACGATCGTGAGCGGGCGCTCGGGCGAGATCGCGTTCCACCGCCGCTCCCACTTCGAGGGGGCCACGCCGCGGGTGAACCCGAGCAGGATCTTCGCCGGGCCCGTGGTCTGGTCGTCTGCTGGTGACTCGTTCACAGCTGTACCTCCGCGTAGATTTCGTGGGTGTAGGGCAGCCGGGCGGCTGAAAGCGCGATGCGGTAGTCGTCGGGTGACACGACCGACCGAAGTGGAGTGCCCTCCTCGCGGTAGCGCGGGAGTGCATCGCGCGCGTGCCCCTGGGGTGGCAGCCCGCTCGCCGGGACGACACGCCACCAGGTGACCGCATGGCCGAACAGCGCCATCACGCGACCGACCGCGCGGGGCGCGTTCGACCCCACGGCGAGCGCGACGTCGCCGTACGTCATGACGCGGCCCGCTGGGATCTCCCCAACGACCGCGAGCAAGGCTTCGGTGAATTCGGCGTCTGGCACGGAGACAAGCCTACGCCCGCCGGGCGGTCGTAGCTCCCGGCAGTGTGGGACCGCTAGATGTTCGAGACCCCGAGGAGCATGCCGATCGTGTAGGTCGCGGTGACCGCGATGCCGCCGAAGAGGAGCTGGCGGGCGGCGCCGGCAAGCCAGTTGCGCTTCGTTGTCGTCGCCGCGAGCGCGCCGGCGAGTAGCAGGCCGGCGCCACCGAATGCGAGCCCGACCCAGAGGTTCCCGAAGCCGAAGACGAACGGGATGATCGGGATGAACGCGCCCACGCCGAACGACAGGAGCGACGAGAACGCGGCGACCCACGGCGAGGGGCGGTCGTCGAGGCTGAGTCCGAGCTCGTGGGCGAGGTGGACGCGCACTGCGCTCTCGCTGTTGGCGTGCACCTGCGACGCGGCGATCTCAGCGGTCTCCCGCTCCATGCCGAGTTTCGAGAACAGGACGGAGAGCTCCGCCTGCTCGCCGACAGGGTTGCGCGTGTGCGCTTCGCGTTCGGTTATGACCTCCGCGTCGAGCTGCTCGTTGGCGGTGCGGACTGAGGTGTACTCGCCGAGTGCCATCGAGATCGCGCCGGCAATGAGGCCCGAGATGCCGGTGATGGCGACGATGGTGTTCGAGGCGCCGGCCGCGGCGATGCCCGCGATGAGACCGATGTTGGAGACGAGCCCGTCCATCGCGCCAAAGACGGTGGCGCGCAGCCAGCCCGAGGAAACATCGGCGTGGCGATGGTCGTAGTCGTGCGGGCGGGAGATGTCGTTCGATTCGGCGGGAAAATTCACGCTGACCTCTCTGAATAAAACAGCCGCCGCGTGACGGTGGCCCGCGGCGCAAAGTGCAACGTTAACAGGGATTTTGCGTGAGGGAATAGCCCGTTCTCGACCTCGGCGACCCGGTGACTGTGAGTTCGGTGGAACGAACTTCTGAGCGCGGCATGGCGGCTCGCTACAGCACCGAGATCGAGGTCGCCTGCCACCTGCCTCGGATCACCTCAAAGCGCATGGCGACGGCGCGCGCCCTGCTCGGCGTGAGGAGTACGACCGCGGCCTCGGTAACCCACCTTGCGGGGCTCGTGATTCGGACACGCCCCACGACCGGCACGATCCGGCGACTGTCGCGGTACAGCGACCTACGCTCGACATTCAGCCGACGAATCTCACGGAGTTCGTCGCTGACGTCGGCAGTGATCCATCTGCCGAGCTGGGCGACCTGGCGCGACCCCTCCACCGCCTCGAACGCGAAGACTGCGATCGCGCCGATGACCCGCGCCTCAAGGCGGGGCAGCTTGCCGATCTGGGGGAGGTCAGCCGGCGACGCCGCGGTGGGGGAGTCATCGTCGAGCGCTCGGCGTCCGCGTTGAGGGAACATGCGGGCGGCGTGCTCGGGCGGCTGACGGGACAGCGGCATGCTCATGGTGAGGACTCCCTGACTCGGGCGAAACGACCCGCAGCCCCCACCGCGGCTGAACTTTGGAACCTTACGGTACGGGCGGCGCGTACGCGGCGGTCAAGGGCAAGCTGTGATGCGGTGCTTTAGTTCTCGACGATCGCCTGCCGGGTGACGCTCGAAGTGAGGCGAGCGCGACGGTGGGAAACAGGGTCGAGTGCCCTAGGCTTAGACCGTGGCAACCCTTCGAAACCTTGCAACGAAGTACTCGGATCTCACGGAAGAGGAGCTCGAGTGGCTTGAGCTGCTCGCGCTCGATCTCCCACTGCTCGCGGATGTCGCGCTCAGCGACATCGTGCTGTGGGTCCCATCCGAAAATGGCGACTACTTGGCCGTCGCGCATAGCCGACCTGCCGGATACATCACGCTGTTCTACCGCGACGTCATCGGCGACTTCCTGCGGCCCGAGTGGCGTGAGGTCGTCGAACAGGCGCTCGAGACCGGCAAGCCCGCGGCATCGACGTCGCCCGCGTGGTACGAAGAGAACCCGATGAAGCTGACCGCGTACTCGATCAGCCGCCGCGACAGCCAGGGCAAGGTCTTCGGGCCGTTTGCCGTCGCGACCGTGCACACGAGCGCCCACGACACGCAGCACGCGTCACGTATCGCGGCCGCGTTCAGGGAGGTGGCGAATGACCTCCTTGGGATGATCCAGACCGGCGCATTCCCGAACCCCGGCGGCGTTGGCGGCCAGCAGGGCGCGCCGCGCGCGACCGACGGGCTCGTGCGTGTCAACCTTGAGGGCATCGCGACGTTTGTGAGCCCGAACACGCAAACGACGTTCACGATGCTTGGGTACCGCGACGAGATCGAGGATCAGAACTTCTCCGAGGTGCTGTCCGAGGTACTCAAAGGACAGTTCGACACGAACGAGTCGCTGCCGCTCATCAGCCAGGGCAAGGTCGCGAAGCGTACGGAGATCTTCGCGCGCGGCCTGTCGGTCGCGATGCGGTCGATCCCGGTGTTCCGCGACGGCGAGCGGATCGGCGGCGTCGTGCTCACCCGCGACGTGAGCGAGCTCAGGCAGCAGGCTCAGGAACTCATCACCAAGGACGCGACGATCCGCGAGATTCACCACCGCGTGAAGAACAACCTGCAGACCGTGGCGTCGCTGCTCCGGGTGCAGGCGCGGCGCGCGCGAAGCGAGGAAGCGAAGCAGGTGCTGGGCCAGGCGATGCGGCGCGTCGCTGCGATCGCCGTGGTGCACGACACCCTCTCGACGGGGCTCGCGCAGATCGTCGACTTCGACGTGGTGTTCGAGCGTGTGCTTGGACTCGCGGCCGAGGTCGCGAGTTTGCACGGCACGACGGTGCATCCGCGCAAGGAAGGCGAGTTCGGCGAGCTTCCGTCTGAGTACGCGACCCCGCTCGCGCTCGCGCTGACGGAGATCGTGACGAACGCCGTCGAGCACGGGCTCGCTGGCCGCGAGGGCGAGGTGTTCATCCGCGCCGAGCGGACCCCGGAGCGGCTCGCCGTCGAGGTCATCGACACGGGAACCGGGCTGCCAGGCGGCACCGTCGGCGATGGGCTTGGCACGCAGATCGTGCGCACGCTCATCGAGGGCGAACTGGGCGGCACGATCCAGTGGGGCGCCGATGTCGCCGGCGGGACGCGAGTGGCCATCGACATCCCGCTGCACTGGCTCGCAGCGCAGACCCGACCGATTCCGAAGGTCGAGCGCTAACGAGCCAGCGCGCGGGCCACGCGTTAGCTCTTGTCGCGTGACGTGCGCACAAGCACCGCGACGCCGACAACGAGCAGCAGGGCTCCAAGCCCCAGGATCGTGGTGATGAGCCAGGCCGTCAGATCGATCGATCCGCCGGCAGCTCGCACCGCGACGTAGGCGCAGAATACGAGGATGAGCGCACCCCACACGATGGGGCTCGTGCGCGGTCGTGGCTTCCGTTGCGATGCGGGAGGCGCCGTCGCCGGTGCGGCCGCAGGCTGCGGCGGCACGGGTGACGTGGGCTGCCCGGAGAGGTGCGGCGGGACGTACCCGGCGCCCGGCGTAAACTGGCCCGTCGCCGAGACCGGCGGCGTTGGAGGAACTGGCGGCACCGGGGGAAGCGACGATGCCGGTGACGGCGCTGGCGACGCCGTGGTCGTGGGTGGCTGCTCCGCTCCCGGGGTCGCGGGCGGCTGCTCCGCAGCGGACGTGGGCGCTGGTGGCTGCTCCGCA
This sequence comes from Leucobacter aridicollis, assembly GCF_013409595.1. Taxonomy (NCBI): domain Bacteria; kingdom Bacillati; phylum Actinomycetota; class Actinomycetes; order Micrococcales; family Microbacteriaceae; genus Leucobacter; species Leucobacter aridicollis. The sequence goes on along the minus strand of NZ_JACCBD010000001.1, from coordinate 2,785,280 downwards.
GCGGACGCGGTGCCGCCGGTGAGGCTCGCGTCGCCGGTGAGGCTCACGTCGCCGGTGAGGCTCGCGTCGCCCGACGTGGGCTCGGGCACTGGATGTGTCTCGGTGCTCATCGTGCGAGCTCCTTCTCTAGCTTTGCGATCTCGTCGCGGGTGAAGTCAAGCGTATTCTCCAGCCGCTCCTGGCGCACCTCGCTCAGCCGGGGATCATCGAGCTCGGCGCGCAGCTCGCTCTCCTCCTCGCGGAGATCGGTGAGTTCCTCGCGCAGGTCCGCACGGTTGGCCGCTGAGCTGTCGGCGTCCCCGACGGCGACGCGGTCGGAACGGCGATTCGAGGCGGGGGCCTCCTCGACGCGCGCGCTGCCGGCGAGCAGGTAGACGGTCACCCGTGTCGCTTCGTCATCGCCGTCCACGCTGGTGTCGATCGTGCGCGAGAGGAACGGTCCAGCGGCGGACGAGGAGCCGGTGCTGAGCTCCGACGCGTCGAGCGAGCCCGCGAGCAGCCTGACGGTGAGGCGCACCGGCTCGTGCTCGGGCAGCGTGATCACCGAGCGGCCGGCGAGCTGCCAGACCTCCATGTCGCCGACACCGCCGGCGCCGTCGAGCGTGGTGAGATCGACGTCAGTGGTTCCGGCGATGAGTACGGAGCCCGGCGTGTCTGCCGTCACCAGGGCGGTGCCGAACGGCTGGAAACGCGAACCGTCGGGGATAATCGACGTGAAGAGCAGCGCGATGACCCCGCAGGCGGCAAGGAAGCCGACCCACCCGGTGTGGCGGCCGCGAATGCCCGCAACGATGAGCGAGATCGCGAGGACGCCGGTGGCGCCAAGGAGCGCGGCGGTCAGGATCAGGTTCGAGCCCAGCTGCATGTCGAACGCGATGAACGCGGCGCCGCCCGCTGCGAGCAGCGCGAGGGCGAGCGTGATGACGACATGGGCAGCCCCCAGCTTCATGAGATCGTGCTGCTCCGCGTAGCGTGCGCTCCACTCGTCGGCCTGACGGCCAACATCCTCGCTCCACTTGACGGCCTTCTCGCTCGCGCGCTCGGCCCCGTCGGTGATGCGCTGCGTCCAATCTGGCGACGGCTCGGGCTGGGGGAGCTGCGTCGTCTGCGTCGCGTCCTGCTGGGGCGCCGCGCTAGCGAAGGTCCCGTCTGCCGGCGCTCCGGCCGCCGGGGCGGCGAACGCGATGGGAGCGGGTGCGCCCGATGCCGGCATCGCCGGTGCGCTGGTCGCTGCCCCAGTGGGCGTGCCGGCCGGCGGCTGGGGGCCGTGCGGGGGCTGGGGCTGCGCCTCGTCGCGAACTCGCCGGCCACGCTCGAGGAACAGCCTGCTGACGAGGAACGCCGCGGCTGCGATGACCGCGATCCATACGAGGACCGAGACCGTGGTTACCAGCCAGTGGGGGAGCCCGAACGCGTTCCACAGATTCCAGCCACCGATGGTGGTGAACCCGAGAACCCTAAAGAAGACGGGGAGAACGACGAATACACCGACCGCGACGGTTGCTACGACTGCCGCGGTCCCCGCTCGCCCCCGGAAGACCTCCTCAAGGTGAATCTTGCCGCCCTGGTCGGGGAGCAACAGCCAGCCCGCGAGGTAGAGCACGATGCCGGGGCCGCCGAGCACGGCCAGCACGATGAAGATGCCGCGGACGATGATGGGATCGATCCCAGCGCGCATCGCGATGCCGCCCGCGACGCCGGCAAACCACCGGTCGCCGCCCCGGCCAATGCCGAGCCCGCGGATCCATGCGAAGAAGCCGGCGCCGAATGGCGCGTTCTGGGGTGAGCCGCCCGGGGCGGCGCCGTTGGGAGGGGGTGTCTGGTTCATACTTCGAGTTTCCCTCGGCCAGTCGCACTGCGGCTATGGGGGTTCACCCTGAGCCCACCCTGGTTTGTGCCCCTGAGGGAGTCATCCGGCGGCCCTGAGTGCTTTGATAGGTGCATGGCAAGTACGAACCCACCCCCGCGGCTGCTGACGCGCTCGCCGTCGGAGCGGCTGCTCGCGGGCGTCTGTGGCGGCCTTGCTGAGCATTTGAAGGTGCCCGTGGTCGCCGTGCGCATCGGGATGTTGCTGGCCGTGCTCGCCGGCGGCGCCGGTGGGATTCTGTACCTCTGGCTGTGGGCCACCGTCCCGCTTGCGGAGCCTGACGCTAGGGTCGCCCCCATGCGCAGCGCACTCACCCGCGGGACGCCGTGGACGGGTGGGGCTGGGTTCGCGCACGAGACCTCGACGAGGTCGCAGCCGCAGCCGAAGCACCACGGGGAGCGGGCACGGTCCGTGCCGACACCCATCCAGTCTGACGTTGCGCCGCAGGATGGAGCCGCCACGGTGCCCCAGGGTGCCGCACCGGACGCGCGCCAGACGGAGCCGCGGCCGCCAGCCGCTGCCGGGCCCGCCCCTGCGCGGCAGCGCACACGCTGGCCGGTCGCGGAGCTGCTGTTCGGCGCCTGCCTGCTCGTCGTTGGCGTGCTGCTCGTCGTCCAGCAGTTCGGGATCGAACTGCGGTTGTCGATCATCCTGCCGGGACTCGCCGTGCTGGTTGGCGTCGGTCTCACCTGGTGGCAGATCGCGGACCGCAACCGGCCGGAGACGAACGCGGTGCCGCGGGTGCTCGGCGCGCTCTCGCTCGTCGCGGTTGGGGTGCTCATGTTCTTCGTGACGGCCGAGAACCCGAGCGTGTGGACGGTGATCGCCGCCGCGCTCGCCGCACTTGCCGGTGTCGCGCTTGCGATCGCCCCGTGGCTGTTGCGTTTGAACCGGGAACTCATCGCCGAGCGGGCGGGGCGCGAGCGGGAGGCGGAGCGATCGGAGATCGCCGCGCACCTGCACGACTCGGTGCTGCAGACGCTCGCGCTCATCCAGCAACGATCGGCGCCGGGCAGCGAAGTCGCGCGCATCGCCCGCGGGCAGGAGCGCGAGCTGCGTGAGTGGCTGTTCCGGGCAGCGGACGGCGGGATGACGGCACCCAAGGAAACCGCGCTCGAGGAGCTCCGCGCCCACGCGGCGGCGCTCGAGGACGCGCATGCGGTGCGATTCGAGATCGTCGGCGTCGGCGCGGAGGTCGTAGTGCCGGAGCCGATCGTCGCCGCGGCGCGCGAGGCGATGCTGAATGCCGCGCAGCATGCGGGCGGTGACGTGACAGTCTACGCCGAGGTGAGCCCCATGCGAATCTCGATCGACGTCACTGACCGAGGACCCGGGCTTGATCCTGATCGCCTGCCCGAGGGGCGCATGGGAGTGCGCGATTCCATCGTTGGGCGAATGGCGCGCGCTGGCGGGACTGCGAAGATTGTTCCCGGGCCGGGCGGCAGCGGCACGTCGGTGCGCCTTGAGATGCCGCGCGAACAGAAAACGGATGCTGCGGGCGACGCAGGGACAGGAGTTGCCTCGTGAGTGAGACGACGAACGGTGCGAACGCGATCACGGTCGTGATCGTGGATGACCACCAGATCTTCCGCACCGGGCTCCGGGCCGAGCTTGGCCCCGAGATCGAGGTGGTGGGCGAGGCCGCGACGGTCGACGAGGCCGTCGCCCTCATCCCTGACCTCGCGCCGGACGTGGTGTTGCTCGATGTGCACCTTCCCGGCGGTGCGGGCGGGGGCGGGGCGGAGGTGCTGCAGCGTCTCGCAGGGGTCAGCGCAAACACCAGATTCCTCGCGCTGAGCGTCTCGGACGCCGCAGACGACGTGGTGAGCGTCATCAGGGCTGGCGCGCGCGGCTACCTCACGAAGACGGCCTCAGGGGCCGAGGTGACGGCCGCCGCGCTTCGCGTGCGAGGCGGCGACGCGGTCTTCTCGCCACGCCTCGCGGGCTTCGTGCTCGACGCATTCGGCACCGGCCTCGGCGAGACGGCGGCCGCTGACGACGAGCTCGACAGGCTCACCGCTCGCGAGCAGGAGGTCATGCGCATGATCGCGCGCGGCTATGCCTACAAGGAGGTCGCCGCGGAGCTGTTTCTCTCCGTGAAGACTGTCGAGACGCACGTGTCGAGCGTGCTGCGGAAGCTGCAGCTCTCGAACAGACACGAGCTCACCGCGTGGGCGCTGTCGAAGCGGCTGCTCTAGCACGTCGGAGCTGCCGGGGCTCCCGGCGCCGGCGGAGCGGCCCTGCCGGAGGAGTTGTGGCGCAAATCGCACTCAGGCTACAGTCGATACCGAGCGACTGATCGGTCGGCACTCGGTGTCGGTCAGGCGCACGCACAGAACGATGGAGTTTGAGATGACTGAAACGAAGACCCTCCCACTCGCTGGGAAGACCGCAATCGTCACCGGCGCGAGCCGAGGTATCGGCCTCGCGATTGCCGCCAGGCTTGCCGCCGACGGCGCGAAGGTGTGCATCACCGCGCGGACCGAGGACGCGCTGCAGGAGGCCGCCGCGACGCTTCCCGAGGGACAGGTCATGGCGGTGGCGGGCAAGGCCGACGACCCGGAGCATCGCGCGGCGGTCATGGACCGCGTCGCCGCCGAGTGGGGCAGGCTCGACATTCTCGTGAACAACGCGGGCATCAACCCGATCTACGGCAAACTCATCGAGGTCGACCTCGCCGCTGCCCGCAAGATCATGGAGGTGAACATCGTCTCCACGCTGGCCTGGTCGCAGGCCGCCTACCATCACGCGGAACTCGGCTTCAGGCAGCATGGCGGGTCGATCGTCAATCTCTCATCGGTGACCGGCTACATCCCGTCGCCAGGCATTGGAATGTACGGCGTCACGAAGGCCGCGGTCTGCCACCTAACGACGACCCTCGCCGCGGAGCTCGGCCCCGAGGTACGCGTGAACGCCGTCGCGCCAGCCGTCGTGAAGACCGACTTCGCGAAGGCGCTCTACGAGGGCCGCGAGCAAGACGTCGCGGCCGCCTACCCGCTCAAGCGTCTCGGCACGCCTGCCGACATCGCTGGCGCCGTCGCCTACCTCGTCTCGCCCGACGCGTCGTGGGTGTCCGGGCAGACGCTCGTGCTCGACGGCGGGCTGCTCGCGGTCGGGGGTGCAGCATGACCGGCGCACTCCCTGAACCCTACGAGGCCCTCCGCCTGCGCACGCGCGCCTTCATTCGCGACGTGGTCATCCCCGCCGAACCAAAACCCGGCACCACGCTGCCAGACTCGACACGGCTCGCCCTCATGCAGCGGGCCAAGGACGCCGGAGTATTCGCACCCCACCTCGCCCCCGAATACGGCGGGCAGGGCGTGCCGCTCGAACACTGGCCAGCGATCTTCACCGAGGCGGGCTACTCGCCGATCGGGCCCGCTGTGCTCAACTGCATGGCGCCCGACGAGGGCAATATGCACATGCTCGAGCTCATCGCGACCGACGCGCAGAAGGAACGCTACCTCCGCCCGCTCGGGGAAGGCGCCGTCCGGTCGTGCTTCGGCATGACGGAGCCGCACCCCGGTGCGGGATCCGACCCGCGCGCGCTCCGCTCATCGGCGGAGCGCGTCGCCGGCGGCTGGCGGATCAACGCCCACAAGCGTTTCATCAGCGGCGCCGAGGGTGCGGCGTACTGCATTCTCATGGTGCGCACCCCTGCGGTCCCGGACGAGGGATTCCCGGAGGGGGCCACCATGCTCCTCGTCGACATGGATCACCCCGGTGTGCGCGTCGGCAACCCGATCAACGCGATCGACACGGCGATCGCCGGCGGGCACCCGCACGTCTACTTCGAGGACTGCGTCGTCGGCGACGATGCCGTGCTCGGTGCGCCGGGCGAGGGCTTCGCCTACGCACAGGTCAGGCTCGGGCCGGCGCGGCTCACCCACTGCATGCGGTGGCTCGGCCTCGCGAAGCGCGCGCAAGACGTCGCGCTCGACCGTGCGGCGAACCGCGAGTTGTTTGGGTCCCCGCTCAGGGACCTCGGCGTCGCTCAGGACATGCTCGCGCAGTCCGAGATCGACATCGCGACCTCGGAAGCGATCATCGACCGCACCGCCGAACTCCTCGACCGCGATCCCGACGCCGGGGCGGCTCTCTCCGGGGTCGCCAAGGTGCACTGCTCGGATGCGATCGGCCGGATCATCGACCGCGCGATCCAGATCTGCGGTGGCGACGGGGTGACCGATGCGCTGCCGCTCGCCTCCTACGCGAACGAGGTGCGTCCGTTCCGCATCTACGACGGCTCGAACGAGACGCACAAGTGGGCGATCGCGAAGCGCGCGTCGTCGCGCCGCCGGCGCGAGGTTGAGGCCGGAGCGCCCCGCCTCGACGCCGTCGACGAGCACGGTGCAGACACCTGGGGCGCGCGATGACGGGCCCAGAGACCAACGCCGAGGTCGTCGCGACCATCGCTGAGGCGGCTGGCTTCACGATGCCGCCGCTGCTCATCCTCGACCGCGTCGTGGCCTTTCTCGACGAGCACGGCATCGGCGAGGGCGACATCTCCTGGCGGCGCATCGGCGACGGACAGTCGAATGTGACCTACCTCATCGAACGGGGACAGACGCGGGTCGTGCTGCGCCGCGGCCCGCGGCCGCCCCTGCCCAAGTCGACGCACGACATGGTCCGGGAGGCGACCGTGCAGCAAGGGCTCGCGCGCGTGGGCGCGCCGGTTCCGAGGATCCTCGCGGTCTGCGCCGACCCCGACGTGCTCGGCGTGCCGTTCTACGTGATGGAGTACCTCGACGGGGTGATCCTGCTCGATGAGACGCCCGCCGCGTTCGACACGACACGCGCCAAGCGCGGCGCCTCAGAAGCGCTCGTCGACACGCTCGTTGAGTTTCACTCGCTCGACCTCGACCGCGCTGGCCTCACCGAGTTCGGCAGGCCAGACGGGTACCTGGAGCGACAGGTGAAGACCTTCACCGGGCTCGCGACGCAAGTCTCCCGGCGCGAGCTTCCGCTCGTTGCCGAGGTGGGTGCGTGGCTCGAGCGGCGCCGTCCGGCCTCGCAGCGGGCGGCCCTCGTGCACGGCGACTACCGGTTCGGCAACGTGATGTTTCGGCCCGAGGGGCCGCCGAGCGTGCTCGCGGTGCTCGACTGGGAGATGGCGACACTCGGGGATCCGCTCGCGGACCTCGGCTATCTCACGGCGACCTACAGCGACCCCGCTTCACCTCGTACCGTCATGGAGCTTACGAGCGCGACGAGAGAGCCCGGCTACCTCACGCGGGATCAGCTCGCCGAGCGGTACGCGGCGGGGACCGGCCTCGACATCAGTGACCTCGGGTGGTACCAGGCGCTCGCCCTCTGGAAGGCCTCCGTCTTTCTCGAGGCAATCTACACGCGCTGGCGGGCCGGCGAGAGACCGGGCGACACGTTCGCGCACACGCTCGAGGTCGCGGTGCCAGAGATCTTGGAGCGCGCCCAGGAGCTGACACGCTAGCTGGCGGGAGGAGGCGAGTACGCGCCGGTCTACGACGACGCGGCCGCGCGGACGCGCGGCCGCGCGGCTCTGGTGGCCACCCGGCTCCGGCTCCGGCGGCGGCGCGGCTCCGGATGATCGCTGGACGTCTATCGCACGTAGCGCGCTGCGTCGCGGCAGATCCCCGTGTAGATATCGATGATCTCCGCGACGGTGTTCGCGCCGCCGGGCCGATACCACTGGGCGACGCCGAGACAGACGTGCGTGATCGCTCGGGCGACGTGGCGGGGTTCGTCGGTCGCGAAGATGCCCTCGGCGACACCGGCTGTCACCGCGTCGGTGATGTACTGCTCCACGCGGCGTCGCGAGTCGATGTGTGCTTCGCGCGGGCCGGGCTGGAGCGACCGGATCTCGCTGTACGTCACGAACGCGACCGCCCCAAACTCAGCGTGGAACTCGAGAAGGCACGCGACGAGGCGATCGAAGCGGTCAAGCGTGGAGGTCGCGCCGTCGCGCGCATTCGTGAGGGCGGCGTGCAACTCGGACATGGAGACCTCGCAGAGCTTCTCGAGTAGCGCGGCCTTCGACGGGTAGTGGTGGTACAGGCCCGGGACCGAGAGCCCGGCGGCGCTCGCGATCTGACGGATCGACGTGCCGTGGAAGCCATTCTGCTCGAAGCACGACAGCGCTGCAGTGCAGCACGCGTCGAAGACGATGGCCTCTGGAAAGTGGGACTCGGTCATGGGTGTCAGACTTCCACGCCGGCTGCAATGGTGCAACTGCACACACGGAACCCCGCCCGCGAGTGTGCAAATTTGCGCATGAGCGGTGCGGGAAGGGCCGTTGCGGGTGCTGAGGAGACCGAGCAGCATGGGAATCCCGGGGCATGTACGTCAGCAATAGTCGGAGCTACAAGGAGGTAGCAATGTCAGTGGATTCTTCACGCACCGAACCCACAGGGAAACTCGGGGCACTGCGCAAGGTCGTCGTCGCGTCGATGGCGGGGACGGTCGTCGAGTGGTACGAGTTCTTCCTCTACACGTCAGCCGCGACGCTCGTGTTCAACCTCATCTTCTTCCCGCAGACGGATGAGCCGCTCGATGGCGTGATTGCGGCGTTCGTAACCTACGCCGTCGGATTCGTCGCGCGGCCGCTCGGCGGCGTCGTGTTCGGGTACTTCGGTGACAAATACGGACGCAAGAAACTGTTGCAGGTCGCGATCATTCTGGTGGGGCTCAGCACATTCCTGATGGGGTGCCTGCCAACGTTCCAGACGATCGGCTACTGGGCGCCGGCGCTGCTTGTGACCCTACGCTTCCTGCAGGGCTTCGCGGTCGGTGGGGAGTGGGGCGGCGCGGTGCTGCTCGTCGCCGAGCACGCGCCGAAGGACCATCGCGGGTTCTGGGCAAGCTGGCCGCAGGCCGCACTGCCGCTCGGGAACCTGCTCGCGACGATTGTGCTCTGGGTGCTGTCGGGCGTGCTGACTCCCGATCAGTTCCTGTCCTGGGGCTGGCGGATCGGGTTCTGGCTCTCGGTCGTCATCGTCGCCGTCGGGTACTACGTGCGAACGAAGGTCACGGATGCGCCGATCTTCACCGAATCGCAGAAGATTGAGGTCGTCGCTGAGAAGCGCACGAACGGACTCGTCGAGGTGTTCCGTTACTACCCGCGCCAGGTGTTCACCGCGATGGGCCTTCGGTTCGCCGAGAACATCATGTATTACCTCGTCGTGACATTCTCGATCACGTACCTTTCGATTCATGTCGGGATGGAGACGACGCCGATCCTCGGATTCCTGCTCATCGCGCACGTCGTCCAGTTCATCGCGATTCCCCTGATCGGGCGACTCGCAGATGCTCTTGGTCGGCGCGTGGTCTACGGCGTCGGGGCCGTGCTTTCCGCGGGATGGGGGTTCATCGCCTTTCCGATGTTTGACACGCAGAACACCGTGGTCATCGTGACCGCTATCGTCATCGGCCTCCTGTGCCACGGCATGATGTACGCGGGACAGCCGGCGATTATGGCCGAGATGTTCCCGACGCGCATGCGCTACTCGGGGGTCTCGCTCGGCTACCAGGTGACGTCAATCGTGGCGGGTTCGATCGCGCCGATCATCGCGGCTGAGCTGCTGAAGCGGACGGGGTCGAGCGTGCCAATCGCGGTGTACCTCGCGGCCGCGTGCCTGGTGACGCTCGTCGCGGTGCTCTCGCTGCGGGAGACCAAGGGCATCGATCTGCAGGACCTCGACCGGGCAGACCGCGCGCGGTTCGCCTAACTATGTGGTCGCCGGGGAGGCCGCTGGCCTCCCCTGGCCGGCGTGATCCACGAGTGCTTGGATGGTGAGCGCGACGGCCGGCTTGCGGAAGCCCTCCTCGCGCACGACGGCCCAGTACTCCACGGGGTGCTCGTAGGCCGCGGGCAACACGCGCCGGAGCGTGCCATGCTGCTCTGCGAGGTAGTCGGGGAGGATCCCGATCCCGGCGGACTCGAGTGTGGCCGAGACGTGCGCGAAGACGCTCGTCGAACTGATGCTTGGCTTGCCGAGCGGCAACCGCTGGTGCGCGGCGTCGAGCTCATCGACCTGGAGCGCAGATTCGACGTAGTAGATCAGGCGATGCTCCGAGAGATCGTCGAGGGTGAGCGGTTCACCGTAGACCCGCAGGTACTCGTCGGTCGCGTACAGGGCGAGTCGATAGCCCGAGAGCCGCAGCGCCGACGCCTTGTACACCTCCGGCTTGCCGACGACGATCTCGATGTCGACGCCCGACCGGTGCTGGCGCACGCGCTGCGTGGCCGCGATCACTTCGAACGCGACGTCAGGATGGCTCTCCTGCACCCGCGCGAGGGCCGGAATCGCGCAGGCAGAGCCGAAGGCGTCGGGGGTGGCGATCCGGACGAGGCCCGAGATCGTGCTCGGACTGTCGTGCGCCGCGAGCCTGCCGATCGCCGCCTCCATCTCCTCGGCTGCGAGCATCGCCTTGTGGCCGAGGTCGGTGAGTTCCCAGCCGTTCGGCGTGCGCACGAGGACGCGGTCGCCGAGGCTTTCCTCGAGCGCCGCGAGGCGGCGGGAGACCGTGGAATGGTTGATACCGAGCGAGTCTGCGGCCGCTGTGTAGCGGCCGAGCCGGGCGACCGCGAGGAATGTCATGAGCGCCTCGGGCTGGAGGTCGGGTCGGAGATGTCGCATGCCGCCATTGTGCGTCAGCGCACGGAGCGATTGCAAGAAAGGGCCTGCGCTGTGTATTGATTCCTAGTCGGTCGTTCGGCAGGCTGAAGCTACACCAGAGAGGTCAAGGAGGACACGATGGCAACGATTGCGTGGATCGGGTTAGGAAACATGGGGTCGCGGATGAGCGCACACCTCATCGCTGCGGGCCACACCGTGCTCGGGGTCGACCCGAGCGCAGCAGCGCTGGAGCAGGCCGTCGCGGCGGGCGTCACCCCAGCCGCAAGCGTTGCGGAGGCCGTCGCCGCGGCGGACGCCGTGATCACGATGCTGCCGAAGGGCGAACACGTCAGACGGGTCTACGAGGGGCCAGACGGCGTGTGGGAGCACGCCCAGCAGGGGGCGGTGCTCTTCGACTCGTCGACCGTCGACATTGAGACGTCGCAGTGGTGTCACACCGGCTCCGCAGAGCGCGGGTTCGCATTCGTCGATGCGCCAGTTTCGGGCGGCACGGCTGGCGCGTCCGACGGCACGCTGGCGTTCATGCTCGGCGGCGCCCCGCAACATGTTGAGCGCGTACGGGAGCTCATCGGCCCGATGGCGGGCAACGTCTTCGCGACCGGCGGGCCGACCACTGGCATCGCGGCGAAGATCGTGAACAATATGATGCTCTTCATCGCGCAGCAGGCGTCAGCCGAGGGCTCGCAGCTCGCGCTCCAGCTCGGCCTCGATCCGCAGGTGTTCTGGGACGTTGTATCCGCGTCCTCCGGCAGATCCTGGGCCCAACAGACGTGGTATCCGGTGCCGGGCATCGTCGAGCGCGCGGCCGCAAACCAGAACTTCGATGCGACGTTCAGCGCTGATCTCGCTCGAAAAGACATCGGCCTCGCGGTTCGGGCGGGAGCCGACACGGGGGTGTCGCTCCCCGGCGCTCACGCTGCGATGGCCCAGTTGGATCGCCTGATTGACGAGGGGCTCGGACACAAGGACTCGAGCCTGGTGGTGAAGTATTCGTCGCCAGATGGCACGGTGGCGGGGTACGCGCCCGAGAGCGAATAGCGACCTACCCCCAACTCGGGAGCCACAGGTGCCACCGCCAGAATCCTTCCGGGATCGGCGCGCCAGACCACACAGGGAAGAACGCCAGCGAGAGGATCACGGCCGCGGTGACAAACACCGCGACCGCCATCCGGCGCCCGGACGTCTCCTCCAGCGAGCCGCGGCGCTTGCAGATCACGCCGACGACGAGCGCGAGCGCGAGCGCGGAGAACGGGGTGAGGACGACGGCGTAAAACTGGAAGACCGCGGATCGCGACACGGTGAGCACCCAGGGCAGCCAACCTGAGAGGTAGCAGACGACGACGAACGCGGCCGCGTATGCGCCGTGGGCGGCGAGCGAGCGGGAGCGGATAAGCGTCGCTGGCCTACGGAGCGCGCGGATCGCCCACCACGCGAGGACCAGGAGCGCCGCGACTCCGCCCCACGTGATGAGCACGTTCGGGATCGGCGAGATCACCTGCACGAGACCGCTATCGAGGGCCTCAAAGTACATCGCGGTCGGACGGAGACCGAATGGCCACGTGAGCGGGTGCGCCTGATACGGGTGCGGCGCCGAGAGCGTGGAGTGCCACGCGAACATGTCGACGTGGTACTGCCACAGCCCCGCCACCCAGCCGGCGCTCCGGCCCCAGCCCCCGGCAGTGAAGATCCAGCCGAACCAGTTCGCGACGTAGACGGCGACCGCGATCGGGATCGCGAGGAGTCCGGTAGCGGCCGCCTGTAGCAGCGCGGTCCCGGTCGCTCTGGCGTAGCTCGCGTGCCGCTGCGCGTCGAGGTCCGACGTCAGGCCGAGCGGTCGCCGCGCTTCGTGAGCAACCGAGAAACGGACGATGGTGTCGCGCGCAGCCGTCAGCAGCAGGAGCGCGGCGAGCGGATAGAGCCCAGACCACTTCACGGCGGCCGCGCAGCCGAACGCCGCGGCCGCCGCGACGAGCCACGGGCGCGCCCAAAGCACGGGGAGCCCGCCGCGGGCGACCCGGGTTCGCTCGGTCACCCACTCGTGATCGCGCCACATGAACAGCGCGCCGAGCACGACGAAGAAGGTGAGGATCCCGTCGAGCAATCCGACGCGGGTGAGCACAACGTGCACGCCATCGACCGCGAGGAACAGCCCCGCGAACATGGCGACCCCGGCGCTTCTGCTGATGCGCCACCCGAGTCGCATCGTGACGGCGACCGTTGCGACGCCGGTCAGCGCGACGGCGGAGCGCCACCCCCACCCCGTCGCGTCGCCGAGGACTGCGAGGCCGAGCGCGATAATCCACTTGCCGAGCGGTGGGTGGACGGCGAACGAGGGCTCGTCGGTAAACCCGGTCGCCATCCCAGGATCGTCATCAGGCCATGCGGTCGGAAACCCGTGCGCGAGCTGGGTGATCGCGTCGCGGACGTAGTACAGCTCGTCGAAGACAAGTGTGCCGGGCCGGCCCAACGCCCAGAACCGGAAGACGGCGGCAACCGCGAGCACGGCGAAGACGCCGACGGCGGCGAATACGCGTGGACGCCTGCGCAATCTGACGGGCATACGCTCAGCCTAGGGCTAGCATGGGAGAGTGATCACACGGCTCAGCTCATACTTTCTCAAGACTCTGCGCGAAGACCCCTCTGACGAGGAAGCGCGGAGCCACAAACTGCTGCTCCGCGCGGGGTACATCCGCCGACAGTCACCGGGCGTGTTTGCGTGGCTGCCACTCGGCCTCCGGGTGAAGGCGAAGATCGAGCAGATCGTTCGCGAGGAGATGGCGGCCGCTGGCGCGCACGAAGTGCACTTCCCGGCGATGCTGCCGAGGGAGCCCTACGAGCTGACCGGCCGGTGGGAAGAGTACGGCGACAACATGTTCCGCCTGAAGGACAGGCACGGCGCCGACCACCTGCTCGCCCCCACCCACGAGGAAGCCTTCACGCTGCTCGTGAAAGACATCGTTTCCTCATACAAGGAGCTGCCGCTGCAGCTCTTCCAGATCCAGGACAAGTACCGCGACGAGGCGCGTCCCCGGGCCGGCCTGCTCCGCGGCCGCGAGTTCACCATGAAGGACGCGTACTCGTTCGACATCTCGGACGAGGGACTCGACGCGAGCTACCAGAAGCAGCGCGACGCCTACGAGCGCATCTTCACTAGGCTCGGCCTCGAGTACGTCATCGTTTCGGCGGACGCCGGTGCCATGGGTGGCTCGCGATCGGAGGAGTTCCTGCTTCCCATCGCGATCGGCGAGGACACGTTCGTGCGCTCAGCGGGCGGCTACGCGGCCAACGTCGAGGCGTATGAGACCCCGGTTCCCGAGTCCCTGCCGATCGAGGGCCAGCCCGCCGCGGTCGTCTTCGATTCGCCCAACACTCCGACCATCGACACCCTCGTCACGCACGTCAACGCGACGATGCCGCGCGAGGATGGCCGCGAGTGGACCGCTGCGGATACGCTCAAGAACGTCGTGCTCGCCGTGACCGACCTCGAGGGCGAGCGTTCGCTCGTTGTCGTCGGCATCCCCGGTGACCGCGACGCGGACATGAAGCGCGTCGAGGTCGCCTTCCCGAACTGCGAGGTTGAGCCCGCGACGCCCGCGGACTTCGCAAAGCACCCGGGACTCGTGAAGGGATACATTGGCCCCGGCTTCGCCGACGCCCCCGTGCTCGGCCTCGAAGGCACGAGCGGCGTGAAGTACCTGCTCGATCCGCGTATCGTTCCCGGCACCTCGTGGGTGACCGGCGCGAACGAAGACGAGAAGCACGTCGCGCACCTCGTCGCCGGCCGCGACTTCACCGCCGACGGCGTCGTCGAGATTGCGTCGGTGCGCGAGGGCGATCCTGCACCCGACGGCTCGGGCCCGATCGAGACCGCTCGCGGCATGGAGATCGGACACGTCTTCCAGCTGGGACGCAAGTACGCGGAGGCGCTTGGCCTGAAGGTGCTCGACGAGAACGGCAAGCTTGTCACCGTCACGATGGGCTCGTACGGCATCGGCGTCACCCGCATCATGGCGGCGCTCGCCGAGCTCAACAACGACGAGCGCGGACTCGTCTGGCCGCGCGCGATCGCACCGTTCGACGTGCACGTCGTCGCGACCGGCAAGGACCCTGAGGTGCTCGAGGTCGCCGAGAAGCTCGTCGCTCAGCTCGCCGACGCACGCGTCGACGTCCTGTTCGACGACCGTCCGAAGGTCTCGCCCGGCGTGAAGTTCGGCGACGCCGAGCTGCTCGGAGTGCCGCGCGTGGTCGTCGTGGGCCGCGACGCAGCGGAGGGCTTCGCCGAGGTTTGGGACCGCGCGGCTGGAACCAAGGAGAAGGTCGCCCTCGCGGAGGTCCCCGGCCTGTTCGCGTAGCCCCCGGGGCGCGAGCCCAACGCTGCCGGGCTCCAGCCTCAGCCCTGGCCTTCGGCGCTGGCCCTCGGCTCTGGCCTTCGGCTCCAGCCTCGGCCGCACCACTTGAGATCTGCAGTTTGAATGCCCTTCCAGCGAAGGAACGGCATTCAAACTGCAGATCTCAGTGCTTTTGGCTGAGTCTCCGGGGCCGGACGGTGAGCGGTGGGGCGAAGAGGGCTTGTCGGGCCCATCCGAACAGGGCCTGACGGCGGTGGGCCGGCTCGGATACGATGGGTGCAGACCGACGGAGGGACTGAGTGACTGGCAGCGCGCCCGCATCACGGCAGGCCGCTGGCGGTGCGCCCGGAGACGACGTCACCATCACCTGCGCTGACGGCTTTGTCCTATCGGCCCGCGCATTCGCCCCGGCCCCCGAGACTGACCTCGGGATGACGGCGGTCATCACGACCGCGACTGGCGCGAAGGCCTCGTACTACTGGCGCTATGGCGCCTTCCTCGCTGGCCGCGGCTTCCGGGCAATCGTCGCCGACTATCGGGGCGTGGGCAGATCTGCGCCCGCTGGTGGCACACGGGCGCTGCGTCGGATGCGCACCCGCTGGCACGAGTGGGGCACCCTCGACATTGACGCCGTCATCGACTGGGCGCAGCGGGACGGGCCAGATCGCACGATCGTCGGTGTCGGGCATAGCTTCGGCGGCCTCGGCATCTGTGTCGCACCTCGGGCGGCCTCCGTGACGCGACTCCTCACGGTTGGGGCCCAGCACGCGCACTGGCGCGATTACGCGGCCGGACACCCGCGGACGCTGCTCCGCTGGCACGTCGCGATGCCCGCGATCGCCAGCGTCGCAGGCTACTTTCCCGGCAAGCGACTCGGCTGGCTCGAAGACATCCCGAGGGGAGTCGCCTTCGATTGGGCCCGCGGTCGATCAGACTTCGCCGACACGATTGGGCCCGGTGGGGCCGCCGTGATGGAGCGCGTTGCTGCCCTCAAGTTCGACGTGCTCGCGGTGGCCGCGACTGACGACCCGTTCGCGACGGAGCCTGCGACCGAGCGGTTCCTCAGCTATCTGTCGAGCGCTCGAGTGTCGCGGCGCGAGCTCGTGCCAGCCGATCTTGGCGTGTCTGAGATCGGGCATCTCGGGGTGTTCCACGAGCGCTTCAGGGAGCCGCTCTGGGGCCGTTCGGCCGACTGGCTCGCGCAGCGCTGACGTCGCGACGCGAGGCATCGGTTGCACAGACGCAACTGGCCCCGGCGTGCACAGCACAGCCGGGGCCAGTTCACGCGCGCAGCGCGAAATCTTGCTAGGAGGCGAGAACCTCGTCGAGAATCAGGCCAGCCTTCTCCTCGTCGGTCTTCTCCGCCAGCGCGAGCTCGGACACGAGGATCTGACGAGCCTTCGCGAGCATGCGCTTCTCGCCAGCCGACAGCGAGCGAACTTCCTGGTCGCGGCGCCACAGGTCGCGGACGACCTCGGACACCTTGATGACGTCGCCGGAAGCAAGCTTCTCGGTGTTCGCCTTGAACCGGCGCGACCAGTTCGTGGGCTCCTCGGTGAAGGGCGTGCGCAGCACCTCGAAGACCTCCTTGAGGCCCTCCTGGTCAATCACGTCGCGTACGCCGACGAGATCGCAGTTCTCTGCGGGAACCTCGATGGTCAGGTCGCCCTGGTCGACCTGAAGCTTCAGGAAGAGCTTCTCCTCGCCACCGAGTTTGCGCTTCTTCACCTCGATGATCTTGGCTGCGCCGTGGTGGGGGTAGACGACGGTCTCTCCGACCTCAAATTGCATCGAGTTGCTCCTTGGTGTAAATCCAACCACTAGAATACCACAGCTCGCCCTCCGGAAGCTGGTGTATCTTGCGACTCGTCGCGCAGCAGGTCGCAAGCGGTCCGCGCGAGGGATAGTATTGAACCAGGTCTGCGTGCTTCGGGCGCGCACGTTTCAGTTCATACACGGCTCGGAGGCCCTCTTGAAGAATCGGATCGCCGCTTCACTCGCACTTGCAGCAGCGCTCACGCTCGGCATGAGCGGGTGCAGCCTGATCGCGCACAACGCTACCGGCGTCGAGTACGCCCCGAGCGATGGTGTGCAGGTCACCTCAGAAGGCGTTGCGCTGCGCAACATCATGCTCGTCGCTGACGAGGCGGGCGAGAACTTCAACCTCGTCTTCACCGCCGTCAACGAGACCGGCGCGCCCGCCAACGTCTCGGTGAGCATGAAGAGCGAGTCGGCCGACGCCACCATCGATTTCGTCGCGCCCGAGGGCACGACCTCGTTCGGTAACCCGAACACTGACGACGAGCTGCTCGTCACCCCGCTCGAAGGCCTGCAGGCCGGCCAGACCGTGAAGAGCTACTTCACGATCAACGGCACCGGCGATCTCGTCGAGTACGTGCCGCTGCTTGACGGCACGCTCAAGGAGTACCAGGCGTACGTGCTGCCCGAGGGCGCAGGCGCCGTATCCGAGGCCAGCATCGCGGATCTCGCGAAGATGACCGAGGAAGAGATTGCCGCCGCAGCGAAGGAAGCTGGGGAGACCGTCGAGGAGTTCACCACCCGCGTTGCAGCTGAGGCAGCCGAGGCGCTCACCAACCAGGCCGGCTAACACGGTTCGCGGCGCGTGCGCCGCAGACGCAACGGGCGCCCCGCGAGATACTCGCGGGGCGCCCGTTGTCGTAGCTGCGGGGGAGCGGCTATCCGAAGCGGTAGCCGACGCCGCGAACCGTCGAGATGAGCTTGGGCTGCGCCGGCTCCTCCTCGATGCGCGAACGCACGCGCTTCACGTGGACGTCGAGCGTCTTCGTGTCGCCGTAGTAGTCGCTGCCCCAGACCCGGTCGATGAGCTGGCCGCGCGTGAGCACGCGCCCGCTATGACGCATGAGGAGCTCAAGGAGCTCGAACTCTCGCAGCGGCATCGCAACCTCATTGCCACGCACGGTCACCGTGTGGCGGTCGGTGTCGAGCCTGATGCCGTGTGAATCGAGTGCGCCCTCGCCGTCGTCGTCCTCCGCCTCCTCCGCGGGCACTGCGCGTCGAAGTGCGGCGCGGACGCGGGCGAGGAGCTCGCGGGTGGAGTAAGGCTTCGTGACGTAGTCGTCGGCGCCGAGCTCAAGCCCAACCACGATATCGATCTCGCTGTCCTTGGCGGTGAGCATGATGATTGGCACTTGCGACCGGAGCCGGATCTCGCGGCAGACCTCGGTGCCAGGCAGGCCCGGCAGCATGAGGTCGAGCAGCACGAGGTCGGCCCCGTCTGAGGCGAAGGTGCGCACCGCGTCGTTGCCGTCGGCAACGACCGTGACGCTGTATCCCTCGCGTTCGAGCAGGAACGCGAGCGGCTTCGAGATTGACTCTTCGTCTTCGACGAGGAGGATGCTTGGGGACACTAGACGCGTCCTTTCGTGTCTGTGAGCTGCTTGAGGGCTTTGCGCGTGCGCTTCACACGCTTTGCGCGCTTCTTCTTCGGAATGTCGTTGAGTGGGAATGAAAGCGTAAACCGGGCCCCTTCGCCCGGCGTGGAGCGCACCGTGACGTCGCCCCCGTGCGCGCGAAGCGAGTGCCGGGCGATGCTCAGGCCAAGGCCGGTCCCGCCATCCTCGCGACTGCGCGCGCCATCGACGCGGTAAAACCGCTCGAAGATGCGCTCGAGGTGTTCCTCGGCGATCCCGGGGCCCGAGTCGGTGATCGTGACGGTGAAGTGACGCTTCTTGTGGGCGATCCTGATCCTGACCGACGCGCCGGGAGGCGAGTGCCTGATCGCGTTACTGAGAATGTTCGCGATCGCGCTTTCGATCGCGCTCGCGCGGCCCTGGATCACCGACGTTCGCTTCGGGTTCGAACTGTCGATAAAGAACAGGTCGACGCCGCGCCGCTCCGCGAAGCTCTCGTGGGCATCGATCTCGCTGTCCACCGCCGAGCGCAGGTCAACGGGCTCGAGAAGCTCGGGGCGCAGCGTCGACTGCGCCTCAGACAACTGGATGATGTCGCGCGAGAGATCAGCGAGCCGCTTGGATTCCTTCACGAGGCTCGCCGCGAACTCGCGCACCAGCTCAGGATCGTCGGCCGCCTCCTTCACCGCCTCGGCGAGGAGGCCGACCGCGGCGATGGGGGTCTTGAGCTCGTGGGAGACGTTCGCGATGAAGTCGCGACGCATGGCGGTGAGGCGCTGTTCCTCCGCGAGGTCCTCCGCGATGACAACGAGAAAGTCTTCCTCGATGCGGACAACGTGGGTGCGCACGGGAGCGCCGGGGTCCGCCGGCTTCGGGTCACGATGCGACGCGATCCCGGTCTCGAAGACGCTCTTCGCCCGCTTGCGAAACTCGAGCGTGCGCAGCAGCCCGAGCTCGGTCGGGCTCTCGCTCCGACGCGCAACATCATTCGCGTACACCGCGGTGAGCGAGCGGTCGAGAATGACAGCGAACACGTCGAGCCCATCGAGGATTGCGGTTGCAGTCTCGGGGAGGCCATGGCTCTGCGGGAGCTCGGCAAGCTGGAGCATGTCTTCATCGTAAACGGGAGCGAACCATCCGCGCACCGGGTAGTGAAGAGTTCGCTCACTGTTTACCTTGTAGTGACGGACAGTTCACCGTCAGCAGGGAAAGTAAGAACGCAAGAGGTTGGCCACGAAAGGACATCATGCGCGCAGTATTTCAGCAGTCGCTGAGCGAGTTGCAAGAGCGACTCGCACTGATGGCAGAGCTCGTTGAAGCATCGATCGGCGAGGCGACGACTGCCTTCGGCGACTCGGATGCGGAGCTCGCCGAGAACGTTATCGAACGCTCGGAAGAGGTCAACGCGCTCGCACTCGCGCTCGACGAGCTCGCCTTCGACATCCTGCTCCGGCAGCAGCCGGTCGCGTCAGACCTGCGCCTCGTCGTCGCGTCGCTGCGCATGAGCTCCGAACTTGAGCGCATGTCTGACCTCGCAGAACACATCGCCGAGCTCGCCCGCTACCGCTACCCGGACAGCGCGATCCCGAAGGGGCTCCGCAAGGTGTTCACACGCATGGGAGCACTCGACGTCGAGATGGCCGAGGCCGTCGTACGGCTGCTCCGCGAGCAGGATCCGGCGATCCTGCTCGAGATCCGCGACCTCGAAGACGACCTCGACAAGCTGCACGCGAAGGTCTTCACGAAGATGCTCAGCGACAAGGTGAACGCGGACGCCCTCGGGCTCGTCGATGCGACCCTCGCGAGCCGCTACCACGAGCGCTTCGGCGACCACGCTGTCGGTGTCGCGAAGCAGATGCAGTTCTTCTTCTCGGGCGAGATCTCGAACGACTTCGACTAACTCACAGGCCGCCGAAACATTCGGCGGCCTGTGAACCTGCGAACGGTAGGCTTGTCGCGTGACACAACGCATCTACGACACGCACCAGCAGGCAATTGTTGACTTCGTTCCGCGCCACGCGGGCAAGGTTGGCATCTACGTCTGCGGGCCGACCGTGCAGTCAGCGCCGCACATCGGCCACCTGCGCAGCGTGCTCGTGTACGACCAGATGCGCAGGTGGTTCCGCGCGACGGGGCACGACGTCACCCTGATCCGGAACGTCACCGACATCGACGACAAGATCCTCGACAACGCCCGCGCGGCGCAGGAGGCGGGTGGCACCGAGGAATGGTGGGCGCTCGCTTACCGCGTCGAGCGCGAGTTCACGGCGGCCTATGACGCCCTCGGCGTGCTCGCCCCCACATACGAGCCGCGGGCCACCGCGAACATTCGCGAGATGGTCGCCCTCATCGGGGAGCTCATCGAGCGCGGGCACGCCTACCAGGCGAACGACGGCTCGGCGAGCGTCTACTTCGACACCGCCAGCTGGGCGGACTACGGCTCCCTCACGCGGCAGCGGCGCGACCAGATGGAAGACGCCGCCGATTCCGAGCCCGTCGGCAAGCGCGACCCGCGGGACTTCGCGCTGTGGAAAGCGCACCGCGATACGGAGCCCGCGACCGCGTCGTGGCCGTCCCCCTGGGGTGACGGCCGGCCCGGCTGGCACATCGAGTGCTCGGCGATGGCCGCACGCTACCTCGGCGACGCATTCGACATCCACGGCGGTGGCCTCGACCTGCGCTTCCCGCACCACGAGAACGAGCTCGCGCAGTCGCGCGCGGCCGGACAGGGCTTCGCGAAGCACTGGGTGCACAACGGCCTCGTGAACACTGGCGGCCAGAAGATGTCGAAGTCGCTCGGCAACTCGCTGTTCGCGGTCGACCTCCTCGCGCAGGCCCGCCCGGTCGTGCTCCGCTACTTCCTTGGCGCTGCGCACTACCGGTCGACGCTCGAGTACTCGGACGGCTCGCTCGCCGAGGCCGCGGCTGCCTTCGACCGCATCGAGGGCTTCCTCGAGCGCGCCGAGGAGTACATCGTCGGCGCCGCGGAGGATCACGCCGCAGGCGAGGCCGCCGCGCAGCTCTACCTTGCCCCGCTCGGGGGCGCCGCGACGACCGAATCGCTCCCCGCCGAATTCACCGCGGCGATGCTCGATGACTTCGCGATCCCGCAGGCGCTCGCGGTGCTGCACGACGCGGTCCGCGCCGGCAATTCTGCGATCGACGCGGGCGACGGCGACATCCTGCTGCACCGCGCGATTGAGGTCGTCGCGATGCTCGATGTGCTTGGACTCGATCCACGCGATAGTCTGTGGGGCGCGGCTTCTGGGAACGCCGCTGCCGATTCTGCGCTCGACGCGCTCGTAGTCGGCCTCATCGAACAGCGTGCCGAAGCGCGCGCGAACAAAGACTTCGCCACCAGTGACGCGATCAGGGATCGTCTTGCCGGGGCCGGAATCATCCTTGAAGACAGTCCGACCGGAACCCGCTGGAGCCACGCATGACCAATAAGAAGGGGCGCTCAGGCGCCGTACGCAAGAAGGGGCTCGGTAAGGGCGTCGGATCTGGTGGCCAGGGCCGCCAGGCGCTCGAGGGCCGCGGCCCGACGCCGAAGGCCGTCGACCGCGAGTACCACCCCGCGGCAAAGGCCAAGGCCGCCCGCGAGCGCTACGAAGCTGCGAAGGCGCGCCACCAGCGCGGCGGAGCCGGAGCAGGCGGCGGCCAGGGGCAGAGCAAGCGCAAGACCGACGAGTCCGAGCTCGTCACCGGCCGCAACGCGGTGCTCGAAGCGCTGCGCACAAAGATCCCGGCGACCACGCTCTACATCGCCGCTCGCGTCGAGATGGACGACCGCATGCGCGAGATCATGCGCATCGCGACCAACCGCGGCGTGGCCGTGCTCGAAGTGATGCGCCAAGAGCTCGACCGGATGACCGACCGCGACACCGTCCACCAGGGCGTCGTGCTCAAGGTCCCGCCGATGGAGTACGCACACCCGATGGACCTCCTCGAGGAGGTGCTCGATCGCGACGAGACCCCGCTCTTCGTCGCGCTCGACGGCGTGACCGACCCCCGCAACCTCGGCGCGATCATCCGCTCCGTCGGCGCGTTCGGCGGGCAGGGCGTCATCGTGCCGCAGCGCCGCACGGCGAGCCTGAACTCGGCATCCTGGAAGACCTCGGCAGGCGCCGCAGCGCGCATCCCCGTCGCGCGCGCGTCGAACCTCACGCAGACGCTGAAAGAGCTGAAGAAGCAGGGGCTCTTCGTCGTCGGACTCGACGGCGACGGTGACGTGAGCCTCCCCAATCTCGACCTCGCGGGCCGCCCGCTCGTGATCGTTGTCGGCAGCGAGGGCAAGGGCCTGTCCCGCCTCGTCACTGAGACGTGCGATGCGATCGTGTCGATCCCGATCTCCGCGGTCACTGAGTCGCTCAACGCGGGCATCGCCGCGTCTGTGGCGCTCTACGAGGTATCGAAGCTGCGCGCGGCCGAGGCTGCCGCCGAGTAAGTCGGTTTCGCGCCCGGGTGCCCCGGGCCGAACGAGAAAGCCCCCGCCGAAGAGGCGGGGGCTTTCTCGTAGTACTGGAGCGTGCTCTGCGCTCCGGCGCCGCGGCGCGGGCTAGAGGCGCTCGAGGATGTAGTCGATGGCGCCGGTGAGGGTGCGCACGTCGTCGGGCTCGATCGCCGTGAACGTCGCAATGCGCAGCTGGTTGCGGCCGAGCTTGCGGTACGGCTCGGTGTCAACGATCCCGTTCTCGCGGAGCGCCTTCGAGATTGCCGAGGCGTCGATCGAGTCGTCGAAATCGATTGTCGCGACGACCTGCGAGCGGTGCGCGGGATCGGTGACGAACGGCGTCGCAACCTCGGACTGCTCGGCCCACTCGTAGAGCACACCCGAGGATTCCGCGGTCCGCGCCGACGCCCAGGTGAGGCCGCCGTTCTCGTTGATCCACCTGACCTGCTCGTCCATGAGTGCGAGCGTCGCCAGCGCCGGAGTGTTGAGCGTCTGGTTCAAGCGAGAGTTCGACAGGGCGCCCGCCAGGTTGAGCGACTCCGGGATGTAGCGGTCGCCGTTCGTCTGCTGCTCGATCCGCTCGATCGCTGCGGGGGAGACGAGCGCAAACCACAGGCCGCCGTCCGAGGCGAAGTTCTTCTGGGGCGAGAAGTAGTAGACGTCGGTCTCGGCGGCGTCAAAATCGATGCCGCCCGCCGCGCTCGTCGCGTCAACCACGGTGAGCGCGCCGGGATCCACGTCGGGGCCCGCAGCGCGGCGAACCTCTGCCATGACGCCCGTCGAGGTTTCGTTGTGCGGGTACGCGTAGACATCGACGCCAGCCTGTGGCGCGAGCTCGGAGCGCGAGCCTGCGTCGGCCTTGCGAATCACCGGCTCCTCGAGGAACGGCGCGGCTGCAGCGGCGGCGCCGAACTTCGCGCCGAACTCGCCGAAGGTGAGGTGTTGGCTCCGGCGGGAGATGAGCGAGTGCACCGCGGAGTCCCAGAACGTCGTTGCGCCACCGTTCGCGAGAAGGATCTCGTAGCCCTCGGGCGCACGGAAGAGTGACGACAGTCCCTCACGAATCGAGCCGACGAGGTTCTTCACGGGAGCCTGGCGATGCGAGGTGCCGAGCACCGTTGGCTGCAGGCTTGCGAGGAACGACAGCTGTTCGTCCCGAATCTTCGAAGGGCCGCAACCGAAACGTCCGTCTGCGGGAATGAGTGAGGATGGGAGTTCAATCGCGGGCATGCCCTAATTGTATGGACTAATGCGCGTTTGCTCGGCATCTACGGGGTCGCGATTCGGTTCCGCTGGCCGAATCCTGCGGCCCTGTGGCTGAACTCTTGCGTGAGCCCGCCCCGAACATGTCGTAAGCTGGGGCTACGCAGACGGCTGGTGGGGTATATACATTGACGGATCTGATTGACACTACCGAGATGTACCTTCGAACGATTCTCGAACTCGAAGAAGAAGGTATCGTCCCGCTGCGCGCGCGGATTTCCGAGCGACTCGGCCACTCCGGTCCGACCGTTTCGCAGACCGTTGCACGTATGGAACGCCTCGGACTCGTCGTCGTCACGGACGATCGACAGCTCGCGTTCACCGAGGAAGGGCACGCCCGCGCGATCCGCGTCATGCGGAAGCATCGCCTCGCCGAGCGACTGCTCGCCGACGTGATCGGGCTCGAGTGGGAGTTCGTGCACGAAGAGGCCTGCCGGTGGGAGCACGTCATGAGCGAGCAGGTCGAGCGGAAGCTGCTGAGCATCCTGGACCGCCCCACGGTCTCACCGTACGGCAACCGCATCCCTGGCCTCGAAGAGCTTGGCGCGCGCCCCGCGCCGGCCGCGAGCCCGAGTGAGCTCGGCATGCTTGATTGGCTCGCCGAGCCCCATAATCCGGCAGAGGCGACGATCCGCCGCCTCGCTGAGCCCGCACAGTATGAGCCCGAGCTGCTGTCCCAGCTCGCTGCCGCTGGCGTGCTTCCCGGAAGTAAAGCTTCTTTCACCCGCACCGGCGATCTCGTGCGCGTTCAGGTGGAAGGAAACAGTGATGCCATCGACATTCCTGTGGAGGTGGCGGCACACATTTTCGTCTCATAGATGAGGCGGCGTCTACCTACATGGAGTTTCGTAGACGTTCGATATCGCCTTATTTGGCGAGCCCATGAACAATGGAGCTGATACCCCGAGGAGACAGCATTGTCACTTCCAACGTCGGAGGCGCACCTTAGCGCTGTTCTAGAAGCTGTTGAAGGTCGGAACCACGGAGAGCCAGAGTTTCTCCAGGCCGTTCGCGAAGTGCTCGAAACACTGGCTCCGGTGCTCAACGAGCATCCTGAATACATTGAGACCGGCATCCTTGAGCGCCTGGTCGAACCCGAGCGGCAGCTCGCCTTCCGGGTGCCGTGGGTCGACGACGCAGGCAAGGTGCAGGTCAACCGCGGCTACCGCGTCCAGTTCAACGCCGCACTCGGCCCCTATAAGGGAGGCCTGCGCTTTCACCCGAGCGTGAACCTCTCAGTCGTGAAATTCCTCGGCTTCGAGCAGGTCTTCAAGAACGCGCTGACATCGCAGCGCATCGGCGGCGGCAAAGGCGGGTCGGACTTCGACCCAGCCGGCAAGAGCGACGCTGAGGTCATGCGCTTCTGCCAGGCCTACATGACTGAACTCGTGCACTACATCGGCGAACACACCGACGTCCCCGCCGGCGACATCGGTGTCGGCGCCCGGGAGATCGGCTACCTCTTTGGCCAGTACCGCCGCCTGACGCACCGCTACGAGTCGGGGGTGCTCACCGGCAAGGGCAAGGGCTGGGGCGGCGCTGAGGTGCGCACCGAAGCCACGGGCTACGGCGCGGTGTTCTTTGCAGAAGAGATGCTCGCGCGCTCAGGCGACGGCGTGGCCGGTCGCCGCGCCATCGTGTCAGGATCGGGCAACGTCGCGATCTACGTCATCGAAAAAGTCCAGCAGCTTGGCGGTCGCGCCGTGACCGCATCGGACTCGAGCGGCTACATCGTCGACGAGGCCGGAATCGACGTGGAGCTGCTCAAGCAGATCAAGGAAACCGAGCGCGCCCGAATCTCCGAATACGCTGAACGTCGCCCCGGCTCGCACTACGTCGAGGGTGGCAGCGTCTGGGATGTGCGCGGTGAGCTCGCCTTCCCCTGCGCGACTCAGAACGAACTCGGCGAGAGGGCTGCGCGCGCCCTTCTGAAGAACGGCGTTCGCGCCGTCGCGGAGGGCGCGAACATGCCGACCACTCCCGAAGCGATCGAGCTCCTCCAAGGAGCGGGCGTGCTCTTCGCCCCCGGCAAGGCCGCCAACGCTGGTGGCGTTGCCACGTCTGCGCTTGAGATGAGCCAGAATGCCGCGCGTTCGCGCTGGGACTTCGACAAGAGCGAGAACCGCCTGCACGAGATCATGCGCGACGTTCACGAGCTCTGCTACTCGGCCTCGGAGCGCTACGGCAAGCCCGGCGATTACGTCCTCGGAGCCAACTCGGCTGGCTTCGTGACGGTGGCCCAGGCAATGCTCGAACAGGGTGTCATTTAGACCCTGATTTCGAGCCGTAATCTAAGCGTGACAATTTCGTGATGTTCGGTTAGGCTTGGTCAAGTCTTGGCTTCAACGGTCACATGCTGACCGCCATAAAGCACCAACGTAAGGTAGATATTTCGTGAATTCACAGCCCAGCACTGAGGTCGTAGCTGCGACCGAACCCGCAGCTTCGTCCAAGGCGAAGGTCAAGAAGATCGCACGAGTGGGCGGCGCCGCCGTTTTCACTTTCGCTATGTTTGGCACGCTTGCGCTGCCCGCATACGCGTTCAACGACAAGGAAGAGCCGGTGGCAGCTGTCGCCGAATCGCAGACGATTAAGGTCACTGCAGGCCCCGCGCTCACCAAGATCGACGACATCCCGCTCGAGGTCGACACGACCGTTGCCGAGCAGGAGCAGCGCGAGAAGCTCGTCGCGGAGGCCGAGAAGCGCGCCGCCGAGCTTGAGGCCGCGAAGGAGACGAAGCCGGGCGCCGCTGCGACCGCAGCCGAGGCTCCGAAGGCCGCAGAGATTCCCGCCGGTTCGGGCGCGAGTGGCCTCGTTGCTGCCGCACTCGCTCAGGTCGGCGTCTCGCAGGACTGCACCGATCTCGCGCAGAACGCACTCGCTGCAATCGGTCTGACCGAGCGCCGCGACCAGGGTGGCTACGACCACGGCGTTAACGACTTCTTCCGCTACGGCGCGTCGGTCGATTACGTTCACGGTTCGACCGCACTCGCTCCGGGCGATCTCCTCATGTGGCCGGGCGCTCCGCACGTCGCCGTCTACATCGGTGGCGGCCAGGCAGTGCACGGCGGCTGGACCGGCGGCACGACCGTCGTCGCTGGCCTCAGCACCTACGCAGGTCTGCCGACCCAGGTTGTTCGCATGAGCTAATTGCTCATCACTCAAACGGGGCGTAGCTTTCGGGCTGCGCCCCGTTTCTGTTTTCCGGCTGGCGCGCTCCGTGCGCTAGAATCGATACTTGGTGCCGCAGCGCACCGCCCGCCTTGGTAGCTCAGTGGATAGAGCACTTCTCTCCTAAAGAAGGTGTCGGAGGTTCGATTCCTCTCCAGGGCACTCCCTTGGCCTCTGTGCCGTCAGCCACACCAGCCCTTGGCCAGCCACAGTTGCCCGGTGTACACGATTCCCGCAAGTGCACACGAATTAGGCAGCGGAATATCGTGTGCTTTTGCAGAGAGCGTGTACAGTCGCCGAGGTACCAGCGCTACCGGCTGGGATGCCAGCGCTGCCGGGACTGGCAGTAGCCGCGCGCGGGGCCCGGCAGGCGGCCCGTGCGCGCGTCGCCAGCCCCGTGCTGGCAGGAGAACTCCGGCTTCGCCCCTGGCTGGCGCTTACTGCGCCTGAGCGCAGCCAGGTGACGCAACCCGGCTCTCGAGACGTTAGCGCCGGTTCTGCGCATAGCTGGTGACCCAGCGGAACCGCTGGAGGCCACTGCACGATCACGCTGCCTACGAAGGCCCCCGCGCCACGGTCCTCGTTGCGGGGCCTGCCGCATGACCCGTAGCTTGGGCGGACCCGCAAGGGCAGCACGCACTATCTGTCTCGGATAGCCGCTTCGGCGCGCTCGATGAAGGTGTACATCGCTTCCCACATGGAATAACTGTCGTCGAGGAGGGGGAGCCGCACGGTGACTTCTTGTCCGCGGAAAGCACCGACGACGATTGCCTGCGAAGCCTCGGCGTCGAGCTGGACAGAGACAAGCCGCGCGTCCGGGTCTGTGTTTCTCAGGAGTCCGGTCAGGCTCAGGTCTCGGTGAATCTCTCGCCACCGGATTGGCAGATTCACGTCACTGGGGGCAACTTCGTCTTCGGCGAAGACGTTTACGTCTATGGCCACGTTCCAGCGTTCACTGAACTGTTGCGCAATTATGGGCGCGGCCGCATCCAAGGGGCAGACGATCGGCTCTGCCGAGGGGTCGACGCTATACAGTTGAGCGTCGTCGCTGCCGAACTCGATTCGCGAGACAACGACTGCCTCTGCCCTGACTGCCGATTCTGCGAGAGCCAATTCGAATAGGAAGTTTCCCTCTGGCATGTGCGCCGCCTCCGGTTCCCCCACTGGGTCTACAGGATACCCGACTTCCTCGCGCGCCAGTCACGGTGGCCGGTCACTGAGATCCGCCACCTACTGCAGGACGGTCAGCACACGACAAACGCCGTGGGTAGGGAGCCGTGGTGACTATCCGTCGCGCCTCACCGCAATTGCCTCGACCTCGACTCGGAAGCCACCTGCGAGCGCGATTCCAAACGTGCTGCGCGCTGGCCGGTGGTCCCCGAAAGCCGCTGCGTACTCCTCGTTGAACGCTGCAAAGTCGCTGATATTCGTGAGCAAACACATCGTTCGAACGACATCATCAAGGCCAAGCCCGTCGGCCTCCAGTACCGATTGCAGGTTTGTCAGCGCCTGGCGAGTTTCGGCCCTGAAGTCCGTGGGCGTCACTCCCGTCACCGGATCGAGGCCAACCTGGCCCGCGGTGAACACGAGTCCGTCGGTGACAGCGGCCTGGGAATAGTGACCGCCTGGCGCCGGTGCATGTGGGGTGCTGATGAATGAAAGCGACATGATGTCTCCGTTTCTGCGGGGTCCCGCATTGTGCTGAGTAATCGGTTCCGGTGGATCGAGGATGGGGCCCCAAAAGCCGTCCTACGAGCAGAAGTTCGCAATGATTCTTGCGTAGATGCGCGCGGCTTCATGGATGCTCCGTACACTCACAAACTCATTGGGGCCATGGGCACACGTGAGAGTTCCCGGGCCGAAGGAGGGCAGTGTTGGGATCCCCTGTTGCGAGAACCATGGCGCGTCGGTGCCGCCTGGGAACACACCGAGTGGGGGTGCCTCGCCCAAGACGTCACTGGCAGCATCGGTCACTACAGCCACGAGCGGGTGACCCGCTTCGAGCTCGCTCCATGGGATCCAATCAAGGCCAGGCTCAAATGCGTAATCAACCTGCAAATCTGGGTCCGCGACGCGACATGCGTCAAGCCAGGTTTCGATGCCTTGTGCCACCTGTTCGCGAGTCTGTCCCGGGACTGTGCGGAGGTCGCAGGCGAACTCGGCCTGGCCAGGCACGACGCCGAAGAATGTGCCCCCGGCGATCATCACGCCGGTGTTGAGCGTCGGACCGACCCCTCCAAGTGGATGCGGTGTGAACGGGAGATCGAGTTCCGACCCGATGCGCACCATGAGGTCTGCGAGCTTTAGCGAGGCGTTGACTGACGGCATGCGGTCGGAGAGGCTCGAGTGCATCTGGGTGCCAGTCACCTTGATCCGGAAACCGCACACTCCTCGGGACACTAGGTGGATACCCTGCCAATCGTGCTCCCAGCCGCTGGGCTCGCCGATGAGCACCGCGTCGACGTTGTCGATCAGCGGAGCCACGAACTTGGAACCGAGCTGAGCGCCGGCTTCTTCGTCTGCGACAAAGCCAAACACGATATCTCCTCGGAGCTGGACGCCGGTTTCCCGCACTGCGCGCGCCGCGAGGATCATGCAGGCGACGGCAGCCTTCATATCGGTCGCGCCGAGCCCGAAGAGGTTTCCGTCGACGACTGTGGCGGTGTGCGGGTCAGTGCGCCAGAGGTGTGCAGCCTCACCGACAGGTTTGGTGTCGGTATGACCGTTGAGCATCAGCGACTGTCCGCCACCGGTCCCCTTCACTCGGGCGATCAAACTTGGCCGCTCGGGTGTCTGGCCGACCACCGAGACGTCCTCCGCGAGGTTTGCTTCCTCCAGTACAGACACAAGGAAGCTCACGATCTGCCGCTCGTCGGCGTGCGGGGGGATCTGCGAGTCGATGGCGATAAGGTCGGAGACGAGCGCAAGAAGTTCATCTTCGCGCTCGGCAAGAAATGCGTCTATGGCGGCCGATTGATCGTTTGTGAGCGGGTGAGACCCGTGGTCCGGGTGAGATGGTGCCATTGGAGTTATCCTTTCCCAGGTGTGGTTTCGCGGTGCGCGCCCGCTGCCGTCGCCGTCGCCGATCGGACAGCATCGAGGAGGCGCGTGACGTCTCGCGCATCGTTCATCACATGGAACGAGGCGCGAACTCGCCCGTCACCACCCCAGACGTAGACGCCATGTTCGGCGAGAGTGGCTGCCAGTCGTTCCCCGTCGGGCCACAAGAAGGAGACGTTGCCGGCGTGCGCCGATGGGTCTTGGGGGGTGATGACTGTGAAACCCTGCTCCCGCAGGCCAGCGGCCGCCGCAGCAGCGAGGCTGACGGCGTGCGCTTCAACGCGTTCGATCCCGAGTTCGAGGATCTCGTCGACCGCTGCGCCGAGACCTGCAATCTCGGCGAGTGCAGGGGCGCCGACTTGGAACCGCGACGCGCCCGCGTTCCAGTTGAGGTTCTCGAACCGGTCGTCCGTGAAGATATTGGTGAGGGAACGCCAGCCCACCGCGCCGGGTTTGAAGTCTGGAAGGGTGTCGCGGTTCCAGCATACGATGCCGACGCCGTAGGGGCCGAGCGTCCACTTGTACGAGGCGCTAACGGTGAGGGCGGCCCGTCTGAGATCAGTGCGCACGACGCCGAGGGAATGCGAGATATCAAGTAGCAAGGGCACGTCGGCGATCTCCGCCGCGCGGCCGAGTGCGTCCAGATCGTACCGCAGCCCGGTGATGTACCCGACGTGGCTCACACACAGGGCCACGGTGCGTTCATCGCACGCATCCATCAAGTCTTCGATGGGGAGTGACCAGTCGGCTCGCCGGGGCACAACCCGTACCTCCAAGCCCGCCTCGCGCAACCGGAGCCAGGGTGCGAACACCGCCGGATGCTCGTACTCGTTCACAACGACGTTGTCGCCCGGAGACCACTTCCATCCGTTTGCGATGGCACTCCACGCGCTCGAAGCATCACCCAGCAGACCGATCTCTTCGACCGGTCGATCTGTGAGGCGTGCAATACTTGCACGGGTAGCCGCCTCCGCCTCGTAGAGGACCCTTCTTCCGTCCTCACCGAGGCTCTTGGCCCTGTACGAACTGACAATTGCCTCTTCGACACGTCGTAGCGCGGGGGAGTGCGCACCCGTGTAGAGGTAGGAATCTGCCGTTAGATTGACAAAGGCCTCTTTCTCAAGGAGTGGCTGTTCTCCAGGAACATGCATAGGAGTCCTGCTTTCGGTCGGGAGGTTTATGAGCTAGTTGAGGCTTGCGCGGTGCCTGGCAGCTGCCAGACTTCGGCGGCGAAGAGGAGGCGCCCATCATCGTCGGTCGGATCGATCATGAGGCTGCGGATGTGAGCGCTCCAGGCCGCGTTCACCGGGTCGCGCTCCAGCCGTGCGAACGTCTCTGAGACAGGGCCGTTGCAGCTGCCGGTCGCGATGACGAGTGTGCCGCGACGGAACAGCGTGTATTCGGTGACTCCGGCGTCGCGCATGGCTTCTGCGACGCCGTCCCAGAGCGTCGCGTGCTCGTCTGCGTAGCGCTGTTCGCTGCCAGGGATTATGTCGAAGAGATAGCAGAAACGGTTCATGTGCGTGCCCCCGCGAGGACTGCCCTGAGTGCGCCGCCGAGAACGGATTCAAGCTCATCCTCGGTGAGGTCATCACGAATTGGGCCGGGCAGAGCGAATAGCTCTGGCTCAGAGAGAACGCTGAGACCTGGGGCATAGTCGGACCCCCAGAGGGTTCGCCGCGGGCCAAAGGCCGCTATGAGCTCGCGCGCGATGTGCGTCCCAGCGGCGTGCGGGAAGTCCGGATCGGTGGCATACAGGCCGGACAGCTTGACCGAGACGTTTGGGGCATCAGCGAGCCGCGAGATCGGGGCGATCCGCTGCTGGATTTCCGATGCGGAGGCTTGGGCGAGGTCACCGGGAAGCCCGAGGTGGCTCAGGAGTACACACGCTCCGTCTGCATCGCGGAATCGTGGCTCGGCGCCGGAGACTGCTTCGGGCGTAGCGTTCACGCTCAGGATGGAGCGGGTGTGGGAGAGAGCGTCCCAAGTCTCCCGCGGAATTGCTGCAGTGAGTTCCGGATCCGCGCCGAGGTAGAGCGAGTATCCGACAGCGCCTCTGGCGCGGTCGGATTCAATCTCGCTCGGCGTGGGGGGACGCTGCGGGTCGAGGAAGAGCGTTGGGTGTATCCACGAGTGCGTCATAGCAAGAGCGAGTATGTACTCGTTGTTCCCTGCGAACTGTGGGTGCCCCTCGTACCCGACGACGAGCGCCTCGTCGATCCCGTAGCGCTCGCGAAGCGAGAGGTACGTTGCGAGCTCAGCGCCCGGATCCTCGGCGGTGGAGAACCCGTGTTGAAATAGGTGGATGTGACTGTCCGCCCGGGTGGCACGCGTCTCGGACACTATCGGGCCTCGGTCGCTTCGCCAGTAGCTGCGGCCATGATGATTCGGTCCGCGAGATGGAGCCCTGCCACAGCCTCCTCGAGAGTCACCGCAGTTGGCGGCCGTCCGTGGCGAACAGCGTCGGCAAAGTCGCGCAGTTCTTGTTCCATTGCTCCATGGGCGGCGGAGGGGGTGAGTACGTCGTCGACGGTGGTGCTGGTCGCGGAGTGCGCGTAGACGCGGGGATCCAGCCTGAGTGACAGCGTGCCATCTTCCCCAACAATCTCGAGCGCATCCGGAAGCGAGGTTGTGTCTTGTGCACCTCCCAAAGACCACGAGACCTGGAACGACCAGAGCGATCCGGAACTGGTCTCCACTTCCGCCCACACCACGGTCGGCTGCGAGCGGCCGGCCACATGTACTTCGCGCGCGGTCACGTTGACAGGCTGCGCTCCATCGCACCAGAGTGCGAGGTCGATGTCGTGGATCATCGTCATGAGGACCGGGTGCGTATCAGAGAATCTCGTGTCGTGGTCAACGTTGCGATGCCGCCGAAACGAGAACGCTCGTGGAGTACCAACGTCGCCGAGCTCGATGCGGTGCTTGAGCTCTTGATAGGGGGCGGCGAAGCGAAGAAGATGTGCTGGGAACACAAAGCCGGTGCTCGCCCGCTCAGCCGCGAGTAACTGCTCCGCTGCTGCTGTTGTCGGGGCAACTGGTTTCTCGAGCAGCACACTTACGCCTGCCTGGAGGGCAGCGATGCTTGGCGCGACGTGGTGGGCATTCGCGGTGGCGACCGTGATCCCGTCGACGTTCGTGGCGTCAAGAAGTTTCTCAACCGACTCGTACGCGGCTTTGACACCGAGCTTGTCGGCGAGAGTCCGAGCTCGAAGCACGTCGTGATTGACGATTGCGACGAGTTCGACGTCGGAGTTGCGCATGAGCGTCTCCGCGTGAAGCGCCCCAAACGGGCCGGACCCTACGACGGCAATGCGCACGCGATCTTTCCGCGCCCCACTGACGACTGAGTCATCCTTCTGCGATCGTAGGCTGGGCGTCATAGAGAGATATCCGTTCGTGAGGTGTGACGAGGCACTGTCCGGCGCCGACGCGCGGCGCCGGACAGCTCAGTTAGCAGCTCGGCTTATAGATGAAGCGCTGTGCCTCTTCGGTGTCGGCATTGTCGCGGTCGATAATGAACGCGCTGACATACTCTTGATACTCAAGTGATTCCGGATCAAGCTCGCCCTGAGCGATCTTCGCGAGTCGGTCAACCGAGTCGTATCCGAGCCCATATGGGTCTTGCGCGACCAGGGCGTCGTAGACGCCTGCCTTGAGGTCTGCGACCTGTGCGGGATCAGCGTCATACGCCACAAGCTTGACTTCTCCTGTCTTGTTTGCGGCCTGGATCGCGGCTGAAGCGCCGGCTGATGCGGGTGCCAGCGTTGTGTAGATACCCTTCAAATCCGGGTTGGCGATTGCCGCGGCTGCTTTCTGTGCAGCCTTGCTCTGGTCTGCGTCTGAGTACTCTGTGGGAAGCACCGTGATGTCGGGGTAGGCCTCTGCCATCCGTTCGGTGAAGCCGTCGACACGTTCGGCATTCGCAGCCACTCCCGGGAAGGAAGCGATGACGAGCACCGTCCCCTGCTCTCCAACTGCCTTGGCGAGCGCGTCTGCTGCGAGTGCGCCGGCGCTCAGATTGTCGGTGCGGATATTCTGCAACTCCGCTGGTTCGTCGAGACTTCCGTCGACGGTCAGTACGGGCACCCCGTCGGCCGAGATGTTCTCCACTGTTTCGATGAGGCCCACGGGATCTGTCGGCACGAGTACGAGGCCGGCGGGCTTGGTCTGAACTGCGGCATTGATTAGCGGGGTTTGGGTCTTCAAGTCCCAGTTCGGGTCGCCTTGCCAGTCGAGGCGAACGCCGTTCTCTTCGGCTGCGGCTTTTGCGCCGCACTGCATCACCTGGAAGTAGGTCGCTGTCATTTGGGCGGCGACGAAGGCGATCGTGGGTTCTTCACTGGGAGAGTCAGCGCCGCCCTCCGAGGGCGTCGTCGCGCAGGAACTCAGGATGAGAGCGAGTGTTGCGGCGCCGGCGACGGCTCCGCTCTTGCCAAGGCGGCTGATGAATCTAGACACGGTTCCTCCATTGGATGTGTGTGATGTGTGGGGTGCAGGGTTCCTGCGGGTACTGCGTTTGGGTGCGCCGATGCGGCCGGACGGCAGTGCGCCGACCCGGTACCTCGGGACATGTCTACTTCTGTTGGGCGCGACGGCGCTGGTCGATACCAACGGCGATGAGGAGGATCGCGCCAGTGACGACGAGCTGGTAGAACGAACCGACCCGCAGGATCACGAGGCCGTTAATGAGCACGGCGGGGATGATCGCGGCGATCATCGAGCCGGGGACTGACGCGCGACCACCGAAGAGGCTTGTGCCGCCGATGACGACCGCAGCGATAGCGGCGAGAGCGTCGCCCTGATGGCCTTGAATGTTGGTGGTGAGGAACCTCGCGATGTCGATAAAACCGACGAGGCCACAGATCCCGCCCATGATGAGAAACAGCTTGATCCGCTGCCGGCGCACGTTCACGCCCGCGCGTTCCGCGGCGCGCAGCGACGAACCCATTCCGAGCGTGTGGGCGCCGAATCGCAGCTTCGTCATTGTGTACCACGCGATCGCGCCAACGACGAGTGCGAGGAGCGCGGGGAT
The DNA here is from genome assembly GCF_013409595.1 of Leucobacter aridicollis. Classification (NCBI taxonomy): domain Bacteria; kingdom Bacillati; phylum Actinomycetota; class Actinomycetes; order Micrococcales; family Microbacteriaceae; genus Leucobacter; species Leucobacter aridicollis. The sequence continues at coordinate 2,750,075 of NZ_JACCBD010000001.1, read as the reverse complement.
AGGGATAATGCCGATGAAGTCGGCGGAGCCGAAGCCCTTCTGCATCTCGCGCGGCAGCGAGCTTACGTTAACGCCGTTCGTAACGATGTACGCAAGTCCGCTGCCGACGCTCATCATGGCGAGCGTGACGATAAATGAGTTCACGCGAAGGGTGTTCACGAGCAGGGCATTGATGAACCCGAAGAGCAACCCGGTGCCAATCGCCGCGGCAACACCCGCAAGGACCGCCAGGAGCGCGTTTGTGTACTCGCCCGCGAGCACCGCCTCGGGTGAGCCACCAAGCCAGGTGATCACCTTCGCCGCGACCACTGAGGAGAGGATAACGTTCGCGCCGATTGAGAGATCGAGTTCGCCAGCGCCCACGAGGAACGTCATTCCTACGGCCAGCAGGATCAACTGGGCAGAGTCGAGGGCGAGGTTGCGGAAGTTTGCGGGCCCGAGAAAGACACCATTCGGTGAGAGTAGGCCGAACAGCAGGATCAGTGCGACGACGACGACCGCGATGAGGAAGGCTGTCGAGGTCAGCAGTCGCCGCGCGGCGCTGGGCTCGCTGCTGTCAAACGATGGCGGTGTCGTGACCGATTCGGTGCTCGGGGTACGTACGGCAGTTGACTGGTTCACGCGGCTTCCTCCTTGGCAGACAGCATGGTCGTGAGAACGTCGACGAGTTCGAGGCCGGCAGTCGGCATTTGCGCGACCACACGGCCATGCCGCATGATCGCGATCCTGTCTGCGAACTCAAGCATCTTTGGAATGTCGTGCGAGACAAGAATGACTGCGAGGTCGCGGTCGGCCGCTGCACGAACTGCGTCGTACACCATGGCTGTTTGCTTGGGCCCGAGCGCTGCTGTGGGCTCGTCCATCAGAATCGCTGCCTTAGCCCACATGACCGCGCGTGCGACGGCGATGGCCTGCCGCTGTCCTCCGGACAGGGCGCTCACCGGAGCAGTCAGAGAGGGGACCCTGGCCCCGAGAAGGCTCATGGCCTCCTTGGTACGGTCGCGCATTGCTGATTCGTCGACATGTCCGATCAGCCGGCCAAGGCCAGGCTTGAGGAGTTCGCGGCCGAAGAAGAAGTTCTGCACCACGGTGAGGTCGGGTGCCTGTGCGAGATCCTGGTAGACGATCTCGATCCCGACTTCGCGGGCGGCGCGAACTGAGGCGACAGAGATCTCCTTGCCGTTGAGGATAATCTCGCCTTCGTCGGGCGCGTGTACGCCCGCGATGACGTTCGACAACGTTGACTTGCCCGCTCCGTTATCGCCAATCAGTGCGAGAACTTCTCCCGCATAGGCCTGGAGCGAGGCACCTTGAAGCGCTCGGACGTGGCCGAAGCTTTTCGTGATCCCGCGGGTTTCGATGACCGGCGCCTGCGGCTGCCTCGTCGTTGGGGTGGGTTCCGCATCCATTTGTGTCTCCAATGACAGCAGGAAGTTTAGTGAGAGTTCAATCGTTCGCTCTACCGAACGTTTATCACTATATTGGACACAGTTTTGGCGCGCAAGCCCTCACAAAGAATTTCTCCGAGCCGAGCTTGGCTAGTTTCCGGAGGGGTACTGCTGGACAACAAACAGCTGCCCTCCGCCCTCCCTGGCGCGGTAGAAGTGTGGTTGGTCCGCCCTGAAAGTGAGCATGTCCCCTGGTTCGAGGAGGTGACCTGCCCCGTCGGGCCCAACCTCCACGAGCCCGCTGGCGCAGAGTACCCGCTCAATCACTCCGGCGGCGTTGCCGCGTGAACTGCGCAAGGCGTTTGGGGCGAGCGAGACGACAGAGAGTTCAACCTCGCCATCTCCGTGCCAACCCGCCATGAGCTGGGCTACGAAATCGTCGCCATCGCGGGCGATAACCGGCGCGTCTGTCAGTCGGCGTATTTCTGAGTCCCCGATCGACCCAGGGTCGGCGAGCAAGCTCCCGAGCGATACATTCAGGGTTTTTGCGATCGACCAAAGCGTGTCGAGCGACGGGTTCCCGTTTCCCCGTTCAAGCTCTGAGACGGTCGACTTTGAGATCCCCGCCTCGCGCGCAAGCGCGGACGCGCTCATTCCGCGGCGCTCCCGCCATTTCCGAAGGTTTGCGGCGAGGGGGGAGGATTGCTGGCTTTCTTTCATAATGTGCATTATGGTACATAACCATCAATCGTTCGCTCTACCGATCGATGCAATGACGCACACATAGCACGAGGAGAAACTGAACGATGTCACAGCACGGTCATGCCACGCTTAGCGGAAGAATCGCAATATACGGAGGTGATGCACACCCCCACGCAGCGCGGCGCCTCGCCGAGGAATGGCCGGACTTGGAGTGGCAACCCGCGCCAGACCCCGCACTCGTTCCAGAAACGATGCCCCTCGTGGAACTACTAGAGCGGGCGGACATGCCCGAAGGGGCACTGCGCATCGATGTGCAGCTTGCGGGAGGCGCCCCCATCATTCGGGTGGCCGGAGGTCCGTACTCTGGCGTGATCTACGGCGTCGAGGAACTCGTGCAGCGCGTCGCCAGCGTTGGCCCAGCGGGTGTCTCCGTTCCAGTGGTCGCGGTCGAGCGCACTCCGAAGCTTGCCTACCGCACGTTCTGGACCTGGGATCATTCCACGAACTGGGAGCTCAGCCAGGTTGGGCATCAGGAGATTGGAGTCTTCAACCCGTACGGGAAGCCGCCGGGAGGTTTTCTCAAGGACTACAAGCGAATGGTTGACTTTTGCAGTCGCCACCAGATCGCAGCGATTGTGATTTACGGCTTCTTCCGGGACTCCCACGGCGGTGTCGAGGCGGCGAAGGAACTCACTCGCTATGCCCGCGAGCGTGGCGTGCGGATCTTGCCTGGAGTCGCGATAGGGGCCTACGGCGGCGTGTATTGGGAGGGTGACCACCGCTACAACCTCGCGACCTATCTTCGGGACAACCCTGAGATGGCAGCCGACATGGAGCGCGGGGTAGGTTTCCAACTCGCAGATCTGAGTTTTCCGCTGAACTTTCCGCAGAGCGACTACACGCGAACAGCGTGCCCGTCCGAGCCGGCGAACATTCAGTGGATGGCCGACGCTCTCGAGTGGCTTGTTGAGACTGTCGAGCCGGGAGGCGTCAATATTGAGGGTGGAGACTATGGCGTCTGCGGTTGCCCCCGATGTGTCACTCGGCGGGGCGAACGCGAAGCGGCGAGCCGGCGGGATAACGACGCAGAGTTTTGGTCGCACGCAGACATGGCAGACAACTTCCCCAAGCTGTTCGATGCGGCACGGTCGGGCGGAGACGATCTTTGGGTGTACTGCGAGTTGCAGTGGGACAATTTGCTCGACCCTGCCGCGCACGCCCCGTTGGAGGCGCTGCCTAAGGGCGGGATCTATCAGCACACTTTCAATCGTGCGTATTGGGAGCGTGCGAAGGACGAACTGACTGCACAGCATGTGCATGACCTCCCGACGCAGGCAAACGTTATCCGTAGCCAGTTTGCTTGCCAGTGGAATGGCGATGAGCGTACTGAGCGCTACGCCTTCAACGCCCCGGTGTTTGCAGACCTTGCTAAGACGTCGGCCGACGTTGGGATGCGGGGCCTCACCGTCTGGGGTGAGCCGTCGCCCTACCATGTCTCCGCGGAACTGAGCTACCTGGCATTCGGTCGATTTGGCTTCGACCCGACACTGTCGTGGGCAGAGTTTATGCGCGGAGACGTAGCTCCACGTTTGGGAGGCGAGGCCGAGGCCGAGGTGTTTGTCGCGAGGATGACTGAACTCGACGCCAACCAAGTACTTCCCGTCGAACGTTTGCGGGCAATTCGCGATGATGCCCTCGACGCGGCGCGAGGCGTTACCGGTGAGGCGATCCGACGCTGGAGCTGGCTGGCTGATCGAGCGAACCAGCGTCTCTACATGGGGCAGTAGCCGCACGCGGGGCCCGGCGCCCGGGCCCCGCTCAACCCCGCCCCGTCCCCTTTGGTCGGTCTCAGCCCGCCAGTGGCTCCGGGAGGCGGTGGGGGATCGTCTGTCCCGTCGCGAAGCCCGCGCCCGTGAGGATGTGCCCGTAGTGCTTCACGGACCCGATGACGAGTGAGCGGTCGAGCACCACGAGATCCGGGATGCGGGTCGATACCATCACCTCGAAGCGCTGGGAGTCTGCGAGGGTGCGCAGCCATGCCGAGATCATGATGTTGCTCTCGCCGAGCGTGAGCAGTACGGATCTCACCTCCTCGACCTTGGTGAGCGCTTCTGCAATCGCGGTCGCCCGCTCTGCCGGGACACGGAACGAGTACCAGACGTAGTGCGGCCACGCTGTCAGGGTGCGCGCGACGTCGACCCTCACCGACAGCAGGCCGGCGCTCTGCAGCCCTGCGATCGCGTCGTGCACTCGCTTCTGGGTGAGCCCGGTGCGCCGCGCGATCGAGGCGACTGCGGCCCGGCCGTCGTGGTTGAGTTCCGCGATGACGGCACGTTCGACGTCGATCGGTTGGCGCCGCGCGTTTGCAGGCCCGGCCGGCTGGAGCGCAGCAACTTTGGCCTGCTCGCCGGGGGAGAGGGCACGTGGGGTCCAGGGCCGTGCATCGGTCATCATTGACGTCACGACGGTAGTGCGAACCGACGTCGCGTCTCCGAGCCCACCCATGTCGCGCAATACGTAGGTCGAGAGCGCTTCCAGATCGGGGACCGCTACGGTGACGAGGATGTCGCGGGCGCCGGCGGTGAGGTTGATCGTCAGGGCCTCGCTATCCAGTGCGAGCTGTCGTGCGACCTCGTGCGCGCGCCCCGGTTTGCACTGCACCTCGGCGACGGCCACGGTGAAGGGTGTCCCGAGAGTGCCGTAGCCGGTCACGTAGACCTGCCCGCGCTCGGTGAGCTTCGCCCAGCGCCTCGCGAGCGTTGCGGCGTCGACGCCGATGACGGGGGCGAGTGCGCTCCATGCGGCGCGCGGCGCAAGCTTGACGGCGTGGATAAGTCGCAGATCCAGGTTGTCTAGGGAGTTTTCTGGCGACATTGGACCATAATATGCATAAATCTTGCGAAGCGCTCCATGCTCTCGGACGGTTTCTATGCTGTGTTCTGCTCAACACCCTCGTGCGGCAACGCAACATTTTCGAAGGAGAAAACATGTCAGAGGACACAGCCCAACGCACCGACGCGGTGGTCAAGGAGAAGCGTGCGCCGCTGCCGCGTTCCGTGAAGTTCACCGTCGCGATCCTGTTCGCCGCGTGGATCGTGGACTACATCGACCGTCTCGTGATCACGATCGTGCTGCCCCTCATCGGCGCAGACCTCGAACTCAATAACACCCAGCTCGGCCTGCTCGCCTCCGGGTTCTTTTTCGCCTACGCCTTCGCACAGGTCCCGGGAGGGATGCTCACGGATCGGTTCGGCGGCCGCCCGATCGCTGGCGTCGCAATGCTCACGTGGTCGGCGTTCACCGCGCTGTCGGGCCTCGTCAGCAGCTTCGGCGTGCTGTTCACCATTCGCGTGCTGTTCGGTGCCGCGCAGGCCCCGTTCCCGAGCGCCGCGGCGAAGATCCTCGCAGAGCGTACGACGCCGAATCAGCGGATGACGGCGCAGGGGATCGTCTCGGCCTCGAACGGCATCGGGTCGCTCGTCGGCTACCTCGTGATTCCGCCCGTCGTTGTGCTGCTCGGGTGGCGGGGCACGTTTATCGCGATGGCGGGACTCGGGGTGCTCAGCTTCTTCCTGCTCTTCCTGCTCCCCAAACTGAGGGTGGAGGTGCCCAAGCCGTCCGCGGAGAGCGCGGCGGCCCGCGCAGAGCAGTGGCGCCAGGTCCGTGCCCTCGTTCGCAACCCGACCATGATGATCTTCGCCGCGATGTTCTTCAGCAGCAACCTCATCACCTGGGGCGTCGTGACCTGGATGCCGTCGTACCTGCAGCAGGTCCGTGGCATTGACGTGGGCAGCTCAAGCCTGCTCCTCGCGCTGCCCGCGCTCTGCATCGCGGTCGGCATCTACGTTGGCGGCCGCCTCACCGACAGGCTCGGCGGCGCGAGCGCGAAGATCGTCGCCCCGGCAATGGCCGTGAGCCTCGTCGCGATCATCCTCATGGCCACCTCGGAGTCGCTGACGATGTTCATCATCTTCGAGTGCATCGCGATCTTCGGCTGCGGGCTCTGCAACGTCCCGGTCGTGTCCGTGCCGCTGAAGGCACTGTCGACGCAGCTCTCGGGAAGCGCGTTCTCCATCGTGAACTTCGGCGGCCAGCTCGCGGGCATCGTCGCGCCGCTCGCCATGGGGATCCTGCTCGACAGCTACGGCTACACCTCGGCCTTCCTCTTCCTGGGTGTCGGAGCGGTGCTCGCCATCGTGATGGCGATCATCGCGCCCCAGTCCGTCGACGCATTCGCCCAGCGTACGAAGCTCGTGGCCCAGGAGGCGCAGCAGTGACACTCCCCACACCCCTGCAGCAACTCAGAAGAGAGCTGCACAGGCACCCGGAAGTCGGGCTGCATCTGCCCGACACCCGCGAGCGCATCGAGCGCGAACTCGCACCGCTCGACATCGAGCTCAGCTTTTCTGAGCAGCTGAGCTCCATCGTCGGAGTGCTTCGCGGCAACCCGACGGGGCGCGCCGTCCTGCTTCGGGCCGACATGGACGCTCTCCCCGTCGCCGAACCAGCCGGGCTTGAGTACGCTTCAGAACGCCCTGGCGCGATGCACGCGTGCGGCCACGACCTGCACATGGCGGGCCTCGTAGGGGCCGCACGAATGCTCGCTGCGCGCCGTGACGACCTCGAGGGAGATGTCGTGTTCATGTTTCAGCCTGGCGAGGAACGGCTTGGCGGCGCGCGGATCATGCTCGCCGAGGGTGTCCTCGACGCGGCCGGTCCCAGGGTGGGGGCGGCGTTCGCTGTGCACGTGAGCCCGGGGGTGCGTGGAACGTTCCTCACGCGCTCTGGCCCCACGCTCGCGGGCAGCAACGAACTCCGGGTGAGGATCGTCGGCCAGGGCGGACATGGCTCCCAGCCGCACACCGCCCGAAACCCGATTCCGGTTGCCGCAGAGGCCGTCGGCGTGATGCAGTCATTCACGGCGCGACGGCTCGACCCCTTCGACCCCGCGATCATCACGCCAACAGTGATCCGGGCGGGCGACGCGATCAATGTGATTCCGGAGAGCGTCGAGCTGGCGGCGACGGTCCGTAACTTCTCGGCGGCGACGCTTGCGCGGGTAGGATCCGATCTCGTCGAAGAACTTGAGGGACTGGCTCGCGCACATGGGATGACCGCCGAGGTGTCCCTGAATATCGACTACCCGGTCACCGTTAACGACGGGGCCGCGACCGAGTGGGCCGTCGCCGAACTCGCAGAGCTCCTTGGTGCCGAGCGGGTCGCCGAGCTCCCGCAGCCGATTATGGGGTCGGAAGACTTCGCGTACGTGGCGGAGCGCGTACCCAGCACGATCTTCATGCTCGGCGCGTCTCCCGACGGGGTCGAGCCGAGCACAGCGGCGCCGAACCACTCGCCTCGGGTCGTGTTCGACGACGCGGTCCTCGACGATCAGGCGGTCGCGCTCGCGGCGCTAGCGGAGGGCTGGCTTGCCAGGGGATGGCGCGCGCTCGGTGATCGGACGAGGGTAGACGCGTGACAGCGCTGGAACGCATCGCCGACTGGATCACGTCTGGTGCGCCAGTCAGCGCGCCGCGTCGCGCGGCGGCGGCTGACGCCTTCGCCGACACGCTCGCATGCATGATCGCCGGCGCCTCGGATGTGTCGACACTCGGCGCGCTCGCGGTCGCGGCGCAGGCAGACCCGCGGGAGTCCGCGATATGCGTCGATGGCGGGATGCGCGCCCCGGGCTCGGCGGCCCTCGTCAACGGCACCGCCGCACACGCGCTGGACCTCGACGACAACTTCATCGGAGCAGCGACGCACGCCAGTGCCGTGCTCGTGCCCGCCCTGCTCGCCACCGCGCGCCTGGCGGACGCGGACGGCCCGGCGCTGCTCGACGCCTATCTTGTCGGCCTTCAGGTGCAGCGTGAGATCGGGCGCGAGGTTGCCGCGAAGCACTACACGGCAGGATGGCACGCGACCTCAACGATCGGACCGATCGGGGGCGCGGCGGCGGTGGCGCACCTGCTCGGGCTCGACGCCGGCCGAACCACCGCAGCAATGAGCGTCGCCGTGAGCAGCGCGAGCGGCCTGAAACGGCAGTTCGGCACCCCAGTGAAGCCCGTTCACGCCGGGTTCGCAGCGCGCAGCTCAGTCGAGGCGGCCCTGTTCGCTGAGGCCGGGGTTACCGGGCGTGCGGACATCCTCGAGGGGGAGCGCGGCTTCGCGGCGCTCTACGGCGCTCCGAGTGCAGACTGGCCGGCGGAACCGATCGACACCTCCGCCGTGCACGCGATCGAACAGCCCGGCCTGTTCCCGAAGCTGTACCCGTGCTGCGGATCGACCCACCTCGCGATCGACGCGGTAGTCGATCTGCTCCGCGAGCACAGCTTCGCCGCAGCCGACGTCGCAGAGATCGTGGTGACAGTGCTCCGTCCGAACGCCGCGAACCTGCCGTACACCCACCCCGAGAATCCGACCCAGGCGAGGTTCTCGATGCAGTACGCCCTCACGGCGGCGCTCGAGGGTGGGACGGTCTCGATGTCGGACTTCGAACCCGCGAGGGTGCGCGAGCGGCGCAGCCATCCACTCTTCGACAGGATCTCGGTTCGGACCTGGTCCGAGGAGGCTGAGCGGATCATGCTTGACCAAGGCCGCACCCCGCACCGGGTCGAACTCACCCTCACAGACGGCCGGAGGCTCGACCGGCAGCGCGAGGTCGCCCGCGGGGCGGTGAGCGAGCCGTTCGCGCCATGGGAGAAGCGCCGCAAGTTCACGTCGCTGTCGAACCTTGCGGACTCGCACTACGACGCGGTCCTGCGGCTCGCCGAGTCGCCTAACATCGATGCAATTGAACGGTTGCTGCGGGCGGCATCCGACCCGAGGAATGGAGCAGGCTGATGACGCAGGACCCACCCTTGCCGCACGTTGCCGTCGTCGGCCTAGGCGGGACCATCGCGAGTTCGACGCTCGCCCCGGACGATCTCCTCACCTACGGAGCCCCAGGGTTTCACGTCGACGAGCTGCTCGAGTATCTCCGGCCAGAGCTGCTGAGCGTCGCCGAGCTCGACGGTGAACAGGTGCTCGCGAGTGGGTCAAGCACGCTCAGCATCGCAGACCTCGTCAGGGTGTCGGAGGCCGTCAACGACGCTCTCTCGACCGCTGACGCAGTCGTGGTGACGAGCGGCAGCGATGCACTCGAGGAGATCGCCTACTGGCTCGACCTCACCGTCCCCGCAAACCGCCCGGTCATCGTCACGGGGTCCATGCGGCCGTTTGCCGTGCGCGACCCCGAACGACCGTCACCGCCAACGCGCCTCGTGCACGGTGCTGACGGTCCCGCCAATCTGTTGGCGGCGATCAGGGTCGCGGCGAGTGGAGTGACGGCGGGTCAGGGCGTTGTCGTGGTGTTCGGAGACCTGCTGCACGCCGCGCGGGATGTGGTGAAACGCCATTCCACCCTTCCCGATCCGTTTGAGAGCCCCGCTTCGGGTCCCATCGGCTACCTGTTTGGTGGCTCCGTCGTGCTGCACCGTCACGTGGTCCGTCCGCCAGGCGATCCGGCCGAGCCCCTCGTCAACCTCGCAGGATGCGCCACGGCGGCGGAGCTGCCCAGGGTCGAGATTCTCGTCTCCTATCCGGGCGGCGGTGGCGAAGCGGTCGACGCGTACGTCGCCGCCGGAGTGCGCGGGCTCGTTATCGCGGGCATGGGGCTTGGCGCGATCTCGCAAGATCTCGCCGCGGCGGCGGGCCGAGCGGCCGAGAATGGGCTGCCGGTGGTGTGCGTGTCCCGCTCGGGCGCTGGGAGCGCGGTCGCGAAGCTGGGCTGGGAGATCGTCGTCGGCGACCTCGCCCCGACGAAGGCGCGCCTGCTGCTGATTCTTGCGCTCCTTGGCGGGCAATCATCGGCGCAGGTCGCGCAGACGATGAGCCGGCTCGCGATGCCCGGCGTCCCGGGCAGTCAGGGGTAGGCGCCTCCAGCGATCAGGATCGCGGCGCCCGGCAGACGCAAGTTTTGCGGGAAATTCACCGTCGGGAGGTCGCGGCGGCCGGGCCCGGTGCGCGACAATGGTGCGACACCCGGAGAGTCTGGGCACAGGAGGGCGGAATCGCATGGGAGCCTGGGGAAACCAGCCATGGGACAACGACGGAGCGGCCGATTGGTTTGCTGAAGTGTTTCAGGGAATTGACATCGACGGCCACATCGACGAGGCGTTGAAGTATGACGATGACTACGATCGCATCCGCGCCGCGGGCTACCTGCTTGCCGTGCTCGGGCACAGCACCGTGTGGCCGGGAGACCTCGAGCGGCTTGACGACCACCTCGAGCGCGCCATCGAGCTGCTCTCCGAGATGGCCGACCCCGAATCGGAGTTCCTTGAGCTGTGGGAAGACGAGCCCGACGTGCTCGAGGCGGTCCGCGCCGAGCTTGCCGAGCTCGAGGCCAGGCTTGCGGGGGAGGACGACCCTGAAGACGAAGACGAAGACGACGACGACCAAGACGACGAGTCCGGGGACGAAGACAGCGAGTCTGACGACGATGAAGAAGACGGTGACGACGAAGAGGAATAGCTGGCTCCGGTCGGAGTGACGCTCGGCCCATATGCGATCGGCGGTATGTATGCCGGACGGGGCCGGATCCGGCAGACGACGTGCCGATCCAAGGGTTATCGGCCGAGCGCGCCGCGCCTAGCTCGCGCCCTGCGGCGGGTGCGCCAGCAGCTCCGATCGCTCCCGCAGGTATGCCCTGAGCGTCTGGGCGCCGTCGAGTGGGGCGCCTGCCCGCCACCGGACTCGAATCTCACCGTCGACGAGCCCGAGCGGCAGCTCGGGGGCGAGCGACGTGAGCGTCGCCTCGTCGAGCGCGATCTGCACCGCGTCGTAGTTCACGGGCGTGCCCTCCGCGTAGCCACCGTGCAGCGCCGCGGCCGCGACGTCTCGGCGTTCCTCCCGCGACACCGACTGGTTGCCAGGGTGAAGTCGCGCGGCCGACCGTGTCGCCTTTCCCACGACGTATAGCGCAGGTGGGCTGCCGGCGTCGGCGCCGATCATGAGCGTGCCGAGCCGCCACACATGGCCGAGCGGCTGCATCGTTGGCTTCCGCCTGATGAGCAGCTTTCGTCGCTCAGGAACAAACGCGGCGAGGGCCTCGGGCGCGACCCCGGACTCGCGGAGTTTCGCCTCCGCCTCGCGGACGGCTTCCGACACGGTTTCGACGAGCTCACTCACGAAGCTAAGTGTAGGCACCCCGCTGGGTTTAGGCTTGGGAGGATGCACACACAGCCCAACAGGTCAGCGACGATTCGTGCCATGTTCCTCGTTCTCACGGGATCGATCGGCATGCAGATTGGCGCCGCAATTTCGCTGTCCCTGTTTGCCGACCTCGGAGCCGCAGGCACGAGCGGCCTGCGGATGCTGCTTGCGGCCGCGATCATGCTCGTCATCTTCCGGCCGAGGCTGCGGGGCCGGACGCGCGAGGAGTGGCTCGGGATCGTGCTGTACGGCGTCGCGATGGCAGCGATGAACATGTTCCTGTACCAGGCCATCGAGCGGATTCCCCTCGGCGTCGCGACGACGCTTGACTTCCTCGGGCCGTGCATGGTCGCGTTCCTTGCCTCCCGACGGCTTCGCGAGGGGCTGCTCGCCATCGCTGCGTTTGCCGGCGTCGTGCTCCTCGCCGGGTTCGGCGGCCCGTTCGACACCGTCGGCCTGCTGTGGGGCGCGCTCGCGGGCGTCAGCTTCGCCGGCTACACGCTGCTCGCGCCGCGCGTCGGGAAATCAGACGGTGGACTGCAGTCGGTCGCGCTGTCGATTTCTGTCGCGGCGATCCTGACCCTGCCGTTCTCCATGCCCGTTGTGACCCTGGTGCAGCCTGCGCAGTGGGGGCTGCTTGCGCTGTCGGCGCTTGTCGGCACGGCGCTCGCGTTCTCGGTCGACACGATCGCCGGGCGCCTCACCTCGGCGCGCATTCTCGGCGTGTTCTTTGCGTTCGACCCGGTGATAGGCACCCTCGTGGGTGTGCTCTTCCTTGGAGACGTGCTCACTCCGGCCGCGTTCGCGGGCATCCTGCTCGTGGTGCTGGCGGGCGCCGGCATCGTCTGGTCCGCCGGCCAGCGGCGGGCACCCGAGGAGGAGCCTGCCGCGCTCGCCGCGACCGAGTCGCTGGAAATCGAGCGGAAGTACGAGGTGCCCGCGGCGACGGAGGTGCCGGGAGCGGCCGCGTTTGCGGCCGTGGGGCTTGGCCTGGGCGCCGCCGAAGTGCACCAGCTACACGCACGCTACTTCGATACCGAAGACGGTGCGCTCGCCGCGCAGGGGCTCGCGATGCGGGTGCGCGAGGGCGGTGGCGACGAGGGGTGGCACCTCAAAGCGAAGACTCCTGGCGGGACACGCGAGCTGCACTGGCCGCTCGCCGACGCGATGCCGGCTGGGCTCACGGCCGAACTCGTCGACCGCATCGGCGAGGCCGCCGAGCGGGTCCGCCCGATCGCGGAGCTGCGGACCGAACGGCGCACGATCCGACTCACCGACGCCGCAGGCGTGGAGGTCGTCGAGCTTGCCGACGACAGGGTGCGAGCGACGGAACTCCAGGGGGAGGAGCGGGTGGAGCGCGCCTGGCGCGAGTGGGAGGCCGAGCTGCTCCCCGGCGCCGAGGAGCGCTGGCTCGACGCCGTCGGGCAGGTGCTCGAGGCAGCAGGCGCGGCGCCGTCGCTGAGCACCGCGAAGATCGCGCGAGCGATGGGCGCCCTCGTTGAGGTCGCCATCTCCCGTGGCGCGTCGGCCGACGTCGTCGCGCAGTTGCAGGAGATGGACAGGCTGGACCGCGCGACCGCGCGTAGGCTGGGCGCATGAGTAAGTCATCGCGACCAGGGAACCGGCCAAAGGGCAAAGGGGAAGAACCGACGCCAGAGCAGCGTCGCAAGCAGATCTTTCTCGGCCTCGCCGTCGGAGCGGTCATGGGGCTCGTGCTCGGATTCTTTACCCAGTTCTGGCTCTGGCTGCCTGCGGGTCTCGCTGTCGGGCTGGCGACCGGCGCAATCATGAAACCCCCGGCAAACTAGGCCGTCTCGCCGTGCCGTGAATAATCACGGCGAAACCGGAGGCGAGAATCCGCGCGCGGCGGGAGGATCTGGTGAGTGGACGTTCCACCCAACCAGGAGGCAGAGATGTCGATGAAATTGTCCCCCAGTTCTGAGGCTACGGTCGCGGCGACGGCAGCGGTCGTCGCCGCGCATGCGGATGAAATCACCCGCACGTTCTATCCGGCGATGTTTGCGGCGCATCCCGAACTCAAGAACGTATTCAACGCCGCGAATCAGGCGATCGGCGAGCAGCCAAAGGCGCTCGCCGCATCGGTTGTTGCATTTGCGGTGCAGTTGATCGACCCTGACGCGCCGGACTTCACCCCCGTCATGCAACGCATTGCCCACAAGCACGTCTCGCTCGGGATCAAGGCTCGCGAGTACACGATCGTCGGGCACCACCTGCTCGCGGCTGTCGGTACGGTGCTCGGGGATGCGGTGACGCCGGAGATCGCCGCCGCATGGGACGAGGTGTATTGGCTGTTCGCGACCGCGCTTATCGCGGAGGAAGCGAAGCTGTACGCCCTCGGGGGCACAGATCCCGAGACGCCCTGGCGCCAGTATCGGGTCGTCGAGCGGTTCGAGGAGAGCGACGATGTGTTCTCCCTGCTGCTTGCCCCGGTCACGGGCGAGGTGCCGGAGCACCGCACCGGTCAGTACGTTGCGATTGCGGTCGATTTGCCCGACGGCGAACGCCAGCCGCGCCAGTACACGATCTCGTCCGGCCCGCGCGGGGATTCGCTGCGGGTCACGATCAAGCGTGTGCGCGGTGAGGGCGGGGCGCCCGACGGCAGGGTCTCCGGGTGGCTCCATGAGCACGCGCTGCCTGGCGCTGTGCTCGATGTGTCGCAGCCGGCAGGCGACGTCGTGCTCGACACCGAGGACTCACCGTTGGTGCTGGTATCCGCCGGAATCGGGATCACGCCCGTGGCGGCGATCCTCGAGGACGTATCGCGACGGCAGCCCGAGCGCCAAGTGCGGCTGTTCCACGCGGACCGCTCCCACGCGACCCACGCACTCTACGGAAGCCTGCGGCGTCAGGTGCTGGCGATGAGCGACGCTCGCGCGCAGAACTGGTATGAGGAGGGTGCCGAGACTGCGCCGACGCTCGTGCCGGCGCGGAGCGGCTACATGGACCTGACCGGGGCCGACATTCCGGCGGGCGCACGCGTCTTCATGTGCGGACCGCTGCCGTTCATGCAGGCGGCCCGGCGCACGTTGCTAGCGGGCGGCGTGCCAGCTGCGCGCATCCAGTACGAGGTGTTTGGCCCGGACATGTGGGCGCAGAACCCCTCCTGATTTCGCGGACGGGGCGCGGCGGCGCGGCGGCTACGCCGTGACCGTCGCGCCCTGCGCCGTTGGCTGAGTACCGCTATCCACCGCAAGCGCAATCTCGCAGCGCGTCGGCGTCACGAACGGCGTGACGCTCCGCAACCGGACTGGCCCGGGCAGCTGCTGGAGCTGCTGTTTGAGGAGCTGAATGTGCACGGAGCAGACGAGCGCGCGCTCGGTCGTGATCGCGAACGCGTAACGGCAGGGGGCGACATCGATCCTGAGCTGCGAGTCGTCTGGCTGCGGCTCCAGGCCGATGTCTTCGAGATGCTCGTACAGCGCGTCGAGCTGCGCCATCGCCTCCGCTCCGAGCTCGGCGCTCCGGTCGAGTTCCGGTGCCAGGCGCCGGAGTAGGTCCCCGCGCGCCGTGGCGGCGTCGGCGCGCTGGCGGGCTGCGTCATTGTCGTGCGCATCGGTGACCGGATGAAACACCACGGGCGGGCGGCCACGCACCCCGGTGACGAGCCGCAAACTGTGCACGAGCCCCTCGGCCTCGAGAACCGCGAGGTGTTCCCTGGTCGTGTTGACGTGGAGATCCACCTCGGCGGCGATCTCAGCGAGTCGTCTGCCGGGCAGCCGATGGACGGCGTGAAGGATCCGCAGGCGGCTGATCCGGGTGAGCCCCCGGAAATCTTCGACTCGGCGCGGCATGGCCCCACCCTAGCAAGGCAACGTGGGGGAGTGCCGGTGACGACAGCCGCACGGAGCCGCCCCTGTTCAGGGCTCGTTCGACCGCGCTACACTCGCGGTACGCCCCCAACGACGAGGACTGATAACGACCATGGAACAGACTGTATTTGAGACGCATCGCCCCGCGGCGCGGATCGTTGACGAGGCGCTCGCAGAGACTCGCCTCGGGGTGTTCTGGATCGACGACGTCGCGGAGCGCGCCGTCACCTACCCGCGGCTCGCCGGCGATATTTCGGCGGACGACGCGGTCGTCGGCGGAGGCTACGCCGGACTGTGGACCGCGATCAAACTCAAGCAGGAGCATCCGGAGCGCCGGGTCGTGCTGCTCGAGGCCGTCAGCGTCGGGTGGGCAGCGTCCGGGCGCAACGGCGGCTTCTGTGAGGCGAGCATCACGCACGGCGAGCCGAACGCCGAGTCCCGGTGGCCGGACGAGACCGGGACGCTGCGGCGGCTCGGATACGAGAACCTCGACGCGATGGAGCGCTTCATCACCGAGCACAAGCTCGAGGTCGACTGGGAGCGCACCGGTCAGCTTTCCGTCGCGAACAACCCGTACCAGGTCGATTGGGTCGGGGAGAGCCCGGACCCGCACGTCGTGACGCTGAACGCGCAGGAAGTGCGCGCCCGCATCAACTCGCCGACGTTTCTCGCGGGGGAGTTCTCGCCGCACGAGAATGCCAATCTGCATCCGGCGAAGCTCGCCCAGGAGCTCGCGAAGTTCGCGACGAGCATCGGCGTGGAGATCTACGAGGGAACGCCCGTGGACAGGCTGAGCGGCCGCGACGACGAGCCGATCGAGCTCGAGACGAAGCGGGGCACGGTCGCGGCCGGCCGAGTCGCGCTCTGCACGAACGTGTTCCCGTCGCTGCTGAAGCGCTACCGGTTCCACACAGTTCCCGTATACGACTACGTCCTCATGACCGAGCCGCTGAGCGACGCGCAGCTCGCCGCCATTGGCTGGGACGGGCGCGAGGGGCTCGCCGACATGGCGAATCAGTTCCACTACTCGCGGTTGACGGCAGACAACCGGATTCTCTGGGGCGGCTACGACGCGGTCTACCATGTCGGCGGGCGCATCAAGCGGGAGTATGAGGATCGGATGGAGAGCCACCGTAGGCTCGCGAGTCACTTCTTCACGACGTTCCCGCAGCTCGCCGGGCTGAAGTTCACGCACCGCTGGGCGGGCGTGATCGACACCTCGACACGGTTCTGCGCGTTCTTCGGGCAGGCCCACGGCGGGCGGGTCCAGTACGTGGCTGGGTTCACCGGACTCGGCGTTGGCGCCACGCACTTTGCCGCGGACGTCATCGTCGACAGGCTCGAGGGGCGTACCACCGAGCGGACCGAGCTCGAGATGGTGAAGAGTGTGCCGCTGCCGTTCCCGCCCGAGCCCGCTGCATCGATCGGGATCAATCTCACGCGCTGGTCGCTCGACCGGGCGGACCACAACGGCGGCAAACGGAATGTGCTGCTGAAGACCCTTGATGCGCTGGGGCTCGGCTTCGATTCGTAGGCTGCCCGCCCGCGCGCATTCCTGAGTGTTCGCTGTATGCTTGAGTTTTGGTCGAGCGCCTGAAGGGGTGGACGCACGGCACGCGAGTACCGATCGCCCCGAAGGAGCCACCTATGGCGCTGCCCTGGAAGCTGCACGGCGACGGTAAGTCCGTTGCGCAAGACGCGATCGTTCTGCCCGAGGAGCGGCTGGGCTGGGCCCGGACCATCGGCTTCGGTGCGCAGCACGTCGTCGCGATGTTCGGCGCGACCTTCCTGGTGCCGCTCATCACCGGCTTCCCGCCCACCGCAACGCTCTTCTTCTCGGGCCTTGGCACGATGCTGTTCCTGCTGCTCACGGGCAACCGCCTGCCGAGCTACCTCGGATCCTCATTCGCGTTCCTCGCGCCGATCGCGGTCGCGACCGCGGGATACGAGTACGGCGACGTCGCCGGCCTCGCGCGAGCGTCGTTCGCGATCATCGCAATGGGCGTGCTCGTTGCCCTCGTCGGCGTTATCGTGCAGCGCTTCGGCATCGGCTGGGTGAACGCACTCATGCCGCCGGTCGTGATGGGATCGGTCGTCGCGCTCATCGGTTTCAACCTCGCACCCGCAGTGAAGAACAACTGGTTCGGCAACCCCGCCGCGAACCCCGACGTCAACCAGGGCCTGCATTCGACGGCCGCGCTCATCACCATCGGCTCGATCCTGCTCATCACCGTGCTGTTCCGCGGCCTGATCGGCCGGCTTTCGATCGTGCTCGGCATGGTCGTCGGCTACATCGCGGCCGCGCTCATGGGCATCGTCGACTTCGAGGCCGTGAAGTCAGCGGCGTGGGTCGGCCTTCCCGAGTTCCACCTCCCCGCGAACCCGTTCGCAGATCCTTCACTGTGGGGCCTGCTCCCCGCCTTCCTCCCCGTCGTCCTCGTGCTCATCGCGGAGAACGTCGGCCACGTGAAGAGCGTTGGCCTCATGATCAACCGCGACCTCGACCCCGTGACCGGACGCGCGCTGCTCGCCGACGGGCTCTCCACGATTCTCGCCGGCTTCGGCGGCGGCTCCGCGACGACCACCTACGGCGAGAACATCGGCGTGATGGCAGCGACGCGCGTCTACTCGACGGCCGCGTACTGGGTTGCAGGCATCATCGCGATGCTGCTGAGCTTCTCGCCCAAGGTCGGTGCGCTCATCTTCTCCGTTCCTGCGGGCGTTCTCGGCGGCGTGACCGTCGCGCTCTACGGTCTCATCGGCCTCATCGGCGTGAAGATCTGGATCGACAACAAGGTCGACTTCTCGAAGCCCATCAACCAGTTCACGGCCGCCATCGCGCTCATCGTCGGCATCGCCGACTTCAGCATGCAGCTCGGCGACGTCATGTTCAACGGCATCGCGCTCGGCACGATCGCCGCGGTCGTCGTGTACCACCTGATGCGGCTCGTTGCACGGGCGCGGGGCACCGCGACCGACACCGCGATCATCCGCTGATCGGCGCCGAACGACTGTGACTTCGCCCGGCGCATGAGCGCCGGGCGAAGTCACAGGGCCGACCGGGAGAAGAAACACCGCGATAATGCCGCGATTTCAAAGGTGGACGCCTTAGGGTGGCGGTGTGTGGAGTGTGGATCGACTCAGGCGACCCGAATCAAAGGGCAACGCCGCGGAAGCACCGGATGTCGCTGAGGCGACGGAGCCGGTGCAGAACGCCGCGCCCGCAAGCATGACCGCCAACGACCCCGACCGCCAGGATCTCGGCGGCCCGCTGGGCGTCGTCGACGCGTTCTCCGAGGAGCACGCCGCGTGGCTTCGCGAACTCGCCGCGGTTGGCGGGCGCAACCCGCTGCTGCATTTTGACGATCACCCGGCGAACCGCATCGAGCTCTCCTCGACGCACCCCGGCGGGCTGCCGCAGTTCATTTCGGGCAACAAGATTCTGCTCTCGGCGCTGATCCGCGACGACCTCGCCCTGCGCCATGCCCGCGCCGCGGCTGCGCGTGTCACCGACAAGGCCGTGGAGATGCGCACCATGCGCGGCCTCGAGACGGTGAACCTCGCGGTGGGCCTCGCGAAGTGGACATTTGAGGGTGACGAATTCTCGGCGCCGGTGCTGCTCCGACCGCTCGCCATCCGCCGCTACGGCCGCGACTTCGAGCTCAAGCTGAAGAACTTCCCGGTGGTGAACTCCGAGCTGATCCGGGCGCTCCGCGACCAGTTTGGCATCACGATCGACGCGCGCTCGCTGATTGAGCTGTCGCAGTCCGAAGGCGTGTTCAAGCCGCAGCCCGTCATCGACAGGCTCCGACAGATGGTGGCCGGCGTCCCAGAGTTCCTCGTGCAGCCGAGGCTCGTCGTGTCCTCCTTCCACAACGTGTCGCAGGGCATGGCCGCTGACGCGGTCGGGCTCGACACCCCCATCTTGCAGGCGATCTGTGGCAGCGAGCCCGCCAAGCAGACCCTCGCCGATAACTATCACCCGGTGAACCCGGTCTCGCCCGATCACATGGCCCCTGAGACTGATAGGTGCCTGTACGACTCCGATCCTGAGCAGGACGACGTCCTCGCGCAGATCGATGCGGGACAGTCGATCGTCGTGCGGCAGCTGCCCGGCACGGGCGGCACCCAGACCGTGGTGAACGCGATCGGGAACCTCGTGCGCGACGGCAAGCACGTGCTCGTCGTCACCCCTCGCCGCTCCACGATCGACGGGATCACGCACCGGCTCACGCGCGCCGGGCTGCCGGGTCTCGCCGTGACCCCGCGGAGGCTCCGCCGCAACCTCGTCGAGTCGATTAGCCGGAACGAGAACGCAGCGTCCGAGCAGATGCGCGATGTGGATGAGGCGCTCGTGCGTCTCCGGGGCGTGTTGCTCGACTACCGTGACGCGCTCTCAACGCCCGACGAGCGGTACTCCGTGACGCCGCTGGATGCGCTCCGTCAGCTCACGAAGCTCTCGCTCGGCGAGAACCCGCCGTCGACGACGGTGCGGCTCGATGATCAGGCGCTGGGGCAGCTCACGATCGATCGATCGTCCGTCGCGGACGACCTCACCGAGGTTGCCCGCCTCGGTCAGTTCCAGTACGGTCCGGAGGATTCGCCGTGGTACGGCGTCGACTTCTCGACGACCGAAGAGGCCCGCGCCGCCTACGGCATCGCAGTTGATCTCGCTGAATCGCAGCTGCCGCGCCTCATCTCGATGGCGAACGAGGTCGTCGAACAGACGTCGATGCGGCCGTTCGAGTCAATCTCCGAGCTCGGCGTGTACCTGCGGCTGCTCATGGGCATTCGCGACACCCTCGATCGGTTCACCCCGGAGGTGTACGACCGGTCGCTCGCTGAGGTCATCGCGGCGCATGCCCCTCGCGGCAGCGACGAAGACATGTCGGCTTCAAACAAGCGACGCCTGAAGAAGCTTGCACAGGAGTATGTCCGGCCCGGCGTGAGTATCACCGACATGTACGCGCGGCTCGTGCAGATCCAGCAGCAGCGTGTGCTCTGGCAGCGCTACACGACCGTCGTCGGTACGCGACCGGAGGTGCCTCTCGGGATCGCTGACGTCGTGGTGGCGTTCCAAGCGGCCTATCAGGATCTCGACAAGCTCGACGCGGTCCTCGGCACGACCGTCGAGCCCGACCGGCTGAAGAACCTCGGCTTGCACGAGCTCGCAGCGCGGATTTCGGAGCTTGCGAAAGAGTCCGAGGTGCTGCAGAACATTCAGGAGCGCACGACGATCGTTGAGCGGCTTCGGAGCGCTCGGCTCGGCCCGCTCCTCGACGACCTGTCGGCCAGGCACGTGCCGGCCGAAGAGGTCGGGGCAGAGCTTGAGCTCGCCTGGTGGCAGTCGGTGCTCGAGCGGATGCTGCAGACGAACCCGGCGCTGTTGAGTGCGAACACCGGAGTGATCGAGCGGCTCGAGGCTGACTTCCGTCTCGTTGACGATGCGCACGCCGGCGCGAACGGCGCGTTGCTCGCGTCGAAGCTGGCGGACTCGTGGCGCGTCGCGGTGCTCGACAACAAGCAGGAGGCGCTCGCGCTGCGCGGGCTGCTGCGCAGCGGCTACGCAACGATTGCCGCACTCGCACAGGACTCGCCCGTGCTGTTCTCGACGCTCGCCCCTGTGCTCGCGATGTCGCCGTACGAGGTCTCGCAGCTCCCGGAGACGGCACGTTTCGACACCGTACTGCTTGTCGACGCTGGCGCGACCACGCTCGCCGAGAACCTCGGCGCGATTCGCCGCGCAGACCAGGTGGTCGTGTTCGGCGACAGCACGACGCAGAGCCCCAGCACGTTCGAAATCGGCGTGCACAGCCCTGAGACCGATCCCGGCGAGGGCGGGGTCGAGCTGCGTTCGGCACTCGACGAGCTCGCCCAGGTGCTTCCCACGCTGAAGCTCACGCGCAGCTACCGTGCGGGAGGTGAGGATCTCACGAACCTCGTCAACGACCGCTTCTACGACGGCGAGATTAACTCGCTGCCGTGGGCCGGCAGCTTCCTCGGCCACTCAAGTCTCACCTACGACTTCGTGCCGGCTGGGCAGGGGCTGCCTGACCAGCAGACCGGCGCCGTCGAGAGCACCGAGGCTGAGGTTGACCGAGTCGTGCAGATGGTGTTGCAGCACGCCGATGAGCGCCCGAACGAATCGCTCATGGTGATCACCGCCAGCGAGAAGCACGCGGTGCGGGTGTACCGCGAGGTGTTGCAGGCATTCTCGAAGTTCCCGCAATACCGCGACTTCCTCCTGGGGGACCGCGCTGAGCCGTTCGCCGTGCTCACGCTCGAGCAGGCAACCGCGCAGAGCCGGGACCGCGTGATCTTCTCGATCGGGTACGGTCGGACGCCGCACGGTCGCGTGCTGTCAAACTTCGGTGCGCTCGGGCGCCCAGGGGGCGAGCACCTGCTCGCCGTCGCGATGACCCGTGCCCGTCGTGCGATGACGATCGTGTCGTGCTTCAAACCGGAGGACCTTGATTCGTCCCGTCTGAAGCACGGAGTCGTCGAGCTCGCCGAGCTGCTCGCGTTCGAGCATCCTGAGCCCGAGCCGGCGTCGCTGCCAGCCGAGACGGACCCGCTCATTCGAGAGTTCGCAGACCGACTCGAGGGCCACGGGATCACGGTCGTGCTCGACTATCGCGGAGAGATCCCCATTGCCGCGTCGTTTGGGGATCGCGCGATCGCGATTGACATCGACCTCGGAACAGCGAGCGACGGCGGCGTGAGCCTCCGGGAGGCGCTGCGACTCCGGCCCGCGGTGCTTCGTCGGCTTGGCTGGCACTACCACCGGGTGCAGAGCTTTGATCTCTTCGCCGATCCCGAGGGAGCGGCAGCGCGGATCGCGCGCGTGCTCGGGGTCACCGAGGGCGCTGCGGCGATCACTGCGAAGTAGGCGGGGGCCAGTTGTGAACGACGCAGCGGCTGGAGACGCGAGTCGAGACGCCGCCCAGCAACCCGCACGGAGAGTGCGGGGCGCTCGGCGCGCGCAGCGGCCGGCGCCGGACGGCGTCGACCCGCGGCCATCTGATCACGCGCTGACGTCTCGGGCGGCCGAAGACAAGCCTGAGGGGTGGGGCGGCGCGACGGCGCGACGCGCAGCGACTGCCGGAGAGAACGACCAGCGGTTGCAGGCGGACAAGCCGCCTCACTGGGGCTAGGAGTTGCTGCTTGAGCTGTTGCTCGAGGAGTCTGAGCCGCCGCTCGCCCGGGAATCCGTGCGGTAAAACCCGGAACCGTTGAAGGTCACGCCGAGCGATCCGAACACCTTGCGAAGGTCGCCGCCGCACTCTGGGCACTCCGTCAGGGTCGCGTCGGAGAAACTCTGGTAGATGTCAAAGCTGTGCCCGCAATCGGCGCAGCGGTAAGCATAGGTAGGCACAATCTACGAGCCTACCCGAAGTGGTGCACGGTTTCCTCGGTGACCGCCCCATGAACGGGAACGTCGTGGGGCTCGCGGGGCACGGCTGCGAGCACCTCGGACTCCCAGACCACAGCGAAGACCGCAGGGGACGCTGCACCCAGTGCGGCGATGCGCGCGAGCTCGCGGTCGTAGAAGCCCCTGCCCCAGCCGAGTCGGCCGCCAGCCGTATCGACCGCGGCGGCGGGCACGAAGATCAGCTCTGCGCTCGCAGCGCCCCCAACGATCGCGGGTCCTTGCGGCTCCGGGATCCCGAACGCGCCCGCTTTAAGATCGCCCGGAACGTGCAGTGCCCACTCGAGCGATCCGCCGGCGAGGGAACGTGGGAGCAGCACGTCGACACCCGCCGTGCGGGCCCACGCGAGAAATTCTGCGGTGTCGGGCTCTCCAC
The DNA here is from genome assembly GCF_013409595.1 of Leucobacter aridicollis. Lineage (NCBI taxonomy): Bacteria > Bacillati > Actinomycetota > Actinomycetes > Micrococcales > Microbacteriaceae > Leucobacter > Leucobacter aridicollis. The sequence goes on along the minus strand of NZ_JACCBD010000001.1, from coordinate 2,727,158 downwards.
GCACCCCAACGAAGCACGCGATGCGGGTCGCACCGATCCCGGTCGCAACCGCGATCAGGTTCTCGGTGAGGCCGCTGCGTCCTGCGTGCGCGTCTGGAGCGGCGGTCTCGTCGGCGCCACCCCGCGCGACGCGGCGCGCTTGGATCTCCCGGCGCAGTTGTTGCTTCTCCAACACAACGCCAGCCTAGCTCCGTACGGCGAGGGGGCGCCCGCGGATACGGCGATTTCTGGGGCTGCGGGATAGGCTTACCCTCATGACTGAAAACCGAGCGAGCGTCGTGAAAGCGGTGATCCCGGCGGCTGGCCTTGGCACCCGCTTCCTCCCCGCGACGAAAGCAATGCCAAAGGAAATGCTGCCGATCGTTGACAAGCCGGCGATCCAGTACGTCGTCGAGGAGGCAGCGAGCGCTGGCCTGAACGACGTCCTCATTATCACCGGGCGCAATAAAGACAACCTTGTGAACCACTTCGACGGGGTTCCCGAGCTCGAGTACACCCTGCAGAACAAGGGCGACGACAACAAGCTCGGCAAGGTCCACGAAGCGAGCGAGCTCGCCGAGGTGCACTTCCTCCGCCAGGGACAGCCGTTGGGCCTCGGGCATGCCGTTGGTCGCGCGCGGATGCACGTGGGGGACGAGTCGTTCGCCGTGCTACTCGGCGACGATCTCATCGACGCCCACGACCCGCTGCTCGACCGCATGGTTGAGGTGCACAACACCCGCGAGGCGACCGTCGTCGCGCTCATGGAAGTGCCGATGGAATCGATCCACCTGTACGGCTGCGCTCAGGTCGAGCCCACCGATGACGCCGACGTCGTGCGCATCACCGAGCTCGTTGAGAAGCCGAGCCGAGAGGAAGCGCCGTCGAACCTCGCGATCATTGGCCGGTATGTGCTGCGCCCTGAGATCTTCGACATCATCGATGATCTCGAGCCCGGCCGTGGTGGCGAGTACCAGCTCACTGACGCGCTCAACGTACTCGCCGCTGGCGAGGGCGAGGCTCCGGTGTATGGCGTGATCTTCAAGGGTCGCCGCTACGACACCGGCGACCGTGCGGACTGGATCAAGGCGAACGTGCTCCTCGGCGTCGATCACGCCGAGCTCGGCGACGAGATCCGCGACTGGGTGATCGGCTTCGCAGACAAGCTGCGCGGCGAATAGCCGATCCCTCGGCAATGTTTGGTGCTGACGGGGGAGAGCTGCCGAGTTCTCTGAGCGCGGGGCGGGTCGGCATTCGGCTGATCCGTCGCCGCGATGCCCGCGCGCTCGAGGCGCTGCTGCGCGACAACAGGGAGTGGCTGACGCCGTGGGAGGCGACGCACCCCGGTGGAGCAGGGCCGGTGCCAGGCACGGTGTCGCTGAAGCCGTCGATCAAGCGAATGCTCGAGCAGCATCGCGAAGGCCGCGGGGTTCCGTTCGTCATCACCTACGACGGGATGGTCGTCGGCCAGCTTTCGGCCTCCGACATTTCGCGTGGCGCGCTGTGGTCGGCGAGTATCGGATACTGGATCGACGGCGGCCACGCGGGGCGGAACATCACGCCGACGGCTGTGGCGCTCGCCGTGGACTACCTGTTCGCGACGGTTGGGTTGCATCGCGTCGAGATGTGCATCCGGCCGGAGAACGCTGCCTCGCTGCGGATTCCCGAGAAGCTCGGGTTCCGCTATGAGGGGCGACGTCTGCGCTACATTCACATCGACGGTGCCTGGCGGGACCACGACAGTTTCGCCGTCACCCGCGAGGAGGTGCGCGGGTCGATGCTTTCACGCCTCGACGAACCCGCGTGACACTGGGAACCCGGCGGTTTGCGGCGTGCCGACAGTGCGCCCCGCTGCAGCGCTAGCTACAGTTACCCCATGGGTACAGGCGGGCTTGGCGGCGGGGTGATGTTCCTCATCATCGCGCTCCTCTGGGCCGTCGTCCTCGTCCCAGCGTGGTTTCGGCGTCGCGAATTCAACGCCGCCGAGCGCAACGCGCTGCGCCTGCAGCGGACCCTTCGCGTGCTCGCCGAGACAGCCGAGGTGCCGCACGAGGTGCGTGTCGAGGCCACCGCCCGCGAGGCACTCGCACACGAGCGACTCCTCAAGACCGCGCAGAAGCGGCAGGAAGCTGAGCGCGAAGCGGAGCTCGCGAACGCGCGGGCAGAGCAGGTTCGTGCGGAGATCCGAGCACAACAGATGCAGAGAAAGCAGGTAGCGATGAACCGGGCAGCGAAGCTTCGGAAGCCGATCGTGCGACGGGTGCGTTCGCTCGCTGCGCTTGCCGGCTTGCTCGGCGTCGTGGGCTCCCTCGTGGGCCTTGGCATGCTCATCGCCGGCATCGGACCCGCCGTGCTGCTCTGGTCCCTGCTCGCGTTCACTGTCGGTCTCGGCACGCTCGTGTTGCTTGCCCCTGGTCGTGCAAAGCTCGCCCCGATCGCCGCGGAGCAGGCCGTCGTCGCAGCCGTCGAAGACGAGCCCGTGTTTGACGACGTTGCAGCAACCGGCGAGACCCGCGACTCGGCGGCCGCCCACGCTGCGGCCCAGCGTGCGGCAGCCGAGCGGATTGAGCGCGCGCGGACTATGGCTCGCGCCCGCGAGGCCCGCGCCTACGCGCCGCGGGAGAATCAGCCCGACTCGATGCTGCTCCGCGAGGTGCGGGAGCAGGTCGCCAGGCAGCGGCGCATCGATGCGGGCGCTGAGCAGCCAGCCGCAGCGAGTCAGGGGACTCCTGACGCGCAGGATCGGGCCACCGGCACGTCACGGACCGCAGCCAGTGGCGGCCAGGCGCAGGGACGCGCGGCAGCGCCGTCTCGCCTGAGCCAGCTCGGCGTCGTCGGCGACACGACCGAGGGTATGCCCGACCTCGACAAGGTGCTCCGCCGCCGCCGTAACGCCGGCTAGCTTCACACCGGATCGTTCGACGCCGGGCTCGTGCCCGACGCCAGCGCGGCCAGGATCGCGCTAGGCCTCGGGGCCCGCAGGGATCTCCGCGGGCGTCGCCGCGGGAAGGTCAACCCGGAAGGTCGCGCCGCCCCCAGGGGTGTCGTGCACGGAAACTGTGCCCTTGTGCGCCTCGACGATCGACTTCACGATCGCAAGCCCGAGGCCGGACCCACCCGTCTCGCGGTTGCGCGAGCTGTCCGCTCGCCAGAACCTGCTGAAGATCTTCTCGCGTACCTGCTCGGGGATGCCCTCGCCGTGATCCACGATCTCGAACCGAGTCATCGCCTGCGGCTGCGGCTGAACGGTCTTGATGACGCCGGTGCTACCTGTCGCCGGTGAGGAGCCGGCGCGCTTCGACGTCGGCTGGTCTGCGGGCGCCTCCGAAACAACGGGCTCTGGCGCCGGCAGCGCGCTCACCACGATCTCAATCGGGCTGCCCTCGGGCGTGTGCTGTTTGGCGTTGCCGATGAGGTTCGTGATGAGCTGCCTGATCTTGTTCTCGTCGCCGAGCGCCTGCGGATTGTTCGGATCCTCAACGACGCTAATCTCGCGGTCGGGGGCGCCGGCCCGCGCGTCGAGCGCCGCGTCCTGCGCGAGCTGGTTCAGGGGGAGCGGGGCGAGTTCGAGCTGGCGGCGTTCGTCGAGGCGGGCGAGCGCGAGGAGATCCTCAACGAGCGAGGTCATCCGGATCGCCTCTTTCTCGATGCGCTCCATGGCCTGGCTCACCTGCTCGGGGCTCTGGAGCGCGCCCATCCGGTAGAGCTCGGCGTAGCCGCGAACGGACACGAGCGGTGTGCGCAGCTCATGGCTTGCATCGCCCACGAAGCGCCGCATGCGCTCGATGGTGCGCTCGCGGTCCTCCAGGGAGCCATCGAGCCGGTCGAGCATGACGTTGAGCGAGTCCCCGAGGTGACCGACCTCGGTGTGCGGGCTCGCCACCAGGATGCGCTTTGAGAAGTCGCCGCGCGAAATCTCGAGGGCCGTCTGCTCGACCTCGGCGAGCGGGAGCAGGGTCGTTGTGATGAGGATGCGCGTGAGTGCGGCGCCGAGCAGGATCACGGCGATCCCGAACCCGGTGAACACGATCACGTATTGCGCGACGAGCTGATTGATGATCGTCGTTGAATCGGCGATGAGCAGGGCGCCCGAGGCGTGTTTCTGGCCGGAGGCGTCCACCACGGAGAGCATCGTCACTACCGCTCGCCAGCGGGTGCCGTCGGCGCTGAGAATGTCCTCTGGCGGCGCGGCGGACGCCTCGTGCGCGGCGGCGACCTTGAGGGAGAACCCGAGCCGCTCGACGTCGGGCAGCGATCCCGGGCGGCGATCGCGCGAGTTGTCGAAACTCACCTCACCGTTTGGATCGAGCACCGCCACGTAGTACCGCCCGTTCGCGGCGATCACGTCGTCCTGCGTGAGCTGTTTCGTGTCGGCTCCGGGCGCGAGCACGACCGACGGGTCGTTGCGGATCTGCGCGAGCTCAGCGCTCTGCTGGTTGATGAGGATGGGGCGGAGCACCGAAAAGGTGCCCACCCCGGCGACAATGAGTCCCAGGAAGAGGATGAACACCGTGACGATAGTGATCTTCGTCCGGAGTGAAACGTCCGCCCAGTGGTTCCCGAAGTCGCGCAGCTGTGTCACTAGATCGTGTCAGCCTTCAGCATGTACCCGAAGCCACGCTTGGTCTGGATGAGGGACTCGTCCGTCAGCGGGTCGAGCTTGCGGCGAAGGTAGGAGATGTAGGACTCCACGATGCCTGCGTCGCCGTTGAAGTCGTACTCCCAGACGTGGTCGAGGATCTGCGCCTTCGACAGCACGCGGTTCGCGTTCTGCATGAGGTAGCGCAGCAGCTTGAACTCGGTCGGCGACAGCTCGACGGACGTGCCCGACACGGTGACCTCGTGCGTGTCCTGGTCGAGGCTGATGGGCCCGACCTCGAGCATGGTCTCCTCGTCCTCCTGGATCGTGCGTCGAAGCACGGCGTTGATCCGGGCGATAATCTCGTCAAGGCTGAAGGGCTTAGTGACGTAGTCGTCTCCGCCAACGTTCAGGCCCTCGACCTTGTCCTCGGTGTCGTCCTTTGCCGTGAGGAAGATAATCGGAGCCGTGTAGCCGGCCGAGCGCAGCCGCTTGGTCACGCTGAAGCCGTTCATGTCGGGGAGCATGACGTCGAGGATAATGAGATCTGGCTCTTCCTCGAGGACTGCTGAGATTGTCTGAGCGCCGTTACCTACGGAGCGAACGCCGAAACCGGCGAAGCGGAGGCTGGTGCTGAGAAGCTCACGAATGTTCGGCTCATCATCGACGATGAGGATCCTGGGGCCTTTTCGTTCAATGTTCATGATTCCAGTCTCTGATGATTTGCTATGAACTGGCTGGAAGTGGGCCGGGTGGCGTGGCGCCGGGCCGGCTGCCCACCGGAACCGGAACCGGAACCGGCGCTGCGTGTGCGCGCGGGCTAGCGGACCGCCGCCAGGTCCTCCGCGTCAAGGATCGTGTAGGCGTAGCCCTGCTCGGCGAGGAAACGCTGGCGGTTCTGCGCGAAGTCCTGGTCGACGGTGTCGCGCGCGATGAGCGTGTAGAACGAGGCCTTCACGTCGGTCTGCTTGGGCCGGAGAAGCCGGCCGAGGCGCTGTGCCTCCTCCTGACGCGATCCAAACGAGCCCGAAATCTGGATCGCAACCGAGGCGTCGGGGAGATCGACCGAGAAGTTCGCGACCTTCGACACGACGAGGATCTTCTCTTCCCCGCTGCGGAACGCGTTAAACAGGTCCTCGCGCTCGTTCACCGGCGTCTGCCCGGTGATGAGCGGAGCACCGAGGGCCTCGGCCATCGACTCCAGCTGGTCGATGTACTGCCCGATGACGAGGATGCTCTCACCGGCGTGCCGGTCGATGATCTCACGAGCGACGCGTTCCTTCTGAGCGGTGGAGGAAGCGATGCGGTAGCGATCCTGATCTTCGGCGATGGCGTACTCGAGCCGCTCGCTCTCCGGGAGATCGATGCGGATCTCGAAGCACTCCGCCGGGGCGATGAATCCCTGCGCCTCGATGTCTTTCCAGGCCGCGTCGTAGCGCTTCGGCCCGATGAGGCTGAAGACGTCACCCTCGCGGCCGTCCTCGCGCACGAGCGTTGCGGTGAGGCCAAGGCGGCGGCGCGCCTGCAGCTCGGCGGTGAGCTTGAACACGGGTGCGGGGAGCAGGTGCACCTCGTCGTAGACAATGACGCCCCAGTCCTGGGCGTCGAGGAGCGAGAGGTGCGCGTACTCGCCCTTTCGCTTGCTGGTGAGGATCTGGTAGGTCGCGATCGTGACGGGCTTGACCTCTTTGACCTGACCCGAGTACTCGCCGATCTCATCCTCGGCGAGGTTGGTTCGCTTGAGGAGCTCGTCGCGCCACTGCCGCGCCGAGACCGCGTTGGTGACGAGGATCAGCGTCTTCGCGCCGACCGCGGCCATCGATGCCGCGCCGACGAGGGTCTTGCCCGCGCCACAGGGAAGCACGACGACGCCGGATCCGCCTCGCTGGAACGCCTCGACGGCCTTCGCCTGGTAATCGCGGAGCTCCCAATCGCCCTCCTCGAGCGAAATGTCGTAGGGCTCGCCTGGTCGGTACCCGGCGAGATCCTCCGCGGGCCAGCCGCGGGCGACGAGCTGCTGCTTGAGCTCGCCGCGGGCCCACGCCTCGACCGGCGCGGTGAGGTCGTCAATCTTGTTGCCGAGCAGCGGCGCAATCTTCTTCGCCGACGACACCTCGCGCATGATTGCGGCGTCATCCGAGCGGAGGATGAGTTCACCCTCGGCGTCGCGCTCGATGGTGAGCCTGCCGTAGCGGCGCATGGTGTCGGCGATCTCCGACGCGACGCCGCTCGGCACGGGGAACTTGGCGTGCCGGTTGAGGGTGTCGAGGATTTCCTCGGCGGTGTGCCCAGCGGCGCGCGCGTTCCACAGCCCGAGACGCGTCACCCTGTACGTGTGGATGTGCTCGGGGGCGCGCTCAAGCTCGGCGAAGACGGCGAGTTCGTGTCGCGCATCCTCGGCGTCAGGGTGCGCTACCTCGAGCAGTACGGTGTGGTCGCTCTGAACGATGAGGGGGCCGAGAGTCATAACTGGCCATTCTACCCCGGTTCGCTGCGCATTGGGCGTGTGTGACGGTGCTACCGAATGCCCAGGTAGAACCTATTGCCGTCGCTGCGGTGCAGGGCGTGGTATCGCTCGAACGGGACTCCCTGCGCATCCCAGGCGATGGAGTCGATGGCGAGGATCGGGTCTTCAGGGCGCAACTGCAGGAGCTCTGCGTCCTCGACAGACGGGTTCACCGCGCTGATCCAGCGGTCGGCCCCGCTCGGATGCACCCCGTAGTGCCGCCGCAGGTGGTCGTAGAGCGACTGATTCTCGAGGTTCGCGCGGGCGAGGTTCGGGAAGCGCTGTTCGGGGAGTACCGTGTCGACGAGCAACCACGGTGCGGTGTCTACGAAACGCAGACGGCGCAGCCGGATCACCGGCTCGCCGACGGCGATCTGGAGTTCTTCCGCGAGCTTCGCGTCGGCTGCGTCGGTCTCGAAGTTGATCACCTTGGTGGTGATGATGCGGCCGGTCGCTTCCAGGTCGGCCGAGGATCCCATCATCGAGCCGACGAACTTCAGTTCAGGGCGGCGCGGTGAGACGAATGAGCCACGGGCGCGCACCTTGTAAATGAGGCCGGCGCGCACGAGGTCTGCGAGCGCTTCCCTGACAACGGTGCGCGATACGCCGTATCGGTTGATGAGCTCAGACTCGGAGGGTAGCGCTTGGTCGGGTCGCAGGCGCCCCTCATCGATCTCTTCTCTGAGGGCGCTTGAGAGCTGTTGCCACAGGGGGGCGTCCGCGAAGCGGTCGAGGGACCCTGGTGCGGCTGGACTCTGCATTGCTGGCCTTCCTGACTGAGCGATGGTCTCGCCCGAGCATAACGGTTTGCGGGTGGTGCACGCTTCGGAATTGACAGCGGTATGACTTCACCCTAATCTAGTCACGACCAACTCGTCATTACCAGTTGGTTATTACAAGGTGATGTAGATCTTGTGGCACGGAAGTGAATTTCGCGCCGCGCAATGGAGCGACCAGGAGACAACAATGAAGTTCAAGATCAACCGCCGCCTGATCGGCGGAATCGCTGCCGCAAGCGCGGCTGCGCTGCTGCTTGCCGGCTGCTCCGGCGCGGCGACTCCCTCCGAGGATGGCAAGACTGACGGAGACCCGAAGGGGCTGAAAGTCGCGCTCTCGAACGGGTTCGTCAACGGCTGGCGCCTCACCCTTATCGACAAGTTCGAGAAGGAAGCCGAAAAGCTCAAGGGCGAGGGAATCGTCTCCGAGTACTCGGTCGTGAATGCACCGGGCGAGAACAGCGCGACCGAGCAGGCCTCGCAGATCCGCAGCCTCATGCTTCAGAACCCAGACGTGCTCATGGTGATCCCCGCGTCGTCGACCGCGCTCGTGCCCGTCGTTGAGGAAGCCTGCACCGCGGGCATCAACGTCGTCATCCTCGACGCCGATATGGACACGAGCTGTGGCACGGTCGTTCGGAACGACTACGGACAGTGGGGCGCTGACTCGCTCGAGCCTGCGCTTGAGGCCATCGGAGGCAAGGGCAACGTCATCGTGAACCGCGGCGTCATCGGCTCGCAGCCGGAGGAAGAGTTCAACGCGCGGCAGCAGGAGATCCTCGCTGAGTACCCCGACGTGAAGGTGGCGGCGGAGGTCAACGGCTTCTGCGATGCGGCAACCGCGCAAAAGGAGATCGTCGCAGTGCTCGGATCCATGCCTGATATCGCTGCCGTTCCCGGCTGCATTGGCGGAATGGGAGTCGTTCAGGCGTTCGAGTCGGCGAACCGCGAAGCACCCGTCGTCGTGTTCGACACAGACGGCAAGTCGCTGAGCTTCTGGAAGGACAAGGGGATCGACAACGGCTCGTTCGCAGCCCTCACCGACCCCGGCCAGGTCATCGCCGCGCTGTACGTCTCGCTCGCGAAGGAGCGCGGTGAAGAGGTGCCCGACCAGGTCGTGCTGCCCCTCGTGCAGGTCACGAAGGACAGCCTCGACTACTGGGTCGAGACCCTCGGCGCGGACGAGTACGCCGCGAACCAGTGGGATGAGTCCTCGACAGAAGCCGCCATCAAGGCGCTCCTCGCAGGCGAAGACGTCCAGGCTCCGGCTCAGAAGTAACCCCGGCCGACCAGCTCACAAGGAGAACCCGATGACGACCCAGACGGAGAGCACCCGCGTGACGGGGGCGCAGCCCGGGCACGACCTGCTGCGCGCAACAGCGGTGTCGAAGCGGTACGGGAACACGCTCGCGCTCGCGGGAATCGATATCACGGTCGCAGCGGGGGAGATCCTCGGGCTGGTCGGCCACAACGGCGCCGGCAAGAGCACCCTCATGCGGGTGCTCGCCGGCCGCGAATCCACAGATACCGGATCGGTGGAGTGGTACGAGGGCGGCGCGTGGGATCAGCGCGCCGCCGCTCGCGCCGGCGTCCGCATGATTTACCAGGAACTCGCCCTGTGCCCCGACCTCACGGTCGCCGAGAACATTGCGCTGTCCAACGACTCCGCCCGCGGTTGGAACTGGAAGCAACGGGCCGAGCGCGAGGTCACCGAGACTCTCGACCGGGTGTTCCCCGGACACGGGATCAGTATTGTGCGGCGCACGAGCTCGCTCTCGATGCCGCAGCGCCAAATGGTCGAGATCGCCAGAGCGATGTGCACCCCGAAGCTCGCCATGCTGATCCTTGACGAGCCCACTGAGTCGCTAAGCATGGATGCCACAAAGCAGATGTACGCGGCACTCGGCGAGCTCGCGGCTCGCGGCGTCGGCATGGTCCTCATCTCCCATCGCATGCAGGAGGTGCTCGCGAATGCCGATCGGATCGCTGTGATGAAGGACGGCAAGGTCGTTGAGATCCTGCCCGCGAGCGAGACGGACGAGGATGAGTTGCTGTCGATCATGGGCGGGGGCGTCCATGCCGACACTGCCGTGATGCAGAACGTCGAAGCGATCAGCGATGCACCGGTCGCGACGGCGGGCGAGACCGTCGCAGAGATCGCTACCGAGGACACTTCATTCACCGTGCGCAGCGGCGAGATCATCGGCCTTGCAGGCCTCGCGGGGCACGGCCAGGAGCAGCTGCTGCAGCGCCTGTGGTCAGGATCGCGCGGGGTCGACGTGCGCGGCCGCAGAGCGTACGTGCCCGGCGATCGCCAGACGAGTGGGATCTTCCCGCTCTGGTCTGTCGCAGAAAACCTCACGGTGTCCGCTGCCCGCCAGTTCTCCGTCGGTGGCGTGATCTCCGCCGCGCGCGAGCGCATGCTCGCCGCGGACTGGGTGCAGCGCCTCAACGTAAAGGGCGGCGCGAAGGCCCCGATCACATCACTGTCTGGTGGCAACCAGCAGAAGGTGCTCGTCGCGCGCGCGTTCGCAACCGACGCGCCCCTCGTGCTGCTCGACGACCCGTTTCGCGGCGTCGACGTCAAGACGAAGAACGAGCTTTACGCACTCATGCGTATCGAGGCCTCCCGCGGCCGCTCGATCGTTTGGTACTCGACGGAGAACGGCGAGATGGCGCACTGCGACCGCGTGTACGTCTTCCGCTCCGGCCGGATCGTGAGCGAGCTTGCCAACGAAGAGATTTCCGAGGAACGGATCATCGCCGACTCCTTCGGCGTAGACCCCCGGCTGACGGAGGAGAACTGATGAGCACAACCATTTCGTCTGCGCCCGGCCCGCGCGAGCGCTTGCGCGCCGGGGCCCAGAACGGCTCGCCCGCACTGCTGTCGTTCGTCGCCCTCGCCGTGATCTTCGCGATCACCGCGTCCCTGCAGCCCGGGATCCTCAGCGTTCCCGGTCTCACGCTGATGCTCATGTCGTCGGTGCCGCTCGTGCTTGCTGCCCAGGCGCAGATGATCATGATGAGCGTTGGCGACATCGATCTGAGCGTCGGCTACCTGGTCGGGCTCGTCACGGTGATCGCGGCCAGGCTGCTTGCCGACGCGCCGCTCATTGCTGTGCTGCTCGTTGCAGGCATTCTCGCGGTGTACGCGGTGCTCGCCTACGTCGTGCAGCGACACGGCGTGCCCTCGATCATTGTCACGCTCGGTATGTCGTTTGTCTGGCTCGGGATCGGCCTGCAGATCAGCCCAACCCCTGGCGGCGAGACGCCGGCCTGGCTCTCGGCGATCTCGCAGTGGCGGCCGACCAGCTTCCCTGCCCCGATCGTGCTCATCGCACTGGCAACGCTGCTCGGCTGGTTCATTTCTCGTCGAGCGAAGGTCGGCATGCGCATTCGCGCTCTGGGGTCGCAGGCGCCCACACTCGAGAAGGCCGGCGTCTCGCTCGTCGGCACGCGCATCAGCGCCTATGTGATCGCCGCCGGCCTGTTGGTGCTTGCTGGCCTGTTGCTCGCTTCCCAGACCTGGTCGGGTGACATCAATTCGGCCAGCGAGTTCACACTCATGACGATTGCCGCGGTGATCCTCGGCGGCGGCACGTTCTCCGGCGGCCGCGCCCTGCCTGTCGGCGTCACGATCGGCGCCGTCACGCTCGGTCTCATCACCGTGCTCTTGAGCCTCATCAACCTGCCTTCGAGTCTGCAGTCCGCGGCCCAGGGCCTCATCGTGCTCGCCGTGCTCGCGGGTCGAATCATCACGGAGAGGATTGCGCGATGAACACGCAGCTACACTCTGACCGCGCCCCGCGCCGGGGCTTCGTCTGGCCCGCCTGGGGCTGGTCTCTCGTCGGTGTCCTCGTCGTCTGGGGCATCATTGTCTCCGTGCGCCCCGGCGCGCCGTTCGACCCGCTCACGCAGGCACTCTCGCTCGCACCGTTCCTCGTGCTCGTCGCGCTCGGACAGATGCTCGTCATCACGCTTGGCCCCGGCAACATCGACGTCTCCGTTGGCACGGTCATTTCAATGTCCTCGTACGTCTCCGTGCTGGTCGCGTCCTCGGCGGGCCTGCTCGCCGGCGTGCTTGCGGGCGTCGCCGCGGGGCTCGTAGCCGGGCTCGTGAGCACCGCCGCGATCCTTTACTTGCGAGTGCCTCCCATCATCGCGACGCTCGCGACGAGCCTGATCGTGACGAGCGCGACGCTGCTGCTCGCGGGTTCTGCCCGCGGGAGCGCTCCGCAGGCGCTGCGCGAGCTCGTGAACGCGAAGATTCTTGGCATTCCACTGATTGCCGTCTTCGTGCTCGTCGTCACCGTCGTGATCTGGTTCGTGCTGCGTCGCACTCGGTTCGGGCACTCGGTGATCGCTGTCGGACAGAGCGCCAAGGCGGCGGAGCGTGCGGGCCTCCCCGTCACGCTCGTCACCGCCTCCGCCTACATTCTCTGCGCCGGCCTTGCCGGGCTCGTCGGTGCCCTGCTCGCGGCGTTCATCTCGCCGAGTACGGTGCTCGGCACCTCATACATGCTCGACTCGATCGCGGTCGTCGTCATCGGCGGCACGCTCATCTCGGGTGGCCGCCCCGTGCCGATCGGCGCCTGGACCGGCGCACTCTTCTTCGTGCTGCTCTCGGGCCTCTTGAACCTTGTCGGGTGGTCCGTTGGTGCTCAGAACGTGCTCAAGGGCGTACTCGTCGTGCTCGTGGTGATCGTCGCATCGCTCGCGACGGGCACCGGCCGCTCCAGCCTTTCCCGACTCAAGGCATCGGTCTCGCCGGCGCCAGCCGCAGTGGCACCCGATTCCCCCGATTCCGTTTCACAACAAAAGGAGAACACCAATGGCTGACCTCGACGACCTCCGCGAAGGTACCAATTTCACCGGCGGCGCCGCCGCACGTGAGGGATTCCACCTCAAGGGCCAGGCCGGCCAGGACTGGGGGATGAAGGCTCGCCTGTCGCGCATCTTCGACCCCCGTGATGGCAACACCGTGATGCTGGCGTTCGACCACGGCTACTTCCAGGGCCCGACCTCCGGCCTCGAGCGTCTCGATCGCTCCATCGTTCCGCTCGTGCCGCAGGCTGACGCGCTCATGTGCACTCGCGGTGCGCTGCGCACGACGATCCCGGCAGACAACGGCAAGGGCATCGTGCTTCGCGCCTCGGGCGGGCCCAGCGTGCTAACCGACCTCTCGAACGAGGAGATCGCCGTTTCGATCGACGACGCGGTCCGCCTCGACGCTGCGGCACTCGCGGTGCAGGTGTTCGTCGGCGCTGAGAATGAAACGAAGTCGATCAAGAACATGACGACGCTCGTCGACCAGGGCCAGGCAGCCGGGATCCCCGTGCTCGCCGTCACCGCCGTCGGTAAGGACATGGTGCGCGACGCCCGCTACTTCCGCCTCGCCACCCGCATGAGTGCAGAGCTCGGCGCCGCGTTCGTGAAGACCTACTACGTCGAGGAGGGCTTCGAGACCATCACCAGCGCGTGCCCGGTTCCGATCGTCATCGCCGGCGGCAAGAAGGTGTCGGAGCCCGAGGCGCTGCGCGTTGCGTACCGCGCGATGCAGGAGGGCGCTGCGGGCGTTGACATGGGGCGCAACGTGTTCCAGTCAGAGCACCCGGCAGCCATGCTCTCCGCTGTGCGCGGCGTCGTCCACGACGGCCTCACCCCCGAAGAGGCATTCGACCTCTACCAGACACTCGCGAACTGATACCACCTCGATGGGCGCCTACCGGGCGCCCATCGGTCTGAAGGGACCCCTGCATTGCCTACCCTCCGTACCTACGCCGAACCGAGCGCAGCCGACGTCGTCGTCATCGGCGCCGGAATCAACGGCCTTGCGATCACCCGCGAGGCGGCTCGGCGCGGCCTGAACGTCGTGATGATTGACCAGGACGACCTCGCCGCACGCACCTCGGCGATCTCGTCGCGTCTCATCCACGGCGGCCTGAAGTACCTTGAACGGTTCGAGATCCCGCTCGTCTTCGAGTCGATCAGGGAGCGCAACATTCTGTTGCGCACGGCGCCGCACCTCGTGCGCCCGTACCCGATGCTCATTCCGTTCACGAAGGACGGCTCGCGGCCCGGCTGGCTGCTCTCGTGCGGCCTCATCTTCCACGACGTGCTCTCGGTGGGCAAGAAGCTGCCGTTCAACCGCATCGTGTTCTCGCGCGGGCTGAAGCGCGACTTCCCCGGTATCGCAGCTGGCGGGGTCAAATGGGGCGGTCTCTTCCAAGACGCCCATGTGCCAGTCACCGAGCGGTTCGCGGTAGAGATCGCGATCGACGCCGCGCGCAACGGCGCGACGATCCTGACCCATACGCCCGTGCTATCGCTCATCCACGAGGGTGGGCACGTCGCCGGGGTCGTGTATCGAGATCGCGAGACTGGCGAGCAACGTTCGTTGCGCGCTCCCATCGTGATCAACGCGGCGGGCCCCTGGGTCGATTCGGTGCTCGACCTCGACGGTGAGCACGAGCGGAAGATCGGGCCGACGAAGGGTAGCCACCTCGTCGTCGACGCGTTCCCGACCGCCCCCGATAAGTGCATCTTCTTCGAGTCCCCCGATGACAACCGGCCAATGTTTGTCTTGCCGTGGCACAACGGGAAGTACATGCTCGGCACGACCGACCTGCCATACGACGAGTCCATCGACGAGATCATCGCGGACGGAGACGAGACCGACTACCTCCTGCGAGCGGTCAACACGATTCTGCCCGGCGCGAAGCTCACGAGCGACGATGTGCTCTGGTCATACTCCGGAGTTCGCCCGTTGCCGTATGTGGCCGACCTCACCGACCCATCGTCGGTGACGCGCGACAGTGAGATCGTCGCCCACACGGGCGATTCGCGGGGACTCTTCACGCTCATCGGCGGGAAGTACACGACGCACCGTGCGCTTGGCGTGCAGGCGCTGAAAGTCATCGAGAAGGCGCTCGGCCTGCCGCACCGGCGTTCACGGACCGACAAGCTGCCATTCCCCGGTGCCCCCGCCGTGGACGTAGATGAGTTCCGCGCGAGGTTCGTTGCGGCAAGTACACTCCCAAGTCGCACCGCAGAGCGGCTCGCGGCGGTCTACGGCGAGCTCGCGTGGGAGGTCGCGGCGTTCGCGGCTGAGGATCCTTCGCTCGCGGAGATCATCGACGACGAGACCGGCGCCATCGCGGCCGAGCTTGTCTACGCCGTTCGCGAGGAGGGCGCGGTCACGCTCGAGGACGTGTTGCTTCGACGCACGACTATCGCGTTGAATAGCGATGTTGGGCTCAGCGTGGCGCCTCGGGCCGCCGCGGTGCTCACGCAGCATGTCGGTTGGACGCAAGACCTCGCAGCTGAGGAGCTTGCGCGCTACCGGCACGCCGTACGGCGGTTCGCACCGCGCGCGCTGCGTGTGGAACAGGGTGGGGGAGAACGATGAAGACCTGTGTCATCGGAATTGATGTCGGGCTCACGAGCGCGAAAGCGGCTGCCTTCGACGAGGTCGGGCATGAGATTGCGACGGTGTCGGCTCCGAATCCCCGCGTCGCTGTCTCGCGCGAGCGCCAGGAAATCGATATGCGCGCCCTCTGGGACGTCGTCGCGGGCGTGCTGCGCGAACTCCAGGATGGGCTCGCTCGCGACGGCTGGGTCGTGCGCGGCATCGGCGCGACCGGGCACGGAAACGGGCTCTACCTCGTCGACGAGCAACTCGCGCCGGTGCGCACTGCGATCGCATCAACCGATAGCCGAGCCGAGCGGATCGTCGCTGGGCTCGATCCCGAAACAGTCGAATCCGTGCGCCAGATCAGCGGCTCAATTCCGTGGGCAGCACAGCCGGGGGTGCTACTACGGTGGCTGCACGACAACGAGCCTGAGACGCTCGCTGCCGCGGCCTGGGCGCTCACCTGCAAGGACTGGATTACGGTCTGCCTCACTGGCGCTCCGAGCGCCGACCTGTCGGACTCATCGGGGTGCGGCCTGGTGAATCTCCGCACCCGTGAATACGAGCCGGCCGTCTTCGACATGCTCGGAGTGCCGCAAGACCTCATGCGATTGCTGCCCGCGTTGCACTCCTCGGATGCCGTTGTCGGAACGGTGACCGCTGAGGCGGCCCAGCAGACGGGACTGCCGGTGGGCGTGCCCGTTGTCGCCGGTTGCATGGACTGCGTGGCGAGCCCGCTCGGCGCGGGATCGACCGAAAGCGGCGACGTCACGGTGATCGTCGGGACGTGGGCCATTAACAGCGTTGTCGTGCCGGCGAACGCGGAGCCTCCGAGGGTGACCATCAACGCGCTGCTTCCCGACCCGCGCTACATGCTCGCGATGGAGGTCGCGCCGACGTCGGCCGCGAGCATCGAGTGGGCGGCCAACGTGCTCGGTGATCGCGCGGCTTGCCCCCTCACCCCACGAGAGCTTCTCGAAGCGGCGGGTAACGTACCGCCGCTCGCCGACGGGCTGATCTTTCTCCCGTTCATCCACGGCGCACCCGAGCATCTCGGTGCGTCGGGCACGCTGCTTGGCATCAAGGGCAGCCATGGATACGCGCACGTCGCGCGCGCGGTCGCCGAGGGCATCACGCAGTACCACCGCGTACAGATTGAGAAGGTGACGAGCAGTGATGCCGAGCTCAGCGATGAGCCATGGACCCTCGCCGGCGGCGGCGCAAAGAACCCCGAGTGGGCGCAGATGTTTGCCGACGTTGTCGGTCACCCGATGCGCAGGCAGCTGGGCACCGAACTCGGGGCGCGCGGGGTGGCCTCGCTCGCGGCGAACGGTATCGGCTGCGACATGGCTGCGTGGCGGGTCGAACCCGACCCCGAGCTCGTGGTCGAGCCCGGCCCCGAACGAGAACAGTACGCCGTACAGGCCGCGACGTTCGACCGCATCATCACCGCAATGGGACCCGTCTGGGAGGAATACAAGTGACAACCGAACTGCAGCGCGACCTCGACGTCATCGTCCGCGTGAGCCGAGAGCTTGGTGGTGACCCGTCGCTCGTGCTCCACGGCGGCGGCAACACGTCGATCAAGACCACCGGTATCGACGTCACGGGTGCTCCGGTTGATCTCGTGCTCGTCAAGGGCAGCGGGTGGGATCTCGGCACGATCGAGGCGCCGGGCTTCGCCCCGCTGCGCCTCGACAGGCTCGCAGAACTCCTCTCGCTCGCCGAACTCGACGATGTGACAATGGTGAACGAGCTGCGTCAGGCCTCACTCGACGCGGCAGCGCCGACGGCATCGATCGAGGCGCTGCTCCACGCCTACCTGCCGGGCAAGGCCGTGCTGCACTCGCACGCGAACGCGATTGTCGCGCTGACGAACAGCGGGCTCTCTGACGCGGAGATCGTTGCCGTGCTCGGGGAACGCGTGCTCGTGCTGCCATACGTCATGCCCGGGTTCCCGCTCGCGCGGCTCATCGCCGACAGCGACGTGTCGGGCGTCGACGCGGTGGTGCTTCGAAACCATGGGCTCTTTACCTTCGCCGACGCCGCCGATACGGCGCTCTCGCGACACCGCGAGCTTGTCTCGCTCGCCGATACGCACCTGGGCGTCAGCACGTGGGGTAACCCAGGCGGAACAGCGCCGGCGTCCGGAACTGTCACAGAACTCGCGACGCTTCGGCGCGACGTGTCTCGGGCCGCGGGCACCCCCATGCTCGTGCGTCAGACGCGCTCCGCGCGCGGCGCCGAGTTCGCCGCCCGCCCCGGGTTGGCTGAGCTTACGCGCCGCGGAACCGCGACGCCCGAGCACGTCATCCACACCAAGCGCACGCCCATGATCGGTCGTGACGTTGAGGCATACGCGGCCGAGTATCGTGCCTACTTTGAGCGGCACGCCGCGCGGGCCAACCCGGCCGTGTCGCCGTTGCACCCCGCGCCGCGCGTCGTGCTCGACCCAGAGCTCGGGCTGCTGGTGACCGGCGCGACGACCAAGGAACTCAAGATCGCCGGAGATATTGCTCTCCACACGCTCGACGTCATCGACGCGGCCGACGCGATTGGGACGTACGGATCACTCTCGGAGGCGGACTCCTTCGATATCGAGTACTGGACGCTCGAACAGCTGAAGCTCGCAGGAAAGCAGGCGAAGCCGCTCGGGGGAGAGGTCGCCGTCGTCACTGGTGCTGCGTCGGGGATCGGCCGGGCCATCGCCGAGCTGCTCCTCGCGCAGGGCGCTGCGGTCGTCGGGATCGACCTGAACGCTGCGGTCACCACGCTCAGCGACAGCGATTCCTGGCGCGGTGTCACCGGTGACGTGAGTGCACCCGAGACTATCGAAGCGGCGGTCGAGACTGCGGTTCGCGAGTTCGGCGGCGTCGACATGGTTGTCGTTGCGGCGGGTATCTTCCCGCCGAGCCAGGCACTCGCAGAGCTTGACGACGAGGTCTGGGATCGCGCATTCCGCGTGAACGTAACCGCGGTCGCGCGGCTGTTTCGTGCGGTGCACCCCGTGCTCGCCCTCGCGCCGAACGGGGGTCGCGTCGTGCTCGTGTCGACGAAGAACGTCGCCGCCCCTGGCCCCGGTGTCGCCGCGTACTCGGCGAGCAAGACTGCAGCCGCTCAGCTCGCGCGCGTTGCGGCGCTCGAGTGGGCCGCCGACGGCATCAGGGTGAATCAGGTTGAGCCCGACGCCGTGTTCGACACGGCGATCTGGACGCCTGAGCTGCTCGCGGCCCGCGCTGCGAACTACGGCCTCTCTGTCGAGGAATACCGCACCCGCAACCTACTCCGTACTGAGGTGCGCAGTCGGACCGTCGCCGAGGCGGTCGTCGCCTTCTGCGAGCGGTTCCCGGCGACGACCGGCGCCCACTTGAGCGTCGACGGCGGGAACGACCGAGTCATCTAGTAGGCCCTGTCCGGGGCGCAGGGTCGGTGGATCCGACGCCTGCGCCCCGAAACCTCTCCTATCGCAGCGGCGCTCGGTAACCTGCCCGTTGGGCGGCGCTCGCATTCGAGAAACACTCCTCGGGATTCGTTCGGGAATAGTAGGTGCTACCTGGGACGTGGTAGATCTTCGTGCCGCGACTCGAGTTCACGTTGCCCTTTACCGGCGCCCAGCTTGGGCACGACCCGACGCTGTTCGGTCGGGTGCGCGACGGGTACCCGATGCTGCCGGTGGCCGCCGAGGTCTGCGACGCGGCGGTGTAGCCCGACTTGCTCCCAGTGACGCGAACGGAGATCCGCTTGCCCGCGTCCGCGGCGGAGAGCTTATAGGTAGTCTTCGTCGCGCCCTTGATCGCGGCACCGTTGCGGAGCCACTGAACTTTGAGCGTGGTGCCGGCCGTCCACTTGCCACGGTTCACGGTGAGGCTCGATCCGACAAGTTTTGTGCCGGAGATCTTTGGCTTGGAGGTGCCGAGCACACGGGGCACGCTCTTCGTTGCAGAGGTCTTGGTGACCGTGAGGTAGCCGGACTTCTTCCCGGTCACCCTGACGCTGATCTTCGCGCCACCATCTGCCGAAGTGAGCTTGTAGGTGCTCTTCGTCGCGCCCTTGATTGCAGAGCCGTTGCGAAGCCACTGGTACGAGAGCTTGACTGGAGCGGGCTTCCAGGTTCCCGGCTTCGCGGAGAGGGTCTGGCCGACCTTCACGGTGCCGGCGACGGCTGGAGCAGGTGCGGCCGACAGCGATCGCGGCACCGCGGCGGTCGCCCCGGAGGTCTGCGTCGCGGTCGTGTATCCACCAAGCGTGCCGGTGACGCGGAAGGTGATTCGTTTGCCAGCGTCGGCGGCCGCGAGTTTGTAGGTGGCGCCTGTCGCTTTCGGGATGGCCTTGCCGTTTCGCAGCCACTGGTACTGCAGCTTGACTGGCTTCGGGCCCCAGGTGCCTGGCCTGCCCGTCAGCGTCTTGCCGACGGCGGCGGTGCCGGAGATGGCCGGCTTTGCAACGGCAAGGGCGCCGGCTGTGACCGCGCGGGTCGGCGCTGAGGTCCGGGTGGCTACTTCGTAGCCGGGCCGCGTCGCTGAAACGGTGACGGTGACCGCTTTGCCGAGGTCTGCAGCGGTCAGCGCGTAGCTTGCGCCGGTCGCTCCCGCGATCGTCGCGCCGCTGCGGGTCCATCGGTAGCTGAGCGTGGCGTCAGCGGGGGCCTGCGAAGCGAGTACCGTCTTCAGGGCGCTGCCAACGGAGGTCGCGCCAGTGAGGCTCACCGCTGCGAGTTCGAACGTGCCCGCCTCGACGATGACTGGCTGCGTGGAGACTGTCAGAGACGCGCCGCTCGGCGCGGTCGCAGTGACCGCGGCGCTGAGGGTGGCCCCGAGGTCGTCAGCGCTCGGCGTGTAGCTGTCGCCCTGGGCCCCAGCGATGTCCACTCCGTCGCGTTGCCAAATGATCTCGAACTCGAGCTCGGCGTCAGGCCAGACGCCGAGGGCCGCGGACGCGGGCGTGCCGACGATGGCTCTGCCGCCAACGACCTCTGGGAGCGTCGTCGGCGCGCCGACGACGTCAGGAGACTCGGGTGTCTCCGGGGCTTCCTCTTGTGCAGGCGCCTCGGCGTCGAGCGGCCGCTTGTGGTCCGTGTACGCCGGCTCGACCGCGGGCGGGGCGGCGAACGCAGCGGTCGCGTCAGCCGGCACCGATGCGCCGAATACAAGCGCGGAAGCGAGGATCGCACCCAGCATTCTCAACATTGAAACCCCCAAAGCCTTACATAGACTTTGCAAGTGTAACCCGAGCGGGGCGGCGCGGCACGCTCCAACCCCGGTGGCCGTGCCACTAGGGGAGCTGCGTGATGGCGGTGATCGCCTCAAGCGGTAGCGTGCGCTCGACCCCGGCGGTCTCGTCGAGTGCGCGCATGCGCCCGCCAGCGAGCGAGACCGGCACGATGGCGAAGGTGCGGGCCTCTCCCCGAATCTCGACACTCACCTCGAGCCGCGTGCGGTCGCGAATCGCGAGCGTGATGAGCCGGCTCGTGTCGGTGGGCCCGTCGCTTGCGGATTCGAGCACGCGTTCAACGAGCGCCTCCGTCGCGGAAGCGCGGCGCTCGGACGCGTCGGGCGTCGTCGCCTGGGCAGGCATGCGGGCACCGGTGGCGCGCTCGCGGCCCTCGCTCGCCGCGACGAGCCCATCGGCGCCGCGGGCCGGGTAGCGGGCATCGAGGAGCGCGGCGAGCACGTGATCGGCGCGAAGCCGCGAATAGAGCACGGCTGCGTCCGTGGTGAGCGCTTCGAACGAGTCCGTCGGTTGCGGGTCAGGCTCGTGCAATTGCAGGTGCGCGAGCCTCCGGTCGACGAGCACAGTCGACCGGAGCTCGGGCCTTGCGAACTCGACCCGGGTGCGCCACTGTTCGTTCAGGTACGGGCTGACGACGATGCTTCCGGCCCGCTCGCTCAATGCCGTGATGAGATAGTCGACCGGCTGCGGGATACCCGTCAGCGCGAGGCCATCAATCAGCTTCCGGATGGCCGCGCCATCGAGACCGCGGTGGAACGCTTCCGAGAGGGTGCCCTCCGAGATTCGCAGCGTCGACGCGACGCCGAGCTGTTCGGGCAGTGCGATCGCGGCGAGCGCGGCCTCATCTGCGGCGCCGAGCGGACCGGGGACGACGACCGAAAGGTCGGGCTGAATGTAGATCCCGGGTGCCGGGTCGGGGAACCCGAGCAGTGGGGCCTGGCCCGGGACAGCGAGCGCGCCGCGCAGCGCGGCGATCCCGACGTCGCTGAAATGCCCAGCCACGGTGAGCCCGATGCGCTCCCAGAGTGCGGCTGCGCGGTCGATCGCGGCGAAGGTCGGTTCGGTGGCGAGCGGAAACTGTGCGGGGAACTCGGCCACGTGTGGCGCGAGCGGCGACCCCGCGGTCGCGCCGACGAGGAGCCCGCGGAGCTCGCCCGGCATCAGCTCAACGGCGGCCCGCGCCAGGGCGATCCACCTGTCATCGTGACTCGCCGCGAGCCAGTCGCCTCCCGCTGACAAGCAGAGTCCGTCGGACGCGTGGGCGAGCCCTGCCTCGCGCAACAGCACGATGAGTTCTCCGGCGTGGGGAATGGCGAGCCGATCCTCAGCGGTGCGCAGCCAGGCGGAGGCGACGTCGCCGTTCCGATTGAGCTTCGCTGGGGTGCGTTCGAGCTCGCGCAGCAGCCAGGCGGCCTGACCGGTGGCGGCGAGGGCCGCCGCAAACCACGACGAGGTGTCGGCGGCGTCGGCGTCCGTGCCGTGCGCGTCGGCGGGAGCGCCCGCAAGGAGCGTGTCGACGGTGAGACCACGAGCGGCGAGCAGCGCATCGAGCGCAGCAGTAACCTCGGGAAGCTCCGCGTCGCCCGCACCGAGCAGGCCACGCGCGCGAAGAAGGTTGCCGGCCGCCGCGTCCGCGGCGCCGTCGGTCAGGATCGGCGACGGCTCACGAGACGCTGCGCCCTCTCGGGCCCGTGCGAGCCGGGCAAGCTGCACCCTCGGGAGGAGCGTGAGCGCCTGCGAGATCGATTCAGGCTTGAGCAGCTCGCTCGCGAGATCGAGCGAGTCGTGCACCGACGTAGGGACGGCAACACGGCGCGAGCGCACGAGCGACTCAAGCCCCGCCCGGTCGAGCGAGGCGATCAGGGACGAGAGCGCGAGCGTGCCACTCAACGGGCGAGCCTGGCTAGTTGGTTCCGCGGCGGGCATCCCGGCTGCGGCGACGCTGCGCCACGAGCAGCAGGACGATGAGCATCACGAACCCGATTGGGAGCGCGAACAGCGAGATCCCGTAGACCACGGGCCAGAACCCCTCGGCGACGGCCTGCCGGTTGCTCATGCCGACAATGAGCGTCGCAAAGAACGAACCGAGTGCGACGACAATGATCGAGACTGTCGCGTAGGCGAGAATCCGCTCGAACAGCGACGGGGTGCTGGTTTCTTCGGTGCTCATTCCACCGAGTTTAGCGCGCGCGTGTGCATGGTCCCTCTGCGATGCGATTTCGCACAGTTCTAAAGGGCCGAACGGCTAGACTGCTAATCAACGCGTGGCCATACGGCCGCGCTCGAAAACGTTGGGCCGGAAAGGCCACTGCGGCGCATGCCGCGAAGGGAAGGGCGAGACATGCCGAACGGCAAGGTCAGGTTCTACGACGAGGACAAGGGCTTTGGATTCATCCAGGGCGAAGACGGACAGCAGGTGTACCTGCACGCTTCGGTGATCCCGGATGGCGTCGAGGTGCGAGCGGGAAGCCGGCTCGAGTACAGCGTCGGCGAGGGCCGTCGCGGTCCCCAGGCGCTCTCCGTGCGCGTGATTGACACGCCGTTGCTGGCGAAGCGAAGCCGCAAGTCGGCTGACGAGATGGCCGTGATCATTGAGGATCTCGTGAAGCTGCTCGATGGCGTCGGTGGCAAGCTCAAGGGCGGCCAGTACCCGGAGCGGCAGGCTTCGCGCCAGGTCGCGACGATGCTGCGGCGAGTGGCGGACGATTTCGATGTCTGAGCAGCACGTGGAACGGCAGAGCGCCGACGAGACCGTCGAGACTGACGCGACGCCAGGGGCGGCCGCGCCGACTGACGCCGCGGAGCAGGCGCCGACGCCGGCTGAACCCGACGCGATGCTGCTCACCGCCGAGTCCCGGGCGCAGGCGCGCGCGGCGCTCGAGGAGATCACCGATGCCAAGACGATCGGTGGCGACGCTGGATTCGAGGTGAACGACGAGCGCACCGTGACGCTGTTCTTCGAGAGCCTGCTCGCCGGATATCCCGGCTGGCGCTGGGCCGCGGCGATCGCGCGGGTTGACGCGGACGCCCCGGTGACTGTGCTCGAGGTCGAGCTGCTGCCCGGTGACGGGTCGATGCTGGCCCCCGAGTGGGTCCCGTGGTCTGAACGGCTCGCGCAGTACCGCGATGCGCAGTCACGACAGTCGAAGGAATCGGCCGCCGAGCGCGCCGCTGCCGAGCAGGCGGCCGAGGAGCTCGCCGATCTCGACGACGCCGACGAGGACGCGCTCGAGAACGACTACGCCGACTACGACGACGATCTCGATGGCGTCGACCTTGGTGAGGGCGACGATCATGAAGACGACGACGAGGCTGCGGAAGACACCGACTCGGACGACGACGACTCGGACGACGACGATCACGACGGCGACGACGAAGATGACGATGACGATGACGACGAAGATGACGATGACGATGACGATGACGATGACGAAGAGGACGATGACTGAGTTGCGCCCGGAGCGCACCGAATGACGGCTTCGACCGCCGTTCGCGAGTTCTGGGAGCGGTGCCGGGCGCGTGACTCCGCGCTGCCCGCCGACGTTCCCGAGGCCTGGGCGTTCGGGGCGACGACGGAGCATGCCGACGGTCTGCTGCAACTCGTGCTCGACGGCACAAAGACTGGCACGGCGTCGTCGGTATGGGACTACGAGTTCTCGGGAGATCCGCTGCCGCAGGTTGGCGAGCACAGCATCATCCTTGACGGGGCCGGCGAGCCGCGAGCGGTCATCGAAACGACGAGCGTTGAAATTGTGCCCTTCACCGAGGTGACCGACGAGCACGCTCACGCTGAGGGAGAGGACGACCGTACGCTGGCCTCCTGGCGCACGATCCACGAGCGCTTCTGGCGGCTCCACTCGGAGAGCCCGAAGGGCTACGCGCCTGACATGCCGGTGCTGTGCGAGCGGTTTCGGCTCGTCTACCCCGCGTAGGCCGGAGCGCGCACCTCAACGCGGAGCGCGTCCGCTGCCGGTCCAGGCAGCACCGCATCGCGCCCGGTTCGGGTTAGGTTTCGGGCGGAAGTTCTCCCTCCCGCAGGATCGACTTTGTCGTCACGTCCCACGTGTAGGTGGAGGTGGCCTGGCCCGACGCCGTCAGCTCACCGCGCTGCTGCCAGCGGTACTCGGCGTTGAGCGAGTACTTCGACAGCCGCGAGACCTGCACGTCGACCCCGAGGCCCCGGTCAGCGTCCGTCCCAACGAAGTCGCCGTAGTGGAAGAACAAGATCGGCGTGGGGGCCGGACCTACCGATCCCACGGTGGGCAGGAGCGCCCACGAGAGCGGCATGCAGGCGTCAAACGTTGCCGCGGCGAGCGTGATCGCGCGCTCCACATCCCACCGCCCGGCGTCGCCTCCACGGGCTTCGATCTCGGCGACGGCGCTGGTAACGGCGGGCCGCGCCGTGTGCTCGACACACGACGTCGTCGCGGTCCGCTGCAAGGACGGGTTAGCCGCGAGGATCGCGTCGACCGCTGACTGCTCGTACGACGACGCGGAGTTCTCGATGAGTACGATCCACATGTCGCCGACGAACGAGTGCGAGATCCCCATGGTGCCGCGCATGTCTCCCGTCTGAATCGCCTGAGTGAAGACGGTGGCGGGCCCCCTCGTGGACTCCGTGAAGTCGGAGGTGCGGAGGTCGGCAATGAGCGGCGCCATCGCCGACTGCGGCAGCTCCGCGGTGAGCTGGTAGAGGTAGACGCTATCCAGATAGATGACCCAGTTGCAGTTGCGCTCCTGGGTTACGGACTTCACCGCAGTGAGCGCGCTCGGACTCGCGAACTCGTTGAAGAGCGCACGGTCAGTTTCGCCAAACTGCGCGGTGATGCGCTCCCTGCCGTACGAGGTGAGAAACTTGGTCTGCTCGGCCTGCGCCGCGGGGTTCACCGCGTCGCACGCGGGAATGACGGCGGGAGCCGATCCTGATCCGCCGCCGCTGAGCGCCTCCGGCGTCGCTTCCGCGGTGGGCGTCGGTGGCGGAGACGCTGGCACGCACGCAGTGAGCGCCGTCGCGCCCGCAAGCATGACGGCTGCGAGTACGGCAGCGGTCGCTGCCTTCACGCGTGTGAGCCTCATATCGCTACCCCATCCGCCGGCGGGTGCCTGGCGCATTCCTTTTACCGTAGGGGATGTTCGCGGGAACACAGCGTGACAACCTCAAATTCGCGCGTGCGGTGACCTCCTTTCGGGGGTCTCGCGCGCGGGCGCTCAGCGCGTCCCGTGGGCGGCCGCGCGCGCGAGCCAGTCGCGCACCAGCGCGCCGACGGCGTCCGGCTGTTCGATGTGCACGTTGTGTCCTGCCCCGTCGAGCACCGCGAAGGTGCCGCGCGGGTAATGCCCTGAGGCGGCAAGCCCGTCCGCGAACCCGACGACGTGATCCTGCCTACCGAAGACGTGGAGCGCGGGAGCGGTGAACGGTTCCGGGTGCTCCAGCTCGGGCGCGTACGCGTCAGTGTAGGTCGCGTTGAGCCGTGCGAGGACCCGCAGGTTCGAACCGCGAACTCCGGGCAACACGTAGCGTTCGAACGCGCGCAGCGCTGCTTCGGTGTGGAGCACGGCCATCTCCTCGAACTCGCCACGCGCCTCGCCCGCGAGCTCGAGGACCCGTTCGTCACGAACCAGGATCTCGCGCGGCGGGAGCTCGCGCCGGGTGCGATCGAGCTCGAACGCGCCCGCGAGCGTCGCGAGCCCCACGCACTGCGGCGCGAGTGCGTGCGCGACATGGCGCGCGACCATCGCGCCAAACGAGTTGCCGATGATCGCGAACGGGCCGTCGCCCGCGACCGTGCGGACCTCGGCGAGCACGGCGTCGGCGACCGCCCGTGGAGTCGCGGCCCCAGTGTCGGCTGCGCCCTCCGCCCACGGCAGGTCGATGTAGACGCGCCGCCAGCCGGCGCCGCTCACCATCTCTTCGAGCGGTAGCATGATCCGGTGGTCCACCCCGAACCCGTGCACCGCGATCAGAGGGGTTCCGTCGCCACGTGTCTCTGCAATCACCCTACGAGCCTAGCCACACCGGGCGGAGGTGCTCGCGGGGGCGGGGCACCGGAGGCGTCGCGATCCTGATCTTCGCCGGCCCGCTACCGAGCGAGTGCGGCCGCGAGCACCTCGCGCGCGTGCGTCCAGAGCAGTGCGCCGCCCGCGTCCTCGCGAATCTCACGCGTCGCGTCGGGGACGCGCGCGGTCAGGATCTCGCCGTGGTCGGGGGAGTGGCTGAGGTCGTGCGTGCCGAACCACACCTGCACGGGGCAGGCGATCCGGTCGAGCGGGAGGCCCCACGCGCGCATCGCGAGCACGGTGTCCTGAACGTAGCCGACGCCCCCATTCGCGAAGCCCTCAGCGAGCGCTGCCCGGTACCGCGGCAGGAAGTCGGGCGACGAGTAGAACGCCCGGTCGCTCTCGTGCGAGCCCCCAAGCACCATCTCCTCCATCGCCTGCGCCGTGAAGCCGGCGAGCACGGCGGCGGCCTCACCAGGGTTCGCCTCCGCAAGGTCCGAGAGCCCGGTCGCCTCGGCTGGCAGCAGCGCGTGAACGTCTGGGTGCTGCAGCTCGTCTGCCGGAGAGACAAGCACGAGGCGCTCGGCAGCGCCCGCGAGCGCCAGGGCGAGCCCGAAGATCGCGCCCTGCGAGTTCGCCACGACGGGGATCGGGCCGGCATTGGCGCCGAGCACCCCGGCCACGTACGCGCGGTAGTCTGACGCGGTCGACTCGATCGTGCGCGCGTCGGCGGGCGACGAGTCACCGATGCCGGGCCGGTCCATCGTGATCAGCCGGACGCCGGCCTCGCCGAGCGCCTCCTCACCAAACGCCATCGACTTGCCCGTCGCGGCGCCCGCGACGAACAGCACGGGCCGCCCATCTATGGGGCCCCAGCTCGTTCCCGCGAGTACCCGACCGTCGGAGAGAGTGACGCGGTGCTGCTGCGGGTGATGTTCCATGCTGAAAAGTGTATTGCGCGGCGTGAGAGGCCGCTGGCGTCGGCACCGCGACGCCGTCCAATCTCAGGCGATGCCCGAATCTGCGCGGACAGCCTTGCGCATGTGGAAGTTCGCGAGCGCAACGCCCTCCCGCACAATCTCCTGTCGACGGTACATTTCGAAGCCGAGGCGTTCGAACACCGGCCTTGCCGTGATGCTCGCGTCGGCGGTGAGCTCGTGTGCTCCCGCGACCCGGGCTCGGACCAGGGCCTCGGCGAGCAGGGCGCGCGCGACTCCGCGACCGCCCCAGGCCGGGGCAACAAACAGCATGTCGATGAAGCCATCACCGGTCACGTCCGAGAAACCCACGACGCTCCCCGCCGCGACCGCGACGAAGCTGTTGCGCTCTGACATGGCGCCGTGCCAGCTGGTGAGGTCGCGCTCACCAGGTCTCGCCCACGCCCTGAGCTGCTCCGCTGAGTAGTCCGCTGCCGCAGTCTCCATGATCGCGTCAGTGAAGATCGTGAGGGCTGCCGCGGCGTCGGCCTCGGTGTAGTCGCGGATGAGCGGGGAAACAGGTTCAGCCATGCGCATATTCTACGGAGGGCATGTGACCGATCCTGATCTGCGCTCGCCGCAGCGCGGCTAGCCGGAGACCTCTGTGAGCGGCATGAGCTCGACAGGCATCGGCCAGGCGAGCCGGTGCGAGGGGAGCGGGACTCCTCCGATGGCGTCACCGTAGTCATCCTCCTGCACGGTGATCCCGTCGGGGGATACCTCGATGATTTTCACCCGCGCCCACGCCGCAGAGGTCTTCCAGTAGGCGTAGCGGTCGGCGAGATAGCCGATCCCGAGCTCGTCGAGCCGTTCCTCCGCGGTGAGCCATCCTTCCAGGCTAATCGGGCGGCCCGAGTACCGGCCAGCGTCGCTATGCGAACGGAAGCAGTCGCGCGTGATCCTCTGCAATCCGGCGCCCGATCGCCCCCGAAAGTATGACCCCCGGGTGCGCGACCGCGAGGTACAGGCCGGGCAGCTCCGGGGCTGGGCCGACGAGCGGCTCGCCGGCGCTGGGCATCGGTCGATCCGCGATCACCGCCCCGTCGAGCCGGATGTCGCCCGCGCCGTGGAAGTTCGCGCGGATCGCCGCGAGCGCCGGGGTGCAAGCATCGCAGGATCGCCGCTAAACCCTGCCGGCACGTCTTCCGCCGCGAGGAGTGTCGTGTCGTCGAGCTGCCGGATCTCGAGTTCCGGCGTCGACACGATCCCCCGGACGATTGGCCGCGGAGTTGAGAACCTCAGCAGCGCGCACGGCGCCGGCACGAGGTCGACGCTGACGCCAGCCGCTGCGGCGAGCGCGGAGGAACCGGTTCCTGCGGCGAGCACGACACTCGCACCGGCCATCCGACCGTCAGCAGTCGCGACGCCAGTGACGCTGCCGTGCTCCACGACGAGTGCCGTAACGGCGGTGTCGGGTAGTACCTCTGCACCGTGACGCCGGGCGCTGGAGAGCAGGGCCTCCGTGAGGGCGACCGGATCCACCCCCGCGTCGTCGGGAGCGTACGCGACGACCTCCGGTGCCTCGCGCAGCGTGGGCTCAAGCTCGCGCGCTGCTGCTCCTGTGATGAGGCGCATGGGGTTCCCCGCGGCCACGTGTGCGGCGACGAACTCGCGGGTGAGCGCGTCGGTTTCCTCCCACGAGATCGCCCCGGATGCGCGGTGGCCGACGGTGTTCGCTGCACTGGGGAGTTCGGCGAGCAGGGCGGCGAAGTCGGCGCGCGCCCGGGAGCGGAGCGGTGACCGTTGTGAGCCTGCGGGGCTCTTGGCGACACCGACCCACGCAAACGACGCCGCCGTCGTGCCGCGACCGGGCCGACCGGCGTCGAGTACGACGACTTCGTGACCTGCCTGTGCGAGGCTGTGCGCGGCGACGGCACCGACGATCCCCGCCCCGACGATGATGACGCGGTTCCGACCGGGTGCTGCGTTGCGGCTCTCGCTGGTATTCACAGTCGGAGCCTAGCCCTGCGGTCCGGTCTCCGGCGGCTGGGGTTCGCCGCCGTTTGAGAGTTGCTTGCGCATCTTCACGCTCGTCGTTTCGTACCCGAGGGACTCGTAGAGGCCCCTGGCGGTCGTGTTGAACCCGAAGACGTTAAGCCCGAGCGTCTTGGCGCCCTGCGAGCGCGCATACTCTTCCGCCAACCGCATGCCCTCGCGGCCGAGCCCGCGGCCGCGGAAAGCCGGGTCGACGACGATGTCCCAGATCCACCAGGCGGTGGGATCGTCGGAGCTGTCGCGGCCCACCCACAGGTAGCCGACGGTCAAGTCGGCCTCATCAACGATGTTGAACACCGCGTTGGTGGGCGACGGTTCACCTTCTGGGAAGGCGGACGCGAGGCTGTTCGCGGCCTGCTGCGCCGCGGCATCGGGGGTAGACCCGGTGGCGATGAGGTCTGCCTCGTACTCGGTCTGCGAGGCGCTCAGCCAGGCCGGGAAGTCGTGCACAGGGAGCGGAACCAGTCGGGCAGTCATAGAGGTAGTCTCGCAGGCTCGGGGCGTCCGGGCTCTGGGGCTAGCACGCACGCGGTGGGTACTGCGAGGATTGAGCGCACGGAGGTACGCAGTGACTGGATGGGCAGCGACTGATTTGCCTGAGGTGCCCGCCGGGCGGCAGCTGGGCGCAGCCCGAGTGCGCGAGGCGCTGAGCGTGGGCCCCATGGTGCTGCCGCTCATAGCTGTCCGTGGCCTTCCTGATCGTGAACAGCGCAGTCTGGGCGACGGACCTCGCCGTGTTCTTCTCGGACGGCGCCGAGACGGTTGGTCGCGACCCGGGCTGGATCCTCGCCGTACTCGCCCTCGCCGCCACCGTCGCGTGCGCGGCGCTCGGCCTGCTGGGCACGCGTGACCGTTGGAAGTACAACCGCAGGTGGCAGCGCGGACTGATGGGGTCGATCGCGGCGACGCTGAGCACGGTGCTCTTCTCGTCCTGGGCGATGACGCAGGCCCTGCTGCGCGGGAGCGAGCCCGAAGTAGGGCTCTCAATGTTCGTGACGATGTGCGCGATGCTCTACGGCGTGCTGTGCGCGGTGGTGTCGCCGCGCGATCTAGTCTTCGAGTATCCGGGAGAGGAACAGCCGTGACGACGACGCAACTGCGGGCGCAACTTGATGAGGTCTTTAGCGCCCGGGCTGCCTCAGGGAGCTCGACCTTGCTTCACCGTGCGTTGGGCTGAAAAGATAGCGGGGATCCCTGCTCGCACCTGACGCGCTGGAGGCGAGATGGCTGACCGCAACGACATCGACGTCATCGGTGGTGAGCTTGTCATCGTTCCGAGAGGGCTCGACAAGGTGTGGGGCTTTCGGCGGCGGATTGTCGTACCGCTCGAGGAGGTTGCCGGTGTCGAGGTTGAGCAGCGCCCCCATCGGGTCGAAACGGGGTGGCGCGGCCCCGGGCTCGACGCGGGCACAAAGCTGAGCGGCACGTTTCACCCGCCGGGCGAGCGCACGTATTGGAACGTGTCTGGACCCGGAGCGGCGCTCCTCATCCACGTCCGCAGCAGGAAGCCGTTCGACAGGCTCTACCTGTCCGTCGCGGACGCCGAAGCTGCGCGTCAGCGCATTGCTAAGGCAGTGGAGCAGTTCGCAGGCGAAACGCGTGAGAAGCGAACCTGAAGTGCTATCGCCGGCGAGCGGTGCGGTACCGGCGGCCGGCAAAGTACGCGAAGCCATAGCGGAGCTGAATGACAATCGCGCCGAGTGCGAATGCTGTTCCCAGCCCATTGAGGAATGCTTCGTCGCTACGCATCAGCAGCATTGCCGAGAGAAGCAGCACACTTCCCGCGCCTAACGTCCACTTGTAGCTCATCTGGGTTAGCGTGCTCGGCGCCGACGAACCCCACAATTGAGTGTTCGCGCAGGGGAGCAATACCGGACACTCTGTGCGCTAGCGGCGGTCGTACTCACCTCTCGGTGTGCGAGGTTCGCGGGGTGACGGTCGCAGTGCTCAAGATATGAAGAGCACCTCAGAGCAGGTCGTGCTTCGCGTCCTCCAGCACTCCTGACCACCATGACGTGCGGGCGAGCGCGGACCGGTCGGCAGCTTTCAGATCACTGTGGACGCGCCTGAGTCGCGTCCGGTGGGGCACCGGCGGCTTTTGCGGAGCGCGGGAGACAACCTCGCCTCTTGCGAACCGCTCCAGTCGTTCTCGCATCTCATCGGCCGAGTAGACAGTGGGGCTGGACGCCTCGGGGCCGTCCTCGACGTAGCGCCCGAACGCGGTGAGGCATGCGTCGAGGGCGGAACGGGATGCGTTGAGCGGCCATTCGGCCGACAGGTCGGCGGAGAGCACCCAGACTGAGCCGTCGGCTGGATCCTCAGCAACGAGGAACTCCTCGGGTCGGTGAAGATGTCCGATCACGCGAAGCGGGCGCCCGAGCCGCTCGGCGGCACCGGCAATGTCGGCCGTGTCAGCGTAGAGCTGAAATCCCAGTCCGCCCGTGCGTTCGTCGCTCATTGCGCCCCCTCAGTGTCTCCCGTTGACCTGCAGCGAGCCTACCGCTGGCCGCGGGGCGTGCGGATCAGAGCGCGCGAGGGCGCAAAGCCAGAGCCGCGCGAGGGCGTCCCCTCGCGCGGCTCCAGGCGTTAGACGGTGTCGCCCTCCGCGGGTCCCTCCGTGTTCGGCTTCCAGCCGAGCGCGGGTGCAACGTGCTTCGCGAACGAGTCGAGAATGTGCAGGTTGTACTCGGGCCCGAGCTGGTTCGGGATTGTCAGCATGAGCGTGTCAGCCGCCATCACCGCCTCGTCGGCCTTGAGCTGCTCGATGAGCCGGTCGGGCGTATCCGCGTAGGTCTTGCCGAACGTCGAGCGGAACCCGTCGATGACACCGATCTGATCCTGCGACTCCGACCCGGGTCCGCCCCCACGGAGCCCGAAGTAGAGTTCGTCCTGCTCGGTGACGATCGGGAACACGCTGCGGCTCACAGAGACGCGCGGCTTTCCAGTGTGGCCGGCTTCCCGGTAGGCCTCACGGAACGCATCGATCTGCTTGCGCTGCAGAATGCCGAGCGGTTCGCCCGTCGCCTCGGTGACGAGGGTCGAGCTCATCAGGTTCACGCCCATCTTGCCGGCGTTGATCGCGGTGTCGGTCGAGCCTGCGCCCCACCAGACCCGCTCGCGCAGGCCGGGCGAGTGCGGCTCGAGTGCGAGCCGTCCGGGAGGCGACATCTTCGGGTCGGCCTCGACGAGCGCCTCGCCCTCGATCGCGCGGAGGAACAGGTCGAACTTCGGGCGCGCGAGGTCGGCCCCGCGCGGGTCCTGCGAACCGGTGTACCCGAACGCCTCGTATCCGCGGAGCGCGGTCTCGGGTGACCCCCGGCTCACGCCGAGCGCGAGCCTGCCGTCGGAGATGAGGTCGAGCGCCGCGGCCTCTTCGGCAAGGTAGAGCGGGTTTTCGTAGCGCAGGTCGATGACGCCGGTGCCGACCTCGATGCGGCTCGTGCGAGCCGCCATCGCGGTGAGCAGCGGGATCGGCGATGCCGCCTGGCGCGCGAAGTGATGCACGCGCACGTAGGCGCCGTTGACGCCGATCTCGTCGGCGCCCTCGGCAAGCTCGATGGTCTGCTTGAGCATGTCGCCCGCGGTGCGCACGCGCGACCCTGGGACGGGGCCGTAGTGGCCGAAGGAGAGGAATCCGAATGATCTCATGCTCGGTGTAACGCACTCCAGCGAATTACATTCCCGCGCATATAGTTCGGGATCGCGCGAACCCCACTACACCCACAGCGTGCGGGCGAGCGCCGTGACGAGAACGGCCACGAGCAGCGCGACATAGCCCCACGCGTGCAGGCGGTCTGGAAGGCGCGGCGGCCGCCTGCGCCAGAGCACAACGACCGGGATCGAGCCGACAAGGAGCAGCGCCGCGGCGCCGAGGTCGACCGCGCCAACCGACAGCACGCCGCCGCCGGGCGACGCGTGCGAGGTGAGGAGGAACGCCGCGAGCGCGGGGATCGAGACGCAGAGCGTGAGCGGATTCGCGAGTGCGGCCGCCGTTATCATCGGCTTTCCCGAGCGCCGCAGGAGCGGCACCGTCATGACCGAGCCGCCGACGCCGAGGAATGACGCCAGCGCGCCAATGGGGGCGCCGAGGCCGGCCCGGATCGCGAAGCGTTCGCCGCCGGTGTCGTCGTCGCGCTCGCCGCCTGCCGTGCGCGGGCGAAGAAACCCGGGCCGCAGCAGCGCGTCGAGAACCGTCACGGCCAGGTACGCAACGAACCCCCACAGGATCAGCGCCGGCGGCGCCACGGACGCCGCGAGCGCGCCGAGCGCCCCGCCGGCGCCAAGCAGCACGAGCAGGGGGAGCGTGCCGCGCAGTTCCCTGAGGATCGGCGCCGGGGTCGCCGCCGTCGCGACGGCGGCGTTCACGGCCATCACCACGGCCGACGTGGCGACGGCGGTCACGGCGGCGTCGGGGCCGAGCGCGGCGTCGAGGAGCAGGATCACGGGGACGGTGACGAACCCGCCCCCAAAGCCGAAGAGGACGGTGGTGGCGCCGGTGAAGACGCCGACAAGAATGACAAGAGGAATACTCACTCATCCCATTCCAGTGGCAGACGCAACGGCCCACAATCGAAGGCATGCCCGGATCATTCGAATACCTGCCTAGCATGGAGGCATGCGCAACGTCTCGCTCGCAACGCTCGACAGCTCCGCACGTCCGGTGCTGCCGATCGCGACCGACTACCCGCCGGGGCACCTGCTCGACTGGCACGAGCACCGCCGCGCGCAACTGCTCTACGCCGCAACGGGCACCATGCTCGTGGAGACGGCGGACGGCGCATGGACGGTCCCCGGCGAGCGTGCCGTGCTCATCCCGCCGCGCACGCAGCACCGCGTCCGCATGCTCGACGTGCAGACGAGCAGCCTCTACATTGAGCCGGCGGCGGTCCCGTGGTGGCCCACCAGGTGCCGGGCGGTCGACGTGCCGCCGCTGCTTCGCGAGCTCCTCCGTGCCGCGGCCGACCTCGGGCGCACGGGCGCCGAGCCGCCGGGAACGACGGGCGACGGCGACGTTCGCGCTGAGGCTCTGCTCGCGTTGATCCTCATCGAACTCGAGCGCGTGCGGGAGGCGCCGCTGCACCTCCCGCTCCCCGCCGCGCCGCCGTTCGCCGGGCTCTGCCGCGCGTACATCGCGACCCCGGACGTCGCGGTCACGAACGCCGAATGGGCGGACGCTGCGAACGTCGCCGAGCGCACCCTGAGCCGCGACTTTCGCGCGGCGACGGGCATGAGCCCCGGCGCCTGGCGGGCCCGCGCGCGGCTGCTCGCGGCGATCCCGCTGCTGCAGCACCAGCCCGTCGCCGAGGTCTCGGGGGCGCTCGGATACGCCTCGCCGGCCGCCTTCTCGTACGCGTTCACGAGCGCGTTCGGGGCGCCGCCATCGACGCTCCGCGGTCGCGCGAGCGAGAAGGTCAGGATCGCGGCCGCGGGATCAGCGTGAGGGGCTGGCGGCCCCGCCGATGTCTGCCCGCCCCGGGCGGATCGCGTCGAACGTCGACCGGACGAGGGTCATGCGCCCCTCGGGCGTGCGGTCCTCGGTGTGCATGATGACCTCAGAGAGGACGCCGAGCATCGAGCCGACGAGCGCGCGGAGGACGACCCGCATGTCGGCCGCTTCGGCATCGAGGATCTCGCGCTGCTGCGCGGCAGACCAGCGCTCCCAGAGGGCCTCGCCGATCCGGTCCTGCGAATCCGACATCCGCGCGAACTGGTGTGCGGTGAGGTCTGCCGAGCCAGCGAGAATCGCGCGGTAGCGCCGGCTCCGCTCGTACTCCGCGTCTTGGTCGAGCTCGCCGAGCAGCTGCTCGACCGCGTACTGCAGGGCGTTCCAGGGGGCCTCGGTGCCGGGCCGGGACCGCACGAGCTCGACGACCGTCGCCGTGTCCTCCGTCGCCGTGGAGAAGAACGCCTCGTCCTTCGTGGCGAAGTAGCGGAAGAACGTGCGCTCGGAGATGCCCGCGGCCGCCGCGATCTCCTCGACCGTCGTCGCGTCGTAGCCGTGCTCGTCGAACAGCTCGAGCGCGACGTCGGCGATGCGTCGGCGGGAGGCCTGTCGCGACAGCTCTCTGAGGGTGGGCTTCGGCATGCTCACAGGTTAACAGCGCGAATGTGTCATAGGCTGACATTCCTGTCAGTCAATGACACATAGTCAATTCGGAGGAAAAGTGAGTCAGAGCTCCCCAGTCGTCGCACCCACCGCGGCCGAGCCAGCAGAGCCGAAGGGACGCGGCACCGCGCTCATCTGGATCCTGCTCGCCGGCGCATTCGTGATGGTGCTCAACGAGACCGTGATGGGCGTCGCCCTGCCCCCGCTCATGCAGGAGTTCGGCGTGGCCGCGTCGGCGGGGCAGTGGCTGACGACCGCATACATGCTGGTCATGGCCGTGCTCATCCCGATGTCGGGCTTCCTGCTGCAGCGCTTCACGCCGCGCACGATCTTCGTCACCGCACTCGTACTCTTCACCGCGGGCACCGCAGCCGCGGCCTTCGCGCCGGCATTCCCGGTGCTCGTCGTTGCGCGCGTCGCGCAGGCAGCGGGCACGGCGGTCATGATGCCGCTGCTCACCACCACGATCCTCACCCGGATTCCCGCCGAGCGGCGCGGCCGCATGATGGGGCTCATCGCGATCGTCATGTCGGCGGCGCCGGCGCTCGGGCCGACCTTCTCGGGCATGCTCATCACCGCGCTGGGCTGGCGCGCCGTATTTCTGTCGGTGCTGCCGATCGCGATCCTTGTGCTCGTGGTCGGAGCGCTGCTCATCGGCTCG
The DNA here is from genome assembly GCF_013409595.1 of Leucobacter aridicollis. Lineage (NCBI taxonomy): Bacteria > Bacillati > Actinomycetota > Actinomycetes > Micrococcales > Microbacteriaceae > Leucobacter > Leucobacter aridicollis. Next base: position 2,690,942 of record NZ_JACCBD010000001.1, on the reverse strand, counting down.
GGAGCCAAGGGCGCCGCGACGAAGTTCGATGTCCCTTCGGCACTGCTGTCCGTCGTCGCGTTCGGCGGCCTCGTGTACGGGCTGGGCAGCCTCGGCCAGGCCGTCGACGGCGGGGCGTCCGTGCCGCCCGCGATCCCGATCGTGCTGGGTGCCATCGGGCTCGTGCTCTTCGTCGCGCGGCAGCTCGCGCTCCAGCGCCGGGGCGCAGCGTTCCTCGACCTTCGTCCGTTCCGCGAGCGTCCCTTCTGGGTCGGCATCGTGCTCATCTCCGTCGTGATGCTGTCGATGTTCGGGTCGCTCATCCTGCTGCCGATCTACATGCAGAACGTGCTCGGACTCACGCCGCTCGCGGCTGGCCTCGCCGTGCTCCCCGGCGGACTCCTCATGGGTGTCGCCGCCCCGTTCGTCGGCGCGCTGTTCGACAAGGTCGGGGCGCGGCCGCTCGTCATCCCCGGCGCGTTCGTCGTCTCGATCGCGCTCCTCCTGTTCATGCAGCTCGGGGCGACGAGCCCCGTGTGGCTCGTGGTCGTCGCGATGCTCGTGCTGAACCTCGGCATCGCCTTCATGATGACGCCGCTCATGACTTCGTCGCTCGGATCGCTCGCGCCCGAGCTCTACAGCCACGGCAGCGCGATCTTCTCGACGGTGCAGCAGCTCGCGGGCGCGGTCGGAACCGCGATGTTCGTGACGCTCATGGCCGTCGGCACCTCGAGCGCGGTCGCCGCGGGACATGACGCAGCGGCCGCGACCGCGCAGGGCATCCACGGGGCGTTCGTCGTCGCCGCCGCGAGCTCGGTGCTCGCGATCGTGCTGTCGTTCTTCGTGCCAAAGAAGCAGGCCGCTGCCGTGGAGGGGTAGGCGCTGAAGCGGGCTGGCGCCCGGGCCGCTCCGCTCGCCATGCGGAGCGGGCGGCGCCGGACGGTACCCGAGTACCATCCGGGCGGCACCGTAGGGCGATCCGCCGGTACCACCGGCCGACGTACCTTCGAGGTATGAACGCACAAGCAGCAGCAATTGAGACGGTCGCGGGGGTCGCGAACCTCGGCAAGTACTACGGGGCGGGCGAGCAGCGGGTCGTCGCGCTCCACGACGTGTCCGTCGGAGTCGGTCGCGGCCAGTTCACCGCGATCATGGGCCCCTCGGGCTCGGGCAAGTCGACGCTCATGCACGTCATGGCCGGCCTCGACACCCCCAGCGAGGGCAAGGTGTGGCTCGGCGGCGACGAGATCTCCGGCCTCGGCGACGCCGAGCTCACGAAGCTGCGCCGCCGCCGCATCGGGTTCATCTTCCAGGCCTTCAACCTCGTGCCAACGCTCGACGTGCGCGGCAACATCATGCTGCCATTCCAGCTCGACGGCAAGAAGCCGAGCCTGCAGGAGATGGCGTGGATCGACGCCCTGCTGAACCAGCTCGGCCTCTCGGGTCGCCTCGATCATCGCCCACATGAGCTGTCCGGTGGCCAGCAGCAGCGCGTCGCGATCGCCCGCGCCCTCGCGACGAAGCCCGACGTCATCTTCGCGGATGAGCCGACCGGCGCCCTCGACTCCCGAACGGGGCGCGAGGTGCTGAAGCTGCTGCGCTCGGCGGTTACGAACTCTGGCCAGAGCATCGTCATGGTCACGCACGACCCGATCGCGGCGAGCTACGCGGACCGCATCGTGTTCCTCGGCGACGGCCGCATTGTCGCCGACCGCGGCCCGATGACGGCGGAGGAGATCTCGGCGACAATGCTGAACCTTGAGGGGCACGCAGCATGAGCGCCGCGCAGGGGTCCGCGCTGCGCGAGCACGCCGCAACCGTCGTCGTCTCGGGCCTGAGCACGCTGTTCGCCGTCGCCCTCATTCTCACGACCGGAGTGATGGGCGCGGCGCTCGACCCGGAGCTCATCGAGGGCTCAGGCACGTTCCGCATGACGCTGCTCATGGTGTCGGCGATCTTCATCATCATCGCGCTGTACGTGGGCGCGATCGTCACCGCGAACACGTTTGCGACGATCATCGCTGGGCGCACACGCACGATCGCGCTGTACCGCCTCATCGGGTCGACGTCGGCGCGGATCCGGTCGCGCGTCGCCGGGGAGGGCCTGCTCATGGGGGCGATCGGCGCGGCCATCGGCTTCGTGCTCGCCGAGGCCCTCATCGCAGGTGTCGTCCATTTCGGGCCGGGCTGGGGCTGGCTCCCTGAGGGGCCGAACTACCCGCTGTTCGACCCGCTCGCGATCGTTGCCGTTGCGGTCGTGACGCTCACGACGTGGGCCGCGGCATGGGCGGGATCGCGTCGCGTCGGGTCGGTGTCGCCGATCGCGGCGACGGGCGCCTCAGTGGAGCTGCGGCCGGAGGAGTCGCGCGGCAGGCGCGCCAGGACGGTGTGGGCGTGGATCCTCATCGTGATCGGCGCCGCGCTGCTCGCCGGTGGTATCGCGCTCAGCGTGCTCACCCCGATGGCGCTCATGGTGTCGTTCTTCGGCGGCCTGTTCTCGTTCACGGGGATCGCGGTCGGCGCCCACTTCATCATGCCGCCCGTGCTGAAGCTCACCGGCAAGCTCATCGACCGCGGTCCGACGGGCTCCCTCGCCGCGGCGAACGCCGTGCGGTTCCCCGAGCGCAGCGCGCGCTCAACGATCGGCCTCGTGATCGGCGTCACCCTCGTCATCATGTTTGCGGTCGCGCTCGAGAGCTACCGGGCGATGACGCTCGCCGCGTTCGACAATGACCCGGCGATGGCGGCGATCCTGAACGAGACGCTCACCGTGACGACCGCGATCTTCACCGGCCTCGTCGGCTTCTCGGCGATCATCGCGGCGGTCGGCATGGTCAACACGCTGTCGCTCAGCGTGCTGCAGCGCACCCGCGAACTCGGGCTGCTGCGCGCGCTCGGGTTCACCGGATCGCAGGTGCGGCGCATGGTCGTCGCGGAGAGCGCGCAGATGACGCTCGCGGCGCTCGGGTTCGGGATCCTGCTCGGCGTGTTCTACGGCTGGGTCGCCGCGCAGTCGCTGCTCGGTTCCGAGATCGGGTTCGCGGCGCCGAGCGTGCCGTGGCTCGTGATCGCCGGCGTCGTGCTCTTCGGGGTCGCGCTCGCCCTCGTCGCTGCCGCCGCTCCCGCGCGGCGTGCGGTGCGGGTATCGCCGGTCACCGCGCTCTCCGTCGCGTAGCCGACGGTAGCCGGGGCAGCCCCTCGGCGTCCCCGCGGAGACACGGCGCCGGCAGCGCCCTATCGCCACACAGCAAGGTCGGCCCTCACGGTGCACTCGTGAGGGCCGACCTTGTGCTGTGTGGCCGTCGCCTAGGATGCCGCGAGCTCACCCGTGGCGTCGAAACCGAACTCGCCGCCGATCATCGTCGCGCGCACCTCGATGTCGCGGATCCGCTCGGCAGCGACCGCGGCCGGATCGTCGGAGAGGACGACAAGGTCGGCGACCTTGCCCCGCGAGAGGGTGCCCTTGCGCTGCTCCTCGTGCACCGCGTACGCCGAGCCGTGGGTGTAGGCGCGGAGGGCCTGGGCGGGGGTGAGGGCCTCCCCGAGCCCGATGGGGGCGCCCGACGCCGAACGGCGGTTCACCATGTCGTGCAGGCTGAGGATCGGCTCGCCCGGCACAACCGGGGCGTCGGTGGACCCCGGGAGTTCGACGCCGGCGTCGAGGAAGCTGCGCATCCGGTACGCGAGCTCGACGCGGTCGGCGCCGAGCGCGGCCGTGAAGCCGTCGCCAAGCTCGGAGATAAACCTGCCCTGCGGGACCGGGACGTGGCCACCGGCCGCGATCCGCGCGACCTGCGCGTCAGACGCGACGGCGACGTGCTCGATGCGGTGCCTGGTGTTCGCCCGAGCGACCTGTCGCTGCCCGGCTTCGAACGCGTCGAGGACGACGTCGAGCGCGCGGTCGCCGATCGCGTGGGCTGCCACCTGCCAGCCGTTCACGTGCGCGGCGACGATCTTGTCGTGCAGATCTTGCTGCTCCCACTGCAGGTAGCCCGCGTTGCCAGGGGTGTCGTTGTAGTCGCAGCACATTGCGGCGGTGCGCCCGATGAGCGACCCGTCGCTGAGCACCTTTACGGGCCCGACGCGCAGCCACTCGTCGCCGAGTCCGCTACGAATACCGAGGTCGATGCCCCAGCCGTCGCCGCCGCCGATGGGGCCGAGCCCGTGCAGGGCGTCGATGTACGGCATGAGGGTGAGGCGGGTACGGAGGATGCCGCGCTCGGACGCGGTCTGGAACGCGCGGATGTCTGCCGGGCCGTGCCCGATCGTCGTGCCGCCGATCCCCGGCTCGGTCGCGCTCGTGACGCCGTGCCTGAGCGCCCACTGCGACGCGGCACCGAGCGCCTCGACGAGGTCCTCCTGCGGCACCGGGCGGAACAGGTGGGCGACGAGCGACATCGCCTGCTCCTGGATCAGGCCGGTGAACCTGCCGGTGGCGTCGGTGCCGAGGCTGCCGCCAACGGGCGCGGAGAGCCGCGTCACGTCACTGTGCCCGGCGAGCGCGAACGCTTGGGTGTTCGCGACGGCCATGTGGTGCGAGTTGTGTTGCAGGTAGACGGGGCGACCGCCGGCAATCCTGTCGAGCACCGCGATGTCGGGGTGCTCGCCGCCGAGCTTGTTCTGGTCGTAGCCCTGCCCGCGGACCCACGCGCCCGGCGGCCGTGTCGCCGCGTACTCTTCGATGCGCGCGTACAGTGCGTCGAGCGTGGGTGCCTGCTCCGGGGCCAGGTCGAGCTGGGTCATCTCGAGTCCGAGCATCGAGAAGTGGAAGTGGGCGTCGTTGAACCCGGGCACCACCGGTGCGCCGTCGAGGTCGATGCGGGTGTCGGCGGTGACCCCGTCGAGTTCCTCGTCGACGCCGACGATGCGGCCGTTCCAGACGCCGATGCGGCTGGCGTGTGGGCGGTCGGGGTCGACGGTAGTGATGCGTGCGTTCTCGATGATGGTGTCGATGCGCATGATGCTCCTTGGCTGCGAGTGCGAACGGGTGGTGCTGAATGGATCCAGCGTGGCGGGCCCCCGGGTGCCTGGGGGCGGCAGTGGGGAAGGGAGCGCGGGGCCGGGGGAATCGGCCCCGCACCCGGGGGTCAGGCGTCGGCTGCGCGCTGCTCGCGTTCGCGGGCGGCGGTGAATCCGGTGAGCGACGCGAGCGCGAGCACGCCCGCGATGGTGAGGCCGACGAGCACGATGTTGAAGCCCGCGACGCCCTGCCAGCCCATCGAGACGAGGAAGGACTGTGCGAGCAGCGGCGTCGTGCCGCCGATGAGCGTGGAGGATGCCTGATAGGCGAACGAGACGCCCGTGTAGCGCACCTCGACGGGGAACGCCTGCGCGAGGAAGCCGGCGAGCACGGCGTAGTAGCCGGACCCTGCGATCGTCGAGGCGATGATGCCCGCGGCGATCGCGACAACGTTGCCGGTGTTCACGAGCAGGAACATCGGGATGACGAGGATCGCCTGCGCGGCGAGGGCCCACGCCATGAACTTCGCGCTGCCGACCTTCTCGGCGATGCGGGTCGCGATGGGCTGCCAGATGAACTGCGCGATGGCGTTGATGAGCAACACGTTGAGCATGATGCCGCGGTCGATGCCGAGCGAGGTCGTCGTGTACGCGAGCATGAACGCGCTCACGAAGTACGCCATACCGATGCCGATCGCGCTCGCGAAGACGCCAGCGATGACCTGCTTCCAGTGGTGCTTGAAGAGTTCGGCGATGGGCACCTTGATCTCCTCGCGGTTTGCCTGTTGCGCGAGGAACTCGGGTGACTCGTCGAGGCGGGCGCGAATGACGAGGCCGATGATGACGAGCACGGCTGAGAAGAGGAACGGGAGGCGCCAGCCCCACGCGATGAACTGCTCGGCGGGCAGGAGCGCGGCGAGCGCGAACGCCGCGGTCGCGAGGATGTTGCCGGCCGGGGATCCCTGCTGCACGAACATGCCGCCGCGGATTGCCTTGCTCTTGCTGCCGGACTCGGAGGCGAGGAGCACAGCGCCGCCCCACTCGCCACCGACCGCGAAGCCCTGGAGCGCGCGCAGTGAGACGAGCAGGATCGGTGCCCACACCCCGATCTGGTTCGCGCCCGGCAGGATGCCGATGCAGAAGGTCGCGATGCCCATGATGAGCAGGGTCGCGACGAGCGTGTTCTTGCGGCCAAACTTGTCGCCGAGGTGGCCGAAGACGACGCCGCCGATGGGGCGGGCGAGAAAGCCTGCCCAGAACGTCGCGAAGGAGAGCAGCAGCGCGGTGCCGGCGGTCTGATCCGGGAAGAACACCGGGCCGAAGGCGATGGCCGCGGCGGTCGAGTAGATAAAGAAGTCGTACCACTCGACGGTGGTGCCGAGGAACGCGGCGAACCTCGCCTTCTTCGCGTGGGCTTCGAGCTCGACAGACGAGCGAGATGTTGACATGTGCTTCTCCGTTGTAGTCAGGGATGTCAGAGGCGACCTCATCGAAGGTAGAGCCAAACAGGTATGCCGTCTAATATCTAAAAAGCACGATCTCTATGCATAGGAGGCATACCGTGGAACTGCGCGTACTCCGCTACTTCGTCGCCGCCGCCGAGGAAGGCTCGGTCACGGGTGGGGCCGCACGCGTGCACGTCTCGCAGCCGGCGGTCTCGCGGCAGCTCGCCGCGCTCGAACGCGAGGTCGGGGCGGCGTTGTTCGAACGCGGCCGCGGTGCGCTCCAGCTCACCCACGCGGGCAGGCGCTTCCTGGGGATCGCGCGGGACCTCCTGCGCCGCGCAGACGAGGCGCGGCTCGTCGCCGCCCTCACGGACCCGGCAGACGTCAGGCTCACGGCCGTCGCGCAGTCCACCACCATCGAGCGCACGATCGCGGCGTTCAGCGCGGACCACGGCGCCGCGCTCCCGCTCGTCGACGCGATCGCCGCGAGCCCCGCCGAGGTGTTCGACCGCGTCGAGGCGACCGGCGCAGACTTCGGCATCTCCACCTTCGCGCCGCCCGCGACCTGGGCCTCGAGGCTCATCACCCAGGTCGGCATCACCGCGCACGTTCCGCCAGGCCACCCGCTCTACGAACGGCCGAGTGTCGAGGTCGCCGAGCTGCTCGAGTACCCACTCATCTGCATGGACCGCAGCCACACGGCGCGCACCTCGTTTGACACCGCCGTGGCGCGCGCCGGGGCGGGCCGGGCGAACATCACCGAGATGCGGGCGACGAGCCTCGCGCAGGCCCACGCTGCGGCCGGGCGGGGGATCGCGATCCTCACCGACCGCGCGAGCTACGGCGTGCGCACGGTCCGGATCATGCTCGACGGATCCCAGGTGCGCATGCAGCTCTATGCGGGCTGGTACGCCGACCACTTCGCGGCGGCGCACATCGGAGCGTGGGCCGACGCGCTCGCCGCCTGGGTCCCGACGCTTCCCGACGTCGCCCGCATCGATGCGCCGCCGGAGGTCGGGCTCTGGGACGAAGCGAGAGAGTAGGGTTGGGGGCATGAGTGTAGTGATTGACCCATCCTTCGATCCTGTCCCTTCGCTCGCGCAGACAACTGACGTTGTCATCGGCTCCGTCGCCGATGTCACCGCAGCGCCCGTCCGTGCGTGCCTGATCGCCGCCGAGGGGGATCTGCCAGCATGCGATCACCTCGACGGCCAGACCCGCGAGTCGCTTGCGGCCGCCGGATTCACCGGGAAGGCCGGCCAGACGCTGCGCCTCCCCGGCCAGACGCTCTGCGTACTCGTCGGCACCGGCACGGGCATCACCTCGGCGGCTGAGCTCCGCAACGCGGTGGCCTCCTTCACCCGCGCCGCGAGCGAGTCGGACGCACTTGCTCTCGACCTCACTGGCGTGGTCTCCGACAAGCTGAACGCGCACGACGCCGCGCTCGCCGCAACCGAGGGCGCCGTGCTCGCGCGCTACCGGTTCGAGGCGCTGAAGGGCGAGGCGAAGAACGTCGCGCTGAAGACGCTGACGCTCGGCGTCGCCGACGCGGACCAGGCCGCAGCCAAGGAGGGCGTCGCCCGCGGACTCGTGCTCGCACGCGCCGCCGCGCTCTCGCGCGACCTCGGCAACACCCCGCCACGGCACCTCACGGCCGAGAAGTTCGCCGACATCGCCGCGAAGCTCGGCCCGGAGTTCGGCCTCGAGGTCGAGATCTTCGACCGTGACGCGCTCATCGAGCTCGGCACCGGCGGCCTGCTCGGCGTGAACGCCGGTTCCGTCGACGAGCCCCGCATGATCAAGCTGCGCTACACGCCCGAGGGCGCGAACGCGAACACCCCGCACCTCGGCCTCGTCGGCAAGGGCATCATGTTCGACTCGGGCGGCGTGAGCCTGAAGCCCCCGACGTCGATGGGCGACATGAAGATGGACATGATGGGCGCCGGAGCCGTCTTCTCGGCGATGCTCGGCCTCCGTGAGCTCGGCGTGACGAACAAGGTCACCGGCTGGCTCATGTGCACCGACAACATGCTCTCGGGCACCGCGACGAAGATCGGCGACGTGCTCACGATCCGCGGCGGCAAGACCGTCGAGGTGAAGAACTCCGACGCCGAGGGGCGCATTGTCATGGCCGACGGCCTCGTCCTCGCCACCGAGGAAGCCGATCGCCCCGACGCAATCGTCGACATTGCGACGCTCACCGGCAACGCGATGGCGGCGCTCGGGCTCCGCACGGCAGCGACCTTCGCGAACAACGACGAGGTCGCGGCGCAGCTCGCGGCGGCGGCGGACCTCACCGACGAGCGCGTCTGGCAGATGCCGCTCGATCACCGGTACGCCGACCAGATGAAGTCGAACGTCGCGGACCTGTCGAACATCGGCGGGCCCTACGGCGGCGCGATCCTCGCGGCCCTCTTCCTCAACGAGTTCGTCGCTGACGTGCCGTGGGGCCACATCGACATCGCCCCGACGATGGAGGTCGCGAGCGACGACCTCTGGCGTTCGACAGGCTCGACGGGCTTCGGCGCGCGCCTGCTCACCGAGCTCGCCGCAGCGTTCACGGCTCCCGCCGCGACCGACGCACCCCAGTCAAGCGAGATGAACTAGCGCCATGACCGAGACGCTGCTTGAGAGTCGCGACGACTACATCAATGAGTTCATCGGGTTCGTAGGATCATCGCCGAGCTCGTACCACGCGGCGCGATTCTCGGCAGCGATGCTCGTGAGCCAGGGCTTCACCGAGCTCATCGAAGACGACGCGTGGGGGCCGGTCGCATCCGGCGCCCGCGGCGTCGTCGTGCGCGACGGCGCGGTCATCGCATGGCGGGCGGGGGAGGGCGTCTCCGCGACGAGCCCCGTGCGCGTGCTCGGCGCGCACACGGATTCCCCCGGCTTCGTCCTGAAGCCGCAGCCCGACTTCACGGCAGCTGGCTGGTCGCAGGCCGGGGTCGAGGTCTACGGCGGGCCGCTCATCAACTCGTGGCTCGACCGGGACCTCGGCTTCGCGGGGCGCGTCGTCACCCGCTCGGGCGAGGAGCGCCTCGTATGCACGCAGGCCGTCGCGCGAATCCCGCAGCTCGCGATCCACCTCGACCGCGAGGCGAACTCGGGCCTCACGCTCGATCGGCAGCGCCACACGCAGCCGATCCTCGCGGTCTCGGCGCCCGAGACGTCGGTGATTGAGCTGCTCGCGGCCGCGGCGAACTTGCCGCAACCGGGCGAGCCCTTCGTTGCGGCTCCGACTGCTGAGTTGAAGCTGGATCCGGCGCGGATCGCGGCCGCCGACATCGCGGGCACCGACGTGCGGCTGTATGACACGCAGCCGGCGAGCAGGATCGGCGCGCGTGAGGAGTTTCTCGCGTCGCCGCGGCTCGACAACCTGAGCTCGACCTTCGCGGGCCTGGTCGCGCTCATCGAGACCGAGCCGGCGCCCGGCACGATCTCCGTGTTTGCCTCCTTCGACCACGAGGAGCTCGGCTCGGAGACGCGCTCAGGTGCGGCAGGGCCGTTCCTGGAGGACGTTCTCGTGCGCTTGCGTGCCGGGCTCGGCGCGACGCCGGATGAGGCCGCACGCGCGCTCGCAGCGTCGTGGTGCCTGTCGGCGGATGCGGGGCACTCGGTGCACCCGAACTATCAGGAGAAGCACGACCCGAACGTGCGCCCGCTCGCGGGCAACGGGCCGATGCTGAAGGTCAACGCGAACCAGCGCTACGCGAGCGATGCGCACGGCGCAGCGCTCTGGCAGCGCGCGTGCGAGGCGGCAGGGGTCCAGACGCAGGAGTTCGTGTCGAACAACACGGTTCCGTGCGGCTCGACGATCGGCCCGATCACGGCAACGAGGATCGGGATCCGCACCGTCGACGTCGGCGTTCCGCTGCTCTCGATGCACTCGGCTCGCGAGCTCGCGCACGTGGACGACCTGCACGGACTCGCCCGCGCAATCGGCGCGTTCTACGCTGGCGCGTAGTCCCGACGTGACGGAATGGCGCTCAGCTGCGCGGAAGGGTGCGTAGCTGAGCGTTTCGTCATCGAAATTTTTATGTCTGTTCGATAGGATCGGGCCATGAGCGAGGTGCAACGGCAGGGTGAGAAGGTACTAGCGCTCCCCACGGATCGGCTGATGCCGCACATTCAGCGGTTCGGACAGCAGGCGATTGAGTTCACATTCTTGGGTCCGAACATGCAGGGGCAGCCGACCTGGATCATGTGGAATGCGAACGAGCCGTATCTCATCGGCATGCTCAGCCAGGGCAAGATGGGCTATCACTTCGAGCAGCGCACCGGCGACGGCGTGCAGCGACTCGAGAACATCTCCCTCAACCGCGTGCAGCGCGCCCTCGGGGGATAAGCAGCGCGTCCGCGCTCGGTGCCGAATCGCCGTCGCGACACGCCAGGGATACCGGATGGTCACCGGGATTTGCGTCCCGCGGCATTCGTGCCCTAAGCTCATATCTCGGTAGCAAGGCAAGAAATTGCCCCGGCCCCATCGTTTAGCGGCCTAGGACACCGCCCTTTCACGGCGGCAGCACGGGTTCGAATCCCGTTGGGGTCACTATACCGAACACAATTAAATATGCATGGCCCTGTAGCGCAGTTGGTTAGCGCGCCGCCCTGTCACGGCGGAGGTCGCGGGTTCAAGTCCCGTCAGGGTCGCTGGATTGAGGAGCCCTTCTAAGGAAGGGTTTCTTCATTCCAACGGCGATTGCCAGAGTTGGTCACCCAGTTCGAACGATCGTCTGGCTCTGTAGCTCAGTTGGTAGAGCGTTCGACTGAAAATCGAAAGGTCACCGGATCGATGCCGGTCGGAGCCACGTAGCGGCTATTACACCGTTACTGAACCCTCATGAGGCTTCTACTCGTGGGGGTTCTTTTTCTTGCAGAACCCGTTCCCGGTGCCCTGTGTGGTCTGGAAGCGTCGTCGAGCAAGGCATAATTGAAGAGCAACATCTGGCCCTGTAGCGCAGTTGGTTAGCGCGCCGCCCTGTCACGGCGGAGGTCGCGGGTTCAAGTCCCGTCAGGGTCGCCACAGTTCGAAGCCCCTCCTCGGAGGGGCTTCGTTGCGTTGTGAGCAAGTTCACCCGCGCGGTGACCGCTCCTGGCGCGGAGTTTGGGCTCCGCTTTTGGCCCCAGCGCCAGTTTTTGCGATCTTGAGCTTGTGAATGAGCAAGTTTAGCTATATGGTTTTGCTCTGGCAGCAAGCCAATGGTTTGGTTGCTGTTCTCTATGCAAATTCGTTGTTGAATTTGTTCTCAATGCCGAGATGGAAAGTGCGCCTTCATGACTAAGACGAGCCCCACAACCAAGTGGGTGATGCTGAGCCTGTCCTACCTGGTTCTCATCGCCTGCTTCATCCCCTACATCGGATGGACCCCGAGCCTGCTCGAGATCTCCGAAGAGCTGTCGCTCAGCGCGAGCCAGGCCGGCCTGCTCGCCTCGATCACCGCCCTCGTCGGCGGCATCATCCTGCCCTTCGCCGGGGTGATCGGCGACAAGATCGGAATCAAGAAGATCATCCTCGTTGGCCTCGTCGCCGCGATCATCGGGCAGTTCGTCTTCGCCCTCGCGCCTGACTACGGCATGCTCATGCTCGGCCGCGCCATCAGCGGCCTCGGCGTCGGCCTGCTGTTCGTCGGCCCGTACACGATGGCGATCAACTGGTTCGAGCGCGAGCGCAAGAGCGGCATCGCGCTCGGCGTGATGTTCACGACCGACGGCATCGGCTCGGTGTTCGCGCTCTACCTGTTCGCAATCGTGCTCGTCGCGTTCGGCTGGCGCACTGGCTCGACTATCGGTGGGGTCTTCCTCATCGTCGTGCTCGTCATCGCGGCGCTCTTCCTGAAGGACGTTCCACCTGCCCAGGCCGATGAGGCCGCGCAGGAGTCAGACACCAGCGGCCGTTCCGCCATCAGCTGGCTGTTCAGCCGCAACGTCCTGGTCGCCGCAGCCTTCTTCATCGGCGAGTGGGGCATCTTCGCGGTCGTCGCGGTCTGGATGCCGACGATCCTCATCGAGGACGCCGGATGGTCGACGACCGCCGCGGGCTTCTTCGCGTCCTGCTACGTGCTCGCCGGCGTCGCGACGTCGATCATCTTTGGCCTCATCTCCGACAGCCTGGGTAAGCGGAAGAACCTGATCCTGCTCGCCGGTCTCGCGATGACGCTCTTCATGGGCGCCCTCACCGTGAGCATCGCCTCCGGAAACTACGTGTTTGCCGCGATCTGCCTGCCGCTCGTAGGCCTCGGGGTCTACACCGGCATGCCCCTCGCCCTGGCCCTCGCGACCGAGTCCGTGCCCGGGCGCATGGCTGGCGCGGTCAACGGCTTCGTGCTCGGCATCGGCTTCATCGTTGGCGGGTTCGTCTACCCGTATGTGATGGGCCTCGTGAAGGACTCCACAGGGGACTACGTGCTCGGGTTTGTTGGCATGGTGGTGGCCACCGCGCTCTTGAACCTCTGCTTCCCCTTCCTCGCGAAGGACGTGCGGCGCGCGCAACCGGCGGAGGCGCTCGCACGCTAACACCGCACGGCGGCTGAGCGCCGCCGAACCACGCAGTACCGAGAGTGAACAACAAAGGAGTGCTCATGGCTCACGTCTCACGTCGCAGCCTCTTGGTCGGGGCCGCCGCGGTCGCAGGCCTCGCCACCGCTGGCATCATCGCGGGGAACGCCATCAACGGGCGACCCGGCGGTGACGAGCGCGGCGGCGACTGGGACGTCATCGTTGTGGGTGCCGGGTCCGCCGGAATCGGGGCGGCCCGGCGCCTCGTCGATCAACGTCCGAGTCTTCGGGTCGCGATCGTTGAGGCCCGGGACCGGATCGGCGGGCGCATGTTCACCGATCGCACCTCGATGGGGATCCCGGTCGAGCGGGGATGCGAGCTTGTGCACGGCGGCCCCTACGCTGACACCTATCCCTGGATCAAGGAGGCCGGGTTCGACATGCGGATGTTCACCAAGAACTACATTCGCTTGGACGGCGTGGCGGACAGCTCGCCCTCCCACGCGTGGCACGCCCCGGACGCACCAGTGTCGTGGACGTTCCCCGCGGGCATCCCAGACGGCCTCGCGAAGTTCGACCCCGCGGGGGAGGGGCGCCCGCTGCCGGAGGTGCTGCCGCGTGAGAAGGCGGACGCCTACCTGTCGCGGCTGGGCGTTGCACCCGATAACATCCCGAGCGGGCTCCGGTACCTGCTGACCGACGACGCCGAACCGCTGTACGCGACCGACGCCGCGGCGGTCGGCGAGGCGCTGACCGCGTGCATCCGCTACTCGCTACACCCTGAGGACGCGCCGGAGCCCGAGCAGCTCGAGCCGGACGACCCGGAGCGCAACGACGGCGACTACAAGATCATCGGCGGCTACGACCAGCTGCTGACCTTCATCGCCGACGATATTCCGGTGTTTCTCGACACCATCGTGGAATCAGTGCAGCATTCGAAGAACGGCGTTGAGCTTCTGACGTCGCAGGGCACCATGTCCGCGCGCCGTCTGGTCATGGCCGTTCCCGCCGGGGTGATGCAGCGCAGAGACATCGACTTCTCCGCCGGGCTGCCCGACCGCAAGTGGGTGGCGTTCGACGAGTTCCAGTACAGCCACATCTTCAAGTGCCTGCTCGAATTCGACGGGCACGTGTTCACGCCCGACGGCAGCTCGAGCTGGGGCTACGCCGAGTCGATGGACCTCACCCCGACAACGCTGTGGAACGCATCGATCGCGCAACCCGACTACGGCGGGCAGGTCATCGTCGGCTGGGAGACGGGAGAAGCCGCGCGCGAACTTCACGCGCTGCCGCTCGAGCAGAAGCACGAGGCGGTCTTGGACGTCGTGCGTAAGAGCGCGGGCGACCCCGGGCTGCAGTACAAGAAGGCCCTCATGACAGACTGGGCGAACGAGCCCTTCAGCTGGGGAGCCTACGGGCACGGCGGCAACGAGACAGACATGTCAGCACCGACCGATGATGTGGTGTTCTGGGCGGGGATGCGAACGAGCACGGTGACGGCGTCATACGTGTCGGGCGTCGACCAGGCCGACGAGCTGCTGAAGCACCTGTAGCGCGCGACCGTTCACGGCCAGCCTCTCAGGGCGCGCGCCGCCCGCCTCGCGCCACGCTGTGTTGGTAGAAGGCCCACCCGAAGACGATCGTGCCGACGAGCAGGATCGCGCGCGCGAGCGTGATCGCGGCGACAGTGAGCGCACTCGGGAGCCCGCCCGCCACGAGCAGGCCGATCATGACGACCTCGTACGCGCCGACGCCGTTTGGCGTGGTGACGACCATGCTCGCGACGGTCGCGAGACCGTACGCGACGAAGACCAGCGCGGGATCCGCGCGTAGACCGAATGCGGCGAGCGCGATCCAGAACAGGCCGGCGTCGCAGACGTGTACGAGGAACGACCACGCGAACGGGGCACGCAGCGCGCGCGGGTCGCGAAGGATCTCTCGCAGCTCGACGTGCAGCCCGTCGAAGAAACGTACGACAGTCTCCGTCCGCACGACGGCGGGCCTGCCGATGATGTGTGCGCCCCAGTTCGCGACCCGAATGACGACGCCCGCGACGCGATGCAGTGGGCGCCGGCGACGCAGCAGCAGCGCGCCGCCGCCAGTCGCGCCAAGCGCGAGCGCGCCGACACCCGCGGCCGACCAGAGCACCGCGGGGGTTCCCTGACCGCTCGCGAGCAGCCAGGTTGCCGCGGCAAGCAGCATGATGCTGAAGGACACGAACGTCACCGCGAACCGGGCGAGCTGCGCGAGCGTCCCGCGGGCTGGAGGGACCCCCATGCCCGCGAGCTTCCAGCTCGCATACGTGATCCCCGCCGCGCCGCCCGAGGGCAGCATATGGTTCGCGAAGTTGAACTCGAGCGACATTCTCATCGCCGTGAGCGGCCGCATTCCGCGTAGCTCGCCCCGAGCTCGCAGGTAGGCGAACAGCGCCTCGCCGGTGACCGCGAAGCTCGCGAGCTGGACGGGAACGAGGAGGGCCATAATCCACGGATTCGCGAGCGGGAGACTGCGTGCCGCGTCGACCATTGTCGGCCAGGCAGCGATGACGATCCCCGCGACGAGGAGCAGCGTGACGGTGCTCACCCAGAACCGGGGAGAGCGCACCCAGCGGGGGCTCACGTGATGCGTCCCGCCCATCGCTTCCGATTGCCGTAGCGGTGTCGGGCGAGCGTCAAACTGTCGGTCTCGTAATACCGGCTGAGTTTCTTCCTGTCGATTGAGCGAAACAGCCGAGCCCGCACGATGAGGTCGGGAGCGTAGCGCAGCCGGTGCCCGGTGCGAAGCAGCGCGATCGTCACGTCGACGTCCTCGCTCACCTGCTCGTCACCGAGCCCGACAAGGGGCCGTGCTTCCAACCACGCGTGCCTGCGGAACGCACTATTGAAGCCGTAGAGCATGGGACGCACGCCAATGCTGCGCTGGTGCCACGCCCGAAACCCGCGATACCACCAGGCGAACCAGAAGTGTTCACCGGGGGAGAGTTCCGCGATCGCGGCGCCCCCGCCCTGACCGTCGAGGGTGGGATCGCGAAAGTCGGATCGGAGGCGTGCGATCCAGTCCGGCGGCACGATGGTGTCTGCGTCGATCCGGGCGATGACATCGGAGCGGGCCGCGTCGAAGCCCGTCGTGCGCGCGAACGTGACGCCCGCGCGGGGCTCGTCCACCACCCGCACCCCGGGGAATCGCCGCGCGATTGCGGCGCTCCTGTCCGTGCAGCAGTTGTCGACGACGACGATCTCGTCGGCCGGCTCCGTCTGCGCCTCGAGCGCGCGGAGGCAACGGGCGATGATCCTGGCCTCATTGTGCATCGGGATCACGACCGAGATGGTCGGGCTGGCCCGGCTGGCGTGGCTCGCCTGGCTGACCTCAGGGGTCGGGTCGGTGGGCTCGGCTGGAAGCGGCGGAATCGTCACTTCTCTATTCACGCGCGAGCGGCGCGGCGGCGCGATGGCCCCGGCGCGAGCGCGGAAGTAGCGCTGGCGCTACCCTGAACCGGGAAGGGACGAACCCACGCGATACGCTGGGGCGATGAATAACCAGCAGACCGCTACGCTCCCCGAGGTACGAGCCGCCATCGACGCGCTCGACGGTCAGATTGTCGAGCTGATCGCGACCCGGCAGCGTTGGGTCGAGGCCGCGGGAGCGCTGAAGAGCGATACGCAGGCGGTGCGTGCGCCGGATCGGGTCGAGCAGGTGATCGCCAAGGTCCGCGGGCTCGCGGTCGACCACGGGGCATCGCCCGAGGTCGTCGAGGCCGCCTACCGCGCCCTCATTTCGGCGTTCATTCAGCACGAGCTCGCCGTGCATGAGCGCAGTCTCGAACACGCGCGCGAGACGGATCTGACGATCCGGCCCACGCACGGGCCCGATGAGTTCCCGGCACTCGTGGCAATCTGGCGGAGCGCGGTGCGCGCGACCCACGACTTTCTCGCCGAAGACGACTTCGCGCGCATCGAGGGGCAGCTTGCCGACGCCTACTTCCCGGCCGTGACGCTCGTCGTCGCCGAGCGGGACGGGAAGCCACTCGGGTTCGCGGGGGTTGCCAACGGCGGCCTCGAGATGCTCTTTGTCGACGACGCCGCACGTGGCACCGGGGTGGGGAGCGCGCTGCTTGCTCACACGATCGAGCGGCTCGGCGTGACGAGGGTTGACGTCAACGAGCAGAACCCGGGCGCTCACGGCTTCTACGTGAGCCGCGGCTTCGAAGAAGTGGGACGCAGCGAGCTCGACGGCGACGGGCGACCGTACCCGATCCTCCACCTGGCGCTCGCTGCGCGCTGAGCGGCCCACAGTCGCGCTCACCGGCCGCCCGGTCGCGCTCATGAGCGACCCAAAGGCAGCACGCGACGTTGGAGTCGAGCTCGATGCCCGGCCAGCCGACCTCGTGGTCGGTGACCCCCTGCTGCTCTCCACGCTGCAGACGCTCCGCAAACGTGGTCAACCATACGCGCTGTTGGAGCCGACAACCGACTCGCTGATGCGCGGAAGGCTTCAGCGCCTCGGCAAGATCCTGTGGCTCCGGGGGCTACCGGTGCGGCGGCTGCTCGGTGGTGCTGAGGCCATAGTCGCGGCGTCCGCGCCCGAGCTTGAAGAACAGGTGAGTCGTGACGTGTCCCATACTGGCACCGATGGTGCGGGCCGTGGAAGCTCACCCGCGGACACCAGGCATACTCATGAGCCTGAGCACGTTTCCGTTTCCGCGTCTCGTGCAGACGTGGCAGCGACTTCTCGACGCCGTCGTCGACCTTCCTGTTCGAGTAACCGCAACGACGGGCCACGCCCTCGACTCGGAAACGCTACGGGCCCCGCCGCACGTCAGGCTCTTGGCGTGGTCAGATCGTGCCGAACTGATGCCGGATGCCTCCGTCGTTGTTACCCACGGCGGTCACGGAACAACACTCGCTGCGCTCGCGCATGGAGTCCCCGTGCTTGTCGTACCGCTCGATCTGAGCTCGGACCAGCCTGGAATCGGCCGCGCCGTTGAGCGGGCAGGAGTCGGGATCTCACTCCGCCGTGGTGCCTCTGTAGCCGCGGTGCGCGCGGCGTTATCGAAACTGATCGACGACACTGAGACCCGGAGACGTGCGCGGGAACTCGGAGCGCGGTTGCGTGAATATGACGGCGCGGTCGCGGGCGCGGAAGCACTCATCGCAGCGCTTCCGCCTACTCACCGCGCGACGGAGCCGTCAGCGCCCGGCTAAGGACGGGACGTGTGGCAGCGACGCCGATCCACACGAGTAACAGTCCGAGCCCGAGGATCGCGACAGCCGAGACAAGAAAGAGCGGCGCGACGGTGGCGGCAACCAACACGAGCGGCGCGGCGACGACCGAGGCGACGGCGGCAGACCCGCCAACGGCGATGAGGGCCGGACGCAACACGCGCACGCGCCGCGCACGTTCGAGCGCCGTCCTCGGCATGCCGAGTCGATCCAGCGCAATGTAGAGGTCTCGACGTTCGAGAATCGCGGCCGTTTGAGTGATGGCGATCTGGCATGACACAACCACGAACGACACGGCGGTGAGCGCGAGCAGCATCGTCCGCGTGTCGGCAAAAAGCAGCAGCTGGTCCGTCGTCATGATCGCGCGACTCTCGCTGCGGCTGATCGTGTCAAGGTATCCGAGCAGCGATCCCGCTGGCAGGAGCACAAAGCTCGCAAGCGCGAGCGAAGAGACGCTGCGCCAGGCTGCACGCGGATCGTCGGCGACGCCTCGCGCCGCCACGAGTGACGACGCATCGGCGGTTCGGGCTGCGGTCACGCGGGCTGTCACTCCGATGGCGAGAGGGCCAACCAATCCCAGCACCGCCATGAGCGCAAGCGTTGTGAGCGCGAACGCTGCGACGAGCGCGGCAGTGCCCCAGCCAGGCGACGAAATCTGCACTAATACGACGGCTGCGACGACCACTGCAACTCCTGCGACGGCACGCAGCCAGCTCAATCGAGGCGCGTCCTGCCGTGTGCGAACCCCGAGCGGTGAGAGCGTGACTCGCCGGAGGCCGAGCAGTGCGCTCATCGCTGCGACCGCGATGAGGGCCGGCGGGAGCGCTGCGGTCACCCACCACGGCAAGTGATATGAGGCCTCGCGGAAGGGGGACCCGTGGACGGTGAGCCCGCCCAGCGCAGCAGGGAGCGCAACTGAGAGCCCAGTGCCCGCTGCGACGCCCGCCGCAGCCATCAGTGTCGCCTCCGCGACGGCGAGTCGCCGGACCGTGCCGGCTGAAGCGCCGAGCAGCCGAAGCGTCGCCAATCTGTCGTCGCGGCTCCGCGCTGCGAGCCGCGCCGTCGAGCCTCCGAGCGTGATGAGTGGAACGAGGAGCGCGCCGGCGAGACCGACAGCAAGGATGGGGTACCCCGGCTCCGGCGAGGGCACGCTCCAATATGCCCGGGCAAGCAGGGCAACGGCGAACGTGAGGATCGTGGTGAGGGCCGCCGCGGCAAGTTGCATCGCCGCGATGGTGCCAGACTTGCCAGCCGGCCTCGCCAGGATGAGGAAGGCGTGGGCGGTCACGAGCGAGCCTCCACGCTGCCGTCACGCAATCGGACAACACGGTCGCAGCGCGCGGCGACACCTTCGTCATGGGTGACGATGAGGAGCGCCCGGGCCGGGCCCGTGCTCGACGCAAGAAGCGCGTCGAGCACACCGCCAGCGGTGACGGAGTCGAGCGCGCCGGTCGGCTCATCGGCGAAGATCAACGTTGGGCGGGGCGCTAGGGCACGGGCGATGGCCACCCGCTGCGCCTCGCCGCCCGAGAGCTGGCCGATGCGCCTATCTTCAAGCCCGGCGAGACCCAGCCGTTCGAGTTCGTCGGCGGCCCGATGCCTCGCCGTATCTCGGGACGCGCCAGCAAGCAGCAGTGGAAGCGCGACGTTCTCCCATGCGCGGAGTTCGGGCACCAGCATGCCGTGCTGAAAGACGAACCCGAAGCGCCGCAGCCGGAGGGCGGAACGGGCGGCGTCGCTCAGAGTGGCGAGGTCATCGAAGCCAGCGTCGGAGCTCCCCGTTGCAGCTGTCCGACGAAGTATGACAGTGCCGGAGTCCGCCGGCTCGATCCCCGCGAGCGCGTGCAGCAGCGTCGACTTGCCTGACCCCGACGGGCCCATGATCGCGACGGCCTCGCCCGGAAATATGGTGAAGTCGGCGTCGACGAGTGCGTGCGTTGGTCCGAACGATTTAGTGAGGCCTTCGGCGCTGAGAAGCCACGGGCGGGGGACGGTGACGGAGTCGGCCATAGCGTCGTACCTTTCGATGAGCAGCTGGTTCGACCCACGCTACGAGCGGGGTGAGGCGCGTCGTCACCGCCCACGGGCTGAACCGGTGGGCCATGGCTTCCACCCACGGGTGGTGGCGCGCACAGCTGCTCCGCAGTAGCGTCGGAGGAGGGCCACGCAGTGTGCTGCGCCCCGTGGTGCAGAGAGGAAGAGCGTGGCAGGTGTGATGTTGGACCGCCCTGACCTCTCCCTGCAGCAGGGGCGTTCTCGCGTCGCGAGGTGGTTCGCGGCACGTCCCAGGGTCGCCGATGTCGCGGTGATCCTTGCTTGCTCGGCGCCGCCGGCGGCGGCGCTCATTCTCGAGCCGCGTCACCCGGTCTGGCTCGGCTGGGCATGCGTGGTCGTCGTCGCCATTGTGTTCTGGTGGCGCAGAAGCCACCCGCTCCCCGTGCTCCTCATCGTGGCCGGAGTAGCTTCGCTGAACCCCGTCTATGCAGCGTCGTTGGCCGGGCCAACGACAGAGATCATCTTCGGGCTGTTCGCGCTTGCGAGTCGCGTGCGCCTTCGTACCGCGCTGATCGGTGCGGCCGCCGCTGCGCTCATCGTGCTCGGCGTGAGCTGGGCCGCGATGTGGATCGGCATCCGTGCGACCCCGCCGATCGCTGGGCTGCAACCGTTCGCAGTCGCCGCGCTTGCTGCGGGGGTTGCGGTGCGAACGGCGCGGGGAAGGCGCGAGACGCTTGAACAGGTCGTGGCCCTCCGTGAGGAACGTGCGGCTGGCGCTGAGCGCGCCCGTATTACGGCTGAGATGCACGACGTTGTCGCCCACTCCGTGACGGTGATGGTGGCGCTCGCGGGCGGCGCGGCGGCGGGCTGGGAGAAACACCCAGAGCGGGCTCGGGCGGCGCTCGACCAGCTCGGCGAGGTCGGGGCTGGTGCGCTGGAGGAAATGCAGCGTATCTTGCACGTCCTCCGCGACAGCGACCCAGATCTGGTTGAGACGCTCGAAACGGCTGGGCACACGGCGCCGACGCTTGACGGGCTTGTCGAGGTCTTTCGCCGCACCGGCGTCCCCGTCACGCTTGACGTCAATACCGAGTTGCCCGCTGACCCCGGGCTGCGCACAGCCGTTCACCGGATCGTACGTGAATCGCTCACGAATGTGCTCCGTCACGGCGTAGACGTAACGTATGTCGAAGTTCGGGTTGCGGTGACCGACTCCGAGCTCGTCGTGACGGTGACCGACAACTGTCGTGGCGGAGCGAACCCGAACATCGGCGTCGGAGCTGGTGTTGGGCTCACTGCTTTGCGCGAGCGCGCTCGTGCGTTCGGCGGAGAGCTGACGGCCGCCCCATTGCCGGGTGCGCACGCTGGGTGGCAGACGCGCGCAGTGCTCCCGGTTCAGCTGAGGCGATCATGAGCGGGCCGATCCGTGTCGTCGTGGTCGATGATCAGCCGCTTGCGCGCGCTGGGCACGCCCTGATCCTCGATTCCGCGGACGGAATCGACGTTGTCGGTGAAGCGGGGAACGGGCTCGAGGCACTCGACGCGGCGGCGGTTCTGCACCCGGATGTGGTGCTCATGGATGTGCGCATGCCGCTGATGGGAGGCCTTGAGGCGACGCGACTTATCGCCGAGCGGCATCCAGCGGTGCGGGTGATCGTGCTCACCACGTTCGACCTTGACGAGTACGCCTTCGGGAGCCTGCGCGCGGGCGCGAGTGCCTTTCTCCTCAAAAGTTCGAAGCCAGCAGCGCTGGTCGAGGCCGTGCAAGCAGTGGCCGCTGGCGAGTCCGTCGTCTCGCCGCGGCTGACGGCGCAACTCGTTGCGCATTTCGTTGGATCCGAGGAATCCGAAGGGCCGCTGGGCGGGCGAGCGGAGGAGCCTGGCGAGCTAGCGATCCTGAGCCCGCGTGAACGCGACGTGTTCCTGGGGATCGTTCGCGGCGAGACGAATGCCGAGATCGCCGCGTCGCTCCATCTCGCGCCGTCGACGGTGAAATCGCATGTGAATGCGATCTTCGCGAAGCTGCACCTGCGCGACCGCGTGCACGCTGTGATCCTCGGCTACGAGATTGGAGTTGCCGAAGCCCCGCAGGCCTGATGGTGGAAGGCGTCGACCGTGGACTTTCCCCTCCCAAAAGGGGGAATTTGTGGACGCGAAAAGCGGAGTTCTTGTAGCCCTGGGCAGCGGATTCGGTGCCAGCCGAGTGCCTAAACAAGCGAATTCGCGGGAAAGATGGCTTTGCACGGGGAAGCGCCGATCAATGTGCAGAACTTCGTTTCACGCGTTTCGGCGTCATGCGTAGCCTATGTGCATCCGCAGAGACGCGACGACAAGGGCAGGTATGCGAGCGAATTACGATAAGCCGGTTTCACCAGCGACCTCAGTGGCACAGGTGGTGCCTGGCAAGGGCGGTGGGAAGTCCAAGAAGCTGGCATCGCGCCACATCACGATGATCACGCTCGGCGGGATCATCGGCGCGAGCCTGTTCGTTGGCTCGGGGAACGTGATCCGGTCCGTGGGGCCCGCCGCGCTCGTCTCGTACCTCATCGGCGGTGTGCTGGTCTTCCTCGCGATGCGCATGCTCGGAGAGATGGCGGCGGCCCGGCCGACGACGGGCTCGTTCATGGAATACGCGCGGGTCGGCCTCGGCGACTGGGCCGCGTACTTCGTGGGCTGGCTCTACTGGTACTTCTGGGTGGGTGTCATCGCATTCGAGGCCGTCGTGAGCGGCTCGATCCTGCACGGCTGGATGCCGGGGATTCCCGAATGGGTGTTCTCGATCGCAATGATGCTGATCTTTACCATCACGAACGTGGTCTCGGTGCGCTCGTTTGGTGAGGTCGAGTTCTGGCTCGCGAGCATCAAGGTTGTCGCGATCGTGGTATTCCTCGGCGTAGGCGTGCTCTTCGCCTTCGGGCTGTGGCCCGGCGCCTCGTTCTCGCTGCCGAACCTGTGGGAGCACGGCGGCTTCGCCCCGAACGGCGTCTGGCCTGTCATCGCCGGCGTCGCGATCGTGATCTTCTCGTACTTCGGCACGGAGATCGCCGTGATGGCCGCCGCGGAATCGGAGAACCCGGCCAAGGGCGTGCGGCAGGCGACGACGACGGTCGTATGGCGCATCCTGCTGTTCTTCGTCGGTGCAGTCTTCCTCATCGTCGTGATCGTGCCGTGGAATCAGCTGCCCGACCCGCAGGTCGAGGGGCCGTTCGTGCACGTCTTCACCCTGTACGGCATCCCCGCGGCCGGCGCGATCATGAGCGCCGTCACACTCACCGCGGTCTGCTCGGTGCTGAACTCTGGTCTCTACTCTGCCGCGCGCATGTTCGCGGCGCTCGCCGAGCAGGGCTACGCCCCAGCGATCGTCGCCAAGCGCTCGCGCAACGGGGTGCCGATCGCCGCGGTCATTGCGTCGACACTCGGCGGGTACGCGGCGGTGATCGTGAACTTCGCGGCACCCGAGTCAGGCATCTTCGACTTCATCATGAACTCCGCTGGCCTGGTCGCGCTGTTCGTCTACGCGTTCATCGCGGCCACCCAGATCCGCATGCGGCAGCGCATGACGAAGGAGGAGGTCGCAGGGCTCGAGCTCAAGATGTGGCTCCACCCGTGGCTCGGGATCCTCGTGATTCTCGCGGTGATCGGCATCGTCGTCATCATGGTCGTGAGCGGCGACGGTACCCGCACGCAGGTGTGGACGAGCCTCATTTCGGTCGCCGTGCTGGCCGTGTTCTGGCCGGCCGTGCGGCGGCGGCTCGCGCGCGTCCGTGCGGCGAAGGCGGGCGCGCAACAGGCTGACAGCGCGGAGTAGCCGAGCGCGAGTACACTCGTACGCATGAGTTACCGAGAGCTGTACTCGCAGCGTCAGGAGGTCGTCAGCGAAGCCCTTGCTGACGGTGAGTGACTGCACTGCCCTCGCGGCGGGAATGCTGAGCGCCTCCCCGCCGCGGGCTTGGTGAACCCACTTCTCACATCGCTAGGATCCGCGCCGCGGTCTCGCGGCCGGCTCTCGAAAGGCTGACTCATGCAACCCCTCACAGAATCATTCATCCGATCCTCGTTCGTCAACGCATCGCGCAGGGAAACGAAAGAGCTATCGCTGCCGGCGACCTTCGAAACCCTCACCGACGCCGACTGGGCCGCGCTCGACTTCTACGGGTGGCGGGACCCGAAGTTCGTGCGCCGCGCCTACGCCGTGCTCCCGCTGCTTGATGGTGACCCGGTCGGCGTCAGTTTCTCGCAGGCCGAAGCGACGCCGCGCTCGCGTGCCATGTGCAACTGGTGCCAGGACGTACGGCTGCCGAACGAGGTCGTGTTCTGGGCCGCGAAGCGCGTTGGCGACGCCGGGCGACGGGGTAGTACGGTCGGGATCCTGCTCTGCCGGGAATTCCAGTGCTCCCGCAACGTGCGCAACGACCCGCCGCCCGCCTACGAGGGGTTTGACGTCGCCGCGGCCCGCGTGCAGCGCATCGATACGCTTCGTTTGAAGGCGGCAAGTTTCGCCGACATGCTCGTAGCGGGCCGGTAGCCGCCACGCTACGCTGACAGCATGGATCAGCGCGACTACGAGACGGCTCTGCGCCCGATGCTCGAGGAGCACTCGGACGTCGCCAGAGCTCGACTCGAACGCTTCGTCGACGCCGCCACCGCCCCGGGAGGGGCCGGTGGCGGCGTCGACGCTATCGTCATTAACGTCTTCGTCGATCAAGACGGGGAAGGGCCCTTTGACGTGTGGGCACGCTTCGAAGGGCGCGACGGGTTTGCCCTCGATCGTCGATTTGACGACGAGCGCGAGCTGTTTGGCGTGGTCTGGGGTGAGCAGGGCTGGGAACCCGAGGTGCCGGACCGCCCTGCGGGGTGGACGCGTGACGACCTCGAAGACGCAGTGGTGGCGGCCGTGGCTGCCTGGCTGCGTCCCCTCATCCCGGCCGAGGCCAGCGATGTGAGCTGGCGTATCGAATCACCCGACGGCGCCGTCGTCGCGGACAGCATCTAACACGAGGGTTCTTATGGGCGTGATCAATACCTACTTCATCGCGAGCTCGCATGAGGCTGCGGCCGCGGTCGTCGGCGAGGGTCCCGCCGGGCTCCCCGCCGTCGACGCCGTTGACGCCACGGTGCAGGCGGGGACGCTGCTCGCACTGCTGACCGGGCGGGACTACGACGAGATCGTATCCGACAGGTCGTGGGCGCGGCTGGTCAGCGACCCCGATGACGAGAGCGCGTGGGTCGTCTCCATGCCTGACTCATTCACGAGCGCGCTCGCCGCGGCATCCGACGAAGAGCTTGCCGAAGTCGTTGGTCCCTGGTCGCAGACCGAGGAATTCTGGGGGAGCGGCGATCCTGAACAGCTACTTCCGATGTTGCGCGAGTGGCGTGACCTGGCTCGGCGGGCAGCCGACGAGGGCGCGGCGCTGTATTGCTGGATGGCCCTCTAGCTTTCGGAGGCGGCGAGCTGGGCAGTGAGACCTGCAGCATCTTGCTGGATCCAATACTCGACGATGCGGCCCTCTGCCACGCGGTAGACGGCGCTCCCGATGGTTTCCACCGGCTGGCCTGTGGGCGCATGGCCATCGATCACGCCCACGTGGGTGCCCTGCTGCACCCACCTGGCGTACGCGCGATCACCATCGACGAGCAACTCGTCAAAGATGAACTCGAACGGCCCAAACATTTCGAGCATTTCCTTGACATGCTCGGTGTAGTTTGAGGGGCCGCGCTCAAGCGTCACCCGCGCGCCCGCACGCACCTGGTGAGCAAGTACGGTCGAAGCCATGTAGCGATCCGCCCGCTCGGGCGACCTACCGCTGCGCACCTCGGTGAGGAACGCGCGAACCGTTTCTTCCGTGGTGCGAGTCATGGATCGAGTGTAGCGGCCAGGAGGGGGCTCCGCGGACAGGGGCGGGCTCCCGAGCTTTGCGCACGATGAATCATGTGAGAGCATTGGTGTCACCAATGGTTACACGGCATCGGGGGACGCCGTAGCGCAAGGGAGCACTCAATCATGGCAACAGCGGGAAGCCCGAAGCGGGCGGCGCCAGTCGGGGGACTGGGCGCCGCCGCGCTCGTCGCCCTCGCGTGCGGAACGACCCTCGGCAACGTGGGCGGCAACGTCATGCCGGCGCTACTCGCCGGCTTCGGTGAGCGCTTCGGCCTGACCGACACCGCGGCCGGCATGGTCGCGGCGGCGCAACTCCTCGCTACTGCCGTCGTCACGCTGCTCCTGAGCGCACGGGCGTCCCGCTCCGGCCGTGTGCAGCTTGCCCAAGTCGGGCTCCTGCTTGCCACGATCGGCTTCGTGGCCGCGTGGCTGAGCCCGTCGGTCGGGGTACTCGTCAGCGCGAATATTCTTGCGGGAGTCGGGCTCGGGGCGGTCTTCGCCGCCGGCACCGCTGCCCTTGGATCCACCGCTGACGTCGACCGCGCGACGTTTCGAACCGTCCTCGTCGCGACCCTCGCGACCGCGGTGCTCATCCTCGCCGTCTCGTACGCGAACGAGCTGGGCGGTGGCACCGCAGGCTTCGCTGTGCTCGCGGCGTGCTGCGCGCTCGGGCTGTGGGGCGTGCGTGGACTCCCCGAACGCCCAGGCGACGACGCCGCGCAGACCGGCCCGCGCCCCTCCCTCCTGTTCCTCGGGGCCGTGCTCGCGTTCGGCGTCGTCGAGCAGGGCACGTGGTCGTACGCCGCGGTCTTCGGCATGCGGCACGCGGAGCTCTCAGACGGGGCCGCCTCGCTCACGCTCAGCGTCGCGGCGCTCGCCGCCCTCATCGGTGTGCCGCTTGGCACCCTCGCGTCGCTGCGCCTCGGCAGGGTCACCGGCCTTGTCGCAGTCGCCGCGGTCGAATTTGCAGCCCGCACGCTCGTCGTCGTCACCGAGAGCGGAACCGTGTTCGCGATCGCGACGAGCCTGTGGCAGGTGTGTTACCTCGCGCTCCTCGTGCAGATCCTCGCGCTCGCAGCTGGACTCGACCGCAGCGGCAGACTCGTCGCGGCGACCGCCGGCGCAGTTGCGCTCGGCACGGGCATCGGGCCTGCCGTCATCGGCGCAACCCTCGACGTCGTCGGTCCGTGGGGCCTCGCCGCAGCGCTTCTCGGCCTCGGCGTGCTCGCGCTCGTGCCACTGGCTCGGCTCGCGGCTCGGGTGCCGTCGCCCAACAGTTCGGAGTCTCGCGGAGAGGCCGTTGAAGTCGGCCCCGCCGATACAGCGCAGCCCGTGCAGCCCGTGCCGCCCGCGCCTGGCGACACGACCGCTAGCGCTGCTGAGCGCGCCTGAACCTGATCCCGTCGATCACAAGGCTCAGTGCCGATTCAAAGATCTCGTCGCTGGAGATGCCCGCGAGATCCGGAGCCGCCTGTGCGAGATGCGGGAATTCCCCGGCCGACGCGAGCAGGTACTCCCGCTGCATCGCGAGTTCATCGCCGGCGCGAGCCGCTGGGTCGAGCGCAAGCACCGACGCCTCGTACGCGGTGAGCGCGAGCGTGAGATCCGTGACGGTGCGGTAGAGGACCGCGGCATCGCGGCCCGTGAACCCCGCCCGCTCAAACGTTGCGAGCACGAGGTCGGCGCCCCGAAACTCAGCCGGGCTGCGTGACACCCGTGCCGCGACGAGCGAGGCGATCCCGGGATGCACGAGGTATGCCTCTCGCACCCGGCGAGCGAGCTGGGCAAACGCGTCGTCCCAGTCGCCGTTTGGCATGAAGCCGTCGAGCGCCTGCTCGAGGACGCGCTCGGCAAGCCCGAGCACGATCTGATCCTTGCCGGTGAAGTGTCGGAGGACCGCCGTGTGATTGACCCCGAGCTCCGTGCCGAGCTTGCGTAGCGTGAGCGCCGCCGGCCCTTCCCGCTCGACAATGATTGCCGCGGCGTCCAAGATGACGGGCGCTGAGAGCTGCACTCGGGGCGGCTGGGCTGCGGGCGTCTCAGCGGGCGAAGCGGGCATGGGACTGAGCCTACCGGGCGGCGCCCTCAGCGCTCCGCCGACTCGACGACGGCCGCCACAACCGCGGCGAGCGCGGCGCAGGTCTCGGCGTCGCGTGCGTCGTCGTCGGGATCGTTCCAGGCGCTCGTCTTGACGATGACTGTTTCGCTGTCAGGATCAATCCACAGGAACTGGCCGTGCACTCCGAGGCCAGTGTAGGCGCGTCGCTCGCCGCCGACGGTCCACCACTGGTTCGAGTAGCCGTAATGCGCGGCCCCGCCTCCTCCGAGGAGGGCGCCCGCCTGAAACTGGGGGAGGTCGGACCCGCGGCTCCTCGACACCCACGCTTCGGGCACCAGCTGAGTGTCGCCGACGCGGCCGCCCGCGGCCATCATGGCGCCGACCCGCGCGAGATCCCTGACGGTGGCGTTCAGCGAGCCGCCGCCGAGCGCGGTGCGCGGCTTGCCTCGGGTGAGGAAGTAGAACGCGTCGGACTCGGCGCCCATCGGTCGCCAGAGTCGCTCGGTCGCGTACTGGGCGAGCGTGTGGCCGGTGGCAGCCTCGAGCACCCACCCGATGACGTGCGTGTCGATCGTTGAGTAGTTGAACGCCGTACCGGGCTCGCGCAGCCGGGGGAGCGCGCGGATTACGTCGAGCACCGAGCCGCCGGTGGTGACCGCCTCCTCGAACTGTTTGATTGGCGCGTCGGGCACCGTCCAAGCCTCGACGCCGCCGACGCCGCTCGACATGTTCAGCAGGTGTTCGAGCGTGACCCCGTCGTAGCCCGAACCCTTGAGCGAGGGAACGTAGTCGATGACGTCGTCGGTGATCGCGCCGATCTCACCGCGTTCGAGGGCGATGCCGACAAGCATTGAGGTGACCGACTTCGTGAGCGAGAACAGCTGGAATTTCGCGGTCGGGCTCGCGAATCTTCCCGGGTAGCTCTCGTGGACGATCTCGCCGCGGTGCGCAACAAGAAATGCAGTGGTGTGGGTGCGCTGGTGCAGCTCCGGGATCGAGTACCGGCGGCCGTCGAACTCGTAGCGGATCCCTGCAACGCCGAGCGGTGTGCGGCTCGTGTTCAGGGGACTGGGCGCGGCCGGCCGGTGAACCGTCTCGGTCGGCATGACCCGGTCCATGTGAGTAAACGTCCACTCGTTGACAGGGCGACTGAATGCAATGTCGCCCTGGTGTCGCCAGATCCAGGCGGCTCCCGCTACGGCTGCCCCGAGGGTCGCGGCGAGACCGAGTGCGCGGCTAGTTCTCATGGTGCTCCTCTGCTCACGTGGTTCAGCGATGCTGAATGCTCCCCAGTGTAGAGGCTGTCACCTGCGGTGTCACCAGTGGTGACGGGAGGGGTGGGGGTGTTGGCTCTCGGCGAGCGCGCCTCAGCCCGTGGCCCGCGCGCTTCAGCCGGTGGCCCGCTAGATTTCTGCCGTAGGTTGCATCCTTCCGGCCGTACCCGCACGCTTCCGGTCGTACCAATGGGATCTGCGATTGCGATGCCAATCCGCTGGCTCTGAGGTATTAGGTGTGCAGATCTCAGATGCATGGGCTGGGCGAGTGCGCCTGCAGCAACAGCCGGGGCAGCTGCAGCCAATGGGATCTGCAATTCACCTGTCGATTTGGGTGAGGTGCGGGATTCGAACTGCGGATCCCAGGTGAAGGCGCTGCTGGAGATGAGGCCCCGGTTGCCCGGGCGGGACGCCGGTCTGAACCTGTGTGCACGACCGCGAGGAGTATCCTGTGTGGGTGACCCGCATCCTTTTCTTCGAGCCCCGCATCGCCGGAAACACCGGTAACACGATTCGATTGGCCGCCGGCACCGGCGCCGAGCTCCACATCGTCAACCCGCTGTTTGACTTCGAAGACTCAAAGCTCAAGCGTGCGGGCCTCGACTATCACGACCTTGCAGTCGTGCACCTTCACGACTCCTTCGACGCGGCGATCGCTGCGCTCGCGCCAGCACGGGTGTTTGCGTTCACCGCTCACACCACTCGGCACTACACGGATGTGGCATATGAGCCGACTGACGTGCTCCTCTTCGGGCCTGAGCCGACCGGGCTGCCCCAGGAGATCCTCGACCACGAAGCGATTACGGACAGTCTGCGCATCCCGATGCTTCCCGGACCGCGCTCCATGAACCTCGCAAACTGCGCCGCGATTGCCAGCTACGAGGCGTGGAGGCAGCAGGGATTCGTCGGCGCGGCCTAGCGCCCTTTCCGTGAACTTAAGGACCCGAGGCCGCGGCACTAGCGATGCGGACGCACTCTGCGCGCAGCGCCAATAGTCGCGTGGAAGCCTCCGGGTTCCCGGCGAGATTGAATACCGGACAATGCTGCCGGATCAGGCGCGCCTCACTACTGCGCTGAAGCTCGGGGTCAACCTCAACCCAATTGACGAGCATGTTGTTGTTGATCCAGCGAATGATCGCTGCCTCGTCAGCTGGCACGAAACCGTAATTGCGCCCGTTCTTCCTTCCGGCCATGCTCCCCGGTGCTGGCCTGAACCCGAGCACTGCTCCAATGCTTCGGAAGAACGTTCCGTGACCCCTGGCGCGAAGCTCCTGGCTGACTAATCGGGTCCGGAGGCTCGTGGTGGCCTTGCCCACATATGCAATCCGATGGCCCCGGGTCAGTGCAAGTTCAGCGAATTCTCGCGGCAACGCGGCGTCGTCTGCGAGTCGAATTGCGTAGAGTCCTGGTGAAGGCGGGACGTGGACGTCTGCGTCCGCGGCGGAGATGAATGAGCCGGCATAGACGAGTCGGCGGAGGTCGTCAGACGGCGTTGGCTGAACGCGAGTGAGTTCTGCTCGGGCCACCCGGTGCGCTTGAGCTTCCGCAGTTCCCGTCTGAAGCGCCGGGGCAGTGTCGCCCCATGCGTCACTAGCCAAGAAGATTTGCGCGCCCTCCCGATCGAACAGGTGCGAGTAGTTACTCGCCCGAAGTGCGACCTGCGAGGCAGCCACTGGAGAGCCGTCGCGATTTCGGTAGCTCTCGCCTGCGTTGACGGCCAATGCGATTTCTGCTGCGGTCATACCGCGACCCGCAGCCCGCAGGGCCTGACGCATCGCTTCGTGCAACGTCATTGCTGCCCCTGGAGATACTCGATAACGACCAATAGGCGGTAGTGCAGCGGAAACTCGCCGTAAGTCGCCATCGTCAGTGCCACAATTCTGTGTAGCGGCCGCCCGGCAAGGGCTGATGTGAGACTCGCCTGAAGCGCCGGAGTGCCGTGAGGCGGAACATCGATTTCGATGATCTCCTGACGTGGCGTGAGGCCGAAGCCTGGCTGACCGCCGGCGCCTTGCGCTATTTCAGATGGTCGGTTCTTCATGTCGTATCTCCTGAGTCTTGAGCGCCACCCGTTGGCTATGGCATCACTGGCGCTTGCTGGCTGCGTGACGCGGCGTGTCCCAAGCTGCCACTTTCACTCACGCTATCGCGACAGGGTTGCATTCGGAATGCGTGAGAGGTGGAACTCGGCCCCGTTCCTTCATGGCGGGAGCGGGCAACTCCGGAGTTCGCTTCTATGGGCTTGCAAGTTCGACAGTCCGAACTCTATAGTTGCCTTTGTCGAATTTCCACGTCGATAGGTCAATATCTCACTACCCACGGAGGTCAACTTGCCACCCATTCCCTCCCCTTGGAGCCTGAAGCACACGTTCTTCGCAGCCGCAGTCGCGGCCGCGACGCTCCTCCTCGCCGGCTGCGCGGGCCCGAGCACCGGCAGCCAGTCCGGCGCCAGTGGCGGCGAGGCTCGCGGCAGCGACGCCGACGCCCGGCCCGTCGTGCTCACGACGTTCACCGTGCTCGCGGATATCGCCGAGAACGTCGCCGGCGGCCACCTGCGCGTCGAATCCATCACCAAGGTGGGCGCCGAGATTCACGGCTACGAGCCGACGCCCGGCGACATTCGCCGGGCGAGCGAGGCCGACCTCATCCTCGACAACGGGATGGGGCTGGAAGCCTGGTTCGAACAGTTCGTGAGCGGCCTCGACGTGCCGCACGCGGTCGTGAGCGACGGGATCGAACCGATCGACATCCGCGAGGACGCCTACAGCGGCATGCCGAATCCCCACGCGTGGATGAGCCCGCTCAACGTGCAGGTCTACGTCGACAACATGGCCGAGGCATTCACGCGCATCGACCCGGCACACGCCGAGGCATACGCGGCAAACGCGCAGGCGTACAAGACCGAACTGCAGGATGTGCAGGATGAGCTCGTGCAGTCCCTCGAAGCCCTGCCGAGACAGCAACGGGCACTCGTCACCTGCGAGGGAGCGTTCTCGTATCTGGCCCGCGACGCCCGGCTCACCGAGAAGTACATCTGGGCGGTGAACGCTGAGCAGCAGGCGACGCCACGGCAGATCGCCTCGGCGATCGAATTCGTGCGCGAGAACGATGTCCCGGCCGTGTTCTGCGAGTCGACGGTGTCGGACGCTCCGATGCGGCAGGTCGTGGAGGCGACCGACGCCACGCTTGGCGACGTGCTCTACGTCGATTCGCTCTCGGAGGCGGATGGGCCCGTGCCGACCTATCTGGATCTCATCCGGCACGACGCCGACGCGATCGTCGCTGCGCTCTCGGGCGGGCAGCAGTGAGCGCCCCGGCGATCGTCGTCGACGACGTGACGGTGCACTACGGCGAGGTGCTCGCGCTCGACGGGGCATCGCTGACGCTCGAACGCGGCCGCGTCTGCGGGCTCGTCGGCATGAACGGCTCTGGCAAGTCGACCCTGTTCAAGACAATCATGGGCATGGTCCGACCCGATCGCGGCTCGGTGCGGATCGACGGGCAGAGCCCGGCTCGGATGCGCAAGACGGGCGCGGTCGGTTACGTGCCGCAGAGCGAGGACGTGGATTGGGGCTTCCCGCTGTCGGTGCGTGACGTCGTCATGACCGGCCGCTACGGCAAGATGGGGCCGACGCGCCGGCCGAAGGCCGCGGACCAGCGCGCCGTCGATCACGCGCTCGAACGCGTCGAGCTCACGGACTTTGCCGATCGGCAGATCGGCCAGCTATCGGGCGGGCAGAAGAAGCGGACGTTCGTCGCGCGCGGGATCGCGCAGGGGGCGACAACCCTGCTGCTCGACGAGCCATTCGCCGGCGTCGACAAACGCTCGGAGGCGACAATCACCCGACTGCTGCGCGAGCTCGCCGGCGAGGGGGCAACGATCCTCGTCTCGACGCACGATCTGCATGCCCTGCCGAGCCTCGCGGACGAGGCGATCCTGCTCATGCGTCGTGTGCTCATGCACGGTCCCCCCGACGCCGTACTGCGACCAGAGAACCTCGCGCTCGCGTTCGGGCTCGACGTCCTCGACAGGGGGACCGAGCAGTGAACCTCATCGATATCGTCCTCGAGCCCCTGAGCTACGACTTCATGGTGCGCGCGCTCGCGACGACGCTCATCGCGGCGGTGGTGTGCGCGGTGCTGTCGTGCTGGCTGGTGCTCATCGGGTGGTCGCTGATGGGCGACGCCGTCTCGCACGCCGTGCTCCCCGGCGTCGTGCTCGCCTACATCGTCGGCGCGCCCTTTGCGCTCGGGGCGGTGCTGTTCGGCTTCCTCGCGGTCGCGCTCATCGGCGCGGTCAGAGACACGAGCCGGGTGAAGGAAGACGCGGCGATCGGGATCGTGTTCACCACGCTCTTCGCCCTCGGCCTCGTGCTCATCTCAGTGACGCCCTCGCAGACCGACCTCAACCACATCATCTTCGGCAACCTGCTCGGCGTTTCCGAGGGTGACCTGCTCCAGATCGTCGTGCTCGGCGCCGTCACGCTCGTGGTGCTTGTCGCAAAGCGGCGCGACTTCACCCTGTTCGCGTTCGACCCGACCCACGCGCACGCGATCGGGCTGAACCCGCGCCTGCTCGGGGCCGCGCTGCTCGGGCTCCTCGCGCTCACCTCGGTCGTGGCGCTGCAGGCGGTCGGCGTGGTGCTCGTCGTCGCGATGCTCATCATTCCGGGCGCCACGGCCTACCTGCTCACCGACCGGTTCTCGCGGATGCTCGTGATCGCGCCGGCGATCTCTGCCGCCTGCGCGATCGCCGGGCTGTACTGCAGCTACTACCTTGACACGGCCTCTGGCGGCATGGTCGTGCTCGCGCAGGGCACCGTCTTCGCGTTCGTCTACCTGTTCAGCCCGCGGCACGGACTCATCGGCACGCGGCTGCTCGCCCGACGGCGACGGCGGCAGAAGGGTTAGTTCGCGTCGGCCTCCGGGGCGACGGTGGGCTCACCCTCGGTCTGCTTCGCGAGCTGGGCCCGCACGTCGTCCATGTCGAGGCCGCGGACGGCGTCGATGAGCTGGTCGAGCGTCCGAGCGGGCAACGCGCCGGCCTGCGCGAACACGTTGATGCCGTCGCGGAACGCCATAATCGTCGGAATCGAGGTGATGCCGAACATGCCCGCGAGCTCCTGCTCGGCTTCGGTGTCGATCTTGCCGAACACGATGTCCGAGTTCGCCTCGGAGGCGGTCTCGAAGACGGGGGCGAACGAGCGGCACGGCCCGCACCAGGCAGCCCAGAAATCGAGCAGCACGATCCCGTCCGTGCCGATGGTCTGCTCGAGGTTGTCTTTGGTGATTTCGACTGTACTCATAGTGCTTGGCGGCGAGGAATCTCGCCGGTCCCCTCTCTGTTTCTTCCAGCGTACGGGGCGACCGCCCGCGCCGGGGAGCGGTGTTCTCCGATGGCTAAACCGCGCGGGCCGACTGGCGCACAGGACTATTCAAGCTCGGGCCGCGTACATTACTCAGCAACACTGTCGAGCGCGCGGGCCGTCCCGCGGCTCGGTGAGTCCGCCGCGCTAGCGGGTGGGGAAGGATCGGTGCCGTGGGCAGAGGCAGAAGCGTCGGCGCGATGCGTCAGCGGGGAGCGCTCGCGCTGCGGGCGTTGCGCGCCTGGGGGCCGCGACAGCTGCTCGTCGCGGCCGCGGTCGCCGCCGCGTTCGCTGTGCTGGTTGGGGTCGCGACAGTGCTGATCCCGAATCCGTGGTTCGCTCGGGAGATCGAGACGGTGTGGTGGAACTACCCGGTGTGGATCCTGACCGCGATCGGTGTCGGTCTGCTCACCGCGACCTACATGCGGCCCGCGGGGACGGGAGCGGTCGACGAGACCCCGGCGGAGCGGAAAAGCACGCGCATGGGCCTCGCCGGCGGCGTACTCACCTGGTTCGCGGTCGGGTGCCCGGTGTGCAACAAGATCGCCCTCATCGCGCTCGGCTACTCCGGCGCGATCACCTGGTTCGCGCCACTCCAACCGGTGCTCGCGGTCGCGGCGCTGATCCTGACCGGCGTCGCACTCGTTTGGCGTCTGAGCGGTCAGGTCGCGTGTCCGATGCCGACGAACCGGCGCGCGGGCGCGCGAGGCGCGGCCGCGGAGCTCGCCCGTTGATCGGCTGATCTGCTGACCCGCGGAGCCCCGCAGGTCCGAGCGCGTCGCGAACCGTGGGGGGAGCCGCCAGATTCGGCCGGACAGCGCCCGGCGTTATTCGACCCCGAGGCCGCCGGACAGGCGCTCGTGCAGCGTGCGCGTCGCCGCGTTCATGCCGACAAGCTCGACCGTCGCGCCGCGCCGCGCGTACTTCGTCGTGATTGCGTCGAGCGCGGCGACCGAGGAAGCGTCCCAGACGTGGGCCGCGCTCATATCGATGATGATGCGCGGCGGGTCGCCCGCGTAGTCGAACATGGTCGTGAGGTCATTGCTGGACGCGAAGAACAGCTCGCCCGTCACGCGGTACGTGACGGACTCGTCGCCGGGTTCACGCTCGACGGCGACGACGTGCGCGACGCGACGAACGAACAGCACCGCCGCGACGACGACCCCGGCGATCACGCCGATCGCGAGGTTGTGCGTCGCAAGCACCACGGCAACGGTCGCCACCATCACGAAGGTCTCGCTCTTTGGGAGCCGGCGGAGCGTGCTCGGGGCAATCGAGTGCCAATCGAACGCAGCGACCGACACCATGATCATCACGGCGACGAGCGCCGCCATCGGGATGAGCGAGACGAGGTCGCCGAGCACGAGGATCAGGATCAGCAGGAACGCGCCCGCGAGAAACGTTGAGATGCGGGTGCGGGCGCCGGACACCTTCACGTTGATCATTGTCTGCCCGACGACCGCGCAACCGCCCATCCCGCCGAACATTCCGGCGAGCAGATTCGCGACGCCCTGCGCCCACGTCTCGCGCGTCTTGTTGGAGGGGGTGTCGGTGATGTCGTCGACGAGCTTCGCGGTGAGGAGCGATTCCATGAGCCCGACGAGCGCCATGCCGAGCGCGAACGGGCCGATGATGCTGAGCGTCTCCCACGTCATGGGAACATTCGGGAAGAAGAACTCGGGAAGGCTGTCGGGCAGATCGCCCTTGTCGCCGACAGTCGGGACGTTGATCGCGAACACGACCGCCGCGGCGGTGACGATGATCACCGACACGAGCGGCGCCGGCACCGCCTTCGTGATCTTCGGCATGAAGACCATGATGAGGATCCCGGCCGCGACGAGCGGGTAGACGGCCCAGGGGACGCCGATGAGCTCGGGCAGCTGGGCGCCGAACACGAGCAGGGCGAGCGCGTTCACGAAGCCGACCATGACGCTGCGCGGGATGAACCGCATGAGCTTCGCAACACCGAGGGCCGCGAGCACAATCTGCAGCGCGCCGGCGAGCAGGACCGTGGCGATGAAGTAGTCGAAGCCATGGTCGCGCATGACCGGCGCGATGACGAGGGCGACGGCGCCGGTCGCGGCGGTGATCATCGCCGGCCTGCCACCGAGGAAGGCGATCGAGACGGCCATCACAAAGGACGAGAACAGTCCCACCTTCGGGTCGACGCCCGCGATGACCGAGAACGCGATCGCCTCAGGGATCAGCGCGAGCGCGACGACAAGGCCGGCGAGCGCCTCGCGCAGGAGGAGCCTGGGGGAGCGCAGCGCCTGCAGGGTGGTCGGCGAGCCACTCCGGGGTCTTGCGGGACCGGGCTGGGGCTGGGCGGCGGGCAGAGCCATGGGATCCTTTCGGGCGCGGTGGGGGATCGGTCGAGCGGGCGAGCCGCTCCGGCGACCCCCCTAGGGCGCCTGGTGCAGCGCGGCCCACTCATCGGCGAGGAGGGCGTACAGAACGCCGTCAATCCACCCGAGATCCCGGTGGAGGGAGTCGCGGACCGAGTACGACTCGCGCCGCATTCCGACGCGCTCCATGAGACGCCACGACGGCGTGTTGTCGGCGAACGCGCCGGCCTCGACCCTGCGGAGACCGAGATCGGTGAAGCACAGCGCGATCACGGCGCGGACGGCCTCGGTCGCGAGGCCGCGGCCGGCGACCTCGGGCGAGAACGTCCACCCGAGCTCGGCTTGCACACCCGCCGCCTGGTCGCGCACCTCGCGCTGACCCCAGCCGTCGCCCGTGGACAGCATGATGTCGCCGACGATGCGGCCGTCGAGCTCGACGACGAGGGTGTCGAGGTACTTGTCCGGGTACGTCGCCATCCAATCGGCGTGGTCGACGGGATGCCACCCGAGCCACTTGCCGACCTCGGGAAGCTGCCGGTGCACCCACAGGGCCTCGGCGTCCGCGAGCTCGGCGGGGCGAAGCGAGAGCCGCTCCGTCTGCAGCGGCCAGGCGAGCGAACGGAATGCGGGCTGGGGTGTTGAATCGGCTGACACGACCGCAAGTGTACCTGCCGGGCGCCGCCGGTCCGCGCGAAGGGGGCATGTACGGCATTTTGCATGGTGCGCTGGATAGTGTGAGCGAAGCGATCGGCAACCGCCAGTGGCTTGATCAGAGTGGCTCGTTCGGGCCCTCGCAACCGAATGGGTGCTGACCATGACAACGACCGTTGCCCCTACCCTCGACGGCCTCGGCCCGCTCCGCTACACGCGCGCACGAGCCGAGGACTTCCCGCCGGTCGCGAAGGCGTACACGACGCTCTCGCAGATCGCGCGCGAGTCGGGGCTGTTCGCCCGCGCCCCCTGGTTCTACGGGCTCGTCGGTGTCGCCATCGCGGTCGGTCTCGCGGCGACGACCGCGGGGTCGATCCTGCTCGGGGACTCCTGGTTTCAGCTGCTCATGGCGGCGGCCTACGCCCTGCTCTTCACCCAGATCGCATTCCTCACGCACGAGGCCGCGCACCGACAGATCCTGTCGAGTGGGCCCGCGAACGATCGACTCGCTCGCATCCTCGCGGCGAGCATCGGCATGAGCTACGCGTGGTGGGATTCAAAGCACACGCGGCACCACGCAAACCCGAATCGGGTCGGCAAGGACCCGGATATTGAGATCGACACGATTTCCTTTATCGAGGAGGACGCAGTGAAGGCGCGCGGTTTCCTCCGGTTTCTCACGCAGCGGCAGGGGTGGCTGTTCTTCCCGCTGCTCACGCTTGAGGGCCTGAACCTGCACCGCCACTCGATCGCCTACCTGCTGCAGCGCGGCCCGGTGAAGGGTCGGTGGATCGAGCTGCCCATCATCGTTGCCCGTTTTGTCATCATCCTCGTGCCGGTATTCATGTTCCTGCCGCTGGGCATGGCATTCGCGTTCATCGGCGTTCAGCTCGCCGTGTTCGGCGTCTACATGGGGGCGTCGTTCGCACCGAACCACAAGGGGATGCCTGTCATCGCGCACGATGCGAAGCTTGATTTCTTCTCGAAGCAGGTGCGCACGTCGCGCAACATTCGCGGCGGCTGGTGGGCGACCTCGCTCATGGGCGGCCTGAACTACCAGGTGGAGCACCACCTGTTCCCGAGCATGGCGCGGCCGAACCTGTCGAAGGTGCGCCTGCTCGTGCGCGAGCACTGCGAGAAGCTCGGCGTCCCTTACACCGAGACCTCGCTGCTGCGGTCGTACGCGATCGTGATCGAGTACCTGAACCGCGTGGGGCTCGCCGCGCGCGACCCGTTCGAGTGCCCGATCACGGCAACCTACCGGAAAGCCTGACCTGGGCGGCGTACGCCGCTACACTCAGGGATCATGCGATCCTCACTCGGAGCAGCCGTCGTTGGCTCGGGGCCGAACGGCCTCGCCGCCGCGGTGACGCTCGCGCGCGCCGGGATCCCCGTCACCGTCTTCGAAGCCATGGAGACCCTCGGGGGCGGCGCGCGAACCCTCTCGCACGTGGCGCCCGGTGTTGTGCACGACGTGTGTTCGGCGATCCACCCGATGGCGCTGGCGACGGGGTTCTTCCGCGAGTTTGAGCTGACGCGGCGCGTCGATTTCGTGACGCCCGAGGCCTCGTACGCGCACCCCCTTGACGGCGCCGCGGGGGCGGACGCCGCGATCGCCTACCGGGATATCGAGCGCACGGCGAGTGAGCTCGGGC
This sequence comes from Leucobacter aridicollis, assembly GCF_013409595.1. Taxonomy (NCBI): domain Bacteria; kingdom Bacillati; phylum Actinomycetota; class Actinomycetes; order Micrococcales; family Microbacteriaceae; genus Leucobacter; species Leucobacter aridicollis. The sequence goes on along the minus strand of NZ_JACCBD010000001.1, from coordinate 2,651,619 downwards.
GTGACGGCGCAGCGTACGCGCGGCTCTACAGGCCGCTGCTCGACCGGCTCGAAGGCGTGCTCGACGTCGCGCTCGGCGGGCCGGTGCTGCGGTGGCCGCGGGACCTATTCGGCGCCGCAGCATTCGGCGCGCGAACCCTGGAGCAGGGAACCCCACTGTGGGGGCTTCGGTTCAGCGAGCAGGTTGCTCCCGCGTTGATCGCAGGCGTCGCGGCGCACAGCATCGGTCGCATGCCGGCGCTCACGCACGCGGGGGTCGCGTTCGTGCTCGGCGCGCTCGGTCACGCGTCGGGCTGGCCGGTGCCCGTCGGGGGCTCGCAAGCCATCACGGACGCGCTCGCCGCAGACCTCCTTGCGCACGGCGGGCGCATCGAGCTCGGACGGCCGATCACGCACCTCGACGAGCTTTCGGCCTTCGACGTCACACTGTGTGACACGTCCGCGCGCGGGCTCGTCGAGATCGCCGGAGACGCGTTGCCGGCCGGGTACCGGAAGCGGCTGACGCGGTTCCGATACGGCAACGCCGCCGCGAAGCTTGATCTCGTGCTTGATGGCCCGATTCCGTGGCGCGACCCGCGCGTCGCGCAGGCGCCGACGGTGCACCTCGGGGGCACGCGGGATGAGATTGCCGCCGCCGAGGCGGAGATCGCACGGGGCCGCCACGCGGACCGGCCGTACGTGTTGCTCGCGCAGCCGAGCGCGTTTGATGCCGGACGAAACCCTGCTGGGGTGCATGCGGTGACGAGCTACACCCACGTGCCGAGCGGTTCGACCGCAGACGTGACGGAGACCATACTCGCCCAGCTCGAGCGGTTCGCCCCCGGTGTGCGTGACCGCGTGACGGCGATGCGGGTGACGACCGCCGCAGAACTCGGGCGCGAGAACCGCAACTATGTGGGCGGCGACTTCAGCGCGGGGCAGGTGTCGATGCGGCAGCTGCTTGCGCGCCCGGTGCTCGGGAACGAGCCCTGGCGCACGCCGGCGCGCGGCGTCTACCTGTGCTCGTCATCGACCGCGCCGGGGCCCGGCGTGCATGGGCTGGCCGGCTGGTACGCGGCGAAGTCTGCGCTGAGGCACGAGTACGGGCTCGACGCGCCATCGCTGGCGCCATCGCTGGCGCTCGGCGGCGAGTCGTCCTGACGCACTGAGTGCGGGGAGCGGCGGCTCACGCACTGCGTGCGTGAGCCGCGGCGTCACGCGCTGAGTGCGTAGATCGCAGCGTCGGGACCGCGCGTCGGGCGTCGCGCCTGTGGCGGAAGTGCGCTGGGGCGCCGTCCGAGATCTGGGACTGAGCCAGTGTCTGGCTGGACTGCCGGAGAAGAGGCGGTGTGGTGTGTGGAGAGTCGCAATATTTGGGGGAAGCGATGGGGGGGAAGCCCACTCCCCACACACCAGACCTGTCTCACCCGATACCGCATTGGGGGAAAGGTATCTCATCATCGATGTGGGTGAGAAGTCCTTCACTGAGGGACTAATGAAACAGTACTTGAGTTCGATCTCCTGCGGGAGTGATTTGAGTGATATTGGGTGACAAAACCCGACTCTTAAGTAGTCGAACCCCCGCGCACCGAGTCGTTGCGTGAGTATTTAGGTGCGGATCTGGCCGGAACTAGGGGAGGTTGCACTAGTCACTACCCACGCCCGAGGCTGCGATCGCGGCGGAGGAGAGCGCCGTGCTCAACTCTTTACGGGACGAGAGGCCGAGCTTCTTCATGGATCGCGCGATGTGATTCTCGACGGTGCGGATGCTGAGCGTCAGCCGGTCGGCGATTTCCCGATTACTCAGGGTAGCGGTGAGCGGCGCGATCTCGAGCTCGCGCGGGGTGAGCGACTCAACCGCCGAGACGTGCTCGGGCCGCGGCCTGACCGCCACCGGCTCCTGGAACATGTGAAACGCCTGGCGCGCCTCGGTCACGGCCTCGACGTAGCGCGGATCGATCTTCGTTCCGCGGTCGCGGTGCACCCGCTCGATGTCCTCGAGAAAGTCGGCGGCCGTCGAGATCTCTGACAGCGTTGTGAGCCGCGAGATGTAGTTGAAGATCTGCGGGTCTTGCCGGAGCGCTGCCCGCGCGAACGTCGACAGGCGGGTCGACCACGCATAGCTCTGGAGCTCTCCAAGGGTGTCGAGCACGTCGAGCGCTGCGTCGGTGGGGTTCAGCTGAAAGGCGAACCGCGCCATCGCCCAGCTCGCGTCGACGAACGACCGATCGTGGCAGGCCTGCGCCTCGACGAGGAACCGCTCGCTCGCCTGTCGCGGACCGCTCTCGAAGAGCACCTCGAGCGCGTCGCCGAACTCTGGGCGCATGCCTGGCATCGGGCCGCGCAGGTCAGGGTACCCTCGGCTTTCCTTGAGCAGCGAGGTTGCGATGTCGGTGCGGCCGTCGCGGTAGTGGAGAAACGCCGACCAGCGCAGCATCGCCGCGTAGAGCACCGCGAATCGGAGATCGAGGTTGCCGACTGACAGCGCCTGGCTGAGTGTCGAGCGGGCCTCGGACAACCGCCCGAGGCCGAGCAGGATCTGTGACCGCACGTACGAGTCGACGAGGAACGGGACTGGATCGTCGCCCGGCAGCAAGCTGATCGGGTCGGCGAGCAGCCGCTCGAGCGAGTCGTCGAGCGCGCTGTGCCGAACAACAGTGATGAGGTGAGTCTGGTCTGCGATCAACCGCTGCACCGGGATTCGTGCAGGCGAATCTGGCGCGTCCGAGAGCGGGTGCACCCGGCCAGTCGACGCGTGAATGTAGTCGGCCACGGTCTGGCTGAAGCCGACCGGATCTGAGGCGGGGGAGTCGAGCCACTGCCGAACCTCAGGGGTAAGGCCATCGGACGAGAACCTGACGTACATCTCGTAGGCGTCGAGGGCGGGGGAGAAATCTGCGTGGTGCGCGCGGAGCGCCGCCGTGTGTCGGGAACTGGAACGACGTCCTGCCGCGCCGAGGAGCTGCTCGTGCAGGGCGAGCTGAAGCATCTCCACGGCGTTTTCCGACGACGCGGGCGTGTGTTCGATGACCTCGGAGGCCGTGCCCTGGTATCCGCCGGCTTGCAGCAGGGCGTCGATGTACGCGATCGCGTGTGGCGGGTTCGGGAGTCGCCGCCAGTCCTGGGCGGCGAGCGCGAGTCGCTGCTCGGCCTCCTCCCGGATATAGCGGGCGAGCCCCGCGTTGTGGGTCTCTTGTGCCGCGGTGCGCGCTGCGAGTGACTCGGTGAGCGTTGCCGCCGCCGACAGCGGTGGCGGCGCCGGTATGCGCGAGAGCTCGTCGAGTAGCCCGACGGCGGAGAGGTGCAGCACGTCGACTCGGCGCTGCCTGAAGAAGTCGGTGATGAGGGCGGGGCGAGGCGAGATCCTGGACTCTCCTTGCGGATCTCGGAACATTGTGACGAGTCCGCGGTGCGTCAGTAGGATCGTCGATTCCGGGTCGTACGCGTGGACGCGGTCGGCGGGCATGCTGCCGGCGAGAGAGAGCGCGTGCAAGAGCCTGAACGCGTCGTCGGAGAGGTGGGCGAACGCACGCTCGACGGTCTCCTCCAGGTGAACGCTCCAGAGCCGGCTCTGTGACGACACCCACCGGTCGGCACCGGGCTCGATGAGGTTTGCGGCCTGCGCGGCACGAATAATGTCCGCGGCGATGCCCGTGATGCCTGACGACATCGAGAAGATCTCGGAGATGATCTCGGGGCTGACGTAGGCGCCGAGAATGCTCTCGGAGAGCACCCCGACCTGTTCGAAACTCAGTGCTTGCAGTTCGACGCGGGCATCCGCCCGGATGAGGCGAGACGTCGCGCGCTGCTCGGTGGTCAGCTGCCGGAACGGGGCGGAGGCGAGCACGCCCGAGACGATGCCGCGGTTCATCAGCGGTGCGAGCGCCTGCGCCGAGGCGACATCGAGCCATTCGGCATCGTCAATGAGGAGCACCGAGTTGCTAGATCGGGCGAGTTCCGAGGTGAGGATCGCAGTGAGCTCGACCGGTGAGCTGTTCTGATGAAACCGATCGGACGAGATCCACGACTCGCGCAGCGCCCCGTACTTGATCGGGGCCAGGGCGGGGTCCGCGCCGATGCGCAGGACGTCGAAGCCGAGCGCGGCGAGCGACGCCTCCAGGTCGCCAAGGAGCGAGGTCTTGCCGAGCTCCTGGCTGCCCACGAGACGAACTGTCTCCCGTGCACGAACGTGGGCGAGTAGCGTATCAAGTTCTTTGGCGCGCAAAATTCAGCCCCTCCCTCTTGGCCCGAGGGCGCAGACGAGTAGTGCTGGGGCCCGAACCTAAGTTGCGATTGTCTTGCAATTCTACCGCGCGCGTCCAAGGTAGATTTGCGATTGGTAGGATATTCGGGTGCTCCTGTAAGGTGCGTTACTGCTTCGTTGCCCGGTCCGTGATGTGCAGGTCGAGCCTGAAGTCAACGGCTCCGCCCGGGAACAGGAGATTTCCGGCGGCTGCTGCCGCCGCTTGGACGACCTCCGCAACCTGTGCGGCCTGGTTAGCAGGTGTGTGCACGATGATCTCGTCGTGCAGAAAGAATGCGAGATGCGGGCGGCGCGAGAACACCGGGCCGGAGCTCTCCGCGGAGGGCGAGTGCTCGCTCTCGGGAAAACTCGCGAGCTGCTTGCGTATCTCGGCGAGCCAGGCGAGCGCCCACTCGGCCGCGGTGCCCTGCACCACGAAGTTCCGGGTGAAGCGGCCGCGCTCCCGAGCACTCCGCCTGGCAATCTGCTCGTCCTGTGGTGTCGCGCCAGGCATGCTCGCCTGCGACTGTGCCTCGCGCCAGTCGAGGTCGGCTTCGGGGGAGGAGCGGCCGAGCCAGGTCGTCACTGTCCCGCCACGCTCGCCAATATCGGCGGCCCCATCGACGAGCCCCATGGCGCGCGGGAAGACCCGCCTGAGCTGGGGGACGAGCCGGCCGCTCTCGCCGGACGTCGCGCCGTACATTGCCCCGAGCATCGCGATCTTCGCGTCGTCACGGTTCGCGATCGTGCTCGTCGCAACGATGCCTGAGTAGAGATCCGTGTCGCGCCCCGCCGCGGCCATCGCGGTGTCGCCGGACATCGCCGCGAGCACGCGCGGTTCGAGCTGGGAGACGTCCGCGATGACGAGCGTCCAGCCGGGGTCGGCCCTGAGCGCAGGGCGGAGCACGCGGGGGAGCTGGAGGGCCCCGCCCCCGTTCGACGCCCAGCGCCCGGTGACGACGCCGCCGGGAATATACACGGGGCGATAACGTCCCATGCGCACCCATTCGTCGAGCCACGCCCACCCGTTCGCGGTCAGGAGGCGAGAGAGCTTCTTGTACTCGAACAGCGGCCCGAGCGCGGGATGGCTGTGCTCTGCAAGCTCCCACTGGGACGTGGAGGACGTCTGAATTCCGGCGGCTCGCAGCGCGCGGAGAAGCTTCGGGGGAGAGTCGAGCGACAGCAGCGGGTCTCCGAGCGCCTCGCGGACGCGGGCGCCCGCGGCTGCGAGCAGGGCCGGCTTGTCGGCGTAGCTTGCTGGGCGAGGTCCGAGCGCCCGGGTGAGGATCCGATCGTGCTCCGCCGCGTCCCAGGGGATGCCGGCCGCCGCGAGTTCTGCGGCGATGAGGGCGCCCGCCGACTCGGCAGCGAGCAGGAGCGAGAGCCGCCCGGGATGGCTCGAGCCGTTGACGGCCGCGCGCTGGCGGTCGTACTCGGAGAGGGCGTCCGCGAGCGTGGCCGGCTGGTTGTGCCCCCGCGGGAGCGCGTCGAGGTCGAAAAGTGCGGGCCCGGAATCCGCGGCACTGATGTCCTCCGAAGCTGGGGTGGCGATCCACTGCGTCGCCGCCGCGAGGGCCGACCGATCGGCGACGTACTGAGAATTGCGGAGAATCTGGTGGCAGAGCCGCAGATCGTGGCAGCGCTCGACCCTGACGCCCGCTGAGAGCAGCTGGGGGTAGACGGCCGCGGAGCTCTGCCACACCCAGCGCGGGGCGTGGTCGCGCTCGAGCGTGGCGACGAATCCTGCCAGATCGCCGACCGGGATCGGGGTGGGCCCAGACGCGGTGCCGTCCGCGTGATGTGCGAGCGCTTCGAAGTCGCCGCCGGTGGTGCGCCCGAGCGCGCACCACCGCACAGCGGGGGTCGCGGGATTCGAACGCATGTTCTAACGTTAGCGGCTGCGGGGCGTGCTCGGCGCACCAGACGCCGTGCGGGCCGGGGTGCAGTTCAGAGACCGTCGCTCAGCTCAGCCATTGAGAACACAAAAGTTAAGGATTTATCACGAAACTTGGTTCAGGCTTGTTTTGGGCGGTGGTGCGGTAGGGTTACACGTATCGGCGCCTTCTTTCCGATCGCTTCGCCTCAGTGTCTCACAGCCGCTGGTGTGTTTCCCCGGGCTGTCCCGCTGATAAGTTCAATCCGCGCCTCGGCGCGACCATTATGAGCCGCCCCGGCGGCTCCGCATCACAAAGGAATGCTCTTATGGCAACCGGCACCGTCAAGTGGTTCAACAGTGAAAAGGGCTACGGGTTCATCGCACCCGACGACGGCTCGGCAGATCTCTTCGCGCACTTCAGCGCAATTGAGGGCACCGGCCGTCGCGACCTGGAGGAGAACCAGCAGGTCGAGTTCGACACCGAGGATGGCGCTCGCGGCCCGCAGGCCGTGAACATCCGCAAGCTGTCCTAAGCGACGTCTTCATTGGGGGTGTCATCCGCGTTACTCGCGGATGACACCCCTTTTGCGTCTCCGCGGGGTCCGGTCTGATCGATTCGGGGGTGACGCAGCAATCGCACGGCTCACTCTGCGAGAATACCCAGTATGGGTATCCGATCTGCTGTTCTCACGCTCCTCGCAGGCGCGCTCCTGCTCACCGGCTGCACCGCTGCCGCCGAGCCCGAGACGGAGGCTCCTGCCGCCGCTCTCGACCAGGTTGCCGCGCTTGGCCTCGCTACCGACGACGCACAGGCCATCGTTGAGGGCCTCGACAGGCTGCCTGTCGACAAGCGTCCGAGCCCGGACGCCCTCATCGCGTCAGTTCGTCCGACCGAGCTTGTTCTGCAGCCCGGCGACGTTACTCTCCCGCTTGCGGACGCAGGGTTCTACCTCTCGATCGCGCCGTACGTAAACCAAACGCACCCGTGCGACTTCCACAGCCTGACGACGTGCCTCGGCGAGTTGCAGAACACGCCCATCGAACTCACGGTGACCGACAGCAGGACCGGCGAGGTTGTTGTGAACGAGATCACGGCAACCGCAGACAACGGCTTCGTCGGTGTCTGGTTGCCCCGCGACGGCGAGTTCGACGTTCGCGTCGTCGGGGAACAGGGGGTCGCCGAACAGCGCGTGACGACGGGCGACACTGATCCGACCTGCCTGACCACGATGCAGCTCCGCGCCTAGCCCACACAACAACGACGCGGCTCCCCGGGAAGAATCCCCGGGGAGCCGCTGCGCGTGTTGGGTGGCTACGAGAGCAGGGACGCCGCCGCCCGGTCGAGGACGTACACCACGTTCGGGTGGCGCTGCGCGATGCTCGCTGGCATCGCCTCGGTGACCGGCCCCTCGATCGCTGCGGCGACCGCCGCGGCCTTCGCCTCGCCGACGGCGAGGATCACAAGTTTGCGGGCATCCATGATCGTGCCGAGCCCCTGCGTAATGGCCTCGGTGGGGACGTCCGCGGCGCTGTCAAAGAAGCGCGCGTTGTCCTCGATCGTCTCGGCGGTGAGCGCCACGCGCCGCGTCCGCGAATCGAGCGCGGACCCCGGCTCGTTGAAGCCGAGGTGGCCGTTGCGGCCAATCCCGAGGATCTGCACGTCAACGCCGCCCGCTGCCGCGATCGCCTGCTCGTAGGCCTCCGCAGCCTCCTCCGTCGCCTCAGCCGATGGCACGAATACCTGCTCGGGTGTGAGCCCGACGGGCGCGACCACCTCGTGTGCGATCACCGAGTGATAGCTCTCAGGGTGGGCCGGGTCGATGCCGGCGTACTCGTCGAGGGCGAAGCCTCGCACAGCCGAGAGGTCCGTGCCGCGCTCGCGCGCGAGCTCGGCCCATGCCGCGTAGAGCGACAGCGGGGATGAACCGGTCGCGAGGCCAATGACGGCGTCAGGCTTCGCCGCAATCGCCTCAAGCACTTGCTCCGCGGCGAACCGACCGAGTGAGACCGCGTCGTCGAATACGCGTACCTCCACCGGGGCGAGCCTCAGTGTCCCTGTGCGGCGAGGCGCTCCTGCGCCTCGACGATCAGGCGCTCAGCGTCAGCAGCGGAGCCCCAGGCGTCAACCTTGACCCACTTGCCCTCTTCGAGATCCTTGTAGCGCTCGAAGAAGTGCGCGATCTCCTTGCGGGTGTACTCAGGAATGTCGTCGACGTCCTGAATGTGCGCCCAGCGCGGATCCTTGTACTGCACAGCGATGACCTTGTCGTCGCCGCCTGCCTCGTCGCTCATCTTGAGCACGCCGACGGGGCGAACCTTGATGCCAACACCGGGGAACACCGGGTAGTCGAGCAGTACGAGTACGTCGAGCGGATCGTTGTCCTCGCCGAGGGTCTCCTCGAAGAACCCGTAATCGGCGGGGTACACAAAGTTCGTGTAGAGCACGCGGTCGAGGTATACGCGCCCGGTCTCGTGGTCGATCTCGTACTTGTTGCGGCTTCCCTTGGGGATCTCGATGACGGCATCAAATGCGGCGGTCATGCGCGCTCCTTCGTGCTTGTGGTCGACCCGTGTCGGCCTGGTTGCGAAATATTGCCGAAGCTAAGGCTACCCGATGACATGCTCGGGTAGCGTGGACGCGTGGAGCATCCGGAGTTTATGCAGATACGGCGGGCTGTACGCCGCTCACTCGCCACGCTCCGGGCGACCGACACGGGCGACCCGCTCGCGCTCGTCGGGCTCTCCGGCGGGGCGGACTCCCTGGCCCTAGCGGCCGCCGTCGCCGCCGAAGCAGGGAAGGCAGGGGTCCGCGCGGGAGCACTCGTCGTCGACCACGGGCTCCAGACCGGCTCGGACCGGGTGGCTGAGGCCGCGGCGGCCCAGGCTCGTGAGCTCGGGCTCGCGCCGGTCGTGGTGCGCCGCGTCGAGGTGGCGTCCGCGGGAGGCCCCGAAGCCGCCGCGCGAGAGGCGCGCTACGCGGCGTTCAGCGCGGTCGCCACGGAGGTTGGCGCGGCCGCTGTGCTGACGGCCCACACACGCGACGACCAGGCCGAGCAGGTGCTGCTTGCGCTGGCGCGCGGCTCGGGAACGCGGAGCATCGCGGGGATTCCCGGCCGTCGGCCGTTGGCGGCGGGCGTCGAGCTCGTGCGCCCGCTGCTCGGCGACGACCCGGAGATCTCGCGTGCCACGACCGAGGCCGCGTGCGCCGAGCTCGGGCTCTCTCCGTGGCACGATCCGCACAACCGTGACACCTCGTACGCGCGGGTGCGCGTTCGCGAGACGGTGCTGCCGACGCTCGCCGACGAACTCGGGCCGGGGGCCGTCGCGGGGCTCGCGCGGAGCGCCGACCTCGCCCGTGAGGACGCCGACGCCCTCGACGACTGGGCCGGCAGGGTCGTCGACGTCCTGCTGCTTCCGGCCGGCGCCGACCGGCTCAGCTGCAAACTTCAGCAGACGCAGGGGACCGGCGACGACCCCGACGGCAGCGCGGCGCAGCGATGGCGCATCGACGCCGAAGGGGTAGCCGTGCTCGGGGGCCTTCCGGCTGCAGTGCGCCAGCGGGCGATCCACCGACTGGCGCGGGAACGCTTTGGCGTCACGCTCACTCGCGAACACACGCTGCGCATCGCGGCGCTTGTCACGCACTGGGCCGGGCAGGGACCGGTGTTCGTGCCTGGCATCCGAGTTACCAGAGCTGGGGGCGAGCTCACGTTCGAGCCACAGCGCGGATCACCGCGAGGCGCGCACAGCCGCCAAGCAGCACGCTGATCGGACTCTCCCGCGCCGCGCACTACGATGGACGCATGGACGCGAAACATCTTGGCGATGACCTCACTGTTGTACTGCACACCGAAGAAGAACTTCGCGTGCGCCTCGCTGAACTGGCGCGCGAGATCGAGCGCGACTACGCCGAGGAGCCGCCGCTGCTGGTTGGCGTGCTGAAGGGCGCCGTCATGGTGATGGCCGACCTCGCTCGCGAGCTGAACTTCCACGCGCAGATGGACTGGATGGCCGTCTCGTCGTACGGCGTTGGCACGAAATCGAGCGGCGTCGTCAAGATCCTGAAGGACCTCGACGCAGACATCACGGGCCGCGACGTGCTGATCGTCGAGGACATCATCGACTCGGGACTCACGCTCTCGTGGCTGAAGGACAACCTGGAGAGCCGGGGCGCGAAGTCGGTGCGCATCTGCACGATGCTCCGCAAGCCGGAGGCGCTGAAGGTGGAGGTCGATGTCGCGTACGTCGGCTTCGACATTCCCGTTGAGTTCGTCGTCGGCTACGGCCTCGACTACGCAGAGGACTACAGAAACCTCCGCGACGTCGCCATCCTCGCACCGCACGTGTACTCGGGCGAGTAACGTTAGGTTCTCCGCCCTGAGCGGACAAGCACGACGGGGCAGGAGAAGTGTCAGACGCCTCGGATACGCTTAGCTCGCTGTAATCTGCCGATCGAAAGGCCCAGACTTGGCTGAAAAATCGTCCGAGACCCCAACAAAGGGTCGGCGCCTGCTCAAGGGCCCGTTCGTGTATATCGCGATCGCGGTCGTCTTCTTGCTGCTCGGGTGGTCGTTCCTCTCTGGGAGCAACACCCGCGAGGTGAGCACCGAGCGCGGCCTCGAGCTCATCGCCGAGGGCAAGGTCAAGCAGGCGGAGATCATCGACGGCGACCAGCGCGTCAACCTCGAGCTCACGAAGGCCGATAAGAAGGCCGGCAGCGAGAATGTCTTCTTCTACTACGTGAATCAGCGCGGGGCAGAGGTGGTGTCGGCGATCGACGAGGCGAAGCCGAAGGACGGCTTCAACGACGTCGTCCCGAAGCCGAACCCGTTCTGGTCGCTGCTCGGCTTCCTGCTCCCGCTCCTGCTCATCGGCGTACTGCTGTGGTGGATGATGTCGTCGATGCAGGGCGGCGGACGCGGCGTGATGCAGTTCGGCAAGTCGAAGGCCAAGCTCGTCTCGAAGGAGACCCCGGTCGTGACCTTCGCCGACGTCGCCGGTGCAGACGAGGCCGTCGAGGAGCTCGAGGAGATCAAGGACTTCCTGCAGGACGCCTCACGCTTCCAGGCGGTCGGCGCCCGGATTCCGAAGGGCGTGCTGCTGTACGGCCCTCCCGGCACCGGCAAGACGCTCCTCGCGCGCGCGGTCGCGGGCGAGGCCGGCGTACCGTTCTATTCGATCTCGGGATCGGACTTCGTCGAGATGTTTGTCGGCGTCGGCGCGAGCCGCGTCCGAGACCTCTTCAAGGAGGCGAAGGCGAACGCGCCCGCCATCATCTTCATCGACGAGATCGACGCTGTCGGTCAGCGCCGCGGCCAGGGCATGGGCGGCGGCCATGACGAGCGCGAGCAGACCCTGAACCAGCTGCTCGTCGAGATGGACGGCTTCGATCCGAAGGCGAACGTCATCATGATCGCGGCGACCAACCGCCCGGACATGCTCGACCCCGCGCTGCTGCGTCCGGGCCGTTTCGACCGCCAGGTCGGCGTTGACGCGCCTGACATGCGCGGCAGGCTCATGATCCTGCAGGTCCACGCGAAGGGCAAGCCGCTCTCGAAGAACGTCGACCTTGAGGTCGTCGCACGCAAGACGCCCGGCTTCTCTGGCGCAGATCTCGCCAACGTGCTGAACGAGGCGGCGCTGCTCACCGCCCGCTCCAACGCGCAGCTCATCGACAACCGTGCGCTCGACGAGGCGATTGATCGTGTCATCGCCGGTCCGCAGCGCCGCACGCGCGTCATGAAGGACCAGGAAAAGCTCATCACGGCGTATCACGAGGGCGGGCACGCACTCGTGGCGGCGTCGCTGAACCACACGGACCCTGTCACCAAGATCACGATCCTGCCGCGCGGCCGCGCCCTCGGCTACACGATGGTGATTCCGCTCGAGGACAAGTACTCGGTGACTCGCAACGAGCTGCAGGACCAGCTCGCGTACGCCCTCGGTGGCCGCGTCGCTGAGGAACTCGTGTTCCACGACCCGACAACCGGCGCCGGCAACGATATCGAGAAGGCGACCTCCACCGCCCGCAAGATGGTGACCGAGTACGGCATGACAACCTCGGTCGGCCCGGTGAAGCTCGGACAGGCGCAGCCGGGGGCGTTCATGGGCGACTTCGGCCAGTCACGCGACTACTCCGAGGGTCTCGCGGTGCAGATCGACGCCGAGGTGCGCGCGCTCATCGAGCAGGCGCACAACGAGGCCTACGAGGTGCTCGTGGCGAACCGCGACGTGCTTGACAGGCTCGCCCGCGAACTCCTCGAGAAGGAGACCCTTGATCACCTGCAGCTCGCGGAGATTTTCCGCGACGTGCAGAAGCTGGCCCCGCGCTCAACCTGGCTCTCGCACGGCGACCGGCCGGTCTCGGATCGGCCGCCGATCGAGGTCCCCGCGGAGGTTCGCACCGACGGGCCGACCGCCGAGAAGGTCGCCCAGCACCACGGCGAGAACGGCGCCGAGGGTGCTGAGCAGGGCGACGGCCACCGTCCGGGCCCGGCCGACACCACGCAACCAGACACCCCCGCGGAGTAGCTGACGTGAGCGCGGGAGTGGATCGGGAGCGTGTGGCGAGAGCAGTTCGCGAGCTGCTCAGCGCGATCGGCGCCGACCCTGAAAGCGACGAGCTCCGGGCGACGCCCGGGCGCGTTGCCGACTCCTACGCCGAGTTCTTCGCGGGAGTCGGCGTCGATCCGCAGCAGTTTCTGAGCGACGCTGTGCCCGTCGATGGTGAGACGGGCGAGCTTGTGCTCATGCGCGATATCGCGCTGCGCTCGATCTGCGAGCACCACCTGCTCCCGTTCCGGGGGAGGGCCCACGTCGCCTACCAGCCGCGCGACCGCGTCGTCGGGTTGAGTGCGTTGCCTCGCGTCGTCGACGCTCTCGCCGCCCGCCCGCAGGTCCAGGAACGCCTCGGCGAACAGATCGCGCAGGCCATCGCCGACGGGCTCGACGCGAAGGGCGTGCTCGTCGTCCTCGAAGCGAGCCACGGCTGCGTTGCTGACCGGGGTGTGCGCGAGACCGAGGCCGAGGCCGTGACCATCGCCGCGCGTGGGAGCCTCACCGATGCTGCCGCGCGCTCGGAGGTCATGGCCCTCATCGCGCCAGGCAGCCCAAGGGCTTCGCTGTGACCGGCGCCCGCACCGCCCCGCTGATCCTTGGCGTGCTCAACACCACGCCCGATTCCTTCAGCGATGGGGGAGCCTACCTCGATCCTGAACGCGCCGTCGCCCGCGCCCGCGAGCTCGTTGCGGAGGGCGCCGACGTGATCGATGTCGGCGGCGAGTCCACCAGGCCCGGCGCGACCCCGGTGCCGCGCGACGAGGAACTCGGCCGTGTCATTCCGGTCATCCGCGAGCTCTCCGCGGCCGGGATCGCGGTCTCGACCGACACGATTCACGCGGAGACCGCCGCGGCGGCCGTTGCCGCCGGCGCGCGCTTTATCAACGACGTCTCTGGCGGGCTCAACGACCCCGAAATGTTCCAGGTCGCGGCGCGCGCCGCCGCCGAAACGGGCACGACGCTGATCCTGGGTCACTGGCGCGGCATCCCGGATCCGCGGAACGAGCGGTCCGTCTACGGCGACGTCGTGCGCGAGGTGCGGGACGAGCTCGTGCAGCGGGCGAGCGAGGCGGTCGCGGCGGGCGTGCCGAGCGAGCTCATCGTGCTCGATCCCGGGCTCGGCTTCGATAAGACCGGCGAGCAGTGCTGGGAGCTGTTGCGGCGGCTGGGCGAGCTTCAGGCGCTCGGCTACCCCGTCCTGATCGGTGCATCGCGGAAGCGAATGCTCGGCGAGGTGCTCGGCGGGCTTCCCGGAGCGGCATCAGGCCCGGCCGACCGCGACGGCGCGACCGCGGTCGTCAGCGCGCTCTCGGCGCGAGCCGGGGCCTGGGGCGTCCGCGTCCACGATGTTGCGGGCACCGCCGCCGCGATCGCCGTCGAGCGCGCCTGGGCCGGGCCAGCCGGCGGCGACCAGATCACGTTGACCGGGCTCGAGGTCTACGCGCACCACGGCGTCTTCGACTTCGAGCGCGAACAGGGGCAGCGCTTCCTCATCGACGCCAGGCTTGACGTGGACCTCCGCGCCGCCGCGGCGGGCGACGACCTGGCGAGCACCGTGCACTATGGGGAGTTCGCCGACGCCGTCGTCGCGGCGGTCGCCGCCGACCCCGTCGACCTCATCGAAACCGTCGCCGAGCGCATCGCGCAGCTCGCACTCGGCTATCCCGGGGTGAACCGGGCGTGCATCACCGTGCACAAGCCTGACGCGCCGATCCAGGCGCCGTTCGCCGACGTCGCCGTCACCGTCGACCGTGTTCGGAGAGCCGAATGATCGCGCAGGTCGTTCCCGTGCTGCTTGCGTTCGGGGCGAACCTCGGAGACCGAGGCGAGACGATCCGCGCAGCGCAGCGGGAGCTCGCCGACGTCGACGGTGTCACTGACTTCGTCGCCTCCCCGCTGCACGAGACGGTGGCACTCACGCTCGACGGACCCGATCCGGCGGCGCCAAAGTACATCAACGGCGTCGCGACGCTGCGGACGACGCTTGCGCCGCACGCGCTTCTGGACGCGATGCAGCGCATCGAGACCGCGCATGGCAGAGTTCGCGACACCAGATGGGGAGACCGGACCCTCGACATCGACCTCATCCTGTTTGGCGGCAGAGTGATTTCCGACGACAGGCTGACGGTGCCCCACCCCCGCGCGCACGAGCGCGACTTTGTACTGTCGCCCTGGCTCGCGCTCGATCCGGACGCCGTGCTCATGGGGCACGGACGTGTGCGAGAGCTGCTCGACCGAATCGGCGACACCACCACCCCGCTCGCTGACGCGGCCGACCGTGGGCACGCGCCAACGCGTCCCGGGGGCGAGCCAGCGTGAGCGCGCCGCAGAAGCTCCGCGGGCTGAACCCGCTGCACCTCCTCGGCACCGGAGCGGTCGGGGCCGCGCTCGCGTTGCTCATCCAAGCGTGGCTGTCTTCGCGCGGGCGGCCGTCGATCTTGCTGCCGTACTCGATGGCGATCACGCTCGTCGCGCTCGCGGTGCTGCTTGTCGTCCTGGGACTTCGGTTGCGCAAGCACGTCGCGAAGGGCACCGGTGCGGTGAACCCGTTCCAGGCCGTCCGCCTCCTCGCGACGGCCCGGGCCGGCCAGATCGTCGGCGCAGCGTTCGCGGGCTTCGGCGGTGGGTTGCTGCTGTCGCTGCTCGGCCGGAGCGTGCCGGCCCCGACACCCACCTGGTTGCCGATGCTCGTCACAACGGCCGCGGGCGTCGTGCTGCTCGTGTGCGCGCTGATCGCCGAACGCCTGTGCCGGGTGCCGCCGAGCGACGACCCGGAAGGCGAAAGCGACCCGGGCCTGGCTACACTTGAGACGTGACCCAACAGACTTTCCCCGCACTCGAGCCCAAGTGGCACCGAGTCTCGCCAAAGTACGCCGTCTCTGACCTCATCATCAACGTCGTGACGTCGTTCTTCCCGCTCGTCGGCGTCATTATCGTGTCGCTCACGAATAACGGCGATGTTCCGCTCTGGCTCACGCTCGGCCTGTGGGCTCTCGTCGTCTTCTTCCTGGTGAACTCGCTCTTCGCGTTTCGCAGGGTTAAGGCGATCGGCTACATTCTGCGCGAGGACGATCTCCTGTTCCGCCGCGGCATCATGTTCGAACGAGTCGTGGCGGTGCCGTACGGCAGGCTGCAGCTCGTCGATATCACGCGCGGCCCGCTGCTGCGCGCGCTCGGCCTCTCCACGCTGAAGTTTGTGACGGCGTCTGCGGCGACCGGCGTGCAGCTGCCGGGGCTGACCACGAGCGACGCCGAGGCGCTGCGCGACCGCCTCGTCGAGCTCGCCGAGTCGCGGCGGTCAGGGCTGTGACCTCCCCAGGCCTTCCCGGTCAGGATCCGGCGGTGCCGCCCGCGGGCGAGCCGCTCGCGGGATCCGTGGAGCCCGCCGGCGCCGAGGCGATGCCCGGCACGGCCGACGCGGAGGGATGGCGCCGGCTGCACCCGATCTCCCCGCTGCTGCGCGGCGGCCTCGTGCTGCTCGTGCTCATCGGCGTCTTCATCGCGAACTTCCGTGACCTGTTCGTGCGGATGTTCGTCGCAGCATCGACACACGAACCCGTCGAGGACGACGAGTTCACCGCGATCCTCGGCATGCTGTCGAACGGCCAGACCCTGCTGATCGTGCTCGGCGGCGTCGTACTGCTGCTCGTGGTCATCATCGGCGTCTCCTGGGTCGCGTGGCGGTTCCATACGTATCGCGTCTCCGGCGAGGCGGTCGAGTCGCGCTCCGGCGTGCTGTTCAGGCAGCACCGGCGGGCGCCGCTCGATCGCGTGCAGAGCGTCAACCTGCAGCGCCCGCTGCTCGCGCGACTGCTCGGACTCACGAAGATCGAGGTGCTCACCGGCGGCCAGGGCGGGAAGGTCGAGCTCGCCTATCTCGGGCACCGGGACGCGAAGGCAGTGCGCGAGCGGATTCTGCAGCTCGCATCGGCCCGCCGCTCGGGAACCAGCGTCGACGCGGCGCCCGGCGTCGTCGCGCCCGCCGCCGCCGTCTCGTACGACGGCACACGGTACGCGCAGCCCGCGGACTCGCTCACGGAGCGTGTCCAGGACTTTGCTGACTTCGACGTGGATCCGGAGGCCGCCGAGGCGCAGGCGCTCGTGCGCGTGCCGCTGGGGCGGCTGCTCGGCTCGATTCTGCTGAGCTGGGAAGCCGTCATCACGCTCATCCTGCTGCTCGTCGCGATCTTCTGGGGGCTCATCAGCTCCGCGATTGGCGCGGTCACTGGCAATAGCGGATTCCTCGCGGCTGGCGGCGTGTCGCTGCTCACCGTCATCCCGCTCATCCTGGTCACTGTCGGCATGATGTTCGCCCAGTTCAATAAGGGCTTCAACTTCACACTCTCGCGGGGGCGCGAGTCGGTGCGGGTCGGCTCAGGACTCACCTCGACGGTCACCGACTCCATCCCGTTCGGCAGGATTCACGCGATCGAGGCGCGCCAGCCGCTGTTCTGGCGGCCGTTCGGGTGGTGGCGCGTCCGCGTAACGCTCGCGGGACACTCGGTGTCCGAGGCGGGGCAGAGCGTCACCCAGAACGTCGTGCTGCCCGTCGGCAGGCACGACGACGTGGTCCGGGTCATCGAGACGCTCGTCCCAGGCGCGGCGACGGGCATCACCGAGGGGCTCACCGGGGCCGGCGAAGACTACGTCGGGGCCGGGCCGCGCTCGGGCTGGCTGCTCTGGTTCGGCAAGCGCCGCGCGGGAGTGCGGATCGACGTGCCAACCGATCCGGCCGCTCTCACCGACGTGACGCTTCGTATCAGGCGGGGGGCGCTCACGCGGTCGTTCGCGATCATGCCGATCGTGCGCGCGCAGTCCGTGCAGCTCAGCCGCCCGATGTGCCACTACGTGCTGAAGCTCGCCTCGCTGCAGGCGCACACCGTGCTTGGGCCGGTGCGAGTCTCCGTGCGCGGTATCGCGCTTGACGACGCGCGCGCGGTCTTTGAGCACCTCTCCGCCGCGGTGCTCGCCGTGCAGCGCGCGGAATCCGACGGCCACCCGACGGCGAGGCGGAGCGAGAGCGATGAGCGGCCTTAGAGCTAGCCGACTCGGCATCGGCATCGTCGGCGCCGGCAAGGTGGGCCCCGTGCTGGGGCGCGCGCTCGCCGGCGTCGGCCATGCGATCGTTGGCATGAGTGCGGTCAGCGATGAGAGCAGAGAGCGCGCAGAGGCGATGCTGCCGGGCGTTCCGCTCCTCGAGGTGCAGGAGGTCGTGCGCCGCGCCGAAATGGTGTTGCTCGCGATCCCGGGCAGTGAGATCCCCGGCCTCGTGTCGGGGCTCGCGAAGCTTGGCGCGTGGCAGCCGGGCCAGCTGGTGATCCACACGGCGCCGGAGCACGGCACCGCGGTGTTTGCTGACGCGCCGGGGGTGATCCCGATCGCTCTGCACCCCGGCATCGTCTTTACCGGTACGAGCCTGGATCTCACGCGACTGTCGGGCGCCACCGTCGCCGTCACCGCGCCGACCGTCGTGCAACCCATCGGGCAGGCGCTCGTGGTCGAGATGGGCGCTGAGCCCGTGCTCGTCGCCGAATCCGACCGAGCGGCATACGCCGCGGCGGTGACCGCCGCGGGTGATACCGCGCGGGCCGCAGCGGCGAACGCGATCGAGGCGCTTGAGGCCCTCGGCATCACCGGGGCGGACCGCGTCATCGGCGGTACCATGCGCGCGGCGCTCGAAGAGGAGCTCACGCGTCACTCGAGCGACGAGGGGCTCATCGCCTAGCTTCGCTGGCACGTCGGGGGGTGGGGAACGGCTACTCAGGTTCCCCCGGAACCCAGTAGCGCCGCGCCTGCAACTACGCATTTGCGCTGCGTTGTCTGTGGGGGGTAAATGCGATCTCCTACCTAAGTAAGCGACTGGGTACGCATGTTTCCGTACTCAGTTGTGCCTCAGAACGTACTCAGCGGCTCAACAGCCACATCACTCGCAGTACTCACCCCCGATTCCTTCGGTCAGGCTGTTCTCGTAAGGGCAGAACAGCGACAAGAAGGGAACCCCTCGACATGCGACATCGAGCGAGTACAGGCGGAGCGGCCGCAGCGTCACGCCACGCGGCCGGGCGTCTACATCGGCGGCGTGGAGGTGCGTTCGCCGCTGCCGCTCTCGCGGTCGCACTGATCGCGAGCCCCTTCCTGCCGGTTTCATCGGCCCAGGCCGTGACGCACACGTTCGAGCTGAACTCGGCCGACGTGACCGCGAACGCCAAGGACGCGAACCCCGGTGACGGCATCTGCGCAACCGCAGCAGGCACGTGCACCATGCGCGCAGCACTTGAAGAGTCGAACGCGCTGAACCTCGCGCCGGGCGCGATCCTCATCACTCCGGCAGCGGGCTTCACGGGCAACATTGACCCGGTGCCACTGTCGGGGTACCAGTACATGGAAACTGCATCTCCTTCGTCCCGTGACGGTGGATCGCACTTCGCGGTCACCGCGCCCGTGACGATCGACATGAAGAGCCAGGTCACGATTGAGGCGAGCCGCGACACCGGCGGCGCGCTCTTCCACGCGAACGGCCCGGACATCAACTTCCTGAACATGAACCAGGCGCTGTCGGGCGAGACCTCGTTCGTGATGGGCCCGAAAGCTCTGCGCGTCACGATCGACGGAGGCTCCTCTGTGACCCAGGCCCACTACGGACCTGAGCGGTTCGTGGTCTACCGCGAGGGCGCCAAGGACATCACTGTTAAGAACTATAGGCTCCAGGGCTTCTACGCCGGCGACGCGCTGTTCTGGGTGAACGCGCAGAGCGCGACTCCCATCGAAAACATCGTCATCGACAATGTTCGCGTGACCTACACCGTTGGCGGTTCCTGTAGCTCGAGCGACGGCTCCGGCTGCCGCACCGACATTCTCGGGTTCTCGGGTCGCGGCGCCGGCGTCATCGTCGATGGGTTCACCTTCACGAACTCATTCGTGTCGAACCTCCTCGCTCAGAGTGCCTTCCCGTTTGCTACTGGCAATACCGCGGGAACGAGCGCGAAGGTGTCGGACATCACGATCACCGACAACGAGTTCATCAACGTGCGCGGCACGGGCTCGGGCTCAACCAATGCGTTCATCACGCTGCCGTACGGCCAGATCGCCGGCAAGAACGAGATCAGTGGCAACCAGTTTGTCCGCGACACCTCAGGCCAGACGATGGCAGTCGCATGGAACGGCAACACGACCAGTGGTAATGCCGGCGACATGCGAATCGCGAACAACTACTTCAACGGCTACTCAGCCAACTCAATCTACCTCTACGACACGGGCACCGTGAACGTTGAGAAGAACACGTTCGGCGAGCGCAGCGCGAGCCAGAACCGCCCCGGCACCGCCGAGGAGGGCCGCGACGGCTCGAACGCACTGCTCGACAACAACCGGAACGCGAACGGTCGCGTCATGACCTGGTACCCGACGGGTGACTCGGCAGTACTGACTGGCGACGCCCCAGCAGGCTCGATCCAGGTGGAGTCGCCGCTCGCTGCAGACGTCCCCGCCTGCGTGGCAACGCTTGACGTGTCCGCGCCGAGTGACCTGCCGCTCCCCGAGAGTACGGTCGACCTCGACCTGTACTGGACCGCTGACCGGACCGCCGAGGTCTACCTCGGCCGCGTTGAGGGAATCACCGGCTCCAGCGCGAAGCTCCTGCTCGACCTCCCGGTCGGACCCCAGAAGTTCCCGTCGACGGTTGTCGGCGAGTTCGATGAGGCGACGATTGTCGACGCAAACACGGGCGCCGGCCAGGGCTACGTCCGGATGCAGACTGTCGGCGCAACGACCGGTCAGTCCTCGCAGTACTCGCGAATGGTTGGCTTCAGCGGCAACTGCCGCCCCGAGCTGACGATCGACCAGTCCGCAACCCAGAACGATTCGACGATGGCGCGCGATCTCCACTACACGGTGAAGTCGTCGCTGCCGCTGGACCCCGCAAGCGTCACCGCTGGTGTGGTCGACGTCACCGCTGCTGCGGTCGCCGAGACCGTCGACGCGGGCCGCCTGAACCCCCGCTCAGTATCCGTGAAGCCCATCTCGGGCACCGCGAACCGCGAGTTCACGGTGATCGCCAGGGTCGATGACTCTGCGAAGGTGACCGCTGGGATCGCCGCCGAGAAGGTGACGAGTACGGGTGGTCTCACGAACCGCGCTGCGGCCGAGAGCACCGACCCGGACATCACGTTCATCAACCCGGTGCAGGCGAAGCCAGGCTCGTTCACGCTCGTGACCGGTGAGCCCACTGGTAAGCAGTACCAGCTCACGATTGCCTCGGGTGCTCCGAAGCCGTCATCGGACCTGAACTTTGTTGCGACGCCTGACCAGGCTGCAACGGACAACAGTGTTGAGCTGTCGAACGTGAACGCGGTCATCGCCGCGGGTGCAACGAGCTCGGGCAAGATCAAGGTGACGGCCGCCGAAGGCGACGTCCCCGCGAACACCCCGGTGCGGTTCAGCCACACCGTGACCTCTGACGACTCGAACTTCGACGGCCTCGTCGTGAACGACCTCCTCGTGAAGCTGTTCTCCACGGATCCGTCGGTGAAGATCACCAAGCGTGCGTTCACGGACGTGGGTGACGCGTCCTCGCCGGCGCAGATCATGGCGACGGGCACGGAGGCGCTTGCCGGTGCACGACTGACCGATGGCCAGGCTGTGTGCTTCGTCTACGAGGTGTCGAACATCTCGGCTGACGACTGGGCAACTGAGCTCACCGACATCATGGTCACGGACACCGACACCCGCCTGGGTGACGGCGGCCTGATCGGATCGGTCCCGTCGCTCGCCGTGGGCCAGAGCACCCTGCTCTCCGCGTGTGGCAGCCTCATGCCCGAGGACACCACGGTCGGTGGTTCCAGGTGAAACTCGGTAGCGCCTTCGGCGCGGCCCGAAAACGGGTCAGACGGATGAGTTACCGAACCCAGCTCATTGCTGGTGCATCGATCGCGGCGGTTGGTCTGCTCGCAACCGGCGGGGCGGCATACGCCCTCTGGAACGCGCAGGACAGCTACACCGGCGGCAAGATTGCGGCCGGCGACCTGAACCTGAGCTACGGCGAGGGCACCTGGGCGCAGATCACCCCCGAGGTGGCTGTTCCCGCGGCGGGCACGCTCGCCGGTGGCACGGCTGGCTTCAACTCCATGCCGGGCGACATCGTCGAGATCCGCGTCCCGCTCACCACGGTGCTGCAGGGCGACAACCTCAACGCTCAGATGAACGTTGAGATGGGGTCGGGCGCGGAGCAGGACATCGAGAACGGCATCATCGCGGCGACCTACCTCGTCGAGAACGACGCCTCGGAGGCCGCCTCCGAGGAAGCCGAGCTCGGTGAGCCGGTGAGCGTCGCAGGTCTGACCGGCGACAATGCCGGAGTGACCGCGAACTGGACCGTGGTCGTCACGATCAAGGTGCTCGGCGACTACCGCTGGACCGATCAAGAGCCGCTCAACGACCTCGACAAATGGTCGGTTGACGGAATCAACGTAACGCTCGAGCAGATCCGCTCAGGCGATGGCTACACGGACGGGGAGGGCTGATCCATGAAGCGCAGCACCCGTACTGCAGTCACCGCCGGCGCGGTGGTCGTACTCCTGGCAGGTGGCCTCGCGGCCGCAGCGCTCTGGAGCGCACGGGTCGGGGCAACGGTTCCCGACGTCACGCTCGGCGCGGTTCGTTTCGGTGCGGCGAGTGAGACCATCACGGAGCCCAGCTACTCGGATGGCGGCGCCCCGGTGACAGTCACCCTCCCAGGCAAGACTGTCATCGAGGTACTCGACCAGACCACGATCGACGCTGACCCGGTTGTCTGGCGGTTCACCGCCAGCGGCAACGCGCTCGGCATCGCAGGCCTGAACTACGATGTCGCCGTCACCGAGCAGGTGCGAGACGACGAGGCGCACGACGTGTCCTCCGGCATCGCCCAGCCAGGCACTGTGCTCGAGCGCTCGACCCTGAAGGTGTTCCGCGCTGGCGACGGCGGCGACTGCTCTGCAGTCCCGGCAACGCCCGAGACACCGGAGGGCGAGGATCCGAAGAACATCTACGTCTTTGGCAACACCGACGTGGAACTCCAGGCTCCCGGCACCGCGCTTGACGGCACGGAGGCCAGCCAGGAATGGTGTGCAGCGATCAGCTGGAACTCCGTCGCTGACGGCACGTACGTCAACGACGTGCGCGTGACCAGCATCGCGGAGGACGGCAGCGCGAACGGCGCGATCGCCCGCTGGCACTCCCAGATCGGCTTCCCGCCGGCACTTGAACTTCTCGGCGTCTACCGCAACCTGGTGGTCGCCGAGGCGACGGCAGAAGACACGACGAAGGCGAAGGCCTCCGCCGCGTGGGACGCCGACATCTACCCAGACCCGTCAAATGAGCCTGACATTGTCATCTCGCTTGACCCGATCGTCACGAACGTGAATCCCACGGTTTCGCCTCGCGACTAGTTCCCCCCCCCATAAAAACGTGGCCTTGGCGCTGAGCGCCGACCGAGGTCTTGCTTCCCCCGCGCTCAACCAACTAGGAGAAAAACCATCATGTCGAACACGAACCACGACCAGGTCATCGTTGTCAGCGAGCCCAACAAGCGCCGCAAGGGCTTCATGTGGGTAGCTGCTGGCACTGCAGCGCTGCTCATCGGCGGCTCGACCTTCGCCCTCTGGTCCGCATCGGACACGTTCTCGGGCGGCGACATCACCGCCGGTGACCTGAACCTCGTGCAGTCCGCTGACACGTCGTTCTGGGATGTCTCGAACGACCGTAAGGACGCTACCGAGACCGTTGGCGCGACCGATGGCTCGCAGCCCGGCCACGAGATCGTTGACGTTGCTGAGTGGCGCATCGCCCCGGGCGACAAGCTCGCAGCATCGTTCGAGGCAACCGCAACCCTCGAGGGCGACAACCTTGTTGCTCGCGTCGGCATCGACGGTCTCGACGCGCTCGAGGAGAACGTCTCGGGCATCAACTACAGCTACGAGATCTACTACGGCGACGAGCTCCTCGTCACCGAGACCGCGCTGCCCAAGACCGCTGACGCACCGCTGCTCTACCTCTCGGCTCCGGCCGCGGGCCAGGCAGCAGGCGCAGAGGACGCAACCAACGGCATCCTCGGCGACACCGCGACCGCTGTTGGCGGCGCAGCTGCACAGTCGGCAGTCTTCGGCATGCCGACCACCTCGGTTGACCTCAACGTTGTGATCTACGCATCGTTCTACGAGGACCAGGATGGCGACTTCCGCTACCAGGCAACCGACGTCACCGTTGAAGAGCGCACCGACGTTACCCTCGTTGACACGCTCGGCGAGCTGACCGTTTCGCTGAACCAGGTCCGCGACACCGGCGCACAGTTCAACTAAGCGCATCACCGTTCGCGCCCCGCGCGAACACCGGGACCCCCGCAGGCCAGGCCACTGGCAGGGCCTGCGGGGCCCCACCCCCTCAACTTTCCGGCCCGACGGGCCACCTGAGACGATCCGAAAGGAGGATCCGATGAGCACCAAGACGACGTCCAAGGCGCGGAGGCAGCCGGTCCGCACGAAGACCCGCACCACGGCGAGGAAGACGACCCGCGGTTGGTACGACTCGCCGTGGCAGATTGCTGCCCGCGCGATCGGGTCCGCTTTCGCGATCGTCGTGATCGCCGCCCTCGCCGCGCTGCTCGTTGTGCCGCGCGTGCTCGGCGGTGACTCGCTCACGGTGCTGTCCGGGTCGATGGAGCCGACGTTCTCGCCGGGCGACGTTGTTGTCGTCAAGGGCACGGACGAGGCCAAGGTCTGCAACGATGTCTCTGTCGGGCAGATCGTCACGTACTTCCCCGAGCCGAACGACCCGACGCTCATCACGCACCGCGTGATCGGCAAGACCATCGGCACGTTCGAGGACGGCACCTCATGCCGGCTCATCACCCAGGGCGACGCGAACTCCTCTGTCGACGAGCCGGTCTCCCCGGCGCAGGTCCGCGGCGTGTTCATGTACGGCGTCCCTGGGCTCGGCTGGATCCGCCAGTGGGTCTCGCAAAACCCGATGATCGTTGCAGGCATCGCCGCGGCGGTACTCATCGGCTGGGGAGCGCTCAGCAGCTTCCGTAAGCCCCGCACCACCGTCGTCTCGGTGCCCCGCCCGCAGGGTGCAGGCCCATCCGGGGCGGGAGCGGCCGCACCGGCTCCGACCGTGACCTATCAGGCGCCAGTCGCCGAGCCACGCGAGCAGGATCTCCGCGAGCGCGAGCTCGCGATCAGGGAGCGCGAGATCGAACTCCGGGAGCGCGAACTCGCGTTCGCGATGGGCGGCAGAGACGCCGTCACCGAAGCCGAAGCGCTCCTGAAGTCCGCCGAGACTGACGAGATCGCCTCAGACGCCAAGCATTCAGACAGTACGCCCAACCACCGAAACGAGGGATGACCTTGCGTATCTCCACAGACGACCACGCGACGCGCGCTGCCAGTACGGTGCTCACCGTCGACGCAGGCCATGGGATGAGCGCACGCGGCAAGTTCATTGCCGGCATCCTCACCGTTCTCCTGCTGCTCGGGGCCGGCGTCGCGCTTGCGATGGCCGACTCGATGCCGATGTTCGGCGGCCGGGCAAACTCTGTCGCTCCGGGCGGAACCCCGCAGGCGCCAGAGCGCCTCGGCACAGGCACGACCGTGCAGGGCGCGACCGCCCTTCCCGCGGCGACGGTGCAGGCCGAGTGGGACGGCCCGGCCGTGCACCTGGACTGGACCGGCGCCGAGTACGCTCGCGCCGAGACCACGTTCATCGGTGACCGCAAGGCATCGCCCGGCGACCGCGTCACCCGCACCCTGAACGTCATCAACGCGGGTCCCGGCGAGGGCGTCGCCGCTGTCACCCTCGACGTGACCGAGCTCATTCCTGAGGGCGCGTTGAACCCCGACCTCGCGAAAGACGTGACCCTGTTCTGGGACATCGCGGGCGTCACCGGCGAGGAAACCTTCGAGGCCCTGAAGGCCGGCGACAGGGTCTCCTTCGCGGAGGTTGCCGTCCAGCAGGGCGCGACGGTTCCCGTCACGTTCGGTTTCGCGATGGACGCCGCCGTGGAGACCTCGAACTCGTCTGGCGCGCCGTCGACCGAGCTGAGCTTTGACGTTGGCGTGAACCTCACGGGGGAGACCTCGACTCCCGAGATCTCCGTCACCGGTGGCACCGGGATGCTCGCGCTCATCTGCATCGCGCTCGCGCTGCTGCTCATCGGCGTCATGCTGTTTGCCGCGAAGCGCCGCCGCGAGGAGGAAGAAGAACTCGAGATCGAGGCGGTCTAACCCTCGACGGGGATGGGGTGTCTCGCGAATCGTACGGCGAGATAGACGCCGGCGGCGAGCGACGCGATCCCGAGCGGGATGTGTAAGGCCATGCCGAGGCTGAGATGGCCGAGCGTGAACTGCACGAGCTCAAGCCCGAGCAACAGCAACGACAGGTTAAAGGCGTCGCGCGGCCACCCCGCCCTGCCCTTCCAGGCCGCGAGGGTGAGAAGTACCTGGACGATTGCGACCGCGACGACAGTCATGGCAACCATCCGGTGCATCGTCTGCGGGCTCGGGCTCATCGCGTCGAGCATCGCCCCCGCGAGGAAGGGCTGCGCTGCGAGCAGCGCAGCGTGCAGGATCAGCGTCCAGCGTGTGAGCGCCGCAACCGCGCCGCCCCCGGGAGCTCGATCAGTGTCCGTCATGTGAACCTCCATCGCGGATTGCTGGGGTGTCGAGCGGCCCGGCCTCCTCGCCCGGCCGCACAACGACGAACTGCGCCATCATGCCCTGATCCTCGTGCTGGAGCAGGTGGCAGTGGAACATGTAGGGCAGGTGCGGGTCTGTTGACGTGCCGAACTCGACGTCGATGACGACGGTCCGGCTTGGCGGCGCGTACACGGTGTCTTTCCACCCGCGCAGCTCGGCGGTGGGCGCGCGGCCCTCAACCGAGTGCACCCTGAACCGGGCGTTGTGGATGTGCAGGTTGTGGGGGAGGAAGTGCTCGTTGGTGATGAGCCAGCGCTCGCGGTCTCCGACGGTGACGACCTCGTCGATGCGCGCCATGTTCATGCGCCGGTGGTTGATCTTGTTGTCCTGCAGCGTGATGGTGCGCCGCCGGTCGGGCTCGGGTGGGTCCGTGAGGGGTGCGGCGAGCGCGCCGCCCGCCGCGATCCAGCCTGTCAGGTCCGCGAGCGTCGCAGCAGCGGGGCGGGCCGTCGCGCCGTCGCGGGTGAGTTCGAGGACCTCGAAGGTGTCGCCGGTGCCGCTTGCACGCTCCGTCGTGTCCAGCAGCCCGAGCGTGTGGGGCACCGAGCGCAGCATGGCGGACGCGCCGGGTGCAAGCGCGACGACCACCTCCGCCCGTTCCCCGGGCGTCAGCGTGACCCCCGGGACCTCCACGGGCTCCGGCAACAGCCCAGAGTCGGTGCCGACGAGCAGCAGTGGGCCGGCATCGAGCTCGAAGCGGTAGCTGCGCGCCGTGGACCCGTTGAGGATGCGCAGCCGAGTGAGCTCCCGCGTCGCGGCGAAGCGGGGCGACACGGTGCCGTTGACGAGGAGCGTGTCGCCCAGCATGCCCGCCGCGTCGCGCCTGCGCTCGTCGAACGTGCCGTCGGCCGAGAAGCTGCGGTCGGTCACCACGACGGGGATGTCGTCAACACCGTACTCTCGCGGCAGCGGAGCATCCACGGGAGGCTCGGCGTCGTCGACAATGAACAGCCCGGCGCGATGGGCTGGTGCGGGCCGCCGTCGGCGATCGCCGGAAGCTTCATGCCGTGCCAGTGCGTCGTCGTCACCTCGGCGAGCTCGCTGCGCACGACAACGCGGACGCGCTCGCCCTGCGCCGCGCGGAGCGTCGGCCCGCCGAACGCGCCGTTGTACCCCCACGTGGGAGTCCGCACGCCGGCGACGAACGAACTCTCCCCGGCCTGGGCAACGAGCTCGAAGGCGCGCACGCCGTCGTCGCCGACAGTGCCCTCGTCGAGCGCGGGGATGGCGAGGGGCGCACGGACAGTGGTCGCTCCGGGTGGCAGAGCCGATCCCGATCCCGGTTCGGGGGAGATGACCGGGCGCCGCGCGACCCGCCAGCCCCCGAGCGCGACGATCGACGTCGTGACGGCGCCGGCCGCTGCCGCCGCGAGGACGCCCCTGCGGGTGATCCGCGATGAGCCGGGCATGCAGCCTCCTTGAGCCGGGGTGGGCGCTCCCACCACCCATCAGTATCGCCCATCCGCGGGCTCCAAATGTGGGAACACTCTGCGCCTCGCGTAGGATAGATATCTACGTCTACACTACGGAGGAACCCGCCAAATGAGCGAGCAGACTGCGCCGAACCCCGCCACTGAAGAAGTTCAGAGCGAAGAGGAAATCTTCGAGCAGAAGCGCATCCGTCTCGAGAAGCGGGAGCGGCTGAACGCCGCGGGTGACCTTGCCGGCGGCGCGTACCCGGTTTCGGTGCCCGTCACGACGACGATCCCG
This sequence comes from Leucobacter aridicollis, assembly GCF_013409595.1. NCBI lineage: Bacteria > Bacillati > Actinomycetota > Actinomycetes > Micrococcales > Microbacteriaceae > Leucobacter > Leucobacter aridicollis. Next base: position 2,623,530 of record NZ_JACCBD010000001.1, on the reverse strand, counting down.
GCAGTGCGGGCCAAGTGGGGGCACCTCGAGGAGACCCCCGATTCGGCCTCGGGTGAGACCGTCGGCATCGCCGGCCGCATCGTCTTCCAGCGCAACACCGGCAAGCTCTGCTTCGCCTCGATCCAGGCCGGCGACGGTACCCGCATCCAGGCAATGCTGTCGCTCGCGGAGGTCGGCGAAGCGTCGCTCGCCGAGTACAAGGAGCTCACCGACCTCGGTGACCACCTGTTCGTGCAGGGAGAGGTGATCTCGAGCCGCCGCGGCGAGCTCTCGGTGATGGTGACCCAGTGGCAGGTCGCGGCGAAGGCGATTGCCCCGCTGCCGAACCTGCACGCCGAGCTGAACGAGGAGACGCGGGTGCGCCAGCGCTACCTCGACCTCATCGCTCGCGAGCAGGCCCGCGTCAACGTGCTCACCCGCGCGCGCACCATGGCGAGCCTGCGCGATACCTTCGCGAAGCATGACTTCATCGAGGTCGAGACCCCGATGCTGCAGACCATGCACGGCGGCGCCTCGGCCCGACCGTTCGTGACGCACTCGAACGCGTTCGACATGGAGCTTTACCTGCGCATCGCGCCCGAGCTGTTCCTCAAGCGCGCTGCCGTCGGCGGGCTCGAGCGGGTCTTCGAGATCAACCGCAACTTCCGCAACGAGGGCGCAGACTCGACCCACAGCCCCGAGTTCGCGATGCTCGAGTCATACCAGGCCTACACCGACTACAACGGCATCGCCGACCTCACGCAGGAGCTCGTGCAGAACGCCGCGCTCGCCGCGAACGTCGGCACCGAGCGCGAGGGCACGCACGTCGTGAAGTGGGCGGACGGCACGCTCTTCGACCTCGGCGGCGAGTGGAACCGTATCTCGATGTACGACTCGCTCTCGGAGGCAGCCGGCACGCAGATCACGCCGGAGACGACTGTCGCCGAGCTGCAGGCGCTCGCCGACGCCGAGGGCGTCGAGGTGCCGCTCGCAAACCACGGCAAGCTCGTCGAAGAGCTGTGGGAGCACTTTGTGATCGACTCGCTCACCACCCCGACGTTCGTCATGGACTTCCCTGTCGAGACGAGCCCGCTCACCCGACACCACCGCTCGATCCCTGGCGTCGTCGAGAAGTGGGACCTGTACATCCGCGGCTTCGAGCTGGCCACGGGATACTCCGAGCTCATCGACCCCGTCGTGCAGCGCGAGCGCTTCGTGCAGCAGGCGGCGGAGGGGGCCCGCGGCGACGTCGAAGCGATGAAGGTCGACGAGGAGTTCCTCCGCGCGCTCGAGCATGCGATGCCCCCGACCGGTGGCATGGGCATGGGCATGGACCGCCTGCTCATGGCGCTCACCGGCCTGGGAATCCGCGAGACGATCCTCTTCCCGCTCGTCAAGTAGCGACCGAGCATTGGCCGCGGAGGGCCTCCGTTCGCGCGGGGGCCCTCCGCATGAGCGGCTGCGCGTTCAGCGCGTAGCGGCGGCACGCAACTGACAGGGAATGATCGTGAAGCGCCCAGGTAATCCCAGGGGCGCTGGGGGTAAAGTTGGCAACTATGGATAACTGGTGGATGAATGCAGTCTGGTCGCTCACGCCGACCGTGCTCATCGGGCTCTTCTTCTGGATGGTTATGAGGCTCATTCTCCGGGCAGACCGCACCGAGCGACGCATCTACCGCGAGATCGAGAACGAGGAACGCCAGAAGGCCGGTCTTCCCGCACGCGAGGAGTAGCTCCCGCTTTTTCGCTACAGTTAATGCAGGCGCGGGTCTCCGCGTCGCTGCTGTAGTTCCAGGGAAAGGGCCGACATGGAGTTCTTTTCCGGCTGGAACTGGCCCGCGATTGGCGCTGCCGTCGCGCTCACCATCGACATGGCGATCCGCGTTGTCGCGCTGTTTGTGGTGCCGCGCAACCGCCGCCCAACCTCGGGCATGGCCTGGCTGCTCGCGATCTTCCTGCTGCCGGTGCCGGGACTCATCGTGTTTCTCATCATCGGCAGCAACCGGCTCCCGAAGCACCGCGAGGCGAAGCAGGACGCGATCAACAAGCTCGTCTCGAGCCTCGCGGAGCGCGAGAACCAGGGCCTGATCTCGGATATCGACGCGATGTCGCCCGGCCTTGAGAGCGCGGTCAGGCTCGGCCAGACGCTCGGCGCGCAGCCCATGCTCCGCGGCAACGTGGCGGCGATGACGATCGACTACGAGCTGTCGTTCCGTCAGATCGCCGACGCGATCGATGACGCCACAGACTACGTGCACGTGCAGTTCTACATTCTCGTGCACGACGACACGACCGACGTGGTGTTTGCTGCGATGCGGCGCGCGGTCGAGCGTGGAGTGAAGGTTCGCGTGATGCTCGACCACATCTCGGCGGTGCGCAATCCCGGCCGGAGACGAACCGCGCAGAGCCTCGATGACATGGGCGCTGAGTGGACGTACATGCTGCCCGTGCGTCCGTGGCGCGGCGAATACCAGCGCCCCGACCTGCGTAACCACCGCAAGCTCGTCGTCGTCGACGGCAAGGTCGGATTCACGGGGTCGCAAAACCTCGTCGATTCGAGCTACAACAAGCGCGGCAACATTCGCCGTGGCCTGCACTGGCGCGACATCATGGTGCGCGTGGAAGGGCCGATCGTGCTCGGCCTCGAGGCCGTCTTCCAGGCCGACTGGTATCTCGAGACCGACACGTACCTCGAGCAGCTCGACATCGAATCGTTCGAGACCGAGTTCCCGGGCGACCTCGACTGCCAGATCGTGCCGAGCGGCCCCGGGTACGCGTCCGAGAACAACCTGCAGGTGTTCGTGTCGCTGCTCTACACCGCCCGCCGCCGCATCAGCATCACGAGCCCGTACTTCGTGCCCGACGGGTCGATCATGAACGCGCTCCGCGCGGCGACCGCGCGCGGCGTCGAGGTCGAACTCTTCGTCTCAGAGATCGGCGACCAGGCGCTCGTCTACCACGCGCAGCGTTCGTACTACGAGGAGCTGCTGAACGCGGGGGTGCGAATTTGGATGTATCGGCCGCCCTTTATCCTGCACTCGAAGCACTTCACGATCGACGATGACGTCGCCGTCGTTGGCTCGTCGAATATGGATCCGCGCTCGTTCGGCCTGAACATGGAGATCTCGATGGTCGTGCGGGGGGCGAGCTTCGTGCGTGACCTCGACGAGGTCACGGACTACTACCGCGCGAACTCGCGCGAGCTGCTTCCCGAGGAGTGGGCGAAGCAGCCGGTGCGGTCGCAGCTGCTCGACGGCCTCGCGCGCCTGACCTCAGCTCTGCAGTAGCGGGCTCGCTGCCGGGGCCTTCAGCATCGTCGCGGCGTATCCGGTCGGCTCGCGGCGGAGCAGCCAGATCTCGCCGTTCAGGATCCGCGGAACGTCGACGCCTGTCAGCCGTCCGATGCCGGCGCGGAGCATCGCGCCGTGCGCGACGACGATTCCGCTCGGTGCAGCCTCGTAGAGCGCGGCGATGGCGGCGGCAGAGCGTTCGGCGACGGCCTCGAGAGGCTCCGCTCCGGGGATGCCGCTCAGGCCGGGCCAGCGCGCCTCGATGTCGGGCACGGAGAGCCCCTCGGCCTCACCGAAGTCGCGCTCCCACAGCCCGTCGTTGATGGCGGGGGTCGCGAGGCCGAGGCCCGCGGCGATGATCTCCGCGGTTTCGATCGCGCGGCCGAGTGGCGACGCGTGCACGGACGCCCATGCGTGAGCGGCGAGGGTTGCGGCGGCGCCCCGCGCCTGCTCACGGCCGGTGTCGTTGAGGGGGACCTCGGTGCGGCCCTGGATGCGCCGTGCTCGGTTCCAGTCGGTTTCGCCGTGCCGGACGAGGGCGAGCACGGGCACGTTAGCGGGAGTCATGCCTCAACGCTAGCCGGTGTGGGCGGCACGGATGCTGGATGGATCACCGCTAGACAATTCAGTTAGTGACCGCTAACCTAATTTCGAGCGGGCGCACAGACGCGCTCGACCGTGAACCGGAAGGGGACGTCGATGGAGACTCTCGCGAGCCAGGCGAGACCTGCAAGCGCCGAGTACCGCGCGAACGAAGAGGCGCACAGGGCGGCCGTCACAGAGCTGCGCGAGCGCCTCGCGGAGATCGCGCTTGGCGGCAGCGAAGCGTCGCGCGAGCGCCACGTCGGGCGCGGCAAACTGCTGCCGCGAGAGCGCGTCGAGCGCCTCGTCGACCGGGGGAGTGCGCTCCTCGAGGTCGGAGCCCTCGCGGCCGACGGCGTCTACGACGAGGACATCCCCGCCGCGGGACTCATCACGGCCGTCGGTGAGATCCACGGCCGCAAGGTGATGATCATCGCGAACGACCCGACGGTGAAGGGCGGCACGTACATGCCGCTGACAGTGAAGAAGCACCTCCGCGCGCAGGAGATCGCCGCCGAAAACGAGCTGCCCTGCGTGAGCCTCGTCGACTCGGGCGGCGCGTTCCTGCCGCTGCAAGACGACGTCTTCCCGGACCGCGAGCACTTCGGTCGCATCTTCTACAACCAGGCGCGCATGTCGGCCCGCGGCATCGCCCAGATCGCCGCCGTGATGGGGTCGAGCACCGCCGGCGGCGCCTACGTTCCCGCGATGAGTGACGAGGTCGTCATCGTGCGCGAGCAGGGCACGATCTTCCTCGGCGGCCCGCCCCTCGTGCGGGCGGCGACAGGCGAGGTCGTGAGCGCCGAGGAGCTCGGCGGCGGCGTCACCCACACCCGCGACTCAGGCGTCGCGGACCACCTCGCCGAGAACGACGAGCACGCGCTCGAGATCGTGCGCGACATTATCGCGCAGCTGCCGGCGCCCGCGCCCCGCGCCTGGGACGTTGCCGAGCCGGAGGAGCCCGCCGTCGACCCCAGCCAGCTCTACGGGGTCGTTCCGCCAGAGCCACAGTCGCCATACGACGCTCGCGAGATCATCGCGCGCATCGTCGACGGCAGCCGCTTCCACGAGTTCAAGCGTGACTTCGGTTCCACCCTCGTCACGGGCTTCGCCCACATCGAGGGCCACCCCGTCGGCATCATCGCGAACAACGGCGTGCTGTTCGCGGAGTCGGCCCAGAAGGGCGCGCACTTCGTGCAGCTCTGCGACACGCGCAAGATCCCGCTCGTGTTCCTGCAGAACCTGTCGGGCTTCATGGTCGGCCGCGAATACGAGCGCGGCGGCATCGCGAAGCACGGCGCGAAGATGGTCACCGCCGTCGCCTGCGCCCGCGTGCCGAAACTCACAGTGATCGTTGGCGGATCCTTCGGGGCTGGCAACTACGCCATGAGCGGCCGCGCCTACTCGCCCCGCTTCCTGTGGATGTGGCCAACATCGCGCATCGGCGTGATGGGCGGGCCGCAGGCCGCGTCCGTGCTCGCGACGGTGAAGCGCGACAAGATCGAGGCCGCGGGTGGCACCTGGTCGGCGGAGGAGGAGGCCGAGTTTTCGCGCCCCACCCTCGAGCGGTTCGCCGAGCAGAGCGACGCGCGCTACGCGAGCGCCCGGCTGTGGGACGACGGGATCATCGATCCGCTCGACACCCGCGGGGTGCTTGGCCTCGCGCTCGACACCGTTTCGCGGGCGCCGCTCGCGGATCAGGGCTACGGAATCTTTCGGATGTGATGGCGATGTTTTCTTCAGTACTTATTGCAAACCGCGGCGAGATCGCCTGCCGGATTATCAGGACCCTGCGCGACCTTGGCGTCCGCTCGGTCGCCGTCTACAGCGCGGTCGACGCCGATGCGCCGCACGTGCGGCTCGCTGACGAGGCCGTCGCGCTCGACGGCACGGAGCCCGGCAGCGCCGGTGGCTACCTCAGCGTCGAGCAGATCGTCGCGGCGGCGAAGGCGACCGGGGCCGAGGCGATCCACCCCGGCTACGGCTTCCTCTCCGAGCAGCCGGCGCTCGCGCTTGCGTGCGCAGAAGCCGGGATCGTGTTCGTTGGTCCATCGGTCGAGGCGCTCGAGGTGATGGGCGACAAGATCCGCGCCCGCGAGCGCGTGTCGAGGCGGGGCGTCCCGGTCGTGCCGGGCGTCTCCGAACCGGGTCTCACGAACGACGAGCTTCTCGCGCGCTCCGCCGACCTGACCTTCCCCGTGCTCGTGAAGCCCGCGGCAGGCGGCGGCGGCAAGGGCATGCACGCTGTCGCGACGCGCGAGGACCTCGCCGAGGCGCTCGCGACCGCGCGGCGCGAGGCGAAGGCATCGTTCGGCGATGACACCCTCTTCCTCGAGCGGCTGATCACCCGACCCCGCCACATCGAGGTGCAGGTCGTCGCCGACAGCCACGGCACCGTCATCCACCTTGGCGAGCGTGAGTGCTCGCTGCAGCGGCGGCACCAGAAGGTCATCGAGGAGGCGCCCGCGCCGAACCTCAGCGACGAGCTGCGCGCCCAGCTCGCGGAGGCGGCGGTCGAGACCGCTCGCAGTATCGATTACCGCGGCGCTGGCACCGTCGAGTTCATCGTGTCGGCAGACGACCCGAACGAGTTCGCGTTCATGGAGATGAACACGCGGCTGCAGGTCGAGCACCCCGTCACCGAGGAGGTGACGGGCGTCGACCTCGTCGCCGCCCAGCTGCGCGTCGCCGCCGGCGAGCCGCTCGGCATCGACCAGGCGGACGTGCGCCTCGACGGGCACGCTATTGAGGCACGCATCTACGCGGAGGACCCGCGCGCGGGCTTCCTGCCGACGGGCGGCGTGCTCGAATCGGTGTCACTCCCCGCGGGCGAGGGTGTCCGCGTCGACGCCGCCCTCACCGAGGGGTCGAAGATCACGTCGGACTACGACCCGATGCTCGCAAAAGTCATGACCTGGGCGCCCGACCGGGCCGGGGCGATCCGGCTGCTGCGGGGCGCGCTCACCGACACGGTGACGCTCGGCGTTGACACGAACGTCGAGTTCCTCCGGCTGCTGCTCGACGACGCCGACGTGCGCGCGGGCCTGCTCGACACCGCCCTCATCGAGCGGGTCACGCCCGAGCTCGCGTTCCGCGATCCTGACGACACCGCGTTCGCCGCGGCCGCGCTCGTGCTCCACGCGCGCGAGGTTGCCGCATCTCCCCCCGGGGCGGCGGGCCTCGGCTGGCGCGTCGGCGAGCACGCGGCGGCCCGCTTCCGGCTCCGCGTCGCGGGCCAGACGGACACGGTGCGCACGGTCCAGGTTGCCGGCGAGCCCGGAGCCGCGCGCGTGCGCGTCGACGACGGGCAGTGGCGCACCGCGGGAGTCCGCGTGACCGAACGCCCGGACGCGGCGCAGCGCCCGAGCGGCACCGCCCAGATCAGGATCGACGGTCGCACCGAGCACGCCCACTTCGTGTTCGACCCGCGCGCGGTGAGCGCCCGGCCGGGCAGCATCGCCGGCGCGCTGCGACTCGCGATCGGCGGGGCCGCGTGGCGGTTCGAGGACGTCGTGCTCGAGCGCGTGACGCGTTCGGACGCGGCAGCCCCCGAACTGCTCTCACCGATGCCTGGCGCCGTTGTCGCCGTGCACGCGGAAGATGGCGCCACCGTCGCCGCCGGTCAGCCGGTGCTCAGCGTCGAAGCGATGAAGATGGAGCATGTGCTTCGTGCCCCGGTCGCCGGAACGCTCGTGCTCCGCGTCGCAGCGGGCCAGCAGGTTGGCGCGAATGAGGTGCTCGCCGAGGTCACTCCTGACTCCGACGCTGCGGCCGCCAGCACCACTGAACTAGGATCGGCCGAAGAGCAGCCGAGCGATGCAGCCAAGGAGGGCGCAGCACGATGACCGGACGAATCTTTGAACAGCGCGGGCGATACTTCGAGGAGTTCGAGGAGGGTGACGTCTACGTGCACGCGCCCGCCCGCACCGTCACCGAGGCCGACAACGTGCTGTTCACGACGCTCACCATGAACCCGCAGTCGCTGCACCTTGACGCCGAGTGGTCCGCCACGACCGAGTTCGGGGAGCGGCTCGTGAACAGCATGTTCACGCTCTCCACGATGGTCGGGCTGTCGGTCGCGCAGCTCACGCAGGGCACCATCGTCGCCAACCTCGGTATGACCGACATCCGGTTCCCGTCGCCGATGCGCGCCGGAGACACGATGACCGCCGAGACCCGCATCCTCGGCAAGCGCCTCTCGAAGTCGCGCCCGGGCCAGGGCGTCGTCGAGTTTGAGCACACCGCGCGCGACCAGCGCGGCAACATCGTCGCGGTCGCCAAGCGGTCCACGCTCATGCGCTGCCGTCCCGATGACGCCCCGGGCGTCGACGCGACGGGATCCGCGGAGTCCGCCGCGAGCCCCGCGGAGGCAGACGCATGATCACCGGTCCAGCACTGCTCTTCTGCCCAGGCGACCGCCCGGACCGCTACGCGAAGGCGTTCGACAGGGCCGACAGCGTCATCATCGACCTCGAAGACGCGGTTGCCCCGACGGACAAGCAGACGGCGCGGGCCGCGTTGGTCGCGACGCCGCTCGATCCTGATCGCGTGATCGTGCGCGTGAACCCGCGCAGCTCCGAGTTCTTCGACGCCGACCTCGCCGCCGTCGCGCAGACCCCGTACCGCGCCATCATGCTCCCGAAGGCCGAGCGGCCGAGCGACCTCGACGGCCTCGAGGGCTACGAGGTGATCGCGCTCTGCGAGACGCCCGTCGGCATCCGAGACGTCGACGCGCTCGCCGCAGACCCGCGGGTTGCCGCGCTCACCTGGGGTGCCGAGGATCTTGTCGCCGGCATCGGCGGGTTCAAGAGTCGCACGCCCGACGGGCGGCTCGGCAAGCTCGCCGAGTACGCCCGGGCGCGCGTGCTGATCGCTGCTGCTGCTGCGGGCAAGCCGGCCTTTGACACGGTGCGCACGGATCTCGCCGACGACGAGGGGCTCCGCGAGGAGGCGTCGGAGGCGGCGGCGTCCGGCTTCCGGGGTGCGATGTGTTTGCACCCGCGCCAGGTGCCGGTGCTGCGCGAGGCGTACCTCCCGGACGCCGCGGCGATCGAGTGGGCGACGGGCGTGCTCGCCGCCTGGGCGAACGCGCCGAGCGGGGTCTTTGCATACAATGGGCAGATGATCGACGAGCCGCTCCTGCGCCAGGCGCGCCGCATCGCGGAGGTCGCGGACGCTGCCGAGGACGCGGCAACCGGTGAAGCGTCAGGAGCCGGAAGCACGCCGGGAGCCGCGGGCTGACCCATGGCGTTCGAAGCGGACGGACAGGGCGCGGCTGAGGGGCCGCGGCCGCCCGTCGTGCCGCGACGGTCGGCCTCGCTGCTCCTCGTGCGCGATGATCCGCTGCGCGTGCTCATGCTCAGACGGGGGAGCACCAGGGGTGCGTTCCCGTCGGCGCTGGTCTTCCCGGGCGGCGTGCTCGAAGTGGAGGACGGGGCCGCGGCCGTCGCGCACGGCCACGCCGCGGGCGACGAGTCGGCCGCGCTGCGCGCGACGGCGATCCGCGAGACCTGGGAGGAAGTCGGCGTGCTCCTCGCCCGCGACCCGAGCGAACGCCTGTTGACCGGGCCGCAGGTCCCGACCCCCGAGGCGGCCGGTGCCGCCGGGCTTGGCGGGGTGCTCGGGGCAGCTGCCGCCAGGCTCGCGCTCGACGACGTCGTCCCGTTCGGGCGGTGGATCACCCCGGTCGAGGGCAAGCGTAGATTCGATACCGACTTCTTCATCGCCCGCGCGCCCGACGAACAAGAGCCGACCGCGGACGGGGTCGAAGCCGTCGCGCTGCGGTGGGTCGAACCGGCCGAAGTGCCGTCGCTCACGAGCGAGATGCTGCTGCTGCCGACGCTCATGAACCTCAGGCGACTCGGCTCGTTCGGCTCGGTCGCCGAGGCCGTGGAGGCGTCCCCGCGCCTGCCCCGTATCGCGGTCACGCCAACTGTTGGCTTTGACGGTGCGGGCAACCCCGTCGTGCGGATCCCCGCCGAGGCAGGCTACGGCGTCACCGAGTTCCGGCCGCGTGACCAGGGGCACTTCCAGTTCGAGCGCTAGTGGCGGCGGCATTGCCGCCGAGACGGCCTCGTTCCGCCGAGACGGCCTCGGCCCGCCGAGACCGTGCTGTTCCTCCGAGACCGCGCCACATGCCGCGACATCCGGTGCCTGCTCGGAGGGCGAGGGCGGTCTCGCATGTGGTCGCGAGCGCTAGGGCGAGTCCGCGGTGAAGAGGGCGCTGAGCGCGAGGTCGGCGAGGATATCCCGCACCCGCGAAGGCGACGCGAGGGACCCGCTGTACGGGGTCGAGTTGAGCAGGCCGAAGACTGCGTGCAGCCGGACTGTGAGGTCGGCTCGGCTCGCGTCGGGCATGAGGCGCTCGGTGATCTGTACCCAGCCGTTCACGTAGCGGCGCTGCAGGCTGCGCACGCGGCGGCGGGGCTCCTCGGGGAGGTTCACGAGCTCGCGCTCCTGCGCGAGAATCACGTCGCGCTCGTTTGTTGCAAAGTCGAGGTGGAAACGCACGAGCCTGCGCAGGGTTTCCTCGTCGCTGAGCTCCTCCGCGATGATCGCCTCGTAGCCCGCGAGGAGCCGCTCACTGGCCCCGACAAGCAGCTGCGTCAGGATGTCTTCCTTGCTCGAAAAGTGCCTGTAGAGCGCGGGGCCACTCACTCCCACGGCAGCACCCAGCAGGTCGATGGAGACGCCGCTGAAGCCGCGCTCCGCGATGAGCGACGCTGCCGCTTCGAGGTAGCGCTCGCGGCGCTGAGCCTTGGCGACCTCCCGGGGCGAACTAGACATGGCCTCATCGTATCCCAGCGCCGTGGTTTCGTGGAGAAGACGGTGCTCGTCGGTTATCGTCCGGTAACTGTGCCGGTCGAGCCGAGGTGTCTCGATGTTACTCGCCGACGACGAGCAGGTCGCCCACCTCGCAGTCGAGGGCGCGGCAGATCGCGGTGAGCGTCGTGAATCGAATCGCCTTCGCCCGATCGTTCTTGAGTACCGACAGATTGACGATGCTCACGCCGACCCGCTCAGCCAGCTCGGTGAGGGTCATCCCGCGCTCGGCGAGGAGCTCGTCGAGCCGACAGTGGATCGCGTGCCCGTCCGCTGGTTCGGCCGGCGTCATACGAGCCCCTCGGTCTCGCGCTGCAGCCGGGCGCCGACCGTGAACGCTGTGGCTACGACGGCGACCGTGAAAGCGGCGAGCAAGTAGACGAGCGGGTCGGCCGCGAAGACGCTTGAAATCAGCCCCCCACCTACGGCCGAGTGGACTGCCTCGTTGGCGAGCATTGTGCTGGCGAGGTTTGCGAGCGAGTACCCGACGAGGCCCGAAATACCCGCGGTGACGACGAGTGCAGTGTTGCGTCGGGAGAAGATCTTGCCGCGCAGGATTGAGGCGGCGAGTGCGAGCAGACAGCCTGTCACCACGATCGTTGTCACCGCCGCGAGGATCGGGGCCGCGATGCCAGGAACGAGCGCGGGAGCGGCGAGGGAATCGACTCGGATGGTGCCTGTTGCTCCCGTTACTGAGAGCACTGCTCCCGTACCGGGGTCGAGTGAGACGGTCATTCCTTCGGGGAACTGGATGGGAACGAGATGCGGCCCCTCGCCGAGCATCGCCAGCACCCTGGTGACCGCTTGAATGCCGGTGAACACGATGATCGCTGCGCCCGCGACGACGAACGCCCAGATGGCAAATCGGTCGCCACGCGATACCTCCGGGGTATGAGTGGTTGGTGACATGAGCGTCCTCCGCTGTCGGGCCGGAGGCGTTGCGCACGTTCCGGCGATCCTTATCGATAATCGTTGTTATCGCTTATCGATAACCTACGTGCTCGCGGGCCGCCGCGTCAAGCGCGCATACCCCGAACGCTCGACCCCGTAGCTCCGACCCCAGAAGCGGGGCAGACGCCGTAACGCCTCTGGCGAACACGGCCCCAATGACAGGAAAGGGCGCGTAGCCTTTAACCAGCGGCGGTTCCATACCCCGTGGACCGTCAAGGAGGGTATAGATGTTTGAGAGATTCACTGACCGCGCTCGCCGCGTGATCGTGCTCGCCCAGGAAGAGGCGAAGCTGCTCAACCACAACTACATTGGTACTGAGCACATCCTGCTCGGCCTCATTCACGAGGGCGAGGGTGTCGCAGCGAAGGCTCTTGAGCAGCTCGACATTTCACTCGACGCTGTGCGCGCGCAGGTCACTGAGATCATCGGAACAGGCCAGCAGCCGCCGTCGGGGCACATTCCGTTCACGCCTCGCGCGAAGAAGATGCTTGAGCTGAGCCTGCGCGAGTCGCTGCAGCTCGGCCACAACTACATTGGCACGGAGCACATCCTGCTCGGCCTCATCCGCGAGGGCGAGGGTGTCGCAGCCCAGGTGCTCGTGAAGCTCGGCGCCGACCTGAACCGCGTGCGCCAGGCCGTGATCCAGCTCCTCTCCGGCTACCAGGCCGGCAAGGAGAACGCGACCGTTGGTGCCCCCGAGGCCGGCGACGCCCCGAAGGGCTCGCAGGTGCTCGACCAGTTCGGCCGCAACCTCACACAGGCCGCCCGTGAGGGCAAGCTTGACCCCGTTATCGGGCGTGAGAAGGAGGTCGAGCGGGTCATGCAGATCCTCTCGCGCCGCTCCAAGAACAACCCAGTGCTCATCGGTGAACCGGGTGTCGGTAAGACCGCTGTCGTCGAGGGTCTCGCGCAGGCCATCGTCAAGGGCGAGGTCCCCGAGACGCTGAAGGACAAGCAGGTCTACGTCCTCGACCTGTCGTCGATGATCGCCGGCAGCCGCTACCGTGGCGACTTCGAGGAGCGCCTGAAGAAGGTCACCAAGGAGATCCGTAACCGCGGCGACATCATCATCTTCATCGACGAGATCCACACGCTCGTCGGCGCTGGTGCTGCCGAGGGCGCGATCGACGCGGCGAACATCTTGAAGCCGATGCTCTCGCGCGGCGAGCTGCAGACCATCGGTGCGACCACGCTTGACGAGTTCCGCAAGCACTTCGAGAAGGACGCAGCGCTCGAGCGCCGTTTCCAGTCGATCATGGTGAACGAACCGTCGCTGCCGCACACCATCAATATTCTGAAGGGTCTCCGCGACCGCTACGAGGCGCACCACAAGGTCTCGATCACCGACGGCGCAATCGTCGCCGCCGTGAATCTCGCGGACCGGTACGTTCAGGATCGCTTCCTCCCGGACAAGGCCATCGACCTGATCGACGAGGCAGGCGCACGCCTGCGGCTCTCGATCCTGTCGAGCCCGCCCGAGCTGCGCGAATTCGACGAGAAGATCGCCGTCGTCCGGGCCGACAAGGAGCAGGCGATCGAGGCTCAGGACTTCGAGAAGGCCGCGAACAAGCGCGACGAGGAGAAGAAGCTCATCGCCGAACGCCTCCGCCTCGAGAAGCAGTGGCGCGCGGGCGACGTCGCGACGAACGCCGAGGTCGATGAGGGGCTCATCGCCGAGGTGCTCGCGCAGGCGACCGGCATTCCCGTGTTCAAGCTCACCGAGGAAGAGACCTCGCGTCTCCGCTTCATGGAGGATGCCCTGCACCAGCGGGTCATCGGCCAGAACGAGGCAATCTCGGCGCTCGCGAAGACGATCCGCCGCCAGCGTGCTGGCCTGAAGGATCCGAAGCGCCCCTCGGGCTCGTTCATCTTCGCCGGCCCCACCGGTGTCGGCAAGACCGAGCTCGCGAAGGCACTCGCGGAGTTCCTGTTCGACGACGAAGACGCGCTCATCTCGCTCGACATGTCCGAGTACGGCGAGAAGCACACCGTGTCGCGCCTGTTCGGTGCCCCTCCCGGGTTCGTCGGATTCGAAGAGGGCGGTCAGCTCACCGAGAAGGTGCGCCGCAAGCCGTTCTCCGTCGTGCTCTTCGACGAGATCGAGAAGGCTCACCCTGACATCTTCAACTCGCTGCTGCAGGTGCTCGAGGAGGGTCGCCTCACCGACGGCCAGGGCCGCGTGGTCGACTTCAAGAACACCGTGATCATCATGACGACGAACCTCGGTTCGACCGCGATCGCTGGTGGCCCTGTCGGGTTCCAGCTCGAGGGCGACTCGCAGGTCGGCTACGAGACGATGAAGGGCAAGGTCAACGAGGAGCTCAAGAAGCACTTCAAGCCCGAGTTCCTGAACCGTGTCGATGACACGATCGTGTTCCCGCAGCTGTCGAAGCCCGAACTGCTGCAGATCGTGGACCTGTTCGTGAAGCAGCTGAAGGATCGCCTGCTCGACCGCGACATGTACATCGAGATCACGACGCCCGCGCGCGAACGACTCTCCGAGATTGGGTACGACCCGACGCTCGGTGCACGTCCGCTGCGCCGCGCGATGCAGCGGGAGATCGAGGATCAGCTCTCCGAGAAGATCCTCGGCGCCGAACTGCTCGCTGGCGACACCGTGATGGTCGACGTCAAGGACGGCAAGTTCACCTTCGAGACGAAGCGCGACCAGCAGAAGTCGCACGGCGAGGCCGCGGCCTCTGCCGCGGCGGCCGCCGCCTCGACCGGGCTCACCCCCGGCCAGGGCGAATAGCCCTAGCGCGTTCACTCCCCAGAGGGGGCTCGGCTTCATGCCGGGCCCCCTCTGGGCGTTTGGGGAGCGGACGCCGCTGGGGCGCTGCACTGCCTGGGCAATGAGCCGTAGCTATGGGATCGGCAGTTGGTATGCCCTGGCAGCTGGAGGTGGGCAGATCTTCTGCAGATCCCATTGGGTGCGGCGGGGTCTGGCTGGGTGCTGGTGGGTGTAGTCGGTGCGGCTGGGTGGGGCGTGATGTAGCTGGGTGTGGCTGGGCGCTGGGGCGCGGCCTTGCAGTGGGCGGTACATCTGGGATCGTCAGTTGGTATGGCCTGACAGCCGGGGGAGGGCAGATCTTCTGCAGATCCCATTGCGTGCGCCGGGGGCGGCTGGGCGTGGCCGGGGCGGCCGGTGCGGGCACACGGGACTGCTGGGCGACCACCCGAGCAAACGCCCTCTACCCCGGGCGCACCCCGCTTACCCCAGGGCGCCCTCGTGTGTGAGCAGCCGATGCTTCACCTCAGTGCCGAAGAGGTACCCGCCGAGGCCGCCGTCGGCGCGCACAATGCGGTGGCAGGGGACGATCAGTGCGACAAGGTTCGTGGCGCAGCCCGAGGCCGCGGCCCGGACCGCCGCGGGCCTGCCAGCCAACGCCGCAAGCGTGGTGTAGGTCACCGCGTCGCCAGCTGGCACCCGGCGGAGCGCCCGCGACACCTCGCCGCGGAAGGGCGTCTCCCGCTGTGCGACCGCAATGGTGTCGATCGCTGCGAGGTCGCCGTCGGCGTAGGCCCGCAGCGCGTCGGGCACGGCTCCCGATGTCGCAGGCTTGGTGGCGAGCCCCCGGCCGGCGAGACCGGGGTCGCTTGTCGTGAGCCGGTCCCAGAGCGGGTCTGACACGACCTGCGCGCGCGAGATCGCGGTGGACCCGTTATTGCCGCCAGGCCCCGCAGTCGCGGCCCGGGCGTCCGGCACCGTGAGCCTGGAGGATTCGAGATCTGATGGTGCCGCCAGGAACCCGGCCGCGCACACCGAACCGTCCTCGGGCCGCCAGATAGCGACAAACGGACTTCCGACGATGTCGACGACTGTGTAAGACAGGGAAGCGTTCATGGGGTGTCCTTCGTGTCTTTCGGAGGGTTGGAGGTCGCGGGCGAGGCACCGCCCGCGGCGGCGTGAGCCAGGAAATCTGCCCAGAGGTACTGCGTCGCGTAGCCCCGGAACGGGCGCCAGGCCTCTGCGGCGGCCTCGGCTGCTTTCGCCCCGGCGACGCCAAGAGCCCGGCGCAAGATGAGGTCGCCGGCGGGGTAGGCGTCAGGGTCCCCGAGCGCACGCATCGCGATCAGCTCGACGGTCCACGGCCCAATGCCCCGGAGTGCGATGAGCTCGGCTCGCGCCCGCTCACGGTCGGCGCCCTGGCCGATGTCGAGCCCACGCTCGAGCGCACCCGCGAGCCCCCGGAGCGTCGCCGCGCGAGCGCCAGTGATGCGGAGCGTCGACTGGAGCGATTCTGGAGTCTCCGCCGCGATCCGGGAGGCGTCGACACGACCCGAGAACCCGAGTTCGGCGTGGCCGCCCGGCTCGGCGAACTCGGCAACGAGCCGGCCCTGGAGCGTGCGGGCGGCGGCGAGCGAGACCTGCTGCCCGAGCACGGTCGCGAGCGCGAACTCGTGCGGGTCTCGGGCGCCGGGGAGCCGCAGCCCCGGACGCGCGGCGACGAGCGGGCCGAGGATGGGGTCGCCAGCGAACGCCTCGGCGAGCTGTGCCGGGTCCGCGTCAAGATCGAGCATGCGCCGAACGACCTGGATCGCGGGCATCGTGTCTGCGAGGCTCGGCAACGCCAGCGTGACCGGGATCCCGAGCGTGCCGGGCTCCTGTTCGGCGACGGCCGGCACGTCGGCCCACGAGATCGTGGCGCGCGCGGTGCCGCCGGGCACGTCGATGGCGTGAGAGGTCGGGGCCGCCGTTGACGGGAGATCCGCCGTGCCTGCGCCGATCATGTCGCGCCCCGGGATCGCGTGCGCGGCGAGGAACGACCGCGTCGCCTGCGCGTCGAACGGCGCCCGCGTCTGCAACCTCAGCGTCACCGTCGGCCACTCCCGCGACTCGGGCCCGGGCCGCTCGCCGTCGCCGCCGGTGCCAGTGGCGCCCCCGGCTTGCGCGTCCTGCCCCGCGCGCCTGGCAATCGCCGAGGGTGCCATCCCGAACTCATCGCGCATCGTGTCGCCGAACTGCCGCACGCTGCCGAACCCGGCGGCGAACGCCACGTCCGTGAGCGACAGGTCGGTCTGCTCGATCAGGATCCGCGCGGCGTGCGCACGCCGCGTCCGCGCGAGTTGGATCGGCGTCGCGCCGATTTCGTCGAGCAGGATCCGCCGCAGGTGCCGCTCGCTCACGGCAAGCGAGCTCGCCAGCCCTGTGACGCCGCCGGCGTCGATAGCGCCGTCGCGGATTCCGCGGACCGCTCGAGCGACGAGGTCGCTGCGGTGGTCCCAGTCCCGGCTGCCTGGGAGCGCGTCGGGGCGGCAACGCTTGCACGCGCGGAACCCCGCGGCAACGCACGCGGCTGCGCTCGGGAAGAATCGGCAGTTCGCAGGCTTCGGCTTCCGGGCCGGGCAGGACGGGCGGCAGTAGATGCCGGTGCTCGTCACCCCGAGGTAGAACCGGCCGTCCCAGCGCCTGTCGCGGCCAGACGCGGCGCGGTAGCAGGCGTCGAAACTGAGCGGGAGCGCTGCGAATTGAGTGGACACGGAATCATTCTGCCGCGCACGGCTGGGATGAGGCACGCGGGAATCGGACACGACGGTGGGAGCATGCGCGCGGACTAGACTTTGTGCATGAGTGTCAGCGACGTTAGCGCTATCAGTGTCCGGCCTGCGACGACCCACGACGTCGTCAAGATCGTGAACCTTATGGAGCCGCTTGTCGCGAGGCGAATCCTGCTCGGCAAGGACCTTGTCGAGCTGTACGGGGCGGTACCGGGGTTCATGGTCGCGGAGGACGAGGCTGGCGACGTCATCGGGTACGGCGCGTTGCACGTGATGTGGGAGCACCTCGGTGAGGTGCGCACGCTCGGCGTCTCCGAGGACTATCTCGGCAAGGGCGTCGGCCGTGCCGTGCTACTCGCACTCGAGGAGCGCGCTCGCGGGCTCGGACTGCAGTTACTGTTCTGCCTCACGTTCGAGACCGAGTTCTTTGGCCGCAACGGGTTCGAAGAGGTCGGGGAGGACGCCGAGCTGGTCGCAGCAGAGGTGTACGCCGAGCTGCTTCGCTCGCACGACGAGGGCATCGCCGAGTTCCTTGATCTCGCGAGGGTGAAGCCGAACACGCTTGGCAACACCCGCATGTTGAAGCGCCTGTAGTCAGAGGTCGGGGGTACGCTGAGGCCATGGCCAGGCGACCAGCTCAAGATCCGTCGGAGCAGCACGGAGCGCGGTCGGCCCTGCGCGACCCCGTGGGGCCGGAGGATCGGAGTGTCTACGTCCGGCGCAGACTCATCGTTCTGCTCGGCCTCGTCGCTGTTGTTGTCGCGATCGTGCTGATTGTCGTGCGGCCAGGGGCGGCGGCGCCGGACGACGCGAAGGACGTCAAGGTCCCGTCCGACGTCGCCGAAACCCCGAAGCCCGATGCTGCGAAGGCCGGGGAACCGGTCGCGTGCGCGAAGGCCGCGCTCGAGGTGGTCCCCGTGACCGACCAGGGCTCGTACGGCGACGGCGAGTTCCCGCAGCTGTCGCTCAGCGTGAAGAACACGGGCAAGGACGCATGCGTCGCCGACCTCGGCACCGCCGGCATGAGCTTCACGGTGTCGAGCGGCAGCGACGACGTCTGGCGCTCGACGGACTGCCAGACGAACGCGGAGTCGCTCCCCGTCGTGCTGAAAGCAGGGGAGACCCTGGAGAGCGAGCCTGTCTCGTGGGACCGGACGCGGTCGAGTACGGAGACCTGCGAGATCACGCGCGACCCGGTCGTGGCCGGCGGCGCCTCCTACCACCTGAGCGCGGGGGCTGGCGGAGCTGAGAGCGAAGAGACCGCGCAGTTCCTGCTCTACTAGCTCTGCGTCACCGACGTCGCGCAGACCCCATCGCGGCGGGTCGTCGCGTCATGTCTCACCGCGATTCGCGAGGATCGCCCGCGTAGACTTGGGGCATGACCCAGCTGCCCCCTGACCGCGACCCCAACGAAACGCCCGAGGACGGCGCTGTCGATCCCGGTACCGCCACCCCAGGCGTGCCTGCCCTGCAGTCGTTCCCGCACCGGCCCGAGCCCGAACAGGACGGCTCCGAGCAGCAGCCCGCCGCACAGGCGTCGCCCTCAGGGTTCCCAGCTCCCGAGCAGCCGGCGCCTGGCGCCCCGCAGCCCGCCCAGGGCTGGGCACAGCCAGCAGGCCAGCCGACGTATCAGCAGCCGGGCTACGCGCAGCCTGGCTACGCGCAGCCCGGGTATCCGGTCGGTCAGCCGTACGCGCCGGCCGCGCCGCCGATGAACGTGTTTGCGATCGTCGGGTTCATCGCCGTGTTCTTCTCGGGCATCGTTGGTGTCATTCTCGGCCACATCGCGCTCAGCAAGATCAAGCGCACGGGAGAAGGCGGGCGGGGACTCGCACTCGCCGCGACGATCATCGGCTACGTGCGTATCGGGCTGAGCATCCTCGGCACGATCCTGTTCTTCGTCTTCTTCGGCGTGTTTGGCGCGTTCGGCTCCGCGTACAGCTCGGCGGTCGACGCCGACGCCTACGATCACGGCGACAGCGAGTTCCACAGCCCGGGCGACGACTGGACCGAGGTGCCGGACCCGCGCTTCAGCGACACGCCGTGGATCGGCTCCGAGAACGAGGCACTATGCACCGCGCTGCTCGCGCCGGAGGTATCGATCTTCGACGACCCCGCGGCGTACTACACCGACCTGCTCGCGGCATCGGACGACGCCGAGTTCTCAGCGCTCGTTTCGGAGTTGCTGGCGTTCGCTGAGACGGACGAGCAGCTCACCTTGGATCAGGTGAAGCAGCGCTCGGACGCGGAGTCGCAGTGGGCTGAGGCGAGCTCGCAGCTCGGCGCGATCTGCATGGGCGAGGACGCGAGCGCGCGCTAACCCGCACGGGGGCCGCGGCCTACTGCGCCCAGAGCGCCGACAGCGGCGGTGTCTCGCCCAGGATCCTGGCTGCGGCTCGCCGCCCGGATTCCAGTGCGGCGGTGACGGTCGCGGGGTCGTCCTGCCACGTCGCCTCGCCGGCGATGTGGAGCGTCGCCGTTGCCCAGTCGCGTGCGGCCCCTGTGGGAGTCGACGGGCCGCCGAGCGGGGCGGCGATCCGTTCGTGATCCGCCGGCGTCGATCCGACGGTCATGTAGGCGTAGGATCCGCGGGAGAACTCGTCGTCCTGCCACCGAGTGACCCGCACCTCTGTCGGGTCGGGAACATCGGGTCCGTAGATGTCGCGGAGCGCGCTCATCACGGAGCCCGTGATCCGCTCGTCGCTCCACCCCCGCGTCGCGAGGGCGCAGTCGCCGGCGGCGAACGTCAGCAGCGTCGGCCCGCCGCCGAGTCGCGTGAGATCGTACCAGGAGTGCCACCATGCCGCGCGCTCGCCCTGCCTGCGGATCGCGTAGACGTCGCGATCCCAGAACGGTTCATCGAAGCGCAGGAACACCTTTTCGAACGCGTTCATCGTCAGCCGCGAGAGCGGACCGCTGACGTCGTCTGGCAGCGACGGTTCGAACGCAATCGCACCCGACCGAAGTACCCCGACCGGGACTGTGACGACGACGCGGTCCGCGTGGAACTCGCCGGCGCCAGTGTCGACTGTCACCGGCGCGATCGCGGGATCGGTGCCGGGCACGGCCGCCCATCGGATCGCTCGGACGGTGTGCTCGAGCCTGACGTCGATCCCGCGACCGATCCCGCTGGCGAGCGCGTCGTAGCCGCCGGGGAAGACGACCTCGTCGCCGTCCACCTCGTCGTCGTCGAGCCCGTGCGCGTCGAGCAGCGACGCGTCGACCCCGTACTGCTCCTCGGCGCGGTGCGCGAGGTACTCGGACACGCGGGCCGCGCGAGCGTCGTCCCATCCGCTCTGCCGCGCGACCGCCTCGACCGCGGTGGCCGACGCCGCAGCGTACGTGTGGCCGGCCGGGAGGGCCTGGACGACCGCTGCGAGGCGGCGGTCGACGGCCGCGACATCGGCGACGAACGCCGCCCGGGCTGCGGCGCTCAGTCGCTCACCGGTGGGGCCGTAGTAGGCGATGGGCCGCCCGCCTGCCTGGTAGCCGCCGACGGTGAACTCGGCCATGTCGAGGCCGAGCCCGACCGCGACCGCATGGACCGAGCTGTCAGTGATCCCGTGAATCCAGGATCCCCCAACGTCGGTGACGCGGCCGCCGATCCGCTCGGAGTGCAGCCTGCCGCCGATCCGATTGCGTGCCTCGAGCACGGTGACCCGCTGGCCAGCGTGCGCGAGTAGCCGGGCCGCGGTGAGGCCCGCGACGCCGGCGCCTACAACGATCGTGTCGAATCGCTCCACGCGCTATCGCCCCGCGACGGCGCGCCCCGCGGCCCGCCCGGAGAAGAGGCAGCCGCCGAGGAACGTGCCTTCGAGTGCGTTGTAGCCGTGCACGCCGCCGCCGCCGAAGCCGGCGGCCTCGCCCACGGCAAAGAGCCCCGGAATCGGCGAACCGTCGGCCCCGAGCGCACGGGAGGAGAGGTCGGTCTGGACCCCGCCGAGCGACTTCCGGGTGAGCACGTGCAGCTTGATGCCCACGAGCGGTCCGGCCGACTCATCGAGGAGCTTGTGCGGCTTGGTCGTGCGGGTGAGACGGTCCCCGAGGTAGCGGCGCGAATTGTGCACGCTCATGGCCTGCGCGTCCTTCGAGAAGGGGTTGTCGAACTCGGCGTCGCGCGCGCGAACGACGCGCTCGACCTCCGCGGCATCGAGCAGCGGCTCGTCCGTGAGCCCGTTCATCTTCGCGACGAGTTCGGCGACGGTGTCGGCCGTGACGAAGTCGGCGCCCCGGTCGATGAACGCCTGCACCGGCCCCGGCGCCCCCTTGCCGAGCCGGGTCTTCATGAGGAGCTTCTTGTCGCGGTTCGTGAGGTCGGGGTTCTGCTCGGAACCAGACAGCGCGAACTCCTTCGCGGCGATCCTGCTGGTCACGACGAACCACGAGTGATCGTGCTCGGCGAGGCCCGGGAGGGTGCGCAGAAGCTTCAGCGTGCCGAGCGTGTCGTGGCCGGGCAGCCCCGGGGCGGGGAGCCGCCGGCCCAGCGCATCGAGCCAGAGCGGCGACGGGCCTGGCAGGATCCGGATCGCGTGGCTCGGCCAGACCGGGTACCAGTTCTTGATGCCCTCGGTGTAGTGCCACATGCGATCCTGATTGACGAGGCGTGCTCCCGCGTCGCCCGCGATCGCGAGCATGCGCCCATCGACATACGCCGGAACGCCGGTCACCATCTCGCGCGGGGGAGCGCCGAGGCGCTCGGGCCAGTGCTCGCGGACGAGGTCGTGGTTGCCGCCGATACCGCCGCTCGCGACGATGACGTTCGGCGCGCGCAGCTCGAATGCGCCGACCTCGGCGCGGTTCGAGGCGGCCCCGCGGTCGCCCTCGTCGGGCGCGAGCACGGCGCCGCGCACACCAACGACGGCCCCGCCCTCGGTGACGAGTTCGTCGACCCGGTGACGGTGCCTGAACTCCGTGCGGCCCGCGGCCACCGCCTCGTGCGCGGACTCGACAAACGGCCGCACAACCCCGGTCCCCGTGCCCCACGACACGTGGAAGCGCGGCACCGAGTTCCCGTGGCCGGTCGCCGTGAGATCGCCGCGCTCGGCCCAGCCGACCATCGGGGTGAGGTCGATGCCGACCTCACGCAGCCACGCGCGCTTCTCACCCGCCGCCCACTCGACGTAGGCACGGCCCCAGCGCGCCGCCCAGTGGTCCGCCGCCGGCGCACCGTCCGCCGCGTCGGCCTCCTGCCCGGGGTCCGGGAGCCTGTCCCACTGGGCGCTGCCCTGCCAGTCCTGCCAGGCGAGCTCGAAGGAATCCTTGACGCCGAGGCGCCGCTGCTCGGGGGAGTCGACGAGGAAGAGCCCGCCGAACGACCACCACGCCTGCCCGCCGACGTTCTGCGGGCCCTCCTGATCAACAATGATCGTGCGTAGCCCGGCGGCGTACGCCTCCCGCGCGGCGACGAGCCCGGAGAGTCCGGCACCTACGACAATGACATCAGCGTCCATGCCGCAATGCTACGCGGCGGTGCTGCCTTCGGCGAACTTTTCCGCGCGCTCCTGACCGGTGAGCTGCTGGATCGCGGCCATGATGCGTTCGGTGGCCTCCCGCCGCGCGCGGCCGCCCGGCTCGCCGCGCAGGTCGCTGAGGTCCAGCGGGGCGCCGAACCGGATGGCGACCCGCTCCGGGCGACCGGTCCGCGGGTCGCGCAGCTTTCGGTTCGTGCCGCGAAGGCCGACGGGGACGACGGTCGCACCGGTCTCGAGCGCGAGCCACGCCGCCCCGCCGCGCCCCCGGTACAGGCGGCCATCCGTCGACCGGCTACCCTCGGGAAAGACGACAAAGGCGCTCCCGCGCTCGAGCACCTCGCGGCCAGCGTCGAGCGCCGCCTGTGCCGTCGACGAGGCGCCCCGGTGCACGGCGACCGCGCCGATGCCTGTGAAGAACCAGCGGCCCAGGCGCGAGCCAAAGAGCGAGGCCTTCGCGAGGAACTGCACGCGGCGCGGGGTGAACGACGGGATCAGGATCGTGTCAAGCATCGACTCGTGGTTGCTCACGAGCAGGAGCGGGCCGGTGCGAGGCACGTGGTCGCGGCCCGTCACCCGCGGCCGGTACCGCAGCCACAGCGCGGGCTTCAGAATGGCGCGGCCAACAAAGAATATGGGGCCTGTGCGAGCCGGTTGCGCTGGGGTGGTCACCGCACGAGTGTAGCGCCCAGGGCATGCCGCAGCGCGCCGGCGCGTTGGCAGCGCGCGGGCGCGTTGGCGACGCGCTACGGGTAGTCGGGCGCCGCCGGGAGCCCGAAGAACTCCTCGAGCGTCGTGACCCCCTGGTCGCGCATCTCGAGCGCCAGCTCGGTGCCGACGAACCTGAAATGCCAGGGCTCGGGCATGAAGCCCGTCACCTGCTCCTTGCCCTCGGGATACCGAATGACGAACCCGTAGTCGGCCGCGTTCTCGGCGAGCCACTTCCCGGCGGGGGTATCCCCGAAACAGCCGTCGAGGTAGCAGTCTCCGTGATCGTCGAGGTCGACGACGAGCCCGGTTTGGTGCTCGGAATGGCCGGGCCGCGCCGAATACCTGTCGGCCGCCGCCGCGCCGTCACGGTCGACGTACCCGTCGTAGAGCGCGACCTGCGTGCCGTAGTCGCGGTACGCGCTGATGATCCACACCGAGTGACCGGCGTCGGCCGCCGCACCGATGAGCGCCTCGACCGCGCGCGCAGCCGGCTCGCGGAGCGGCTGGTCGAACTCGTTCTCGACGCCGGAGGTTGCGACGAGGTCGCTCGGCGCCCAGTCGACCGGGTCCAGCGGCCGCGACTTGTTGCTGATGACCCACAGTGATGCCGGATCGTCGATCGACTGCGCAGACCTGTCGAACTCGGGCTGCGCGGGAGCCGGATCTGGCGTCGGCTCGGGTGCTGGCGACGTTGTTGCCGTGTCGGGAGACGGCGAAGCTGGCTCGCTCTGGGCGCAGCCCGCGAGCAGGCCGAGGCCGAGGAACGCGGCGGCTGCAGTCCAGCCTGCACGGCGGGCAAGATCTCCCCGGCGCACAGCCCGCGTGGAGGCCGCTGTGGTCGGGCGGTAGCCGAACGGGACGAGGTTCATAGGTTCAGCCTAACGAAGGCTTTAAGCTGAAACTGTGGCCGATAACACGCACTCAGATCCAGCCCGCCGTGACGCCGGCCGATCGAACCGTACTGTGCTCATCGCCAGCATCGTCGCCGCGGTGCTGCTGCTCGGCGGTGCCGCGGTTGCCGCCGCGCTGCTGCTCGGAGGTTCCGGCGATCCTGATCCGACCAAGAAACCGACGCCGAGCCAGTCTCCGGCCGCCGAGCAGTCTGAGGAGCCCGCCGCGCCCGCACCGATCCACGTGATCGCGATGGGCGACATGCTCCCGCACGACTCGGTGAACGAGAACGCGCAGCAGCCGGACGGAAGCTACAACTACGCCCCGTTCTTCAGCGGCATCGAGGCGCAGCTTGACGCGGCCGACGTGACCTTCTGCAACCAGGAGGTACCGAGCGCCGGCGTCGACTTCGGCGTCAGCGGGTATCCGACATTCAACGCCCCGACCGAGTTCGCGCGAGATCTCCGCGGGGCCGCAGGCTGCGACCTCGTCAACCTCGCGACGAACCACAACGCAGACAAGGGCACCGAGGGGATCGCGGCGACCCGCGCCGCGTGGGACGCGCTCACCCCGGCCATCGTGAACGGGGCAAACCGCAACGCGGACGAACAGGGCACCGTCGCCGTCTACGACCAGGACGGCACGACGTTCGCGCTGGTCTCCTTCGCCGAGTTCTCGAACGCGCCGGTCGACAAAATATCAATGAACTTCATGGACGACGACGCCCTCGTCGAGAAGCTCATGGCTGACGCCCGCAAGCGTGCCGACGTCGTCATCGTCTCGGCCCACTGGGGCACCGAAGACTCGCACGAGGTGAACGACGCCCAGCGGAGCTTCGCGACGAAACTCGCGGGTCTCGGCGCCGACGTGATCGTGGGTACGGGCCCGCACGTCCTCCAGCCGGTCACCTGGCTCGACCGGGCGGGCGGCGGCAAGACGCTCGTCTGGTACTCGATCGGGAACATGCTCAGCACCCAGCTCGAGCTCGACCAGCGCACCGGAGTGATCGCCGGGTTCGACGTCGTACGAGACGGCGACGGAGGCGTGACGATCGAGAACCCAACCGCGATCCCGACATACATGCACTACGACTGGACCGCCGAACAGGAGGCCGCCGGTGATCTGGCAGCCCGCCACAACCTGTCGCTGACCCCGCTCGCCGATGCCGACGAACTCCTGAAACAGACCCGGTTCGGCGTCACCGCTGCCGAACAGCTCGCGGCAACGACAAGCATTCTCGGCGGGGACGTCAAGGTCGTGGAGCGATAGTGGCCGCACACGCCCAAACGGATCTTTCACTGGCAGAATGAGAACATGGCGATAGGAACCGCAGACCTCCCCGATCCCGACGGCCCGGAGGATCGCCCCGCGCCCGCGGGGAATCCGGGCTGGCTCAACGAGGAGGAACTCCTCTTCGTGCGCGGCCGGGTCCCGGTGCTGTACGTCGAAGCGGTGCCGGTGCGCCTCGACGGCCTCGGCAAAGTCATCGAGGTCGGCCTGCTGCTGCGGAGCACGCCGGAAGGGCACCTGACGCGAGCATTTGTGTCGGGCAGGGTGCGGTTCGGCGAGCCGCTGCGCGAGGCGCTCTTTCGCCACCTCGAGAACGATCTCGGGCCGATGGCGTTCCCGCAGATGCCGACGACGCTCATGCCGGCTCAGGTCGCCGAGTACTTCCCGATGCCTGGCATCTCCCAGTACGTCGACGAGCGGCAGCACGCGGTTTCGCTCGTGTACGTCGTGCCTGTGACAGGGAGCTGCGACCCCCGCCAGGACGCGCTCGAGGTGACGTGGATGACACCGGAGGACGCGCTCGCCGCCGACACCCTCAACGAGCTGCCAGGTGGGCGCGGCGAACTGCTGCGCCAGGTACTGAGCACGGTCGGCTGTTAGCGCGGCGCTGCTGGTGCGGCGGGGCCGCTAGCCCGCTCGACGCTGCCAGACGATGAGGTGGGCGCGCGAGAACCCGCGGGCGCACTTCGCGCACGACGCCTCGCGCACAGGCTTCCGGAATCGGTAGTGCTCGTGCCCGCCCGGGCAGTGGCCGACCCACGGCGCGCGCTCGTGCGCGATCTCGCCGTGATGCGTGCGCCCGCCGACGTACCCGAGGTCGCGAGCGATGCGCGCCCACTGCGGGCCGTGTGCGGCTGCGGGCCCCGCGATCGCGTGCGCGACCTCGTGGAGCAGGATCTGGTGCACCTCGTCGTCATCGAACTTCTCGGCGAGATACTTCGAGACGCTGATCCGGCGGTCCGTGTAGTTGCACAGCCCCGCGCGTCGCTTCGCGTTGTCGAACGCGAACGTCCACGTGCCGGCGCCGTGCAGCGGATCGAGGTGATGCCGGATCAGCGCGTTGGCCCAGTGCCTGACGCGGTCGAGTTCGCTCATGGCTAGGCGCCGAAGATGCCGGGGGACGGTGCGGGGGAGTCGACTGCCGTCGCATCCGTAACGGGGCGTGTTGCACCGACGAGCTCGGTGAGTTCCTGCCCCTCGAGGAGGCGGGCGGGGTGGGGGCCGCCCGCGAGGAGCCGGGGGAGCCAGTCGAGCTCGCCTACCGGGGAGCCGCCCGCGGCGTTCGACGCGATGATGACCACGTTTCCGAACCTGCGGCCCTTGAGCACCTGCGGCTCGGCGACCGCGACGACCTCGGAGAACAGCGCCCTGAGGGTCGCGAGCTGGCCGCGCACGAACGGGAGGCCCGTGCCGTCGGCGGCGTTCACGACGACGAGGCCGTTCGGGGCCAGGAGCGGTCGGACGAGTTCGTAGAACTCAACGCTCGACACGTGCGCCGGCGTCTGAGACCCCGAGAAGATGTCGACGACGACGAGGTCCATCGCGCCGTGCATTCCCGCTGGGAGCTTCCCGAGGACCGCGCGCGCGTCGCCGTGGCGCACTCGGATGCTCGCACGCTTCGGCAGTGGAGCCGCTTCACGCACGAGATCGACGAGCGCGCTCTCGAGCTCGACGACCTGCTGGCGGCTGCCCGGCCGGGTCGCCTCGACGTAGCGGGGGAGAGAGAACGCCCCGCCACCCAGGTGGAGCGTCGAAATCGGCTCGCCTGTCGGCCTGAAGAGGTCGATTACGTGGCCGATGCGCCGCATGTACTCGAAGAAGAGATCAGACGGGTCGCGCAGGTTCACGTGCGACTGCGGGGTCCCGTCGATCACGAGCTCGATGGCGCCGTCGACCCACTTGTCGGCCTCGATCGAAGCCGTACGCCCGGAGGCGAGCGTGACGGGCTCGGGGAGGATCACACCAGCCCGAGTTCGGTGAGCTTCGCGCGCATGTCCGCGTCGCTCGGTTCGACCTGATGTGTGCCGTCTGGGTACGTGATCACCGGGATGTTCTTGCGGCCGCTGATGTCGGCAGCGACGTCTGCTGCCTCCGGGGTCTCGACGAGGTCGATCCACTCGTAGGCAACCTGCGCCTCGCCGAACACGCGCTTCGCGCGGCGGCAGTCACCGCACCAATCAGCGCCGAAGATGCGGATGTTCGGGGTCTCGGTCTGCTGGTTCTCGCTCATGCCGCCAATCTTACGTTGCGCGGCTGAGGCGTGGGGCTGGCCGCAAGAGCCTGTGGATTACCGTGTTCTCGGCCGATGCCAGACGCGTTGCGCGATGACCGCAGCGGATGCGCCAACAACGGCCCCGGCGACGGTGTCGCTGAGCCAGTGCACGCCGAGCGCTGTCCGGCTCCACATCATCGCGAGGGTCCAGGCGAACGCTGCGATCCAGATCCAGGTCACCGAGGACTTCGTGACAAAGGTTGCCCCGCTCTCGTAGACCGATGAGAACGCGAAGGCGAGGGACACCGCGAGCGCGGCGGCGCCCATCGAGTGCCCCGAGGGGAACGAGTAGCCGTCCCACGGGTACAGCGCCTCCATTGGGCGAGGCCGCACCACGAGGGACTTCAATCCCTCGGAGAGTGCGACCCCGAGCAGCAGCGCGGTCGCGAGCGCTGCGGCCTCGCGCAGAAACCGGCGTGTGAGCAGCAGCGCGCAGGCGACGGCGCCGCACGCTGCGACGCCGATGCCCGAGCCGATCTCGGCCATGAACGCGGCGACTGTGAATGACACCGATCCCGGCTCGAGCCGCACCGCCTCGCGCCATGCCTCGTCGAGTGGCAGTGCTCCGCTGTGGGCAAAGTGGATGTATGCGCCGAGCCCGGCCACCGCGAGGATCGCGAGAGACGCCCAGATGATGCCTGGGGCGGCGGGCTTTGAGTGCATTCCTTCACAGTAATGGCCAAGCCTGCCCCGAGGCTGGTAGGCAGCTTGGCTCCGGCTGGCAGTTGCGGGGGAGTTGAGCTACGGTGTGAGTATTGACCTGGCGAACTGTGTGCGCTCCCTTGTCAGCTGGTAACGATGGTGTTACAGTAGAAAGCTGCACTATGGACACGAGTCTGCCTTCATATAGCGGAAGGCCCCCGGGAGTTGGCGCGCAGGCGCAGATGAACCCCGTGTGACCGCAGAGCATTTCTTCGCAAGACCAAGTCAATCGGCCCGACGGGGCCCACGGAGGTACTTCCTTGGCTGCTGCGCGCAACGCATCGTCCACCAATAATCCGAAGAACGGTCGCAACCACTCGCGACTCTCATTCGCCAAGATTTCCGACACGCTGTCGGTGCCGAACCTGCTGGCACTGCAGCTCGAGAGCTTCGACTGGCTCGTCGGCAACGACGCGTGGGCTGCACGCGTCGCTGAGGCTCAGGCTCAGGGGCGCGATGACATCGCGCTGAAGAGCGGCCTCGAGGAGATCTTCGAGGAGATGTCCCCGATCGAGGACAACGCTGGCACCATGCAGCTCTCGTTCGAGAACCCGATCCTTGACGATCAGAAGTTCTCGATCGACGAGTGCAAGGAGCGTGGCAAGACCTACTCGGCTCCCCTCTACGTCGAGGCGGCGTTCTACAACACCGAGACCCAGGTGCTGAAGAGCCAGACCGTGTACATGGGCGACTTCCCGCTCATGACCGACAAGGGCACCTTCATCATCAACGGCACCGAGCGCGTCATCGTCTCGCAGCTCGTCCGTTCGCCCGGCGTCTACTTCGAGCGCCAGCAGGAGAAGACCTCCGATAAGGACGTCTTCTCGGCACGCGTCATCCCGAGCCGCGGCGCGTGGCTCGAGTTCGAGATCGACAAGCGCGACCAGGTCGGCGTGCGTATCGACCGCAAGCGTAAGCAGTCGGTCACCGTGTTCCTGAAGGCACTCGGCATGACCACCGGCGAAATCCTCGAGGAGTTCGCAGGCTACGAGTCGATCGCCCTCACCCTTGAGAAGGACGGCATCGTCGAGAAGGAAGGCGTCAGCCTTCAGGAGGAAGCCCTCAAGGACATCTACCGCAAGCAGCGCCCGGGCGAGCAGGTTGCGATCGAGGCTGCGCGCGCGCTCCTCGACAACAGCTACTTCAACCCGAAGCGCTACGACCTCGCGAAGGTCGGTCGTTACAAGATCAACCGCAAGCTTGGTCTCGAAGCGCCGATCACCGATTCGGTGCTCTCGCTCGAGGACATCGTTGCAACGATCAAGTACCTCGTTGGCCTCCACGCAGGCACCGAGACGCTGCCCGGTACCCGCGACGGGAAGGCATTCGACAACCGCCTGGACACCGACGATATCGATCACTTCGGTAACCGTCGTATCCGCGCCGTTGGTGAGCTGATCCAGAACCAGGTGCGCACCGGCCTCAGCCGCATGGAGCGCGTCGTCCGTGAGCGTATGACCACGCAGGACATCGAGGCGATCACCCCGAACACCCTGATCAACACGCGCCCAGTGCTCGCTGCGATCAAGGAGTTCTTCGGAACCTCGCAGCTCTCGCAGTTCATGGACCAGAACAACCCGCTCGCTGGCCTGACGAACAAGCGTCGTCTGTCGGCGCTCGGCCCGGGCGGTCTCTCGCGTGACCGCGCAGGCGTCGAGGTGCGAGACGTTCACCCGTCGCACTACGGCCGCATGTGCCCGATTGAGACCCCGGAAGGCCCGAACATTGGCCTGATCGGCGCGCTCGCAACCTTCGCGCGCATCAACGCGTTCGGCTTCATCGAGACCCCGTACCGTCGCATCGTCGACGGCACCGTCACCGACCAGGTCGACTACCTCACCGCCCACGAGGAGGACGAGTTCCTCATCGCGCAGGCTGGTGCTCCCGTCGACAAGGACGGCAAGTTCGCCGAGAAGCAGGTCCTCGCTCGCCCCCGTGGCTCCGAGGTGCAGCTCGTCGACGCCGACCAGGTCCAGTACATGGACGTCTCGGCGCGCCAGATGGTCTCCGTCGCGACCTCGCTGATCCCCTTCCTCGAGCACGACGATGCGAACCGCGCGCTCATGGGCGCGAACATGCAGCGTCAGGCTGTGCCGCTCGTTCGCTCCGAGTCGCCGCTCGTCGGCACCGGTATGGAGGGCTACGCGGCCATCGACGCTGGCGATGTGATCGTCGCTGAGCAGGCTGGCGTGATCCAGGACGTGTCGGCTGACGTTGTCACCGTGATGCTCGATGAGGGCGGCACGAAGAAGTACTACATGCGCAAGTTCGACCGCTCGAACCAGGGCACGAACTACAACCACCGCGTGATCGTCAAGGCTGGCGAGCGGATCGAGGCCGGCGAGGTTATCGCCGACGGCCCCGCAACCGAGAACGGTGAGCTCGCGCTCGGCAAGAACCTCCTCGTAGCGTTCATGCCGTGGGAGGGCCACAACTTCGAGGACGCGATCATCCTCAGCCAGAACCTCGTGAAGGACGACACGCTGTCGTCGATCCATATCGAGGAGTACGACGTCGACGCGCGCGACACCAAGCTCGGCAAGGAGGAGATCACCCGTGATCTCCCCAACGCGAGCATGGAGGCGCTGAAGGATCTCGACGAGCGCGGCATCATCCGGATCGGCGCAGAGGTCAACCCCGGCGACATCCTCGTCGGCAAGGTGACCCCGAAGGGCGAGACCGAGCTCTCGGCTGAGGAGCGCCTGCTTCGCGCGATCTTCAACGAGAAGAGCCGCGAGGTTCGCGACACCTCGCTGAAGGTTCCGCACGGCGTTGCCGGCACCGTCACCTCCGTGAAGGTGTTCGACGCTGAGAACGACAACGACGACGACCTCGGGTCGGGCGTCAACCAGCGCGTGGTCGTCTACATTGCGCAGAAGCGTAAGATCACCGAGGGTGACAAGCTTGCTGGCCGTCACGGCAACAAGGGCGTCATCTCGAAGATCCTCCCCGTCGAGGACATGCCGTTCCTCGAGGACGGTACGCCGGTCGACGTGATCCTGAACCCGCTCGGTATCCCGGGCCGAATGAACTTCGGTCAGGTCCTCGAGATCCACCTCGGCTGGATCGCGAAGCAGGGCTGGAAGGTCGACGGATCGCCTGAGTGGGCTGCAAAGCTCGCTGAGTCGGCGCTGCAGGCAGCGCCGAACACGAAGGTTGCGACCCCCGTGTTCGACGGCGCCTCGGAGCTCGAGATCGCTGGCCTACTCGACTCGACGACCCCGAACCGCGACGGTGAGCGCCTCATCGACTCGAGCGGAAAGACCCGTCTGTTCGACGGCCGCTCGGGCGAGCCGTACCCGTACCCGATCTCGGTCGGCTACATGTACATCCTGAAGCTGCACCACCTCGTCGACGACAAGATCCACGCTCGTTCGACCGGCCCGTACTCGATGATCACCCAGCAGCCGCTCGGTGGTAAGGCCCAGTTCGGTGGCCAGCGCTTCGGTGAGATGGAAGTGTGGGCCCTCGAAGCCTACGGCGCCGCGTACGCTCTCCAGGAGCTGCTCACGGTGAAGTCCGATGACATCCTCGGCCGCGTGAAGGTCTACGAGGCCATCGTCCGCGGTGAGAACATCCCGGAGCCGGGCGTGCCCGAGTCCTTCCGCGTTCTCATGAAGGAGATGCAGTCGCTCTGCCTGAACGTCGAGGTGCTCGGAGCAGACGGCAACGCCGTCAGCCTGCGCGACAACGACGACGAGGCACACCGTACAGCGGAGGAGCTCGGGATTAACCTTTCGACCCGCTTCGAGGCAGCTTCGGCTGACGAGATCTAAATTGATCGGCGCCCCGCTGTGAGGCGGGGCGCGCAGCCGATCTGATTTTTTTAAAGTTTTCATACCAAGGAGAACAATTTGCTCGAGGGTACGAGTTTCAATGAGCTGCAGATTCGTCTGGCAACCGCCGACGACATCCGTGGCTGGTCGTTCGGCGAGGTCAAGAAGCCGGAGACCATCAACTACCGCACGCTGAAGCCTGAGAAGGATGGTCTGTTCGGCGAGCAGATCTTCGGCCCCAGCCGTGACTGGGAGTGCGCGTGTGGCAAGTACAAGCGCGTCCGTTACAAGGGCATCGTCTGTGAGCGCTGTGGCGTTGAAGTGACGAAGTCGTCGGTGCGTCGTGAGCGCATGGGCCACATCGAGCTCGCCGCTCCCGTGACCCACATCTGGTACTTCAAGGGCGTGCCGTCACGCCTCGGCTACCTGCTCGACATGGCGCCGAAGGACCTCGAGAAGGTCATCTACTTCGCTGCGTACATGATCATCGACATCGATGAAGAGGGCCGCCACGAAGACATGGCAGAGCTTGAGGCTGAGCTGCGGCTCGAGCTGAAGGCGCTGTCGGATCAGCGTGATATCGCTGTCGCCCAGCGCCAGCAGCAGGCTGAGACCGATCTCGCCGCGCTCGAGGCTGAGGGTGCGAAGGCAGACCAGCGCCGCCGCGCCGAGGCTTCGGCCGAGAAGGACATGACGCTCATCCGTCGCGGCTTCGATGACGACATCGCTCGTCTCGAGCGCGTCTGGGATGACTTCCGCAACCTAAAGGTTGGCGACCTCAAGCCCGAGGACGCTGTCTTCGCAGACCTCATGGACCGCTACGGCGACTACTTCGAGGCCTACATGGGCGCCGAAGCGATCAAGAAGCGCCTCGAGGCCTTCGATCTCGAGGCTGAGGCTGAGACGCTGCACCTGCAGATCGCTGAGGGCAAGGGTCAGAAGAAGATTCGTGCGATCAAGCGCCTGAAGGTCGTCAGCGCCTTCCTGCAGACCGGGGCAAGCCCGGCCGCTATGGTGCTCGACGTCGTTCCCGTGATCCCGCCCGAGCTTCGCCCGATGGTGCAGCTCGACGGTGGCCGCTTTGCGACCTCGGATCTCAACGACCTCTACCGTCGCGTCATCAACCGCAACAACCGTCTGCGTCGCCTGCTCGATCTCGGTGCCCCCGAGATCATCGTGAACAACGAGAAGCGCATGCTCCAGGAAGCCGTCGACGCGCTGTTCGACAACGGCCGCCGTGGCCGCCCGGTGACGGGTACCGGCAACCGTGCGCTGAAGTCGCTGTCCGACATGCTCAAGGGCAAGCAGGGCCGCTTCCGTCAGAACCTGCTGGGTAAGCGCGTCGACTACTCGGGCCGTTCGGTCATCGTCGTCGGCCCGCAGCTCAAGCTGCACCAGTGTGGTCTGCCGAAGCAGATGGCGCTCGAGCTGTTCAAGCCGTTCGTCATCAAGCGCCTGATGGACCTCTCGCACGCACAGAACGTGAAGGCCGCCAAGCGTATGGTCGAGCGTTCGCGCAGCGAGGTCTGGGACGTGCTTGAGGAGATCATCCGCGAGCGCCCCGTCATGCTGAACCGTGCACCTACCCTGCACCGCCTCGGCATCCAGGCGTTCGAGCCGCAGCTCGTTGAGGGCAAGGCGATCCAGCTGCACCCGCTCGTCTGTGCAGCGTTCAACGCTGACTTCGACGGCGACCAGATGGCAGTTCACCTGCCGCTGTCGGTCGAGGCTCAGGCCGAGGCGCGCGTGCTCATGCTCGCATCGAACAACATCCTGAAGCCGTCGGATGGCCGTCCCGTGACCCTCCCGTCGCAGGATATGATCATCGGCCTGCACCACCTCACCACGGTGAAGCCGGGTGCTGTTGGCGAGGGCCGCGCGTTCGGTTCCGTCTCCGAGGCGATCCTCGCTATGGACGAGCACACGCTCGATCTTGGCGCGCTCGCCAAGATCCGCCTCACCGGATACACCGACGCGTCGGGTGTGACCTCGGAGAAGCCCGTGCTCGTCGAGACCACCCTCGGCCGCGCGATCTTCAACGAGGCGCTGCCCGCGGACTACGTGTACTTCGAGCAGGTTGCCGACAAGGGCACGCTCTCCACGCTGGTCAACGACCTTGCCGAGCGCTACCCGAAGGTGGAGGTCGCTGCGACCCTCGACCGCATCAAGGATGCCGGTTTCCACTGGGCAACCCGTTCGGGCGTGACCGTTGCGCTGTCTGACATCGTGACCCCGTCGAACAAGGCCGAGATCCTTGCGGCGCACGAGACCGAGGCTGCCGCAGTGCAGAAGCGTTTCGACCGCGGTCTCATCACCGAGCAGGAGCGTCACGCGGATCTCGTGAAGATCTGGACCCAGGCGACCGACGAGGTTGCTGAGGCCATGCGCGACGCGTTCCCCGTCGACAACACCATCTTCCGCATGGTGTCGTCGGGTGCTCGTGGTAACTGGCTGCAGATCCGTAACATCGCCGGTATGCGTGGCCTCGTGTCCGACCCGAAGGGCGAGATCATCCCGCGCCCGATCATTAACTCGTACCGCGAGGGCCTGTCGGTGGCGGAGTACTTCATCGCGACCCACGGTGCGCGTAAGGGTCTTGCCGATACCGCACTGCGTACCGCTGACTCGGGGTACCTCACGCGTCGTCTGGTCGACGTCTCGCAGGATGTCATCATCCGCGAGGAAGACTGTGGCACCCGCCGCGGCCTCGACCTGCCGATCGCCGCTGAGGTTGACGGTCAGATCGTCCGCGACGAGAACGTTGAGAACTCGGTCTACGCTCGTACCCTCGCCGCTGACGCGGTGAACGCTGCCGGTGACGTTGTCGCCGCTGCGGGTTCGGACGTCGGCGACGTCGCGATCGACCTCCTCGTCGGCGCTGGTGTCACCGAGATCAAGGTGCGCTCCGTGCTCACCTGTGAGTCTGCGGTTGGCGTCTGCGCGACCTGCTACGGCCGCTCGCTCGCGACCGGCCAGCGCGTTGACATCGGCGAGGCCGTCGGCATCATCGCGGCGCAGTCGATTGGTGAGCCGGGTACCCAGCTGACCATGCGTACCTTCCACACCGGTGGTTCGGCTTCGGCTGACGACATCACGCAGGGTCTTCCCCGCGTGCAGGAGCTCTTCGAGGCCCGTACCCCGAAGGGTGCGTCGCCGATCGCTGAGGCGGCAGGCCGCATCACGATCGAGGACACCGAGAAGAGCCGTCGCCTGATCCTCACGCCTGATGATGGCACCGAGGAGAAGCAGTACCCCGTGCTGAAGCGTTCGACGCTCATCGTCGAAGACGGCGACCACGTCGAGCTCGGCCAGCCCTTCATCCAGGGAACCCTGGACCCGAAGGACATCCTGCAGGTCGGTTCGACCGAGGGCGGCAAGCACATTCCGGGTGAGCGCGCAGTGCAGAAGTACCTCGTTGAGGGCGTGCAGGGCGTGTACCGCTCGCAGGGTGTGCCGATCCACGACAAGCACATCGAGGTCATCGTTCGCCAGATGCTCCGCAAGGTCACCGTGGTTGACCACGGCGAGACCGAGCTGCTCCCGGGCGAGCTCGTTGACCGGTCGCGCTACCAGCGCATCAACCGCGAGGCGCTCGTCGACGGCAAGCGTGCGGCCACCGCGCGTCCCGAGGTCATGGGTATCACCAAGGCATCGCTCGCGACCGAGTCGTGGCTCTCGGCGGCCTCCTTCCAGGAGACCACCCGCGTGCTCACGCAGGCTGCGATGGAGGGATCGAAGGATCCGCTCGTCGGCCTGAAGGAGAACGTCATCATCGGTAAGCTCATCCCGGCTGGTACGGGCCTGAGCACCTACACCGACGTCGACGTTTCGGCTACGGAAGAGGCTCGCGCCGAGCGTTACCCGAACCGCATGTACGCGGGCGAGGGCACGTTCGACGAGAACGACTTCTCGTTCGTCGACTTCGACACCTTCACCTCTGACGAGTTCAACCCCGGCAACTACAGCTAGCGGGTTCGGCCGCCCGCGCAGCGGGTAGCCGGTCAGACACACAGCGGGCCTCCACCTTCGGGTGGGGGCCCGCTGTTGTGTGTGGAGGCACTGCCGCACCGCTGCACAGCCCTTCGCTCGCACACACGGCCTGGGATCTGCAGCGCGTATGCCCATCCGGCGCCGTGCGGGCATTCAATGTGCTGATCTGCAGGTGAACGGCCGACAGCGGGCAGAGCCGCTCCGGCACTGGCTGGCGGCCGCCCGAAAACACTGTTTCGCACCATATTCCCGCGCGGGAACGCACATTTTCGCTGCGGAGCTTGTATCGTGGCGGCAGAACGCAAGGCATGCGAGAGGTAGAACGATGAGCGATGAGCGTGAGACACCCGTCGATCCCGGTGCGCCGGTCGAGGAACAGGCAGCCACCGACACGGCTGTGCAGGACGCAGTCGATCGCGCGACCGGGGGCGTTGACGACCCCGCGAACGAGGTCATCGTTGTCGACGCAACCGGCGCCGTCGTTGACTCGTCGGTAGGGGAGACCCCGACCGCGGTCGCGGCGGGTGCCGAGGCGTTCGCCGAGCAGGCGCACCGCGAGCAGGCGGCGAGTGTCGACACGCAGCTCGACATTGAGACGCCGGGGGAGCAGCCGACGCGCATCCCTCCGGTTGAGGATCTGCCCTCGGCGGCCGCGGCGCCCGAGGTGCCCGTCGTCGCTCCCGGCGTGCAGTTCGCGGAGCCCGCTCGCGATGGCGAAATCAGGATCAGCGCGGACCATCCAATGGCTGCGCTCTACATGCAGTCGCCGATGCCGCCGGACCTCAAGGGCAACCGGGCCGCCGGCGTGCTGATCGCGTTGCTCGGCGCGGTCGCGTTCGCCGTGCTGTATGCGGGCATCATCTCGGCGATGATCGCGCGCGACTTCCCGCCATCGACGTTCCTCACCGAGGGCCTGCTGCCGTGGGTCACCTCGTGGGGCTTCATCGCCGGCGTCGTCGCATTCTTTGTCGGGCTCGCTATCCTCGTACTGATCTTCGGGCGTGCTGGCTGGTGGGCGTACGTGATCTTCAGCCTGTTCGTCGGCATCATCGTCTGGGTCGCGACGACCGCGACGTTCGCGCTCACGGGCGGCCCGTACGAGGCGATCGAGGGTGCCACTGGCTTCGTCGAGACCGCCCGACAGCTCGCGTTCACGGTGCCGACGCTGGGCGCCGCGATCCTCGCGCGCGAGGTCGCGGTGTGGTTCGGCGCGTGGATTGGCTCGCGCGGTCGCCGGATGACCACGAAGAACGCGGCCCTGCTCGAAGAGTATGAGGCGGCCCTCGCAGAGGTTCGGGCGAAGCAGTAATGACCGAGGGCGCCAAGCGGGGAGTGACCCGGGGGTACGTCCTCGGGCTGCTTGGCGCGACCCTCGTGGTAACTGCGGCGCTCGTGGTTGCCGCCTGGGGGCTCCTCGGCATGGCGCTCGGGCGCGAGCCGATCGAGACGGACGACGTTCCGCTGTGGTTCGGCATTGTCAGCATCGGGCTCGGCCTGGCGCTCCTCGGGGTATTGCTGTGGCAGCAGGCGCTCTCGCTGCTGCGCGGCCGCAAGACTCCGGTCGGCGGAATCATGGTGGGCGCTGGCTTCGGCGTCTACCTGCTGTGGGGCCTGTGCGGCATCGCTGGCGGGCTGGGCACGGGGGAGACCTGGTTCAGTCCGTTTGCGATCGCGCTGATCCCGATCTGGATCATCGCCGTGACCTTGTTCTGGCTCGTCCTCGCGCGGCGGATCTACACCGACCGCCCCACTCCGCAGTGGCCGTGGGAGCGCCGTGAGGGCCAGGAGTAGCCTCGGTGGGAATGATTGATGAGCGCGTAGACAGTGCGGTTGACGCGTGGCTCGAGTGGGTGCCGAGGTGGGAACCCGCCGGGTATCGGGCGCGCAGCCGGATCTGCCGTCGCTGCACGGGCTCTCCGGTGCTTGTCGCCTCGGGCATTCCAGACGGAACGCCGCACCAGGTGAAGCATGCGCTCGTGTCTCGCGTGCAGCGGATCATCGACCGCGTCGTCGACGAGTACACGGCTGAGCACCTGCCCGTACTCCACGCTGAGCTGAGCGGCGCCGACATGTGGCGCGTGGGCGGGTACGATCCCGCGGCGGGCCTCGACCCGGAGTATGACGGTCTTGACCCCGATCCGGAGCCGACGGAGGAGGGCCAGCCATTCCTGTTCACGCTCGCCGGTCTCGCCGCAGAGGTCCAGCCCGAGCCACCGCTGCCACGGCCCCCGCTGAGCGCGGAGGAGAAGGAGCAGCTGCGCCGGGAGATTCACCTCGCCGACGTGCGCGCCACCGATGCGGGCAACGACGTGTGCTTCGCGCTCATGGGGCACCGGCCGCGAATTGCCGCCGCGATTGACAGGTTCGTCGAGCCCCAGGTGCAGGCGATGCTCGACGATCTGTCGCGCCACCTCGAACCGCCGGCGTAGTCCACGCCGTCACCCTTGCGCGGATGCGTCACACCGCGTAAAGTTGTTCTTTGGTGCACTCCACCTGCTTCGCGCGTGCGCGAATGCGGGCGGAGGACTCCAAGGGTCACTCGCTCCCAGAGCTGAAACCCCCACGGCATAGCTGCACTCGGTTCATCGGTTTCGGCCGGAGAACCAGCAGCTCCGCGTGAGTGCAAGCTCGTGCAAATGCTCGCCCATTTGAAGCATTCCTGTCACCGTGCAGGACCTACTAGGAGAATCAGTGCCTACTATTCAGCAGCTGGTTCGCAAGGGGCGGACGCCGAAGGTCACCAAGACCAAGGCTCCCGCACTGAAGGCGAACCCTCAGCAGCGCGGTGTGTGCACCCGTGTGTACACCACCACACCCAAGAAGCCGAACTCGGCGATGCGTAAGGTCGCTCGTGTGAAGCTCTCGAACGGTACCGAGGTTACGGCCTACATCCCCGGTGAGGGCCACAACCTGCAGGAGCACTCGATGGTGCTCGTGCGCGGTGGTCGTGTGAAGGACCTCCCCGGTGTTCGTTACAAGATCGTGCGCGGCGCACTCGACACGCAGGCGGTCAAGGACCGCAAGCAAGCTCGTAGCCGCTACGGTGCAAAGAAGGTGAAGTAATGCCCCGTAAAGGACCTGCTCCCAAGCGTCCCGTAGTTGCCGATCCGGTTTACGGCGCACCCATCGTCAGCCAGCTCGTGAACAAGATTCTTGTTGACGGCAAGAAGGGCCTCGCAGAGCGCATTGTGTACAACGCGCTCGAGGTCGTCGCTGAGAAGAGCGGCCAGGACGCCGTGGTCGTACTCAAGAAGGCGCTCGACAACGTGCGCCCCACCCTTGAGGTACGTTCGCGTCGTGTCGGTGGCTCGACCTACCAGGTGCCCGTTGAGGTCAAGCCGCACCGTGCGAACACCCTCGCACTGCGCTGGCTCACGAGCTACGCAAAGGCCCGTCGCGAGAACTCGATGACGGATCGCCTCACCAACGAGATTCTCGACGCCTCCAACGGCCTGGGTGCCGCTGTGAAGCGCCGCGAGGACACGCACAAGATGGCAGAGTCGAACCGCGCGTTCGCTCACTACCGCTGGTAGTCATCTGAAGTGGGAGATGGCTCGCTACCCGAACCATCTCCCACTTGCGGGTTCGCCCGCAACCCACACTCTTAAATCCCCACCCCGGAGGAGACCCCCGTGGCACAAGACGTGCTCACCGACCTGAGCAAGGTCCGTAACATCGGCATCATGGCCCACATCGATGCCGGCAAGACCACCACCACCGAGCGCATCCTGTTTTACACGGGTGTGAACCACAAGCTGGGCGAGACCCACGACGGTGGCGCAACGACTGACTGGATGGAGCAGGAGAAGGAGCGCGGCATCACGATCACGTCGGCCGCCGTGACCTGCTTCTGGAACAACAACCAGATCAACATCATCGACACCCCCGGCCACGTTGACTTCACCGTCGAGGTGGAGCGCTCGCTCCGCGTTCTCGACGGCGCTGTCGCTGTGTTCGACGGCAAGGAGGGCGTTGAGCCCCAGTCGGAGACCGTGTGGCGTCAGGCTGACAAGTACGGCGTTCCGCGCATCTGCTTCGTCAACAAGATGGACAAGATGGGCGCTGACTTCTACTTCACCGTAGACACCATCGTCAACCGTCTCGGCGCAAAGCCGCTCGTCATGCAGCTCCCGATCGGCTCGGAGTCTGACTTCATCGGCGTCGTCGACCTGCTGTCGATGAAGGCGTTCGTCTGGGAGGGCGACTCGAAGGGTGACGTTACCCTCGGGGCGAACTACGAGACCCAGGAGATCCCCGCGGACCTCGTCGAGAAGGCGAAGGAGTACCGCGAGAAGCTCGTCGAGACCGTCGCTGAGACCGACGATGCGCTCCTCGAGAAGTTCTTCGGTGGCGAAGAGATCAGCGTTGACGAGATCAAGGCTGGCATCCGCAAGCTCGTCGTCAACAACGAGATCTACCCGGTCTACTGTGGCTCGGCATTCAAGAACCGCGGCATCCAGCCGATGCTCGACGCGGTTGTTGACTTCCTCCCGAACCCGCTCGACGTCGGCGCTATCGAGGCGCACGACCCGCGCGACGAGTCGATCGTTATCGAGCGTCTCCCGAAGGCTGACCAGCCGTTCTCGGCTCTCGCGTTCAAGGTTGCAGTGCACCCGTTCTTCGGTCGCCTCACCTACGTCCGCGTGTACTCGGGCCGCATCGAGTCGGGCGCTCAGGTCATCAACTCGACCAAGGGCAAGAAGGAGCGCATCGGAAAGATCTTCCAGATGCACGCCAACAAGGAGAACCCCGTTGACGACCTCATGGCCGGCAACATCTACGCGGTTATCGGCCTGAAGGACACCACCACCGGTGACACCCTCTCGGATCCGAACAACCAGGTTGTTCTCGAGTCGATGACCTTCCCCGAGCCCGTCATCGAGGTTGCAATCGAGCCGAAGACCAAGGGCGACCAGGAGAAGCTGGGCACCGCGATCCAGAAGCTCGCCGAAGAGGACCCCACGTTCCGCGTGAGCCTCAACGCCGAGACCGGTCAGACCGTTATTGCCGGTATGGGCGAGCTCCACCTCGACATCCTTGTCGATCGCATGAAGCGCGAGTTCAAGGTTGAGGCGAACGTCGGTAAGCCGCAGGTCGCGTACCGCGAGACCATCCGCAAGGCTGTTCCGAAGTACGACTACACCCACAAGAAGCAGACCGGTGGTTCCGGTCAGTTCGCAAAGGTGCAGATCTCGCTCGCGCCGCTCGAGGTCGAGTCGGACAAGGTCTACGAGTTCGAGGACAAGGTGACCGGTGGTCGCGTTCCTCGCGAGTACATCCCGTCGGTCGACGCCGGTATTCAGGACGCCATGCAGTACGGCATCCTCGCTGGCTTCCCCGTCGTGGGCATCAAGGCGCAGCTGCTTGATGGCCAGTACCACGATGTTGACTCGTCTGAGATGGCGTTCAAGATCGCCGGCTCGATGGCCTTCAAGGAGGCCGCACGCATGGCTCAGCCCGTGCTGCTCGAGCCGATGATGGCCGTTGAGGTCCGTACTCCTGAGGAGTACATGGGCGACGTGATCGGCGACCTCAACTCCCGCCGTGGCCAGATCCAGTCGATGGAAGACGCGAGCGGCGTGAAGGTCGTTCGTGCGCTGGTCCCGCTTTCAGAAATGTTCGGGTACATTGGTGATCTCCGGTCGAAGACCAGCGGTCGTGCAGTGTTCTCGATGACCTTCGACTCCTATGCTGAGGTGCCGAAGGCCGTGGCCGATGAGATCGTTCAGAAGGCTAAGGGCGAGTAACATTGCCCCATCGATCGGGGGTCGAGCGTGTCTCGCCCCCGATCACCCGGCTCAGGTCGCGCAGATAGACCAGAGCTTGTAACATAAGTACACACCCTGTGATCGTGCCCTCTCGAAACCGTCAAGAGGGAAAACGGCACATGACTGTCCTGAGGAGGACCATAGTGGCGAAGGCCAAGTTCGAGCGGACCAAGCCGCACGTAAACATCGGAACGATCGGTCACGTTGACCACGGTAAGACCACCCTTACCGCAGCAATCTCGAAGACGCTCGCCGACAAGTACCCGTCGGACACGAACGTCCAGCGTGACTTCGCGACGATTGACTCCGCTCCCGAGGAGCGCCAGCGCGGCATTACCATCAACATCTCGCACGTTGAGTACGAGACCCCGAAGCGTCACTACGCTCACGTTGATGCACCCGGCCACGCTGACTACATCAAGAACATGATCACCGGTGCTGCTCAGATGGACGGCGCGATCCTCGTGGTTGCTGCTACTGACGGCATGATGGCTCAGACCAAGGAGCACATCCTCCTTGCGAAGCAGGTCGGCGTTCCCTACCTCCTCGTTGCGCTCAACAAGTGCGACCAGGTCGACGACGAGGAAATCCTCGAGCTCGTCGAGATGGAGGTCCGCGAGGAGCTCTCGAAGCAGGGTTACCCGGGAGACGACGTCCCCGTCGTCCGCGTTTCGGGCTACCAGGCACTCCAGGGCGAAGAGAAGTGGGTTAACTCCGTTCTCGAGCTCATGGAAGCTGTCGACAACAGCGTTCCGGACCCCGTACGTGACCGTGACAAGCCGTTCCTCATGCCTGTTGAGGACGTCTTCACGATCACCGGCCGTGGCACCGTTGTTACGGGTCGCGCCGAGCGTGGCACGCTGAAGATCAACTCGGAAATCGAGATCGTTGGCCTGCGTCCCACGCAGAAGACCACCGTGACCGGTATCGAGATGTTCCACAAGCAGCTCGACGAGGCATGGGCCGGCGAGAACTGTGGCCTCCTGCTTCGCGGCACCAAGCGCGAGGACGTTGAGC
Source organism: Leucobacter aridicollis (assembly GCF_013409595.1). Lineage (NCBI taxonomy): Bacteria > Bacillati > Actinomycetota > Actinomycetes > Micrococcales > Microbacteriaceae > Leucobacter > Leucobacter aridicollis. Next base: position 2,580,521 of record NZ_JACCBD010000001.1, on the reverse strand, counting down.
GCGGCCAGGTTATCGTTGCCCCCGGCTCGATCACCCCGCACACCAACTTCGAGGGCACTGCCTACATCCTCAAGAAGGAAGAGGGCGGCCGCCACAACCCGTTCGAGACGAACTACCGTCCGCAGTTCTACTTCCGTACGACTGACGTGACCGGTGTTATCACGCTGCCCGAGGACAAGCCGATGGTTATGCCCGGCGACACCACCGACATGACGGTCGAGCTCATCCAGCCGATCGCTATGGAAGAGGGCCTCGGCTTCGCTATCCGTGAGGGTGGCCGCACCGTTGGCGCCGGCACCGTGACCAAGGTTATTGCCTAAGTCACAGCCGACAGTCTCTGAACTGTAGAAGAACCCCGGAGGGAAACCTCCGGGGTTCTTTGCGTCTCACGGGGCGTGCGTCCCGGGCACAGCCGCCGCCGCGCTATCCTTGAACCTATTCATTCATAACGTTCGGGTCACGCCGGGCGTTTGGGGGCGAGTGCCCACACAGACGAGGAGGGCGCGTGCGGAAGCCTGCGAGCGGTCGGTTTGCACACTTCGTTGAGACCTACGGCGGCCTGTACCTACTTGACGTGATGGCCTGGGCGCTCGGCATCATCATCGCGCTCGTGCTCCGCTTCGACTTCGCGTTCACTCGTATCCACTGGGGCTGGACGCTCGCGGTCATCGGCGTCGCCGCGGCGCTGCAGCTGCTGTTCGGCTGGGTCTTCTGGGTGTATCGCAGCCGCTACCAGGTCGGGAGCTTCGACGAGGTCCGAGCGGTCGTGTTCAACGTCACGGCCGTGACCGCCGTCACGTGGGTGTTCGCGTTCCTCGTGGGCTACGGCAACGGCATTCCGCGAAGCACGCTCGTCATCGCAGCCCCGATCACGTTCTCGGTCATGGGCGTCGCGCGCTACATCATCCGGATCCTCAAGGAGCGCAACCTCAAGCCCGAGCAGGCCGAGCGCGTGCTGCTGTACGGCTCCGGCTATCTGGGGGTGCAGACCGCTAAGCGCCTCCTCACCGATGCGAAGTCAGAGTACCTCCCGGTTGGCTTTCTCGACGACGACCCCGACAAGCGAAACCAAGAGGTCCGCGGCGTCAAGGTGCTTGGCGGCATTCAGGATCTCGCGCCGGCGGTTCGCTCCACCGGTGCGACGGCGATCCTCGTCTGCATCGGGGACGCGGACGCCGGGATGCTGCGCAGGCTCGACGAGGACGCCGACAAGCTCGGTGTCAACGTGATGGTGCTGCCGCCGCTCAACCAGCTGCTCGACAATTCGGCGTCGATCTCGAACGTGCGCGAACTCTCGATTGAGGACATCATCGGCAGGCACCCGGTGCGACTGAGCACCGAGTCGATCGCCGACTACCTGCAGGGCAAGCGCGTGCTCGTCACGGGCGCGGGCGGATCGATCGGCTCGGAGCTCTGCCGGCAGCTCGTGAACTTCGCGCCGAGAGAGCTCATCATGCTTGACCGCGACGAGACGGCCCTGCAGGAGGTCCAGATCTCGATCGCGGGACACGGCCTGCTCGACACGAACGACGTGGTGCTCGCCGATATCCGTGATGCCGAGGCGGTCCGGGAGATCTTCCAGGAGCGCCAGCCCGAGGTCGTGTTCCATGCGGCGGCGCTGAAGCATCTCCCGATGCTCGAGCAGTACCCTGACGAGGCGTGGAAGACGAACGTCGTGGGCACCCTCAACGTGCTCAACGCGGCGCGCTCGGTGAACGTCGGCACCTTCGTGAACATCTCCACGGACAAGGCCGCGAACCCGACGAGCGTGCTTGGCCACTCGAAGCGTGTCGCCGAGAAGCTCACGGGGTGGATGGCCGAGCAGACCGGCGGCCGGTACCTGTCCGTGCGGTTCGGCAACGTCATCGGGAGCCGTGGGTCCATGCTCCCCACATTCCGTAACCTCATCGAGAAGGGCGGGCCCATCACGGTCACCCATCCCGAGGCAACGCGCTTCTTTATGACCATCCCCGAGGCTTCGCAGCTCGTGATTCAGGCTGGCGGCATCGGCCGCCCGGGTGAGGTGCTCATCCTCGACATGGGGGAGCCCGTCCGCATCCTCGACGTCGCGAAGCGCATGATTGCGCAGTCGGGCAAGGACATCGACATCGTGTTCACCGGGCTCCGCCACGGCGAGAAGCTGCACGAGGTGCTCACCGGTGACGGCGAGGGCAACGAGCGCCCCTTCCATCCGAAGATCTCGCACGCCCACATCGGCGTGATCAGCCCGGACATTCTCGACCACGACGGTTGGGTCGCCAGGCTCGACCTCACCAACGAGGCAGAGGGGCGCGTCCAGTGACCGCGACTGTTGGCGTGCTCGCGCTCGTGCTCTCGCTCGCACTGCCGTTCGTGGTGAAACCGCTGCTCGTGAAGCTTGGCGTGATGGATGTCCCGAACGAACGCTCCTCGCACGAGAAGCCTGTGCTTCGCGGGCTCGGTCTCGCGGTGCTGATCGCGGTTGTTGTTGCGGAGGCCGTGGCCGTCGTCGACGACTTTGCGTCGTACGGCGGGAGCTTCTCGTGGAAGATGCTGCTCGTCATTCTGCTGGGTACGCTCGCTTCGGGGCTCCTGGGCCTCGGCGAAGACCTCAGGGGCGTGAGCGTGCCCGTGCGGAGCGCGCTGCTGCTCGTCATCGCGGCGTCGACCTCGGTCGCGCTGATCTGGATTGTGCGTGGCTCGTTCGGGACTGGCCCATACTTCGGCTGGATTGCTTCGCCGGGGATGCCCGACAGCGTGCCGTGGGTGAGCCTCATTCCGGCGTGGGTGCTCGTGCCGCTCGCGGTGTATGGCGTGCTGTTCATCTCGAGCTACATCAACGTCGCAAACTTCATGGACGGGCTCAACGGCATCAGCGGATTGCACGGCGTCATCGCTGGCCTCGCGTTTGCCGCGGCCGGCTACTTCTGGATGGGCGGGGGCTGGCTCACCATCGCAGGCCTCGTGCTCGCCGCAGGGTTCGCAGGCTTCCTGCCCTGGAATCTCACGAAGCCCGGAGCGTTTCTCGGCGATGTCGGCAGCTACCTCCTCGGCGGCGCCGTCGCGGTCACCAGCTTCGCGGCGTTTGTCGCGGGCGTGCCGGTGCTCGCCGCCATTGGCCCCACGATCATCTACTTCGGTGACGTCGGCACGACGCTCGTGAAGCGCGTGCGTGCCGGCCACCAGTGGGATGAGCCGCACAAGGAGCACGCCTACCAGCGGCTTCAGCAGCTCGGCATGTCACACCTCGCGGCCTCGAGCATCAACGCGGCGTTCACGCTCGCCGCGTCGCTGCTCGGGCTGGCATCGATCTTCGTCGCCCCGGTCTGGTGGCTCGCGCTGCTCGTTGGCGGCCTCGCGCTCGTGGTGCTGTACCAGCTCCTGCCGCGCCTCCTTGCACAGAAGTTCGCCGCGTAGTCCAGCTGACTCATAGGATGTCCCTGTGAGTGAGACCAATCGAACCGTTTCAGGGCGCCTCGACGCGCTGCCGTTTACCCGCAAGCACCTTCGCGTGCTCTCGGGGTCGGGGCTCGGTTGGGCGCTCGACGCGATGGACGTCGGCCTCATCTCCTTCATCATCGCCGCCCTCACCCAGCACTGGGGGCTGACTAAGGGCGAGGGCGGGCTCATCGCCTCCGTCGGATTCCTCGGCATGGCCATCGGCGCGAGCCTTGGCGGGCTCCTGGCCGACCGAATCGGCCGCAGGCAGGTCTTCGCCCTCACCCTCCTCATTTACGGCCTCGCGACGGGCGCAAGCGCGCTCGTTGGGGGGCTCGCGCTGCTGCTCATCTTCCGCTTCCTCGTCGGGCTCGGGCTCGGCGCCGAGCTTCCCGTGGCATCCACTTACGTGTCCGAGTTCGCCCCCGCACGCATTCGCGGCCGGATCATCGTGATCCTCGAGGCGTTTTGGGCAGTGGGCTGGACGGCGTCGGCGATCATTGGGTACTTCGTCGTCCCCGCCTCGGAGAACGGCTGGCGATGGGCCTTTGTCATCGGAGCGGTGCCGGCGGTCTACGCGCTCGTCGTCAGGCTCGGCCTTCCCGAGTCCCCGCGCTGGCTGGCCTCGCGCGGACGCATCGCCGAGGCGGAGAAGATCGTCGCCGACTTCGAGGCCTCGCCAGCGCTCGGAGCCGACGCGCAGACGGCAACCCAGCCGGCGGCGCAGCCGGCAACGCCGCCAGAGTCGGCTGCCGCAGCGGCGGTGACCGAGGCGGCCGGCGCGCACTCCGGCGCGCAGGCAGGCGGCGGTGATCGACCGGTCCAGCCAGTCCGCAACCGGCTCGCGGCGATCTGGGCGCCTGAGTACCGCACCCGCACCGCCGCGATTTGGGCCGTGTGGTTCTGCGTGAACTTCGCGTACTACGGTGCGTTCATCTGGATTCCGTCGATCCTCGTCGACGCGGGCTTCGGCCTCGTGCGCTCGTTCGGATTCACGCTGCTCATCACGCTCGCGCAGCTCCCGGGCTACGCTGTGGCGGCCTGGCTCATCGAGAAGTGGGGACGCCGGCTCACGCTGTCGGTGTTCCTCGTCGGTTCCGCAGCGTCAGCAATCGCCTTCGGCACCGCGGAAACGGAGGGGGCGATCATCGCCGCTGGCATGGCGCTGTCGTTCTTCAACCTCGGCGCCTGGGGTGCGCTGTACGCGGTCACCCCAGAGATCTACCCGACGTCCCTCCGCGGCACTGGCGCGGGGTGGGCCGCGGGATTCGGGCGCATCGCGTCGATCGCCGCTCCGCTCCTCGTCCCCGTGATGCTCGCTGCGGGCGGAGCCGGGCTCACGTTCACGGTGTTCGCCGTCTTCTTCCTCGTCGCCGCGGCCGCTGCCTGGGCGCTCGTAGAGTTCCGCGGCAAGGCACTCGACGAGGACTAACTCCCGGAGCCGGGGGCAAGCGAGTCAAGGATCGCCGCGATCCTGCGCGCCCGCGTCTCCTCCCGCTTCGCGCCCGTCACCGCCGCCGCGTGCTCCTTCCGCTGCGTGTAGGGGAGCGCGTCGAACGCCGAACGGGCGCCGGCACGCTTGGCGAGCGCTGACGCCAACTCGGTTGGCACGTCCACCGTGCGCTCAGCAGTGTCGGCGGTGATTGTCGCGGTCACGGTGTCGCCGATCTCCACGCCGAGGGCAGCACGGTTCGCCTTCGAGATCCCGATGACGTACGCGCCGCCCATGCTGGCGACGCGCAGGCGCGCGTTACGGCCGGCGATCTCGACGACGACCGGGGCGCGCTTGCCGCCGCCGAGCTGCGCGAGCTGCTCCTCGGTGAGCGTGATCGCGGTCGCTGGCCCAAACGGTTCGAGGGTGGTCGTGACGGTGAGACTCATGTGCACAAGTATGCACCCAGGGGTGTCAGACGTAGACGGAATCGGATCACGCGTAGATCTCGGTACGGGACCCCGCAGATCGCTCCGGAACCCGTGGGGGAGGGTCGCGCAGCCGGTTGACTCGTATTCGAGGCCAACGCGAATCGACACAGTGACTCGCAGGGCACTCGCTCACACCACCCCCTGAGAAAGGTATCCCCATGGCTACGCAGACATCCACCAAGAAGAAGCTCGCGATCGCTGGCGGTTCGCTCCTGCTGATTGCCGGCGTCACCGTCGGTGGCGCGCTCGTCACCGCGAACAGCACCATCTTCGACAACGTGTTCGACACCAAGATTTCGGACACCACCGCCGACGGCGAGCTCACGGTCACTGGCGCCCCGATGTCGAACACCTTCACGGGCGAGATGGACGGCGAAGCGGTCACCGGGTACTACACGGCAACGAACACCTCGACCAACGCAACCCTCACGGTGACCCTCGCCTCGCAGGTGCAGCCGGGCGGCGTGAACGGCGCCCAGCTCGCCGGGGCGCTCGACACCCGCGTTGCCGTCGAAGGCGGCCCGCTCGTCAGCAGCGGCAAGCTCGCGGACATGCGACTCGATGGCGCAGACTCGTTCGAGCTCGCACCCGGTGAGAGCGCCAAGGTGCGCGTCGACGTGTTCGTCGACGACGCGGCGGCCTTCCACTCGGCTGGCCTCGACGACTCGAAGGTGACGGCGGACTACCTCTTCAACAGCATCGCCAAGAGCAACTAGTACGTACCTGGCACGCACCTAGCGCGTGCCGAGATAATGCAGCGCGGCGCCGAGCAGCCCCCCCCGATTCTGCTCGGCGCCGCGGCGTACCCCCACCTGCGCGCTCACGACGACCCGCACCAGACGAAACGCACTGACCACGACACACACGCTCACCACTCTCCCGGAGGACGACATGCGAAGCATCATTCTGACCCTGCGAACGCTCTCGAGCATCGCGCTTGTGGCACTTGCGGTCCCGTTTCTCTGGGCGGCCGCCAGCGGCGACTACTACATGACCGTCACCGGAGTCTCGATGCGCCCCACCTACGAGGTGGGTGACGTTCTCGTCGTGCAGGCCCCCGCCGGCGACGAGCTTGCCACCCCAGGGACCCCGGTCGTCGTCTCGTTCGCTGCGGGCGACACGTCGGACCAGTACGTGCACCGGGTGGAGACTGTCACCGAGGACGGGGCGATCCTGAAGGGTGACGGTAACGACATCAGCGACCCGCTGCCGGTGACGCAGGAACAGGTGCTCGGCACGCCGCGGTTCGCGCTGCAGGGAACCTGGGCTACCCTCTTCCGGGTCTCGGAACTCTGGGCGGTCCGGCTCATTGTCGGCGCGGTCTTCCTTATCGCGCTGTTCGCGCCGAGCCGGCGCCGGGCACGCCAGGCGGATCCCGCCGCCGCGGTCGCGGTAGCGGCCCCGGTCCCAGCCCCAGCCCCGAACGCGGAGGCTGCGGTGCGCGGTACCGCGTCAGCGCCGCGACACAGCGCGGACCTCACCCCGGCAGGGCACGCGCGATGACACGCCAGCGGATGCTCGCGGCGCTCCTTGCCGGGGGCGCCGCGGTGGCCGCGTGCGGCCTCGCGATCGGCACCCCCGCGCTCGCCGCACCCCGGGCGGGAGGACTCACGGTGACCCCCGCGCGGCAGCTGTTCAACGTGACGCTCCACCCCGGCGAGCAGGCCCGCGCGCTCGCCACGGTGCGCAACGACGCGGCTGAGGATCTCGAACTCGCGCTCACCCCGATCCTGACCGGCGAGTCCGGTGACGGCGCCGGTGCGAGCGCGCTCGTGCTCTCGTCGGAGCGCACGACTGAGTGCTCCGCCGCCGCGATGGCCGGGGCCGACGAAGTCACGCTGGCCGCGGCAATGCCGCTCTCACAGGGCACGATCGGCTCCGGCGACACGATCGACCTCTGCGTGCAGGTGCGTTACCCGGAAGCCCGCGCCGCAGGCAGCGCGGTCTCGGTCGTCGACCTCGCGTTCACCGGTATCGAGCGCAGCCCGTCGACCGGCGGCGGCCTGCCAGGCACGGGCGGCGGGCCGAGCGCCGCCCTCCTGCTCGGCGCGGCCGGCCTCGTCACTGCGGGAGCGGCCTCGCTCCTGCGCCACCCCCGGCGCCCCACCCCTGCGAAGGAGAACTGATGCGCGGTATCCTGCCTGTACTGAATGAACGGGACGGGCGGCCCATGTCGCTACTGCAGCGGGGGCTGCCTCCCTGGCAGCAGGAGGGGGAGCCTGTGTACGCTCGCAACACGGAAGTCCAGCGGATCGTGCGCTACGTGATCGACGGCACCTCGGTGTCCGTGATCGGGCAGCACTGGTCGGGGAGGACCGAACTGCTCAGGCGCGTCGGCGAGGCCCTGCGCGGGATCGGGCTCGCGCTCGTGCAACTGCGCGGCATCGAGCATGCGAGACCGCTCGAAGCTTTCAAGGTCGCGCTGCCCAACCTGCCGGCGAACCGCCGCCCGGACGCCGACCTCTCCGCCGAACTCCCGCGCGCCGTCACCGAGCTGCTCTCGGAGGGGCCGGCGGTGGTGCTCGTCGACGACATCGACCTGCTCGACGAGGCGTCATGGGTGCTGCTCGAGCAGATCCACAAGGCAACCGGCGTGCCCATCGTGGCGACGGCAGAGTCGCGCGGCGACATTGATCCTGACGAGCGCCTGCTCATCAGGATGGCGCAGCCAGTCGTGAAGCTCACGCTCGACGAGCTGCGGCTCGACGCGATCCACGATCTGCTCGAGGAGCGGCTCGGCGACCAGGTCGCGCCCTCGCTGAGCGGCAGGGTCCACATGAAGTCGGGCGGGCTGCCCGGCTACGCCATCGCCTTCGCCGACAGCGCGAAGCGGCGTGCGAAGATTCGCAAGCAGGGCAGCGTGTGGCACGACGGCGCCGACCTGTGGTCTGAGGAACTTGAGGGCGCATTCGAGTCGCTGCTCTACCGGTACCCGGAGGAGATCCGCGAGGCGCTCGAGATGCTCGTCGCGACGGGCCCGCTCGCGGTCGACCAGGCGACAACGCTCGTGGGGCAGGAAGAACTCGAACGCCTCGAGGGGCGCGGGCTTGTCCGTCTCTTCAGCGCCGGCTCCGGCCCGCGGATCACCGTGAACCCGCCCGGCATCAGCGACTACTTCCGGCACCGCGCGCCCTCGGTGCGTGGCATCCGCCTGCGACAGCAGATCGAGGAGGTGCTCGGACCGGAGTTCGGGATCGGGATCGCCGAGCAGCCGCAGGTCCCGCGGCAGTTCGCCGACGTCATCCCGCAGCCCGACATCCCGCTGCTCGCACGGGCGTTCCGCGACGCGTTCGACGCGGACCTCGGCCGCACCTGGAGCAACTGGTCGGAGAGCCCCAGCCCGGGCAACGGCATCGCCGCCCTCGAGCTTCGCCTCACGGGCGACGCGCCGGCCGGCCAGATCGAGGCGATCGTCGCAGAGACCGAGCTCGATGCCGCCGCGCCACTCGAGGCGCTCTACTTCAGGTACCTCCACGCGCGCTGGCTCGTCACGCAGCAGCAGCCGCGCGAGGCCGTCGAGGCGACCCTCGCCGGAACCGGCGACCTCGGCTACCCGGCGGCCATCGAGGCACTGACGATCGGCTTCCACGCGGAGCAGACCGAGATCACCGCGCCCATGCTCGAACGCATCGAGGAGATCGCGGGGCTGCCGGGCGTTGAGGGCGACGTTGGCGGGCTGATCCTGATCGCCATGCACGCCCTCGGCGGGCGCCCGGCGACCGCGCTCGAGCAGTTCGCGAAGCTCCCCAACACCGGCTGGGTGCCTCGGTTCGCCGCCCCGCTGCGCGGACTCGCCCTCGTGACCGCCGGGCGGCCGCAGGAGGCCCTCGAATGGGCCTCGTCGCAGCTGACCGTCGCCCGCGAACGCTTCGACCGTTCGGCCATCGTCGCGCAGGCGTACGTCGCGGTCATGGCGCTGCTCACCATGAGCCGCTACGCCGACGCGACCGCAGCGGGCAGCATCGCCGCGAGCGGCCAGTTCCAGGCCGCGAACCTCCTCTTCGGACCCGACCGCGCGCTCATGAACGCGCTCGCGATCGCCGCACGCAGGAGCGGACGCATCAGCTCGGTCGGCACGCTCATCGAGCGCGGCGCCTCGTACGCCGGCCGGAGCGAGGCAGTCCCGATGGGCGCGATCGGGTTCCCCGCGGCGCTCGTCACCGAGATCGACGGCACCCCCGAGGAGACGAGCGCGAGCTACCGGGCGCTCGCAGGCGCGCTGCGCGAGCGCGGCTACGAGTTCTCCGCCGCGGGCTCAACGATGCTCGCGATGCTGCTCGACTTCAACGTCGACGAGGCCATCGCGGAGCGTGCTCGACTCGAGTACCTCGGCGGCACCGTCTTCCTGGCGTACCTCGACGCGCGCATCGCGCACCACACGCGCGACGCGGCCGGGCTCGTCGAGGCGGCGCGGTGGCTGCGCCGCGAGCACGCGAACGACTCGGCGCTCAAGTACTTCCTCGCGGCAGCGCGGCTCTACCGCGAGGCGGGCGAGGAGGATCGGTCAGCCGAGGTGCGCGAGGAGGTCGCCGCGCTGATGACCTCGGAGGACCCGGCGACCGAGATCGCGCTCACGCAGGTCGAGTCGAGCCTCGGCTTCACCCAGCGCGAGCGCGAGATCATCGACCTCGTCGCCGAGGGGATGAACAACCCGGGCATCGCCGCCGCACTCAGCCTGTCGGTGCGAACCGTCGAAACGCACCTGCGAAACATTCGCCGGAAGTCGGGCGCGCTCGAACGCGAGGAGATCGGCGAGTACGCCACGCACAGGTAGACCTGGCGATACCTTTCGACGGCAAGCGCGCGCGAACCCCGCGCGTGCGTCGAAGGGGACGTAGCCTAGGAGCATGAAGGCTCAGACGGTGTGGCAGGCGCTCATGCTGCCGCCGTGGCAGTTTCTGGCCTCCGGCTGGCCGTGGCGTGCGCTCGCGTTCGTCGTGACGAGTGCGCTGCTCGCGCCGATCCTGATCTCCGTCCTGGTCCCGACGATCCTGCTGCTGCCGTTCTGGGGGATCGCGCTATCGCGGCTCGACCGGCAGCGGCTCGTGCTGCTCGGGCTGCCGCGCCCGCCGAGCGGCCACGTGCCGGTGCCGCGCGGGGAGCGCCAGAACTGGCTCGGCGTGCGCCTCACCGAGCCCGCGACCTGGCGCGAGATGCTCTCTCTGCTGCTCGGCATCGTGTTCGGCGCGGTCTCGCTGGCCGTCGTCGGGGCCGAGGGGCTCGTTGTCGCGGTCGGAGTGGCGCTGTCGAGCATGGCGCTGAACGGCGCGCTCTCGGCGAACCTCTTCGGCGACATCGTGATTGATCTCGGGCCGGAGACCTGGTGGTGGCCGATCCCGGTCATCGCGTTCGCGCTGCTGCTGTTCGGCTACGTGAACGGTCTGCTCGCCGCCCTGCACGGCGGCTGCCTGCGGTGGCTGCTCGCGCCGCGGATCGCAGAGATCGACGAGCGGGTTGCCCGCCTGACCCGGTCGCGAGCGACGCTCGTTGCCGCGAACGAAGCCGAGCGGCGTCGCATCGAACGCGACCTGCACGACGGGGTGCAGCAGGAGCTTGTCGCGATCGCCGCGCGGCTCGGCATCCTCGAACTCGAGCTGCAGCACGGCGACGACGCGGCGCGCATGGCGGCGCTCGAAGCCGCCCAACAGCAGACCGAACGCGCACTCGACTCGTTGCGGAGCACGGTGCGCGGCATCCACCCGGCAGTGCTCTCGGACCACGGGGTGGCCGCGGCGCTCACCGAGCTCGCGTCACGGAGTGCGATGCCGCTCCGAATTGAGGATCGCGGGTTCCCCCGGCTGAGCCCGGCGCGTGAAGCCGCGGCCTACTTCTTCGTCGCGGAGGCGCTCACGAACGCTGCAAAGCACACCTCCGCCTCGGTGGTGCGGGTCGCGCTCGCCGCGGACGACGAGCGCGCCTACGTGATCGCGAGCGACACCGGCCACGGCGGTGTCGACGTCGATCGTGGAACCGGGCTTCGCGGCCTGCGCGAGCGTGCGGATGCGCTCGACGGCGAGCTCGCGATCGACAGCCCGGTTGGGGGTCCGACGCGACTGACGCTGTCCTTCCCGCTGGCGGACGCGGCGCCCCAGCCGTCGGAGAGCGACAGGCGTGCCTTCATCGCTTCGGGCCCGGAACGGAGTGTGGTAGCCGATGCGCATCCTGCTCGCTGACGATGCCGCCCTGCTCCGGGAAGCGCTACAGGCACTGCTCGAGCGCCTTGGCCACGAGGTCGTGGCGACGGCAGGCGATGCCACCGAGCTCGTGGCCGTCTACCGGGCGCTCGAGACCGCGCCAGACCTGGTCGTCACCGACGTGCGAATGCCGCCGACACGCACTGACGACGGCCTGCGGGCGGCGCTCGAGATCCGCGAGCTCGCCCCCGAGCAGCCGGTGCTCGCGCTGTCGCAGTACGTCGCCGACAGGTACGCGCGGGACCTCCTGACGCTTCCGTCAGGCGGGGTCGGGTACCTGCTCAAGGAACGCGTCAACAGGGTCGCCGACTTCGACCAGGCGCTCGTCACCGTCGCCGCCGGCGGCACCATCATCGACCCGGAGGTGACGCGGCACCTGCTTCGGCAGGACCAGCCGGGGCCGCTCGCGGACCTGACGCCGCGCGAGCGTGAGGTGCTCGAGCTCATGGCGAAGGGCGAGTCGAACGCCGGGATCGCGGCGCAGCTCTACGTCAGCGATGCGGCCGTGCGGAAGCACATCGGCAACATCTTCACGCGCCTGGGGCTTCAGCCGAGCGACGAGAACCGACGGGTGCGGGCGATCCTGACGTACCTGCAGGCGGGCTAGCGGGCGGGGGCCGGCTGGGCTGGCCGGGTCCGGCCGGCGCACGGAACTTTCTCTACGGATTGACGTAGTTCGGCCGGGGGAAGTACGTCAATCCGTAGAGAAAGTTGGGCGCTGAAGCTGGGCGTTGAAGCTGGGGTCTGGGCTCCCCGCGCTAGAAGGCGTCGTAGACGAACCGACCATCGACGACGGTCGCGGCGATCGGGAGCGTCGCAAGCTCATCGGCGCTCGCCGCGACGGGGTCACCCGACCAGAGCGTGAGGTCTGCGAGCGCGCCGGGGGCGATGATCCCGCGGTCCTCATGCCCACGAGCGAGGGCTGGCCAGAGCGTGTAGGCGAGCAGCGCCTCCTCGCCAGTGAGCCGCTGGTCGGGCTCGAAGACGGGCGCGCCTGCGACGCCAGGGGTGCTGCGGCCGCGCGCCCACGCCATTCCGATGCGGGGGTCGTAGTGTGCGACCGGCCAGTCCGACCCGAGCGTGACCCGGGTGCCGGTGTTGAGGACGTCGCGCACCCGATACCCTGTCGCCGCGCGCTCGCCGAGCCGAACCGCCCAGTTGTCGCTGTCATCGCCCTCGCGCCACTGCATGTGCAGGGGTTGCATCGACGCGGTGACACCGGAGCCGGTGAGCTTCTCGAGATCCTCGTCAGCGAGTACCTCGAGATGCTCGATCGAGTGAACCCGTGCAGCTGCGTGCGCCGGGAGCTCGGCATACGCGTCGAGTACACGGTTCACGGCGAAGTCACCGACCGCGTGCGTCGCGATGATCATGCCGGCGTCATGGTACGCCCGTACAACCTCGCGGTAGCGGTTCCAGTCGGGCCAGAAGGCGTGCACGCCGTCGCCGCAGGTGTCTGGCTGGTGCAGCCAGGCGGTGCCGGTGTCGATGACGCCGTCGCTGAAGAGCTTGATGCCGTCGGACTCCCAGAGGCGGCCACGCCGATCCTTCGCCGCGATCACGCGCGCCACAGCGGCGTCGTCGTCGGTGACGGCGTGCCAGTGGTGCACGACGAGGCGATGGTCGAGCTCACCGCGCTGTTCGAGCTCCTCGATGAGGTCGACCGTGCGGGGCTTACCGTCCATGATCGCGCCGCCCGTGAGCCCCGCAGCGGCGAGCGTGCGGAACATGTCGCGGAGCGCATCACGTTCGGCCTCGTGAGACCGTGCCGGGACGGCGTTGAAGACGAGCTGGTAGGCGCTCGGCTCGCGCAGTTCGCCGGTGAGCGCACCCGACGCGTCGACGACGACCTCGGACATGTCCTCGAACACGGGGGCCGCTGTCACGCCGGCCGCGGTGAGGGCTGCGGCGTTCGCGAGCCCTGAGTGGAGGTCATAGAACATTGCGGCGAACGGCCGTCCGGCGACGGCGTCGTCGAACAGGTCGCCACGCACCCCAGTCGCCTCAAACGGCTCGAACTCGAGGTTCCAGCCAAGGACCCAGGCGTCGTCCGGCAGCGTGGCAGCATATGCTGCGACCGCCGCCTGCAGGTCTGCCACGGTCCCGAGCCCGCCGAGGTCGACGCCGCGGGTCACGTCGGCGGCCCAGTGCGGATGGGTGTGCGAGTCGAAGAGGCCGGGGGTCACCGTCGCGCCGCCCGCGTTGCGGACGGGATAGCCGGCGGCGAGGGCGAGCGCCTCAATCTCGGTGTCGTCACCGACCGCGGTGATCCTGCCGTGCTCGACGAGCAGCGCGGTCGCGCCAGCGTGGTGCGGGGTGTTCGTGATGAGGTGTGCGTCGATAAGCGCGAAGCCTGTCGGGGTGGGGAGCGTCATGAGCGCCTTCCTGCGGGTCGGAAATGGTGGGGCCGGGCGGGCACGCCGATGCTGACCTGCGCGCGGCGATTCCGGCGGAGTGTGGTGGGTACGGGGGAGGCCGCCGCTGCGCCTACGCGGCGATTCTGGATCGGCTCGCGCGGGGCGACCGCCACATCACGACCGTGCTGACCGCCGGGCTCGCGAGCTCGCACTGGTGCGAGAAGCCGAGCGCCTCGTACTGGCTCACATGCTGCGGGGTGCGTGCTTCGAAGGACGCGAGGGATCCTGCGTCGTCGATCTCGCGGAGCCTGTGCGAGACGAGAGCGGCCTCGATATCGGGCACCGTCGCGGGCCGGGCGCCGCGAGCGTGTGCCTGGGCTGTGCCGACGCCGATGAGGTGCCAGTACGGTTCGCTCGGGTGCTTGTCTGCGCAGGCCGCGTCGTGTGCCCCGAGCACCCGCAGGCCGCGGCGCCCGACACCGCGCAGGAGCACACCGGTCTTGGCGGGGAGCACGGGGAGCCAGCGTGAGACGTGTCCGGGGGCACGCCACAGGGCGACGCCAACAATACGGTCGTCTTCGAGTGCGACGTCGACCGTGCGGAGCCCGGTGCGGCGCATGTTCCAGACAAAATAGTCGGCGATCTTGCGCTGGCGGTGGAGGGTGCCGAGGGGGAGGAGCTGGGTGACGAGTGGCTCGTCCGTGAACGCCTCTGCGAGGACCTTCGCTGCTTCGCGCACTCTTTTAGGCTCAAGGGTACGAATTTCCAACTATCTCTCCTCTGTCGGACCCGCCATTGGGTCGAACCGGCGTTCGCAACCATGCTACTGCTCCGGCGCTCGGCGCGACTGAGTGCTGGGTGGGTGTCGCCGCGAGTGGGCCGAGGCGCGGGCCGCGCGACCCCGCAGTCTTGGCCTGGTCCGCACGACACAGGCGGGCCGGCCCACGATCCTGAAGGATCGAGGACCGGCCCGCGAGTGCGGTAGTCCGTGCCCTACGCGGCGAGACGCCTGCGGCTGCGGATGACGAGGTACGCGCCCGCGCCGGCGATTGCGGCCGCGCCCAGCGCGAGTCCTGCGACCGTGCCGCCGGTCGCGGCGAGGCCGTCTCCCTCGCCGCCGCTGCCGGGAGCGCCACCTGCTGGGTCGGTGCCAGCGCCGGTACCAGCGTTGGTGCCGGGCTTGGTGCCGGGGGTTTCCGTGCCGGTGCCAGGCTTCGTCCCGGGAGTCTCTGGCTCCGGCTTCTCCTCGGTCGGCGCCGCGGTCACCGTGACCGGCTGGCCGAGCTCGGTGCCGTCCGCGCGAATTGCGACGACAGTGTGCTCGCCGGCGGGGGTCGCGGCAGGAATCGTGAGCTCCTGCGAGAGCGCACCGGCGGCGTCAGCCGTCGCAGTGCCGAGATCCTGTGGCTCGGAGCGCAGCTCGAACGCGACGACCTCCTCTGGCGCGAATCCGGTGCCCGACGCTGTGACGGGCTTGCCCGCCTCGACGGTCGCGGCCGAGAGGCTCAGCTCCGCGGGCACCGCGGGCGCCTCGCCCTGGCTGACGCGCACCTGGTCGATAGCCCAGAACGCGGAGTTGTTGCCGCCGTACTCGAAGTGCAGGCTCGCGGTCTTCGGAAGGTCGCCGGTCTCCGACCGCGGCAGCTCCAGCGTGAAGCGCTCCACCTGGTTGACAGGGTTGAGACGGGTGCCGTCGCCGGGGTAGGTCACGAGCGTGTGCGGGGCGATGCCCGAGGCCTCATCAAACACGACCCTGACGATGGCCTTCTGCGGGCCGTCGACCGCGTAATCGGACACGAACGAGATGTCGAGCTCGGCCGCGCCGTTGAGCTCGTAGGCGGGGCTCTTCAGCGTCGAATCGAACATGTTGCCACCGCGGGGGCTTACGTCGGCCCACTCATCTGAGTCCGCGACAGCGAACACGTCGCGCGAGTAGACGTTGTTCTCGCGGAGCTGGCCGAGTTCGACGTTCGAGAAGAAGTCGTCGGTCATGAACGTCCAGCCGCTGAACTCCGGGGCGCCGCCGGAGGGCATCTTCGAGTTGTCGACGCTCCACCCCTCGGGGGTCGCAGCGGTCCAGCCGAGGAGGTCGGCCGGGCCCTTCTCCTGCACAGCGGGCTGCAGCTGGGGGCGCAGTGTGTCGAAGTCGTCGGGAACGAGTTCGTTCACGACGGAGCCGTCGAGGTCCCAGGCCGGGTCGTTCGCGATACCGACGTGCGAGAGCACCGTCGGGGCGATGTCAGTGACCTTGACGTCGTGGCGGACGGTGCCGGGGGCAAACAGCGAACCGTTCGCGGCGACAAAGGTCTTGCGCTCGAGCTTCGTTGAGCCACCGTGCCCGCCGGTCGGGGTGTGGCCGTGGTCGGACGTGACAACGACGAGCCAGTCCTCGGAGCCGTACGTCGGGCGCTGCTTGATCGCATTCACCATCTCGCCGATCTGGCCGTCCGCCTTCTGCAGCGCCTTACGGTACGCCTCAGAGCTCGAACCGGAGCTATGGCCCGCGCCGTCGACCTCGTCGAGATGCACGAAGACGTCGTCGGTGGCTGGCGCCGAGAGCGACGACACTACGGCCTGCGTGGTGAGCGTGTCGTTGCCGAACCTGCTGCGGCTGTCGACTGCCGCCCCGAAGATCGTCGTCGAGATGGGGCCCCACGTGCCGACAACCGTGGTGTTCCTGTCGGGGAGGTGCTGCTCGATGCGCGTGAGGTAGTCGGGGAACGCGCCGTAGTTCGGGCTCGTGAAGTTGTTGTCAACGACGCCGTGCTTGGGTGCCCAGACACCCGTCGCGATCGTCGACCACCCGGGACCCGACACCGTCGGCGACATGGGGGCGCCAGCGAGATTGCTCGTAGCGCTGAGCCCGCCAGCGCGCAGGGCGCTCACTGTCGGGGTGGTGCTGTCGGCCATGATGTCGAAGGAGGCGCCGTCGACGCCGATGACGAGCGTCTTGGGGGTCTTTGCCGTCGCTTGAACGGCGTCCTCGGCGAGAGCTGGGGACGCCGCCGTCGCGATGCCGGTCGCCCCGAGGAGGAGCGCGGCCGCCGCTGCGGTGATGTGAGTGTGCTTCAAGTCAGTCTCCTGGAAGTCGGATGGGTGCGCTGGCTAGCGTCCCGGAGACTGAGTTTTCCGCGGGAAAGTTGTCCATACAAGCGGATCGCCAGTTGTATTGACAACCTTCAAGTCTCGGCAAGTTGGCGTTCGCCTCCGCGATGACGGGCCGTAACTTTCGGGCGGAGAAATCTCAAAGAACGCGCTTGCAAAGATACCCTAGGGGGGTATATGGTTCTAGGTGTGGAGATACCCACATGGGGTATCCTGGTGAAGGAGGAACAAGCTATGGCTACAACCGAGTATCAGGTCACCGGAATGACGTGCTCCCACTGTGAGATGTCGATCCGCGAGGAAGTCGAACAGATTGCCGGCGTCACCGGCATCGAGGTGAGCGCAGTGACCGGCAAGCTTGCCGTGTCCGCAGCGGGCGCACTTGACGACGCGGCGGTGCTTGCCGCTGTCGAAGAAGCTGGGTACTCGGCGGTGCGCTCCTCATGAAGCCAGCAGCACGCCTCGCGCTCTACGGCGCCGGCCTGGTCGTGGCCTTCGGTGCCGCGTACGGGCTCGCCAGCGTGATCGTCCCAGCGAGCTTCGTTGCGGACTGGGTCGCAAGCGGCGAAGCGCACGATCCCGAGCAGACCGCGGACGAGAACTAGCCAATGCCACCCGCTGACACGCTCAGCGGGTGCAGGTGAGAATGAAGGAATTCGAAATGAGTACATCCGCGCTCCCCAGTGCACACTCCGGTGTCGAACTCGAGATCGGCGGCATGACGTGCGCATCGTGTGCGAACCGCATCGAGAAGAAACTCAACAAGCTCGACGGCGTCGTCGCGACCGTCAACTATGCGACCGAGAAAGCGAAGGTCACCGTTCCTGAAGGGTACGATCCGGAGCTGCTCATCGCGGAGGTCGAAAAGACCGGCTACACGGCGGTGATGCCGCAGCCCAAGAGCGCCAAGGGCGACACGGCGACGGGTAACGGGGGAGGTGAGGAAGACGCCGAGCTGACGTCGCTGCGCCACCGCCTGACCGGTTCGATCGTGCTCACCGTTCCGGTGATCGCGATGGCGATGATCCCGGCGCTCCAGTTCACCTACTGGCAGTGGGCATCGCTCGCGCTCGCAGCTCCCGTGATCGTGTGGGGGGCCTGGCCGTTCCACAAGGCAGCCTGGGTGAATCTTAAGCACGGCGCCGCGACGATGGACACCCTCATCTCGATGGGCACGTCGGCCGCGTTCCTCTGGTCGCTGTACGCGCTGTTCTTCGGCACCGCAGGCGTTCCAGGGATGACACACCCGTTCGAGTTCACGCTCGCCCCGTCGGACGGCGCGGCGAACATTTACCTCGAGGTCGGCGCCGGCGTCACCATGTTCATTCTCGCGGGCCGCTACTTCGAGAAGCGCTCGAAGAAGCAGGCTGGAGCAGCCCTTCGCGCCCTGCTTGAACTCGGCGCAAAGGAGGTCGCGGTGCTGCGCGGCGGTGTCGAGACTCAGATCCCTGTCGAAGACCTGCGCGTTGGCGACGAGTTCATCGTGCGCCCCGGGGAGAAGATCGCGACGGATGGCACGGTCGTCTCGGGGACCTCGGCCGTCGATGCGTCCATGCTCACCGGCGAGGCCGTCCCCGTTGAGGTCGCCGAGGACGACACCGTCACCGGCGCGACCACCAACGTTGGCGGGCGACTTGTCGTGCGCGCGACGCGGATCGGGTCGGACACGCAGCTCGCGCAGATGGCGCAGCTCGTTGAAGACGCGCAGACGGGCAAGGCCGAGGTGCAGCGGCTCGCTGACAGGATCTCGGGCGTCTTCGTGCCGATCGTGATCGTCGTCGCAGCCGTCACGCTCGGTGGCTGGCTCGGCGCCGGCTTCCCGGTCTCGGCCGCGTTCACCGCAGCCGTCGCCGTGCTCGTCATCGCCTGCCCCTGCGCGCTCGGGCTCGCAACTCCGACCGCGCTGCTCGTCGGCACGGGCCGTGGCGCCCAGATGGGCGTGCTCATCAAGGGTCCCGAGGTACTCGAGTCCACCCGCAAGGTCGACACTGTCGTCCTCGATAAGACGGGCACCGTCACGACCGGCAAGATGACGCTCGTCGACGTTGCGACCGAGCCCGGGGTCGACCGTGCGGAGCTCTTGCGGCTCGCGGGGGCGCTCGAGGATGCCTCGGAGCACCCGATTGCGCAAGCGATCGCAAAGGGGGCGACGCAGGAGGTCGGTACGCTGCCCATCGTTGAGGGCTTCGCGAACATCGAGGGCAAGGGCGTGCAGGGCGTCGTCGATGGGCACGCCGTGCTCGTCGGGCGCGACTCGCTCCTCGCTGAATGGTCGCTCCAGCTGAGCGGCGAGCTCGCCGCCACGAAGGCGCGCGCCGAGGGCGAAGGCAAGACCGTCGTCGCCGTGGGCTGGGATGGCCAGGCGCGAGGGATCCTGATCGTCGCCGACACCGTGAAGGACACGAGCGTCGAAGCGATTCGCCAGCTGAAGGCGCTGGGCCTGTCGCCCGTGCTGCTCACCGGCGACAACGAGGCCGTCGCTCGGCACATCGCCGCCGAGGTCGGGATCGATGAGGTCATCGCCGAGGTGCTGCCCAAGGACAAGGTCGACGTTGTGCAGCGGCTGCAGCGCGAGGGGAAGGTCGTCGCGATGATTGGCGACGGCGTGAACGACGCTCCCGCGCTCGCGCAGGCCGACCTTGGTCTCGCAATGGGCACGGGCGCGGACGTCGCGATCGAGGCCTCCGACATCACCCTGGTGCGAGGCGACCTGCGCAGCGCGGTCGACGCGATCCGTCTCTCACGGAAGACGCTCAGCACAATTAAGACGAACCTCTTCTGGGCGTTCGCCTACAACGTCGCAGCGATCCCCGTCGCGGCGCTCGGCATGCTGAACCCGATGCTCGCCGGTGCGGCGATGGCGCTTTCGAGCGTCTTCGTGGTCGGCAACAGCCTGCGCCTGCGCGGCTTCAAGAGCACCGCCGTCTAGCGGCACACCCGCACGAACTACCTGAACCGAACGACGTCTCGAAAGGACACCTCATGACCGAACAGACACTCCCGACAGCGAGCTGCTGCGGCGGCGGCGCGAAGGCGACCGCGGTTGCGGCCGAGGGGCGCACCGACCTGCTCGGCGGGAGCGCCGCCGACGCAGAGATGACGACCTGCCCCGTGATGGTCGGCAGCCCGGTGAACAAGGCGAAAGCCGTCGAAGCAGGGCTCTACCGCGACTTCGAGGGCGAGCGCTACTTCTTCTGCTGCGCCGGCTGCGGCCCAGCGTTCGATGCTGACCCCGCGAAGTACGCGGCGAACATGGCGTAACGGTCACTCCCGGATCGCCTGAGAAGGGCCTGTGGAAACACAGGCCCTTTTGCGTGTCGTGCGAAAGAATGGCGGACACCTTCCGGCGAGCAGCCGGTTCGCGACTACGGGAAAGGGGACCCGCATGGATACCGCAGCACCCACCTCAACCGACTATGACCTCATTGTCATCGGCGCCGGTCCGGTCGGCGAGAACGTCGCCGACTACGCGGTCGGCCCCAACCTGCGTGTCGCGATCATCGAAGCTGAACTCGTCGGTGGTGAGTGTTCGTACTGGGCCTGCATGCCATCGAAGGCGCTGTTGCGCAGCGGCCACGCCATCCGGGCCGCGGGGCGGCTCCCGGGGGCGCGCGAGGCGGTCACGGGCGACCTTGACGCCGCCGCCGTGCTCGCGCGGCGCGACGCCTTCACCAGCAATTGGGATGACTCCGGCCAGGTCGAGTGGGTTGCCGCGGATGGAATTGACCTCATTCGGGGGTTCGGTGAAATCGTCGGGGACGGGCGCGTGCGCGTCGGGGAGCGCACCT
This sequence comes from Leucobacter aridicollis, assembly GCF_013409595.1. NCBI lineage: Bacteria > Bacillati > Actinomycetota > Actinomycetes > Micrococcales > Microbacteriaceae > Leucobacter > Leucobacter aridicollis. Next base: position 2,559,737 of record NZ_JACCBD010000001.1, on the reverse strand, counting down.
TATCGGCCAGGGCTGTCGCGCTCGCGACCGGATCGGTGCCGACGCTGCCGGATATCCCGGGCCTCGCGGAGGCACGCGCATGGGGAACGCGGGAGGCGACCTCAACCGAAGAGGTGCCGCAGAGCCTCATCATCCTCGGCGGAGGCGTGGCGGGCACCGAGATGGCATTCGCATTCGCCGCGCTCGGAACCAGCGTGACGCTGCTCTCGCGCGGCGCGCTGCTCGGGCGTGAAGAGCCGTTCGTTGGCGCGATGCTTGCCTCCGCGCTCGCCGCCGAGGGCGTTGACGTTCGGATTGGTGACGACCCCGTGCGCGTTGACCGAGGCGCCGACGGCAACGTCTCGGTTGAGCTCGCCGGTGGCGCGACCGTGCGGGCCGCCGAGCTCCTCGTCTCGACCGGACGCCGCCCGGCGACCTCGGGCCTCGGCCTCGAGACCGTTGGCCTCGACGACACGCTGACGGTCGACGACACCATGCTCGTTGCTGGCACCGACTGGCTCTACGCCGTCGGGGACGTGAACGGCCGCGCGCTGCTCACGCACCAGGGCAAATATCAGGCGCGCGCGGCCGGTCAGGCCATCGCCGCGCGGCTCGCTGGCGGACAGGTGCACGATGGCGCGTGGGAAGCCCATGCGGCGTCGGCGGATCACGTTGCCGTGCCGCGGGTGGTGTTCTCGGACCCGGAGGTTGCCGCGGTTGGGCTCACCGAGGCGCAGGCGCGCGAGGCCGACCTCGAGTTCAGAACGGTCGAGTACGACATGGGCCAGGTTGCCGGGGCGAAGCTCCACGCGGACGGCTACGTTGGCCGGGCCAAGCTCGTGATCGACCACGCGCGCGGCGTGATCGTTGGCGCGACGTTCGTCGGGCAGGACGTCGCGGACCTTGTGCACGCGGCGACGATCGCGATTGTGGGGGAGGTTCCGATGGACCGGCTGTGGCACGCGGTGCCGGCATACCCGACGATCAGCGAGGTATGGCTGCGGCTCCTCGAAACGTACCGAAGCGAGGCGGCGTAACGGGTGTCGCGCGGTGGCGTGCAGCCCTGAGCGAAACAATCCCTACAGGATACCCGGAGGGGGTATCCTGTAGGGAGCGGCGAGTCGCCGCGGCTGAGGAGGGGGCAATCGTGGACGCAGTGCAGGACACGCATGAGAGCACGCACGGATACATCACCGACAAGGAGAAGTATCTGCAGCGCCTGAAGCGCATCGAGGGTCAGGCGCGGGGCATCTCGCGCATGGTCGACGAGGAGAAATACTGCATCGACATCCTCACTCAGATCAGCGCGCTCACGAGCGCGCTCCAGGCGGTCGGTCTCGGCCTGCTCGACGATCACCTGTCGCACTGCGTCGTGGACGCCGCCCGCAAAGACGGGCCGGAGGCGCAGGAGAAGCTCAAGGAGGCGAGCGACGCGATCGCCCGCCTCGTGAAGTCCTAGGCGGCCGCGGTGGGGGAGCAGGCCGCCGCGTAGACTGCACGCATGTCTACACGCGATGTGCCCGAGCAGATTGGGGACCTGCCACGGATCGGCCGGCCTGCGACCTCGGCGCTCCTGCTGGCAGGGGTATCGACGCTCGCCGAGGTGCGCGAGCTTTCGCGAGCGGAGTTGCTGTCGTTGCACGGGGTGGGCCCGAAGGCAGTGCGAATCCTCGAGGCGGCGCTCGCCGAGCATGGCCAGACGCTCAGGCAGTGACGCGGAGACGCGAGGATGCAGTGACCCTGGCTGGCTAGCCGGTCGCAGTCGGAGCGACAAACCTGCGAACGGGCTCGCGCCGCTCGAATCCGAGGCGCTCGTAGATCCCGGCGCCGTCGGGTGACGCGGTGAGGATCGCGTGACGCGCACCATGGCTGCGCCCGACTGCGAGCGCCGCCGCCGTGAGCTGGCTGCCGATCCCGCGCCTGCGGTGCGACGCCACCGTGACGATGTGCTCGACGGCGAGAGTTCTCCCGGCGACGACGGCCGCGCCGCAACCGACGGCGACGCCGTCGACCTCTGCAAGCAGGTGGTGCACGGTGCGGTTCGCGCCGAGCCCCGCCGACGCGAGGGCGCGAAGCGTCGCCGGGTTTGGGGCCTCGCCTCTCCAGACCTCCTCCCAGACGGCGAGGTCGCGCTCGGTTTCGACGCGGCGAACGGTGGCCGGCCCCGGTCGCGCCGCGGTGGGTTCCCCTGAGCCGCTGCCGAAGGCGAGCGTCATGATGGGCTCCTCCTCGACGAACTCAAAGCCGCGCGCACGGAGCTGCGCCTCGACATCGAATTCGGGTCGCTCGGGCCACGAATGCCACAGCGCGGGAACGCCAGCAAGCTCGGTTCCCGCGGCGTTCAAATCTGCCGACGTGGCGTAGAGCATTCCGTTGAGTTCCTCATGCGGGGCGCCTGTTCGGAACCAGGCGAGCCGCTCGGACTGGAACGAGCTGGCCGCGCGGGCGAGGTGGGTATCTACGTACAGCGAGAACGCGTCTGGGGCTTCGATGGGCGGCACCTTCCTCTCGGCGGGAGTCTACCGGTAGCGCCGCGATGGGCGGGCGAACCCGGCCTGCTACTGGAGAAACTCGGCGCGGTTCAGCGCGTTGCTGTCGCTTGAGGTCGCCACCTGAAATGTCACCGTGTCGGGCAGGTACCTGTCTTCGCCGAACTCGATGGGGGCGCCGCCGCGCGTGAAGCTCACGCGCCGGACCCGGAGGAGCGGGCTCGACCTGCGGATCCCGAGTAGCTCGGCGTCGGCGCTCGACGCGGGGATCGCGTCGATCGAGTGCTCGGCGTGGGCGGTGTCGACACCGAACTGCGTGCGCAGCGTCTCGACGACGGATGCTTCGTCGTCGGGGATGCTTGCGATCTTGTCGGCGATCCACTCGGGGTAGCAGGTGCGCTCAAGCATGACGGTGCGGCCGTCGAGCGAGCGCGTGCGCGTCACCCGGATGACCCGGGAGCTCGGAGCCACGCGGAGGCGGCGCGCCTCGCTCTGAGACGCCTCGCCGAACTCCGCGAGCCGCACGAGACCTCCGGGAGTCATCCCCTTGCTGCGTGCCCACTGCGCGAACGAGCGCAGCTCGGCGAACGACTGGTTCTGTCTGCTGGAGCGGACGACCCAGCCCGACCCCTGCACGGGGGCGACGAGGCCGCGGCCCTCGAGCGCAGCGAGCGCGTTGCGCACTGTGCCGCGTGCGGCGCCGTAGTGCTGGCTCAGCCTCGATTCCGACGGCAGCGTCGTTCCGGGGGCGAACTCGCCGTCAACGATGCGCGCGAGGAGGTCGCGCATAATCGCCGTGTGCGAGCGTGTGGAATCGGCCGTCATGCTGTCAGCGTACGCCCGGAAAACGGCGCCGGTGGACAGCCGTTCACAGCTGTCCCGCCCTGTGGCGACTGAGCGCTCAGTGTTCAGGTGTCGTTCACTATTTCGTTGCGAACTGCATACCTGGTCACGGGGTAATGATCAGGTGATTCAGCAGCCAACCTCACCGCACTCAGGCACCGCGCTCGGCGCCGTATTGTTCGACCTTGACGGCACGCTCGTTGACAGCGAGCGGAGCTGGCTTGAGGCGATCCGGGCAGCCCTCGCCGCGAGCACCGGGGAAGCCCCCGACGAGCTTGTCGCGGAGTTCGAAGGGGTCGCCGTTGACGAGGCCGGTCGCCGACTGGTCGAGACGCACGGCCACGCCGGCACGCCCGAGGAGGTTGCCCGCCTGCTTGAGGCGCGTTCAATCGCTGCCTTCTCCGGAAACCTGCGCTGGCTCGCCGGCGCCGAGGAGGCCCTGCACCGGCTGCGCGTCGCCGGGACGCCGATCGGGCTCGTGACGAGCTCGACGCGAACCTGGGTCGAGGCAGTTGACAGCCTCGCTGGCCTCGGCCGCTTCGACACCGTCGTCACCGCCGATGACGTGCCGAAGACGAAGCCCGAACCCGAGCCGTATGCGCGTGCTGCCCGAGCGCTCGGCGTCTCGCCGGCGAATTGCGTCGCGTTCGAGGATTCCGAGGTCGGCATCCGCTCCGCGCGATCCGCCGGCTGCACCGTCGTGCGCGTGGGGGAGCCGCGGCCCGAACTCGATCTCCTCGCCGACGTGACGATCGCGAGCTTCGCGGGCGTCACTACCGACTGGATCGCCGCGCTGACGCGGCGCCACCGGCTCACAGATTCCATCCGACTCACACCGATTCACACTCACTCGCTTTGAAAGGCACACCGTGAAGAAGAACACACTCACCCGCGGGCTCGCGCTCGTCGCAGGCATCACGCTCATGGGCACCCTCGCCGCCTGTTCGGCAGGGCCCGCAGACGAAGGCGCGAGCGCATCCGAGGGGTTCGCGAAAGACGCTGACACGCTCGTCATGGGTATGGTCCCCGACCAGCAGTCCGTCGAGAATACGTTCCAGCCGCTCGTCGACTACATCGCCGCAAAAACCGGGAAGAAAGTTGAGCTCATCCAGTCGACCGACTACGCAGCGCTCGTCGAGGCCTCGATTGCGGGCCGCATCGATATCGGTAGCTTCTCTGGCTTCACCTACGTTGCCGCAACGAACGGCGGCGCCGAGCTCGCGCCGCTCGGCGTGACGGTCACGAAGGAGGGCGAAGAGCCCGGCTACGAGTCGCTCACCGTCGTGCCGAAGGGCTCAGACATCGCGTCGATCGCCGACCTGAAGGGCCACAAGGTGTGCTTCGTCGACCCCGGCTCGACGTCCGGCTACCTCTACCCGAGCGCCGAGCTGCTCGCGGCCGGCATCGACCCTGAGAAAGACATCACGCCGGTCATGGCGGGCGGGCACGACGCTTCCGCGCAGAAGACCGCGCAGGGCGTCGAGTGCGAGGCCGGGTTCGCCGAGGACGCGGTCGTCGAGACGACGGGCATCGCCGACGGCCTGTTTGCCGAGGGCGACCTCGAAGTCATCAACCGCGTGACCGTGCCCGGCGCGCCGATCGTGATGTCGACGAAGCTTCCCGCCGACACGCAGACGGAGCTGCAGGACGTCATGAAGGACCTGACGCTCGCAGACATCGAAGCCGAGGGTATCGAGGTCACCGACGCGTTCAAGGCGTTCTTCTACGAGCTCGTCCCGGTCGAGGACTCGTACTACGACAGCGTCCGCAAGGTCTGTGAGCAGACCGGCGCGGCGCAGTGCCAGCCGTAACACCCCCTGGGGGTTCGGCCGTCATCGGCCGAACCCCGCCCCACCCCGCCGCGTAGCTCCTGGAGTCTGACCCTCATGCATCATTCCGCCGCCATCCAGCTCGATACTCTCACGAAGCGCTACGGCACGACCGTCGCGCTCGACGACGTCACCCTCGACATCGCTCCGGGGGAGCGGACGGTTCTTCTCGGCCTTTCGGGGTCGGGGAAGTCGACGCTCCTCCGCCACCTGAACGGGCTCGAACGGGCCGACTCGGGGAGCGTTTCAGTGCTCGGCGTGCACGTCGACGCCGCCCGCGGGCGCGCGCTCAGGCAGCTGCGCAGCAGGGTCGGCTTCGTCTTCCAGCAGTTCGAGCTCGTCGGGCCGAGAACGGTGCTCGAGAACGTGCTCACGGGGGCGCTCTCGGAGTTGCGCGGCCCTCGGCTCGGGCTCTTCGCCTACCCCAAGGCGCTCCGCATCCGAGCCGCCGAGCTGCTCGCCGAGGTCGGGCTCGAGGAACGTGCGTTCCAGCGCGCCGACACGCTCTCGGGCGGGCAGCAGCAGCGCGTCGCGATCGCCCGCGCCCTCATGCAGGAGCCCGAGATCTTGCTTGCTGACGAGCCCGTCGCCTCGCTCGACCCCGAGTCGTCACAGCAGATCATGGCGCTCATCCAAGAACTCGCCGAGCGGCGGAACCTCACGGTCGTGTGCAGCCTGCACCAGGTCGACCTCGCGCTCGGGTGGGGGAGCCGTATCGTCGGGCTCCAAACTGGAAGGGTCGTGCTCGACGCCCCAGCGAGCGACCTCGACGAGGCGTCGGTCATGGCGATCTACAAGCGCGGCGCCGACGTCAAGCGCGCCGACAGCGCCGGGGAAACCCAGCGCGCTCCCCAGCCCGAGCTCAGCGGGGCGGCGGCGTGACCGCGATCATCACCCCCGTCCGCCTGGCAGCCCGGACGGGCGCGAAGCTCCCGCTCCCGTCGAGGAACGCGCTCACCGCCGGGGCCCTGCTCCTCGCTCTTCTTGCGGTCGGGCTGTGGTCGCTCTCTGGCGTGGGGCTGTCGTGGCAGCAGATCGCCCGCGGCGTCGACTACGCGGGCAGCTTCCTCGCACGGGCGGTACCGTTCGTGTGGCCTTCCATCCCCGAGATCCTCTGGCTCTCGGCCCTCACACTCGCGATCGTGTTCTGCGGCACAGCGATGGCAGCGATTATCTCGATCCCGGTCGCGTACCTCGCGGCGCGCAATACGACGCCGACTCGCTTGGGTGGCGCGCTCGGGAGGTTCCTCGGGGTTGCTACCCGCGCGGCTCCCGACGCAATCATGGCGATGATCTTTGCAATGGTGATTGGCCAGGGCGCGCTCGCGGGCGTCCTCGCCCTCGGGATCCACTCGGTCGGCATGATCAGCAAACTCACCGCCGACGCGATCGAGCAGGTCCCCGACGGGCCCCGCCTTGCGCTGCGCGCGGCGGGGGCCACGAAATCGCAGGAGTTCTGGGGAGCGGTCTGGCCGCAGATACTCCCGGCCTTCATCGCGATCGTGCTGCACCGCGCAGACATCAATCTCCGGGTGTCCGTGATCCTCGGGTTCGTCGGCGTCGCGGGGCTCGGCCAGCAACTCAGCATCGCGATGCAGACCCTGAACTATCGCGAGGCGCTGCCGTTCGCGATCATCATTTTCGTGCTCTGCGTCGCCTTCGAGATCGTCTCGGCGCTCATCCGCCGCTTTCTCCTCGGCGCGCCGGTCGCGCGCCGTACGCTCGCGCACCGTTTCGTGCGCGCGCTTCCCGGCGCCGAGGCAGGTGCAGGGCAGAACGCTGGCCCCTCCGGGCAGTCTGCGACGAAAGGTCGCTCGCTCGGCCGCGCGGCGGGTGCCGGTCGGGTGCCGTGGACGGCAGACCGACTGAAATCGTCAGCGCTCGTCTGGGGCACCGCGACCCTCATCGGCGTCTCGATCGCGCTTGCGGCGACCCAGGAGAGCAGCTTCGCGAACTTCTGGAAGAACCTCGGCATCGCCGCGGCGCGGCTCTGGCCGCCGGCGCTGCCGCCCGAGAAGTGGGAAGCGACGGCGGTCGCGCTCACGGAGACCGTGCAGATCGCCTTTGCGGCGACACTCCTGGCGCTCGTCGGGTCCCTGATCCTCGGCGTGTTTTCTGCGCGAAACGTCGCCCCGAATCCCGCGGTGCGCGGCGCCTCGCGGTTCGCGCTCGTCGTGATCCGCGGGCTCCCCGAGCTGCTGCTCGCGCTCTTCTTCATCATTCTCACCGGCCTTGGCCCCGGCGCCGCCGTACTCGCGCTCGCCATCGGCGGTGTTGGCCTGCTTGGCAAGCTGTTCGCGGACTCGATCGAGGAGGTCGACCGCGGCCCCGAGGGCGCCCTCAAAGCAGTCGGCGCGACGCGCACGCAGGTCTTTACCGCGGCGACCTTTCCGCAGGCGACGCCCGCGCTCGTCGGGCACACGCTCTACCTGCTCGACACCAACATCCGCTCAGCGACGGTGCTCGGCATCGTCGGCGGCGGCGGCATCGGCTACATGCTGTCGAGCGCCGCACGCATCAACCAGCACGAGCTCCTCGCCCTGCTGCTCTGCGTGCTCGTGATCGTGTTCGCGGTTGAGGGTCTCGCCTCCTGGCTCAGGCGGCTCATCGCCTAACCCCGTCGCCCACCGAAGGCGCATCAGACCCACTCGCTGTTTCTCCCACATCACCCTCCCCGGTGGTGGGCCGCCCCCTGCCCGCCACACCTCTGAAAGGAACCCCATGTTTAACTCCGAACGCACACCGAGCGTGCCCGCGTGCCTCACACGAGGGCCGCGCAAGGCGCCGCGCACTGCGCTGCTCGGAAGTGCCATCGCGGCGATGACCGCAGTGGCGCTGCTAGCCCCAACGCTCCCAGCCCAGGCGGCGCCGACCGCAGCGCCGACCGCGGCACCCGCGGGAGCGCCAGCCGAGGCGATGACTCAGGCCCGAATCGACGCTGCGAACGACGCCTACAACGGGGCGGCGGCGACGCTCGAGTTCATCACGATGTCTGACACCGAGCTCGGCGGCACCGCCACCGCTGAAAAAACCTCGGAGCAGGTCGCGTACGAGGGCATCCAGCCCCACTTCAAGAGCATCACCGACTGGGCGACGGCGAAGGGCTTCACCCCCAAAGCCGTCGTCGACAACGGTGACGTCGTGGGCGCAAACGACCCCGAGTACTCCGCGCACCTGCGCGGCGACTCAGAGAAGGTCGCCGGCTGGTACCGTGCCGTCGAGCGGGTGATGCGCGAGAGCTTCCCCGACGCCAACGTGCTGCTCACTCAGGGCAACCACGACATTGCCGACCTCATGGGGAAGACGTTTGACGAGGCGCGCGCCGACCGCGCCGGCGACAGCGCCCCGGAGTGGTTCTACCCGCGGGCTGAGAGCGACTACGTCAGCAACTTCCACACGAAGGTTGAGGACATCGACTTCATCGGGCTTGACTACAACGGTAAGCACACGTTTGGGTACACCGGCCAGCGCACCGGCTACCAGGAGTACCTCAAGCAGACGCTCGCGGGCATCGCGGCGAAGCCCGACTACGACCCGAAGAAGCCGATCTTCGTGTCGATCCACAGCGGCTACGCGGGCACCTCGCTCGGCGGCCCGTTCCACGGCGACTACGACATGGCGGGCCCCGAGCTGCAGCGCATCCTCGCCGACTACCCGCAGGCCGTGCTCGGCTCGGCCCACACCCACTTCTCGTCGAACCCCGAGACGAGCATCTACCAGAAAGACTTCACGGTCTACGAGAACGCCTCGATGAACTACATCTACCAGGATGTGCCGGGGGACTTCATCGGCGGCGGCTACTTCGACGGCAACCAGGGAGACGCGGCGAAGGGTGTGCCGCAGAAGAGCGCCAACTTCGTGACGGTGCTCGAAGACGGCAGCACCGTAATTCGCCGCTTCGACGTCACCCACAAGCGCTGGCTCGGCATGCCGTGGGTTGTCGACACTACGAAGGGCAAAGCCGGCTTCACCTACACGAGCGACAAGCGCAGCAAGATTGCGCCGTGGTGGGACAGCGCGGCCGTCACCGCGCGCGAAGTGACCGAGACGTCAGCGACGATCGGGTTCGAGCAGGCGAAGGACGACGAGCTCGTCAACTACTACGAGGTGCAGATCACCGACCAGGCGGGCAACCCCGTCGCGTTCACTGCGAACCAGGTGCCCGACTTCGGCGCGAAGAAGTCGAAAGCATTCACCGGCAGCTTCAAAGCCTACTCACGCTTCTACATGAGCCCGAACACGATGGGCTTCGACATCGGCGGGCTCGACGCTGCGAAGACGTACACGGTGAACGTGTTCGCGTTCGACGACTTCCAGAACAAGTCCGAGGCGCTCACAGGCACGTTCCGCACGGCGGGTACGCTCGTGTTCCCCGACTTCCCTGCAACCGGGGCGGAGGCACCCGGCGGCGAGTTCTTGAACCTCGCGTTCGAGGGCGACCTGAGCGATGCGGGCACTGCCGCAGGGGTGGCACCGAAGGCGGCACCGGTCGGTTCAGTGAGCTACGTTCCTGCCGACCGAAACGGCGCCGCGGGGCAGGCGGTGCGCATCGGGGCCGGGGCTGGCAGCTACGTCGACCTTGGTTCAAGGCCCGAGTTCGACCTCGGCACCGACAGCGACCTCACGATGAGCTTCTGGACGAAGGTCACGAGCGTCGGCGGCTACGGCGCCATCATCAGCAACAAGAACTGGAGCAACTTCTACCGCTCGGGCCTCAACGTGGCGCCACAGGGCGGAGACACCGGCAAGCTCGAGTTCACCCTCGGCGATGACAAGAACGGCGTCTACGCGACGGGTGACGTCACGAACTACAAGAACTCGTGGCACCACATGGCGTTTACCGTCGACCGCGAGCGCAACACGGCGAGCACCTACATGGACGGCCAGCTCGTGAAAGAGGCGAGCATCGAGTCGATCGGGAGCCTCACGAGCGGCCTGAACATGCTCATTGGCGTGGACGCGGGCAAGAGCTACGGCGTCGGCCTCGACATGGACGACCTGAAGATGTGGGACTCGGCGCTCACCCCTGACGAGATCGCGGCGCTGCACGGCGCCGACGACACCGGGGCTGAGACCGATGCGCTCACACGGGCCGTCGACTACTCGGCTGAGTTGCTCACCGCCAACGAGAGCGCGGCCGCAAACGGCCGCGTGTTCGACGAGGCGCTCACGGAAGCGCTCACCGCAGCCGTCAAACAGGCGCGCGCGGCGCTCGGAGCGGCGGCGCCGACCGAAGCTGACCTGCGCGCGAGCTACGATTCACTGCGCGCGGCGGTCACCGCGGTTGAAGATCAGCCGGTGCGGTTCACCTATGCCGCCCGCGCGACGAACGGCGCAGTGACCCCGGCCGAGGGAATCGCGGATCTCGGTGGCGAGCTGCGGCTCGCGCTCGAGCCCGCCGCCGGGTACACCGCGGTCGACCCGGTTGTCGCTGTCGAGGGGGCCGAGGGCTTCGCGGTCGAGGGCACGGAGCTCGTGCTGCGAGACGTGCAGGGGCGCGTGAGCGTCGACATTGAGTTCGCGAAGGTCGTTGACGGTGGCCCGGGCGACGGCGGTCCCGGAGATGGCGGCCCCGGCGACGACGGCCCGGGTGATGGCGGCAATGGCCATGGCGGCCCGGGCTCCGGAACCGGCTCAGGTGACGATAGCTCAGGCAGCACGGGTGCAGGCCCCCGCGCGGACATCGCCGCGACCGGCGGTGCATCCGCGACGGTCTGGGCGCTGACCGGCCTTGCCTCGGCGCTCACGGTCGCGGCCGGCATCGTGCTCGCGCTGCGAGCCCGCCTGCGCCGCCAGTAGGGCCGCGCACACGAGAGGGGCGGTGGGGGATCAAGCGATCCCCACCGCCCCTCTCGCGCTGCAACACGGTGCCGGGCACGCCCGGCGTGAGCCGGCTAGGCTGCCGCGCGCTCGCGTGTTGCGCGCAACGCCCAGTAGCCCGCGAGCAGCGCCCCAAGCCCGAGCCAGCCTAGACCGATGAGCTGCGCGTTCACGTTCGCGTTCCAGAGCGCGTACCCGAGTACGGCGGTGCCGATGATCGGGGAGACCCAGTGGAGGAAGACGTTGCGGCCCGCGGCCCTGAGACCGAAGTGGACGATGACGGCGATGTTGAGCAAGATGTACGCGGTGAGCGCGCCGAACGTGACGAGCGTCGTGAGGAGCTCTTGTTCGGTCGTGCCAAGAATGCCGACAACGAGCGAGAGCCCCGCGATGAGCAGCATCGCGTTGCGTGGAACCTGGCGATCACTGACGCGCGCGAAGACACGAGGCAACTGGCCGTCGCGGGCCATGCTGTAGACCAGGCGGCTCGAGGTCGCCTGCGAGGCGATCGAGTTGGCGAAGATCGCGATGAGGGCAGAGGTGAGGGTGATGAGGATCTTGAACCACGGCCCGATGATCTCGCCGGCGATGTTGTAGAACGCGTTGTTCGTCGCGTCACCCGACGCAAACGTCGTGCCGGTTGGGACGAACAGGGCGGCCAGGTAGACCTGCACGACGAACAGGAACGTCACCGCGATGAGCACGATGATTGTTGCGCGAGAGACCGTCGCGCCCCCGCCCTTCGCCTCCTCGTTCAGCGTTGAGATCGCGTCAAAACCGATGAAGCTCAGCGCTGCGATCGGGATGGCCCCGAACACGATCGCCCACGAGAACTCCTGCGCCTGGAAGATGGGCGCCAGCGAGAATTCCGCGCGCCCCTCGGCGACGGCGACGAGCGCCCCGACGACGAAGATCGCGAGGACGACAACCTGGATCGCCAGGAAGATCTTGTTCATGCCCGCCGTGAGCGTGATGCCGCGCAAGTTGATTGCCGCAGCGAGCACGACGAACACGATAATCCAGACGAACTCGGGTACGCCCGGCACGACGGTCACCATCGCGGCCGCTGCGAATACGGAGAGCAGCGCAGGCAGAAGAAGATAGTCGAGCAGAATCGCCCAGCCAGCGATGAACCCGAAAAACCGGTTGATGCCGAGACGAACGTACGAGTACACGGAGCCGGCGACCGGGAAGCGCTTCGCCATCTCCTTGTAGCTGAGCGCGCTGAAGAGCATCGCGAACGCGGCGACCAGGTAGACGAGGGCAGGCATGCCGCCCGAGAAGTTGTAGATGATGCCGAAGACGGCGAGCGGTGCCATCGGCACCATGTAGATGAGGCCGTAGACGACGACGTCGAGCAGCGACATCGACCGCTTGAGCTCTTGGGCGTACCCGAGGTCCTCGAGCGAGGTAGCGCCCTCGGGGGCGTCAGTGGGGGAGGCGTGCGTCATTGCAGTGTGCTTTCTGTAAGGGGTGGTTAGTTGTTGCGCAGAAAGGCTCTGAGCTCTGCGAGATAGGGGCCGGGCTGTTCAAGGTGCACCGAGTGAGTCCCCCCGGGGAACACGTGTACTGAGCTGTTGCTATTCAGCGCAGCGAACGCACGGATGGTTTCGGGGCGGGCCTCGTCGTCGGCCCCTGTCAGCCACAGGTTCGGGACGGTGAGGTCGCGCACGACGCCGGAACGGTCTTCGTCGCGAAGGTTGCCGGTCTGGGTGAACTCGTTCGGGCCCCACATGGTGTTGTAGGCCAGCGCGTTTTGGCCGGCGTCTGACTCCTGGATCGGCGTCGGCCACGGTTCGATGTTGCAAAAGTGGCGCCTGTAGAACTCGGCCTCCGCCGCGGCGTAGCCGGCGTGTTCAGGCCCCGCTGCGATGGCTGCCTGGTGGGCTGTGGGAAGCTTGGCGATGAGTATCGCGGCGTCTGCGACCCACCGCTTCGTGTCGACGAGGGGGCTCGCCAACGTCAGCGAAGCTGCGCGATGAGGGTGCGCCTCGTGGAATGCGAGCGCAAGCATGCCGCCCCACGAGTGACCGTAGAGGTGAAAACGGTCGAATCCGAGGTGACGGGTGAGCCTGTCGAGGTGGTCAACGTGCGCGTCGACTGTCCAGGCAGTGTTGTCGCCCGCCGCGTCGGAGCGCCCGCAACCGATCTGGTCGTAGCGGAGCACCGGGCGGTCTGCTGAGAGTGCGTCGAGCGGCGCGAGATAGTCGCTCGGCGACCCGGGCCCACCGTGGAGCAGGACGATGGGCAGCGGTGCGGGCCTGGTGTCGGCGGTGGGCTGCGCCGGGCTGGTGAGCTGGTACCAGAGGCCGCCGTGCGGGGTGGGGGCGAGGCCGTTCTCGACAGTGGTGGAGGCGGTGGGGCCGTGCGGCACAGGAACTCCTTTGATCGTGATAGACACATCATTGCACAAAAGGTTCCATCATGAGACCTTTTGGGTGTGGGTTAATGGAGCTATGGCATTCGAGGCGGAACAGCGTGGTGGGCGGCAGCTCGTCTCTACTCGCGTGGAGACCGGGCCGGCGCAGACGCTCGCTGACGAGATTGCTGACAGGCTCGTTACGGCACTTGCCGTGGGGGACTATCTTCCTGGCGCTCGCCTCCCGGCGGAGCGCGAGCTTGCGGCCATGCTCGGCGTCGGTCGAGTGACCGTGCGCGCAGCAATTGAGCGGCTCGTGGGGCTCGGGCTCATTCGCAAGCAGCAGGGTCGCGGTGGTGGCAACTTCGTCGTCGAGCCCACGACTGACGAGGCCCGCGCGTCGATCGCGAGGGTGCTCTCGGCAACGTGGGATCGGCTGATTGATCAACACGAAGCGCAAACGTGGATGCACGGAGCGATCGCGGCGGCCGCGGCAGATAGGCGCAGCGAGACGGACATCGAGGTGCTCCGCGAGCGCCTCGCAGGGTATCGTGACGCCGAGTCCGGTCGCGCCGCCCAAAAGGCCGACGAGGCGTTTCACCTCGCGATCACCGAGGCTGCTCACAGCCCCGCGCTCGCCGGGCTGTTGTTCTCGCTCGAGTCCCAGATCCACCTCTCCGCGCCGGCGCACCCGTGGGGGAGTGAACGTGGCCGGCGCGATATGGAAGCGCGAGCGCTTCGCGACCACGAGCTCCTGTTCGATGCGATTTCGGCGGGCGATTCGCCCCGCGCGCACGAGGTTGGGAGGGTGCACGCGCGAATCAACCGTGAGCACCTCGAGAACGCGCTCCGCGACGCCCGGGCAAGCGGCGCGGTGACCTGACCAAGCGACCTGTTCGCCCGCCGCAAAAATAACTTGCACAGCAATGTGCAAGTATCGGGTACACTGTTTCGGTGCGGCAAAGTTGGAATATCTTTCGGAGAGACGTCGGGCGGCTCGCCCGGCAACGAAAAAGCTGGGTTATCGTCATCGGTATCCTCATCACGCCTGCCCTGTACGCGTGGTTCAACATCAACGCGTTCTGGGACCCGTACGCCAATACTGCGAACGTGAACATCGCCGTCGCGAACCTCGATTCCGGCGCGGAGTCGGAGCTCACCGGAGAGGTGAACATCGGCGACCAAGTGGTCGAGCAGCTCGAAGAGAACGACCAGCTGGGCTGGCAGTTCATGAGCGAGGCGAAGGCCAAAGAAGCCGTGAAGCGTGGCGATGTCTACGCGACGATCGTCATTCCGGAGGACTTCAGCAGCGACCTCCTCAGCATGACCTCTGGCGACTTCACCCAGCCCGCACTCCAGTACTTCGTGAATGAGAAGGCGAGCGCGATCGCGCCGAAGATCACTGACGTCGGTGCCTCGCAGCTCGACAAGCAGATCACGAGCGCCTTCAAAGAACAGGTCGCCCAGGCCGCCACCGAGGCGGTAAAGGACGCCGGCGACTCCGTCGAACTTCGCCTGCTCAACGCTCGCGGTGACACGCTCAACGCCTTCGATCGCACGACGAAGACGCTCGACCAGGCCGACAAGAACATCGACAAGATGCGCCAGGGCCTCGACTCGTCGCGCGACTTGCTCGCATCGACTCGGACCACGCTCGGTGACGTCGCCGCTACGCTCGGCGACGTGCAGGTCGCCGCGCGGCAGGCACAGGCGATCGTTGCGGAGACCCAGCAGCAGATCGTCGCTTTCGGGGACGCCGCGACTTCCGCCTACCTCGCGGGTACGACGGCGCTTGCCGACGCGGCCGGGTCGGCAAACGCCTCCGTCGCCGAGCTGACGCAGCAGCTCAAGCAGGCGAACGTGCGCATCGACGCGTCGATCACCGAGGTCAGTTCCGTCATCGACGCGAATCAGCAGGCGATCGCGCAACTGCAGGATCTCGTCGACCAGGCAGACCCTGGATCGCCCCTCGTCGCCCAGCTCCAGAGCGCGCTCGACGCGCTCACCGCGCAGAACGCGGCTCACGGGGACGTGCTCGCAGCGCTCCAGAAGGCGAACAGCGACGCGTCCGGCGCAGTGCAGGCCGTCTCCGACGCGTCGAACGCGTTGAGTCAAGCGATGAAAGAGACGCGCACCGCGGCCGCTGGCATGCGGCAGGTGCTCAGCGGCACCGTCCCGGCGCTGAACGCGGCGATGTCGCAGCTGTCCGCGAGCTCCGGTGCGTTCGCGTCGGCCCTCGGCGCGCAGCAGGCAGTACTCGGCGACGCCGATACGCTGCTCGCGGGCATCGACACCCAGCTTGGTTCGACGGGGGAGGCGCTCGATAGCTTCAAAGCGGACCTCAATGGGATTCGCGGAAGCGTCACCACAGCTCGTGCGGACGTGCTGGCGCTCGGCGCCGCGTCGGAATGGGGCACGCTCAACACGCTCACCGGACTCGATCCCGCGCAGATCGCCGAGTTCGTGGCCTCGCCGGTGACGGTCGACGAGCAGGTCGTCTTCCCAATCAACGCCTACGGCTCCGCGATGGCGGCGCTGTTCACGAACCTGTCGCTCTGGATCGGAGCGTTCGTGCTCATGGTGATCTTCAAGATTGAGGTCGACACTGAGGGCCTGAACGACGTCACCGTGCGGCAGGCCTACTTCGGCAGGTTCTTCCTGCTCGCGACGCTGGCCGCGCTCCAGGCACTGATCGTCTGCATCGGCAATCTCGTGATCGGGATCCAGACGGCGAACGCCGTGGCATATCTCGCGACCGGTGTGTTCACGGGACTGGTGTACGTGAGCATCATCTACGCGCTCTCCGTGGCGTTCGGGCACGTCGGGAGGGGACTGTGCGTGCTGCTTGTCATCATGCAGATCCCCGGCGCCTCCGGGCTCTACCCGATCGAGCTCATGCCCGGATTCTTCCGCGCGATCTACCCCTTCCTCCCGTTCTCGTACGGTATCGACGCGATGCGCGAGACAATCGCCGGGTTCTACGGCGGCCACTACTGGCGCTTCGTCGGGGTGCTCGCGCTCATGGGGCTGCTCGCCCTCGTGCTCGGTCTCGTGCTGCGGCGTCGCCTCGCGAACTTTAACCTGCTGTTCAACCGGCAGATCGCGTCGACCGACCTCCTCACCGGCGAAAAGGTGCAGGTGGTGGGCTCCGGGTATCGCCTGAGCGACGTGATCCACGCGCTGCGCAACCGCGGCGAATACCGCGAAGACCTCGAACGCCGGGCGCAGCCGTTCACCCAGCACTACCCGACGATGCTCCGCACGACGCTCATCGTGGGAGTCGTCGGCATGGTGGTCATCGGCGTTGTCGCGTGGGCACTGCCGGGCGGCAAGGCCCCACTCCTTGGGGTCTGGGTACTCTGGTGCCTGATCATCATGGGATTCCTCGTGGTCATCGAGTACATCAAGCAGAGCTTCGTGCACGCACGAGAGGTCGGAACGCTCGACGATGACGAGCTTCGCGACGCGGTGATGACCGACAGGCGGGGGATCCACACCGATCCCGAGATGGCGCTCGCGACTGCGCCGCCACCGACGACCCGGCTCGAGGTCGCCGGGGCGGGCCACTCGCGCGAGCGGCCCGCGGCGCAGACGGACACCGCCGACATCGACGACGTGATGGCCGAGCTCTTCGGCGACGCATCCGAGCAGACAAACGATACGACCGAGACGAACGAGGGAGGGCCGCGCTCATGAACAACGTACTCAGCCTCGTGCGCCGCGACCTGCGCCACGCCACCCGCAACGTGATGGCGTCGATCGTGCTCTTTGGCCTCGTGATCATCCCGTCGCTCTTCACCTGGTTCAACGTGATCGCGAGCTGGGACCCGTTCGCGAACACGAGCAACCTGAAGGTCGCCGTCGCGAGCACGGACGCCGGGTTCCAGAGTGACCTCATGCCGATCCCGATCAATGTGGGGGAGCAGGTCCTCTCCGAGCTGCGCGCGAATGACGGGCTCGACTGGGTCATCACGACGAAGGACGACGCGATCGACGGCACGAAGTCGGGCGCCTACTACGCCGCGATCGTACTGCCGCCGTCGTTCAGCTCCGACATGCTCACGTTCTACGCCGACGGCGCGGACCGCACAAGCATCACCTTCTACACGAACGAGAAGAAGAACGCGCTCGCCCCGAAGATCACCGAGCAGGGGGCCGAGGGGGTGTCCTCGCAGATCAGCGAGGCTTTCACCGTCACGCTGAGCGAGGTCGCGCTCAGTCTGGTCTCCTCCGTGTCCGACTACCTCACCGACGACAACACGCAGGCCGCCCTCACCCGGGTCGAATCGCGCATCGGCAATATCGCGAGCCAGCTCCGGGGCGGCGCCCGCACCGCGGAGACGCTCTCCACTCTCGTCGAGTCGAGCATTCCGCTCGTCGACAGCGCCGAGTCGCTGGTGGCCTCGGCAGGGGGCGCATTCGACGACACGTCGACGGCAATCGGCAGTGGCGCGGCCGCTGTTGGCGACCTGAAGGGAACGCTGCAGGGCGCCACCCAGGCGCTCGTCGACGCGCTCGGCGCCACGGCCGGCAGCTACGATGCGGTCGGGGCGCGCATCGACGACCTCTTCGCGCAGGCGGGTGCCGTCGGCGGGAGCCAGGCCGCGGCGCTTGGCGCCCTCGCCGATTCGGTGCAGGTCCAGGTGGACCAGACGACGGCGCTCAAGCAGTCGCTCGTCGACGAGGTCGAACCGCTCGTGCCCGAGTCTGGGCAGGCGGCGTTCGCGCGCATGCTCACGAATCTTGACGAGTCAATCGCCCGCCAGGAGGGCGTGCGCGACCGCATGCGTCAGGCGGCAACAGATATCGCGAACGGTTCAGGATCCGCGCAGGAATCGCACGACGCCATCGCCGCGGCGGTGGCCGAGGCAAAGAAGGCCGTGACCGACGCACAAGACGCCTATGCGACCGGGCTGAAGCCGCAGCTCGACACCCTCGCGACGACGCTCGACACGATCAGCGGCGACATCGCGGGCATCCGCGACAGCCTCGCGGGATCGTCGTCCACGCTCGCGGGCGCGGCGGGGTCCGTCCGCACGGTGCTCGCGGAGTCAGGCGAGGCCACAACGAAACTCGCGACGTCGCTGAACGACACCGCCGACAAGTTCGGCGAACTGCAGCGCGCGATCGCGAAGGCCGCCGACACCGGCGACCTCAGCGAGCTCTCTGAGATCATCGGCGCCGGCCCAGCCGTGCTCGCGACGTCGCTCGCCGAGCCCGTGCGCGTCGAGCGTACCGCGGTGTTCCCGATCGTCGGCTTCGGCGCGGGCATGGCCCCGCTCTACAGCGTGCTCGCCCTCTGGGTTGGCGCGCTGCTCATGACCGTCACGATCCGCGTCGACGTGAACGAGGAGACACTCCCAGATCGGCCGGAGCTCACGCCAACCCAGAAGTATCTGGGGCGCTACGGCGTCTTCGCGCTCGTCGGTCTCGCGCAGAGCACGCTGCTGACGCTCGGGCTCGTGCTCTTCGTGCAGATCGAACCGGCCCACCCGCTGCTGCTCATTCTTGCGGGCTGGGTGATCTCGCTCGTCTTCACGCTCATCGTGTACACGTTCGTCGTCGCGTTCGGCAACGCCGGCAAGGCGCTCGCGGTCTTGCTGCTCGTGATCCAGATCTCTGGCTCCGGGGGCGCGTACCCGCTCGAGCTGCTCCCGCAGTGGTTCCAGAACATCAGTCCGTTCCTGCCGGCGACGTACGCGATCCAGGCGCTACGCGCCGCGGTGGCGGGGGTGTACGGCGGCGACTTCTGGGTCGCGCTGGGGATGCTGCTGCTCTTCGCGATCCCGGCCCTGCTGCTCGGACTCGTGCTCCGCCGGCCCATGATTCCGTTCAACCGGAAGCTCATGGACGCGCTCGAATCAACGAAACTGATGTGAGGAAGTAGAGATGACGACACCGGAGCCACCGCTCGACGGCCGCAGGAAGGACGCGACGAAGAATCGCGAGCTGCTCCTGCGCGCCGCCCGCGCGGCGATTGCGGAGCACGCGAACGCCTCGCTCGACACCATCGCGCAGGCGGCCGGGCTCACCCGGCGAGCGGTCTACGGGCACTTTCCGGATCGCGACGCGCTCGTCCGAGAGGTGATCGCCGACGGCGCCCGCGAGTTCGCGGAGATGGCGGCGAACGCGACCGAAGAGGATCCGCGGCTCGCGCTGGCGCACCTCGCCACCGAGCTGTGGCGCGCATCGGTGAGCGTGCGTGCGTCGGTGAATATCGCCGCCACCGAGCAATACCACGCCGCCACCGCGCAGGCGTTCGAACCGCTCCGCCGGAAGCTCGCCGAGCTCACGCGCGGCGGTATTGCCTCCGGTGCGCTGCGCGGCGACATGAGCGCCGAGGTGCTCGCGATGCTCATCGAGGAGGCCGCGAAGGCGACGCTCCGCGACCAGCGGATCACCGCGGGCCACACCGCAGAAACGGCGATCAAGGTCGTGCTGAGTATCGCGGGACTGTCGTGGCGCGAGCAGGATCAGCTGCTGACGGCGCACCCGTCCGTGCTGGAGGCCGGGGCCCGCTAGCTGGCCCGGCGCATCGCACCCAGCAGGCCCGGTTCCCGACGTTCTTGGGGACCGGGCCTTCGCGTGTGTCAGTCGGACTCTTCCCGCGCTGGGGCGAGGTCGGCTTGGCCCTCTGCGGGCGCCGGTGCCGGCTCGGCGTCGGCGTCGGAGTGCTCCTCGTCAGCCCCCTCATCGATAGCGCCCGGCGCGTCGATCTCGTCGGTTTCCGCTGCGTCGTCTTGCGCTTCGACCTGCTCGGCGTCTGCTGCTGTCTCCTCGGCTGCCGCGTCCGCCTCAACGCCGGCGTCATCCGCTGAGCGGGCGAGCGTCAGGTTGATGAGCTTCGGCGTGACCTGGAACCCCGTGGCTGTCGTCCCCAGTCGACCAGCGTTCTGCATACCCCAGCCGTAGAGCGCATTGTTCGCGCCGAGCGCGAAGGCATGGGCGTCGCCCGCGGCGATGTCGATGTAGCCGCCCTGGACGGCCGGAAGCTGAATGAGTGTCGGAATCGCGGTCTGGTACGGCGTCGCGTAGCCGAGAGTTTGGATACCCCACGAGTACACCTGCCCGGTTGAGCTCAGCGCGAGTGAGACGCCGTCGCCGGCGGCGAGCTTGGTGAACCTGACGCCCTCTGGGGTCTGGATCTTCCGCGGGGTCCAGACGGACGTGGGCTGTGAGCCGTCGAGACCGAGCCCGGCTTCGCCACCGGCGTTCATGCCCCACGCGATGATCTCGCCGTTCTCGGTCAGGGCGAGGGCCTGCTGGTTCTCGGTCGACGCGTTTGCCGCGATCTGGACGATGCGCGCGTTGTCTGGCATCGGAATCTGTGTAAAGACGTTCGTCTTCGGCACGTCGGTGCCGAGGCCGAGCTGGCCGCCGGCGTTCGAGCCCATGCCCCAGACGCGGCCGTCGGTATCGATCGCGAATGTCGTCTGGTTGCCGGCCTCAACCTGCACGAACTTCACACCTTCGGGCTGGGGGAGTGGTGTAGGGCGGGGCACGGCGGAACCCTCAGCACTCTTCCCGAGTGCACCAGAGCCTCCGTCACCCCAGCCCCAGGCTTTGCCGTAGCGGTCGAGAGCGAGCGACGTGCGCGTCCCCGCGGCCACCTGAGTAAACGCGACGGCCTGCGTCGGGATCGCCTCAGTAGGCTTGAGAACCTTGTTCCCAGATTTCGGGTCGGTTCCGGTCTGGCGGTACGCATCGGAGCCCCAGCCGTACAGTCGAAGATCGGCGCTCAACCCAACGGTGTGATGGGCGCCAGCAGCGACCTGCAGGAATGGCTGGACACCGAGCGCGCCGAGGTTGGTCGGGGCTGTCACCTGCGCCGCGCTGGACCCCGAGCCGACCTGTCCGAAGGTGTTGACGCCCCAGCCGTTCCCCGCCCGGTTGGCTTCCGAGATAGCGATTGACTGCCCGCCACCGGCGGCAATACGCCCGATCCCTGGGGGCGAGACCTTGCCGGGAACCTTCGTCTCCATGCGCGCCTGGGCGCTCGTGAACCGAACCGGCAGGGTGGTCTCCGCCTGCACCGTGTAGCCGGTGTTCCACACCTGGTTGGTGACTGTCGCCTTGAACATGCCGCTCGTGGGCCCGTACCTCTCGACGGAGGTGGTGACGGTCTGAGTCTGGGTGACAGCCCAGCCCTGGCCGACGCGCTTGCTCGCCCAGGAGTAGCCGATGCCGTCGACCTCGCTGGCACCGGGAAGTTGCGCGGGCGTGACACCGGCGGGAAGCGTCACCGTGGTCGAGATGACGTCACCCGGAACGAGGTGCAGCTTCTCGCCGGTCGGCCCGGGGTGGCTTGCGAACTGCAGCGACATGGTGTTTGATCCGCTGCCCGAGACCGCGAGGCCATACACGCCCGCCGCGACGTTCCAGTGAGCCGGAATGACTGCGCTGTCTGTCGGGTGCGTGCTCGCGTACCGCTCCGGGAGGCCCACGGTCGCCCGGACAGTGAGTTCCTCTACCGAACGAACGTCGGCTAGGTCGGCGGTGATCCCGAAGCTCGCGGTGGGAAGCGCGACCGGCCCCGTCGCCGTCGCGGTCACGGCCTGGCTGACGGTCCACGCGTCGTCAGTCTGCGTCGCCGACCAGGCGCGGGTGTACACGCCTGCGGCGTCATCCGCGGGAAGCTCAGCGGGGGCGACCCCCAGGGGGAGCGACACATCGATGGTGATAGTGTCGCCGGCCTCGAGGTCGACGACTGTCGCGCCGCCGGGCAGCATGTCGAAGCTCACCGTGCCGGCTGCTGAGCCGGGGCCGAACGCGGTG
This sequence comes from Leucobacter aridicollis, assembly GCF_013409595.1. NCBI lineage: Bacteria > Bacillati > Actinomycetota > Actinomycetes > Micrococcales > Microbacteriaceae > Leucobacter > Leucobacter aridicollis. Next base: position 2,537,643 of record NZ_JACCBD010000001.1, on the reverse strand, counting down.
CCGTGCTCGGGCGTCGCGGCGAGTCCGTAGACGCCCGCATCGATGCGGAGCGCCTTCGCGAAGCGGTTGCCGTGCACAGTCGAGTTGTCGGTGGTGACCGCGCCGACGAGGGTCGACGTTGCGCCGAATACGACGACCGCGAGGGCAGCGCCGACCGCGAGGCCAAGGCCGACCCGCTTTCCTGCCCTGGCGTGTCCCGCTGTCGTCAGTTCGCTGTGCTTGCCCATGAGAGGCCCCCTTCGTTAGCACCAGTCAAGCTGGGGGCCGCGCGGGCAGTACGGGAAGCGGGCTGATCTACGGGGTCGCCCACCGAGAACTACGCGTGTGCCGCAGGGCGTACGCGTGCGCGTAGCGGAGTTGGGGTTGGGGCTCGTCGGCACAACCAGCCTGGAGCGGGACGCATGATATCTGCCGCGAAAAGTATCCGCTATGATCGCGCGTACTCGCCACGGGGCAGCAGCAGTGCTGCGAGCGTGAGCAGCCCGACGAAGCCGATCGCGACGCCGAGTATGCCGGCGCCGCCGCCCAGCTCGATGACCGACTGCGTGGTCAGCCCGCGCGACCGGAGGAGCTGTACGAAGAAGCCGCCTGCGATCGCGCCGGTGACCCCAGCGGCGACTGAGGTGAAGCCGCGTGCGAGCGGCGACCACCCGCCGCTGAGGAGGTTCCCTACGGCGATACCCGCCGTGACGAGAGCGGCTACTGCCGCGGCTACGGCCTGAGTGTTGATGTACTCCTCAGGGGCAGCGAACCGGTCGACGTCACCGCCGCTCCAATGCGCGGGGTAGCGGGCAGGGAGATCCGTCCACGACGATTCGATGCCCCACACGATCAGTACGACGAGCGCAGGCAGGACGACCCCGACTCCGATCACGCGCACGAGTTCACTCGCAGAGAAGCCGGAGTGCTGCCTGTTTGATCCGGGCGGGTTCGCATGTGCGTCCTCGGTCGCATCAGGAGTAGACACCGCACTACCCTTCGCTCACGTGTAGATTTCCGCTCGCGCGCAACGTTACCGCATCGGAGGCCGGCGGTGGTCGGGGCATGTTCGGCGACCGGTACGGCCGGTTGCAAGGATACCCCCTGGGGGTATAGCGTTATGGGTGTTCCTCGTTAGTGCAGCACACGAATCGGAAGGTGAGCACCCATGGGTCTCCTGGCCAATCGCGACTTTCGGCGCCTGTTTTCAGCCCAGATCGTCGCCCTCTTCGGCACGGGGCTCGCGACCGTCGCGCTCGGGTTGCTCGCGTACGAGCTCGCCGGCCCGCAGGCGGGCGCCGTGCTCGGTACCGCCCTCACCATCAAGATGGTCATGTATGTCGTCATCGCGCCGATCGCGGCCGCCTACGTCGACCGACTGCCACGGCGCCTGTTCCTGACCGTGCTCGATGTGGTTCGCGCGCTCGTCGTGATCGCGCTGCCGTTCGTCACCGAGATCTGGCAGATCTATGCGCTCATCGCGGTGCTCCAATCCGCGTCGGCAGCGTTCACGCCGACCTTCCAGGCCGTGATTCCAGACATCGTGCCTGACGAGGACGACTACACGAAGGCGCTCTCGGCCTCCCAGGTCGCGACCACGATGGAGAGTCTGCTGAGCCCGCTGCTCGCGGCCGTTGCGCTCAGCCTCATTTCGTTCAACTGGCTGTTTATCGGCACGTCTATCGGATTCGCGCTGTCAGCGATTCTCGTGCTGTCGACGCGGATACCGAACGCCCGGCCCAGCGCGCACGCCGGCGCGTGGGCGCGCATCGCCTCGGGCACAAGGACCTTCCTCAGGACCCCGCGGCTCCGCGGGCTCATGGCGCTCAACCTGGCGGTGGCGTCCGCCGGTTCGATTGTTGTCGTGAACACGGTGAACTATGTGCGCGACGAGCTTGGCGGCAGCCAGGCAGACGTCGCGTGGATGCTCGCCGCGTCGGGTGGCGGGACGCTTGTCGTCGCGCTGGTGCTCCCGCGCGTGCTCGGCGCACTCGCCGACCGCAGCGTGATGCTGACTGGTGGCCTCGTGCTCGTCGCTGCGGTAGCCGTCGCCGTGTGGATGGCGACCTCGGGCGTCACCAGCTGGCCGCTCACGGCGAGCGTGTGGGCAGTGATCGGCGGAGGCATGGCAATGATCATCACCCCGACGGGCAGAGTCCTGCGGTCCTCGGTCGAACCGAACGCCATTCCCGAGGTCTTCGCGGCGCAGTTCTCGCTGTCACACCTCGCGTGGCTCGTGGCCTACCCCATCGCGGGATGGGTCGCGACGAGCCTTGGGTTTGTGGTCGCCTGGTGGATGCTCGCGGCGCTCGCCGTCGTCGGGGCCGTTGGCGGGTTCGCGCTCTGGCGGCGGGAACCGGAGGTCGTGCGTCTCGACGCTGAACACACGCGCGAGGCGCAGGCGGCCGAGGGAACCCTCATCGCCGCGCAGTGCGCCTGCGTCCGCCCGGTCTAGGCGACGCCGCCCTCAGGCTGAGCGGCCTGTGGCGAGTTCGACGCGTTCAGCGGCGCCACGACGGTGAGCCCTTTGATCTAAGTCCTCAGAGGTTCACCCTACGCGCGGATCGTGAGGGTCTGCGAGAGCGTGCCGACCGGGCCGCTCGCGTCGTGCACGACGGACTCCGTCAGGCCGACAGCGTCAGGCCCGAACGACACCGTTGAGTCGAGCCCGAGCCAGTCGCCGGAAGGCGCGCGGAAGAACGAGACGTTGAGGTCGATGTTCGGGAAGCCGATCTCGAGCGGGTCGACCCGTGGGACGAGACCGTTCGCGAAATCGAGCATGCCAATCAGACGCGCCTGCTCGCTGACCTCGGTGCCCTCGATGAGCGCGGTGTCCGTGCGGATCCAGCTGCGGGCGCGGCCCGTGCCGAGGAAGTCGCGGCGGGCCTCGATGGTGTTCACGCACTCACCGTTCCACGTCGTGCCGAACGGGTACTCCGGGGTCGAGTCGAGCTGGGGCATATCGGGGAAGGAGGTGCCCGCGAGCGCGGTCGTGTCGGACGTTTGTAGCAGCCATGCGCGCGCCCGGACACCAGTGCGCCCGTTGCTCGTGAGCACGGCCTCGACGAGTTCGATGGTGCGCCCAGGCCGGATCACTGACACTTCAACGTCGAACTCGCCGAGCGGCAGCACTCCGAGGATGTCGCACGACAGCGAGCCCAGGCGCAGTGCGCCGCCGCGCTGCGCGTGATCCTGCTCGATGAGATGCGCGAGGAGGCCAATTACCGGGGCGATGTGCTGCTCGGCGGGGTTCCAAGCCCCGGCCGTGGCCTCGGTCGCTTCGAAGCGGGTGCCTGAGAGTTGCCGAAAGTACGCGGTTGGGGAGACGGTCATGTCGAGGAATGGCCTTTCGACGGGGCGGGATGCGTAGCGGGCGTGAGGTCCGGTGCGCGCTCGCCGTGGTCGATGGTGAGCGCGTCGCTGCGCATGGTGAGCCGGTGATCAATGAGGGTCGGCTTCGACTCTATCGTCACCGCGCGGGCCCAAGCTCCCCACTTACGGGGGTGACGGGCGACTGGCCCGCGCCCGCTCGACGCGCTCGCGCAGGTCGGTCGTCGACGGCGGTTCGGGTACCGAGGTGAACCCCGTGACGAGGTCCCGGGGAATGTAGCCGAAGGTGCCGCCTGGGTAGGCCGGCGTCGTGATCTCGGTGTACGCCCGGCCGCCGCGCATGGTCGGGACGTTGTGGGACACCGCCGTGATCCGGCGCAGCGGCACGCGGATGCGCGAGCGCCCGACGAGCAGCGCGTCGCCTGCGTCGAGCACGACCGGCGTGTAGCCGACCCCAAAGAACCAGAGCGCGAGGGCGGCAATGATCCCGCCGCCGAGCGCATAGAGCGCGCGGTCGACGTGCGCGGTCTCGCCGACGAGCTGCCCGAACGCAAGCGCGCTCCCGGCCGCGAGCAGTGCGGCCGCGAGCGAGCGCGTGACGACGACGAACTTCAGCGAGGAAATGCGTCTGGGATCGTGCACGAATTCAGCCTAGTCACGCAGGATCGGGGGAGCGTCGCTGGAGCTGTTCCGTGGGCGCCTTACGGCCTCGCGTCTGGTGCCTTAGTCGAGCGCCCGGTGCCAATCCGGGGGAGCAACTGCGGAGTGCGGGCCCGGTAGGCCTGGTACTCCGGATCGTCGCCCCACTTGCGCTTCGCCTTTGCCTCGAGCAGCGGGATTCCGCTCACGCGCGTCAACAGGACGATGACGAACACGGGCGAGAGCAGCGCGATCCATTGCCACCCCTGCAGCGCCGGGGCGGCGATGATGAGCACGCCGATCCAGAGCACGATCTCGCCGAAGTAGTTGGGGTGGCGAGAAACCGACCACAGTCCCGTGTGAATGAACTGGCCGTCGTTGGCAGGGTCGGCCTTGAACAGGCGCTTTTGGTTGTCGGCGATAACCTCGAACGTGAATCCGAAGGCCCACACGGCGAGACCGATCCAGGTGGTCCATCCGAGGGGAGCGCTCCCGGCCGAAGCGATCGCGACCCAGGCGGCCGCCGCCGTCAGGCTCACCCAGAGGCCCTGCACCGTCCAGACCGAGAGGAACCGCAGCTTCGAGGTCTTGATCTCATCGAACCGGTCGTCGGTGCCGGATCGCCGGTTCCTGGCGAAGAGGAAGGAGCCGAGGCGGGCCGCCCAGATGACGACGACGGCGGTCAGGATCACGCTGCGCGGATCCAGCCCGGGCGAGCAGGCGAGCAGCAGCACCGTCACCGAGATGTAGGTGAGGCTGCCCGTCAGGTCGAAGTACCTGTCGGTCTGCGCGATGGCCGCCGGGATGTATGCGATCCACTGCACTGCGAAAGTGACGATGACAGCGAGCGCGAACCCGGGGAAGCCGCCGCCGTCGGCACCGCCTCCGATGGTCCAGCTGTTGCTGCTCCCGGCGAGGGCGAGCAGACCGCCGAGCACGATGGCCGCGACAGTGAGTATGAGTGAGCGAGTGTTCGCCTGAGACATGGTGAATCCTTCAAGGGAGTCGGATCGGGAAGAGTGGGCGGAGCGTTGGGGCGACGGTGCGCGTCGGGCTGGACTAGCGGTACAACTCGGAGATGATCGGCTCTGACTCCGTGAGGAGTGCCTGGCGTTTGAGCTTCATCGTGGGGGTCACGAACTCGTCGAGGCGGTCGCCGCCGATCACGAGCCCGCGCCAGGACTGCACGCGCTCCGCCGGCGATACGGCGGCGTTCGCGCGGTCGATTGCCGTGGTGATCTCCTCCAGGAGCCGACCGTCCGAGCACACCACAAGACCGGACGCGCTGAGCGCGCTGGCCGGCGCATCGCCGCGATCAGTGAACCACGCGGTTGCCGCCTCGGTGTCGATGACCACCAGCGCCGTGAGGTAGGGCCGATCCGTGCCAACGAGCGCGGCGTGCGCGACGAGCGGGTGCTGTTCGACGGTCTGCTCCCACTGTTCGGGCGACACCGTTCTGCCGGTCGACGTGACAATCACGTGCTTGAGTCTGCCGCTCAACGTGAGCGACCCGTCGGGCGCGAGCGAGCCGAGGTCTCCGGTGCGGAAGTACCCGTCGATGAACGCGTCGGCGTTGTGCGCCTCGTTCCGGTATCCGGCAAAGACGCCGACGCCCTTCGCGAGGACTTCGCCGTTGTCCGCGATCCGCACGGCGTTGCCCGGGAGCGGGGTGCCGACGCTCCCCGCGCGCAGCGATCCTGGTCGTCCGCCCGTGAGCGGCGCGGTGGTCTCCGTCAGCCCGTATCCCTCGATGACCGGGACGCCGATCCCTCGGAAGAACGTCGCGAGCGAGGGGCGAAGGGTGGCGGCGCCCGAGAGGAGATAGTCGAGCCGCCCTCCCATGACGGAACGGAGCCTGCGGTAGAACACGCGGTCGAAGAGCGCGCGACGAAGCCGTAGACCGGCGGGCGCGTGCGCTGACGGATCCCGATCGGACGTCTCGAGGAACTCGCCCCACGCGAGCGCGGTGCGGTGGGCCGCCCGCCACAGCGGGAGCACACGCTTCTCGGTCGCCGACGCTGCGGCTGCGCCCTCGATCTTCTCGAGCACGCGAGGGACCACGACGAGGAAGGTCGGCCGCAGGATCGCGAGCGACTGCACCACCTCCTTGGGGTCCGAGAGGTGCGCGACGCGCATGCCGTTGGCGATGCAGATCAGCTGCAGTGCACGGCCCAACACGTGGGTGAGGGGGAGGAAGAGCACCGTGTTGCCGGATTCGCGCACAACCTCCGAGTATGCGGCGGCCGTGTTCAACACCTGGCCCACCAGGTTGCGGTGTGTGATCTGGGCGCCCTTCGGGTCGCCGGTCGTGCCGGAGGTGTAGACGATCGTCGCAACGTCGTCGAGTGACGCGCCCAGGCGACGGGCCTCAAGTTCGGCGTCGGTGACGTGGACGCCGCCCGCAATGAGCGTTGCGAGCGAGCCGATCCCGGCGCTGTCCGCCGCGCCGGTAGCTGCGCGCTGCGACGGCGGCTGCGGCTGCGGCTGCGGTGACTCGGTCGACAGCACTGAGACCTGCGGAGCGTGTGGGGCTGACCCGTTCGAAGCGGCCGCCGCAGCCTCGAGGAGGCGCTCGCCGCCGGTGACGGTGCCGACGAACGCGTGCACTGGGCGGGAGTCACTGATGATCGAGCGCAGCTGCGCGGCTGACGCCGTGTCGTAGACGGGAACGACGACTGCACCGGCGAATAGCGCGGCGTGGTCAACGACGGCCCAGAGGTACTGCGTCTGCGCCATGATCATGATCGTGTCGCCTGCGCGCACGCCCGAGGCAATGAGCCCCTTCGCGATCTCGGAGACCTGGCGGGCAAAGCGCTCGGTCGAGATCTGCTCCCACGGTGCGGTGAGGGGCTGGCCGGCCGGCCTGGTCTCGAACGCGATGTGCGCCGGTGCCGTGCGAACGCGCTGCATGAGGAGCTCGGTGACGTTGCGGGTCTGCTCGATGTCCACGGTCTGCGGGGTGGCGGCGTGCAGCATGCCGTCGGGCGGGGTCGCCGCCACGGTTGGCGCGGCGGCTGGGTGGCTGGGGTTCTCGCTGGCGGTCACGGAATAGACAATACAGGAATATTACTAGACAGGCGAGATAATTGTTGTGGGTGTCGTTTCGTCACGTGCTGTGGCGCGGCCTCGAGGTCGTTTGAACTGCCTTAGGCCCCAGTGGGAGGGTCCTGGTCCTTCGGGTGCTGCTGCCTCTTCATCGCCACGTACTTCTGTCGGATCAGCGCGAACCCGAGCGCCATAGTCAGGATCGGCGCGAACAGGGCGAGGAACGTCGGCTCGGGGAGGAACAGGCGCCAGATGAACAGCGCAAGGGAGAATAGGGCAAGAAATGCTCCGGGGCTGAGCAGGAGCGACCGAGTCGTTTGCGTGTCCATGTGCATTGCCTTTCTGGGTTGCGGAGTCGCACGTGCGGCCCCCAGGTCACCGAATGGCAACCGAACGAGGCTCTTGTCCAGCTTGACGAGCTCATCTGACGCAACGCGATTCCCCGTTTCGATCCTCTCCCAGAAGCGATGGAGGCGCGAAGGCTGAACGCGAGTGCGTGAGTGCCTGTTTGCGGCGGCTCGCGAATCGGATTGTCTGCTTACGAGTCTCCTGATCGCGCCGACTGACACAGAGTGGCGGCGTTTGTTGTTGCACGTGGGGTGGCGTTGCTGGCGCTGGCTGGGGTGTGCCGACCCGCGAGGTATATCAACTCCCAGGCTGTGTTATGCCAAGATTTCGCTCGGTATGCGCTTGGGTGAGTCCTGCCGCTTTGGGCAGAGGGGGCTCCAGGTGGGTGATGGCTGTGTGGTGTCGCGGTGAAAGGAATGTCGACGATACATACACAGGAGCGCGCCCGCATTGTGAAATTTCAGAATATGAGTAGCATGATGGTGTGAACAGTTTCAAGTCGGCCACGGGTCAACCCCAGGTGGCGACGGCATCCCGATTTCGGTTCGATATCCAGGGCCTTCGCGCAGTCGCGGTAGTCGCGGTTTTTCTTGAGCATCTGACCGGTTGGCCCCGGGGTGGATTTGCCGGGGTCGATGTGTTCTTTGTCATCTCCGGATATTTGATTACGGGCATGTTGTATCGGCAACTTCACGCCACCGGCAGAATTTCGTTTCGGCGCTTCTACGTAGCCAGAGTCCGGCGTATTGTGCCGGCTGCCGCCACCGTATTACTCATAACTCTGCTCGGCGCTTGGTGGATATTCGGGCGTGGAAGGTTCATTGCCACGGCTTGGGATGCCCTGTGGGCGGGAGTGTTTACTGCCAATTGGTCTTTCGCGATAGCAGGCACGGACTATTTTGCTGCCGGTCTTCCGGTGTCTCCACTGCAGCACTTCTGGTCGCTATCCGTCGAAGAACAGTTCTATCTTGTGTGGCCGTGGCTGCTGATTGCTGGATTCATCTGTTCGGCAAGGCTCGCCCCGGGGTCGGCGAAAGCCCAAAAGCGTTGGATCGTCGCGATCGTGGGAGTGGTCGTCATGGTCTCCTTTGCGGCTTCTCTGATCGAAACACGTGTCTCACCAACGTGGGCGTACTTCTCGACGTATTCGCGTGCGTGGGAACTCGGGATCGGAGCGCTCGTTGCGCTCGCTTGGGGCGCCGGCATCGTCCTTCATCGGGTGGCTCGAGCAGTCCTCCTGTACTCCGGACTCGCTGGACTCGTCGCGAGCTTTCTCGTTTTGGCACCCGATAGCTCCTTCCCGGCGCCCGGGGCTTTGCTCCCCACGCTGTCTACAGCCGCCGTGATTGTTGCGGGTTCTAACGCCGGAACGCCGAGCGCTCGTGTGCTCACCAATCCGGTGGCGCAATATCTTGGCAAGATCTCGTATTCGCTCTACCTCTGGCACTTCCCGCTCATCGTGTTTGCGCAGGTCTTCCCGGGTGCGAACGTCCTTCGCACCGTGCTGGTGGCGATCGCCTCGCTCGGGTTCGCTGTACTGTCATTTCATTTCGTCGAGGAACCGTTGCGTCGGCTTGACCTGGGGAAGACAGTCAACCGCCTTCGAAAATCCGGCCGCTTTGGTGAGAAGAGAGCGTCGGCTGCTCTCGCGATAGGGCTATTGCTGTGTCTCAATGTCGTCCTCTATCAGGCAAGTTCCAGTCACCTCGCCGCGAGGAGTATTCCGGTGGCTCAGCAAGCTTCCGAACCCACAACCGCCACCGACACCGCGAGTGAATCGAGTGATGAACAGGTGGCCGAGTCAGCTGCGAGCATTCTTCGCGAGGAGCTCTCTGAAGCGCTCAAAGCCGACAGCTGGGAGAGCGTTGAACCCTCGGTGGACGAGGTCCTCGCAAACGCAGAGGCGACGTTCACGGAACCTGAGATTGCTGAGTGTGTCGCGCACGAACCCTATTCAGTTGAGAAGTGCACCTGGGGCAATCAGCAAGGCAGTCGCACCGTCGTGCTCGCCGGAAATTCCCACTCCGTGGGGATGGCAGCGCCGCTCAGGGCGATCTTTGAGAAGCGTCCGGAATGGCGATTCGTTGTTGCGTCGAAGACCGGATGCCCATTCGTGGATCCTGGCGGGTCTGACGCAGATGTCGCAGTTGCGAGCGAGTGCGCGGACCGGTCCAGCACGGTGGTCGACATTGCGAACGAATATAGCGCTGATCTCCTCGTCCTCGTCGGCGTAGACCCCGGTGCTGAGAAGAAGCTAGCGGAACTGAGCTCAGCGACCCAGACCGTAGTGATTACTCCACCGCCGTACGATATCGATATCCGTGAGTGCTACTCGGGTCTCACCGGTCCGTCCGCATGTGTGAGCACGCCGCACGAGTTCTTTGGGGATGTCGAACGCCAGGTTTCGAGCCGTGCGGGTGCCCGATTGATTTCGTCTGAAAGCTGGTTCTGCGTGCGGGGCAAGTGCCCCCCGTTGGCGGGTTCGCTGCTCACCAAGCATGACAACATTCACGTCACAGGCAGCTTTGCTGCTCGGTTGCAACCCGTGATCGAAGAGTCGTTGATTGCCAAGGGTGTACTCGACGTAGTTGGCGAATAGCTTTGGAGAGGCGTGGGTCTCTACGTGGAGTATCCGGAGGAATGGATCCTCGAGAGAACCCTGGCGGCGCAGTCTCTGCAAGCACCCGCCTCCAGCGCTGCGGAGGTGTTCGATATGGAGCCGATGATCTCCTCGACGTCGAGTTACGCGTGGCCCGCGAGATGCTCGCGTAAAGCAGAAACGGCCCCAGCGCTGAGCGCTGAAGCCGTGTCACAAGTGCCCCCGGAGGGATTCGAACCCCCGACCTACGGTACCGGAAACCGGCGCTCTATCCCCTGAGCTACGGAGGCGAGCAGATGTAACTCCCCAAGCCTAGCGCACCTCTGGCGGCGTTTTTGCAACCGGTCGGTGGCGCGCCGAGCTGACGGTAGACTTGACCCTCGTGACGCCTCTAGAACTTGCACAGGCCCTTGCCCAGATTCTCGCAGCCAACTTCGCCGCCCGCGGCGGGGACGCCGCCGAGATTGTCGTGTCCGAACAGGACACGCAGCTGGAGCGACCCAAGAGCCGAGAGCATGGCGAATGGGCGTCGAACGTCGCCATGAAGTTCGCGAAGCGCATCGGCACCAACCCGCGCGAGCTCGCGCAGGAGCTCGCCGCCGAGATCGAGAAGATCGACGGCGTCGCGAAGGTTGAGATCGCGGGCCCTGGCTTCATGAACATCACGCTTGACGCGGCGAGCGCGGGGGAGACCGCGCGGCGCGTCGTCGAACAGGGCGCGGATTACGGCCGGAACGATTCGCTCGCCGGCCAGCGCATCAACCTCGAGTTCGTGAGTGCGAACCCGACGGGCCCGCTGCACATGGGGCACACCCGCTGGGCGGCCCTCGGTGACTCGACCGCGCGCGTGCTTCGTGCCGCGGGCGCAGAGGTGACCAACGAGTACTACATCAACGACGCCGGGTCGCAGATGAACAAGTTCGGGCGCTCCGTGCTCGCGGCAGTGCTCGGCGAGGAGGCTCCCGAGGACGCATACCCGGGTGAGTACATTCAGGTGCTCGGCGCCAAGGTCCGCGAGCAGCTGCCGAACGTCGCCGAGCTCGCTGCGAGTGACCGCGACGCGGCGCTCGAGCAGGTGCAGGAGCTCGCCTACCAGTTGCAGCTCGCCGAGATCAAGGATTCGCTCGAGCGCTTCAACGTGCACTTCGACGTGTTCTTCTCGGAGCGCACGCTGCACGCGAAGGGCGCGAACGGCGAGCCGAGCCCGATCGAGCTCGCGGTGGACCGACTGCGCGAGCAGGGGCACGTGTTCGAAGAGGACGGCGCGATCTGGGTGCGCACGACCGCATTCGGTGACGATAAGGATCGCGTGTTCACGCGCGGCAACGGGATCTACACCTACTTCGCGGCGGACGCGGCCTACTACCTCGACAAGATGGACCGTGGCTTCACCGAGAAGATCTACCTGCTTGGCGCTGATCACCACGGCTACATCGGCCGCCTCACCGCGATCGCGGGTGCGGCTGGTGACGACGTCGAGAAGAGCATCACGGTGCTCATCGGTCAGCTCGTGAACCTCAACGGTGCGCGGCTCTCGAAGCGCGCGGGAAACATCATCGAGCTTGACGACCTGCTCGAGTGGCTCGGGTCCGACACGCTGCGGTACTGGCTCGCACGCTACCCGGCTGATTCGCCGCTCTCGCTCGACGGCGAGAAGATTCGCAGCCGCACGAACGACAACCCAGTGTTCTACGTGCAGTACGCGCACGCGCGAACCTGCGCGGTAGACCGCAACGCGGCCGCGGCCGGCATCACCCGCGAGGTGTTTGCCCCCGAGCTGCTCACGCACGACACCGAGACCGACCTGCTCGGCAAGCTGCAGCAGTACCCGGGCATCGTCGCTGGCGCGGCGGAGCTGCGCGAACCGCACAGGATCGCCCGCTTCCTCGAGGAGCTCGCGGCCGTCTATCACCGCTGGTACGACAACTGCCGCGTCATCCCGCTCGGTGAAGAGCCCGTCGAGGACGTACACCGCACGCGCCTGTGGCTCAACGACGCGGCTGGCCAGGTGCTGCGCAACGGCCTCGACCTGCTGGGTGTGTCGGCGCCAGAACGGCTCTAACGCATGCGCCGCGCGCTCAAGATTGTCATCGCCCTCGTCGTGACGGTGGGCGTGCTTGCAGGGCTCGGGGAGTGGGGGCTGCGGCTCGCGATCCCCGGCGTGGTGAAGACGATTGCGCAGGAGCAGCTCGGGATTCCGAGTAGCCATCCCGTCGAGGTCGACATGGGCGGGTCGGCGCTGCTGCACGCGATCGGCGGCGGCGTGGGGGACATCACTGTCGAGATTCCTGATGCGCCCGTCGCCGACGGGGTGCGCGCGACGCTCATCTTCTCTGCAGACCGCTCCCCGTTCGATCCGTCGAAGGGTGACATGACTGGCGCGACGGCGGCGATCTATGTGCCCACCGCGGACCTGGGGCCGATGATCTCGCTGCTCACGAATGGGGTCGTCGACTCCGGGAAGACAAGCAGCGGCGAACTCGTCGTCGGGCGGCAGCTCGAGGCCCTCGGGTTCACCGTGCCGATCGAGGCGACGCTGGGCCTCACCGCCGTCGATGGTGAGGTGCTTGTTGAACCGCGCGGCCTGTCGGCTGTCGGCTTCGACCTCTCCGTTGACCAGCTCGCCTCAGCGACCGGCGGGCTCCTCGACCCCCTGCTGTCGGCGCGTCAACTCTGTGTCCGCGAGTGGCTCCCCGCGGGAGCAACCCTCAGCGACATCAGGATCACGAAGAACGGTGCACGGGTCGAGTTCGCGCTCGCGCCCGATTTTCTGTCGAACCCGCAGCAGCAGGAGCTTGGCACCTGCGGCTAGTTTGATTCCAGCCGCAGGTGCCGTCCGGGCGAGTTACTGCATGGTGTTCACGATGAGCCCGATGTGGGTGAAGAAGTTCATCGCACCGAAGAGCAGGAAGATGATGCCGGTGACGAGCCAGGTCACGCCGACGAGCTTCGCGACGCCGGACAGCGGCCGCGTCGAGGAGAAGCCGCGGAGCGCGACCGGGAACAGCGCCGCGCCGAGTCCGACGAACGCGAACAGCAGCGACATGAAGATGGCCTCGATCATCGGGTAGTCGGCGACGATGCCCGAGATGGGCTCCTCCGCCGGCGCCGCGAACAGCTGGAATACGAGGCCAGCGAGCGCGATACCAAAGAGGGCGAGACCCATGCCCAGCACGAAGATGCCCGTCGGGCGGGCGACGGCGGCGGCCTCCGCGGCCCGGTCGTCCGCGCCGATAATCTGGTCGCCGCGCTTCCACAGGTACAGCGACGCGGCGAGCAGCAGCACGCCGAACGCGAGGCTCGGTTCGCCGAAGACGATGTTGTCGAACGGGAAGTACATGGCGAACGGCCATTCGAGCGTCATGTGCAGGCCGGTCGTGGTGAGGATCAGGCCGAGCACGCCAGCGGTGAGTGCCCATCCTTCAGCCTTGAAGTCCCGGTCGCGTACGAGCGCGCGTCCGAGCATGTACATGAAGATGAGGCCGGCGCCCGCGGCGACGGCCATGATGGTGTTGTAGGTCGGCATCTGCGTCCAGTCGATGACGAGACCGGTGTCGCGGCCCTTGAAGAAATCTTCGATGAAGCTTCCCATGATCAGTTCCTTTCAGTGCCCCGGCAATGAAATGCTCGTGCATTGCCCATTGGTCAGCGGGGCGTATGAAGTACAACCAACTCGCAGCAAATTGTATTCGCTTGCATGCATTTGGCGCGGGTATCGGTCCCGGGTGTTCGCGGACTCAGCGCCAGCAGCGGCCGCGCGGGCATAGGGTGGCAGAGGCACTCCGTTCACCGTCGCACAAAGGACCACCGCATGTCTCACCCCGCCCGCACCGCCGAAACCGTCGCAGTTCTCGAGGAGACCATCGCCGACTATGCGGGGACGCTCGCGCCGGCGGTGTCCGTCGCGGCATTCGACGCGACCGGCGTCATCGCCTGGCACGGGGTCGGGGAGCCGCGACTCGACGGCGCACCGGTGACGCGCGAGACTGTATTTCGGATCGCGTCGATGTCGAAGAGCTTCCTTGCGGCGACGGCGCTCGCGCTCGACGAGGCGGGGGCGCTCGACCTCGCCGCGCCGGTGGCGCGCTACCTCCCCGGGGTGCGGTTCACCTATCGCGGCATCGATTATCCAGTCACCGTTGCCGAGCTGCTCTCGAATCGCTCGGGTATGCCGGAGGACAACGCCTGGGCAGACCGGCAGCTCGGTTCGAGCCGCGAATATATTGCGGGCCTGTTCGCTGAGGGGATCGGACTCACCCAGGCCCCCGGCGTCGGGTACCAGTACTCGAACCTCGGGATGTCGCTCGTCGGGCGCGTCATCGAGGCGGCGGTCGGACGCTCCGTGGAAGCCGAGATCACCAGCAGGTTCATCGAGCCCCTCGGGCTCACCGGGACCCGCTTCGCCGTGGAGCACTATGGCGAGGGCACGGATGTTGCCCACGGCTTCCGCACCTTCGACACGGGCGCGACGTTCATTCAGGAGCCGTTTATCGGGGAAGGGGCGCTCGCCTGCATCGGCGGGCTGTTCAGCACGGTCGACGACATCGCGACGTGGTCGTGGTTCCTCGCCTCCGGCTACACCAATGAGCCGCTCGCGCCAGAACTGCTGTCCGCGAGGAGCCGGATCGAGATGCAGCGGGTGCACACCCCGATCCCAGTACCGGCCGCCACCGAGTTTCGCGATCTCACGGCGCTGGGATACGGCCTCGGGCTCTTCCCCGCCCACGACCGCCGGCTCGGGGCCACCGTCGACCACTCGGGCGGCCTCCCGGGCTTCTCCTCGAACATGCGGTGGCACACTGACTCCGGCGTCGGAGTGGTCGTGTTCGGCAACTCAGACGCGTTCCGCGCAGACACGCTCGCGATGGCCGCCCACGCCGGCGTGCTCCGGGCGAAGGCGGTTCCGCCGCGCACGGTAGAGCCGTGGCCGCTCGCGCTCGAAGCCGGCGCACTCCTGGACGGGCTCATTCGCGGCGGCGAGCCCCTCGCCGGGGCGGCCCACCTCACCTCGAGTAACTTCTTCGCCGACGTGCCCGACGAGGTGCGTACGGCCAGGGTCGCCGAGCTCCTGCAGACCGTCGGCGAGCCCCGGGAGCGCACGTCGTTCGGGGAGCGGATCGTCGGCGCATCGGACGCAGCCCACCTCCGCTGGCGCATCGACTGCGCGCACGGCGCGCTCGTGTGCGACATTCGCCTCATCGGCCTGAGCGCGCCGCTCGTGCAGAGCCTCACCGTCGCGATCGCCGACGAGACCGGCACGAAGCCGCTCGCGGGGGAGCCGGGGCTCCAGGTGCTCGCCGCCGTTGCACGCGAGGGAAGCCCGGTTTCGTAACATCCGCGTCTGGGAACGCGGCGTCTATTAAGATGGAGGGGTTCGTTCGGAGCAGTTTTCCGTTCGCGCGGCTTCAGGGGCCAAGCCGGGTCCGCTCGCCACGGGTTGCAAGTGTGCAATTCTCCGAGCGTCCGAGCGTCCATGCGACACCCACCCAGAGCCGAGGAGCGTCCAATGACCGATCACCGAACCCGCGATGTCAATGCGATCGACGACCGTGTCTTCCCGCGCGGCGCCCGCCGCGGAAGCGAGTGCGGCGTGCTGAAGATTGGCGGCGTGCGCGCCACCGAGCTCGTCGAGCAGTTCGGCTCTCCGCTCTACGTCGTCGACGAGGACGCGACCCGCGCGACGGCGCGCGAGATCCGCGACGCCCTCCGTGGCGAGGCGCAGCGCGTCGGCACCGACGCGACCGTGTACTACGCGAGTAAGGCGTTCCTCAGCGTGCAGACCGCGCAGTGGATGGCAGAGGAGGGGCTCGCGATCGACGTCGCGAGCGGCGGCGAACTCATGGTCGCGCTTGCGGCCGGCGTCGACCCCGCGAAGATCGGCTTCCACGGCAACAACAAGTCCGACGCCGAGATTGTCCGCGCCGTCGAGGCCGGGGTCGGCACGATCATCATCGACAGCGAGATTGAGGTCGCGCGCATCGCCGCGGCGACAGCCGCCGCCGGGAAGCGGCAGCGCGTTCGCCTCCGCGTCAACAGCGGCGTGCACGCGTCGACACACGACTACCTGGCGACCGCCCACGAGGATCAGAAGTTCGGCATGCCGCTCACCGACGCGCCTGCGCTCGTGCGCGAGATCGTCTCGCACGAGGGCCTCGACTTCGTTGGCCTGCACTGCCACATCGGCTCGCAGATCTTCGCGACCGAGGGGTTCCGCGAGTCCGCGCGGCGCCTCCTTGGCGTCTACGTTGAGCTCGCCGAGATCGCTGGGCGCCAGATTCCCGAGCTCAATCTTGGCGGCGGCTTTGGCATCGCGTACACGCCCGAGCAGGCCGGTGAGGCGCCGAACGTCGGCGACATCGCCAGGCAGCTCGCCGACATCGTCGCGGAGGCCTCCGCGGAAGCAGGAATCGCGATCCCGCACCTCGCGTTCGAGCCGGGCCGCGCGGTCGTCGGCCAGTCGGGTGTGACGCTCTACACGGTCGGCACGACGAAGCGCGTCGACCTCACGGGCACCGGCGAGGCCGACCCTGTCGACCGCGGCTACTCCGAGCGGCTCTATGTGAGCGTCGACGGCGGCATGAGCGACAACGCGCGCCCCGCGCTCTACGGCTCCGACTACCACGTGCGCATTGCGAACCGCCAGAGCGAGGCGGCCCCCGCGCTTGTGCGCGTCGTCGGCAAGCACTGCGAGTCCGGCGACATCGTCGTCTACCGCGACGAGCTCCCCGCGGACGTGCAGCCGGGCGACACGCTCGCGGTCGCAGTCACCGGCGCGTACTGCTGGTCGCTGTCGAGCAACTACAACTTTGTCCCGAGGCCGCCGGTTGTCGCCGTCCGCGGCGGCGAGGGCCGCGTCATCGTGCGCGGCCAGACCGAGGCCGACCTGCTCGCACAGAGCGTCGTCGCGTAACCGCGACCCCCACGACTTGACCTCACAGAACACAGGAGAACAACGGTTGAACGCGTATCGAGACCTTCGAGTTGCATTGCTTGGTTGCGGGTCGGTTGGCGCCCAGGTGGCGCGACTGATTCTCGAGAACGGTGACGAGCTCGCAGCCCGCATTGGTGCGAACCTCGTCCTCGACGGCATCGCGGTGCGCTCGCTCGACGCCGAGCGCGACGTCCCGCTGCCGCGCGAGCTCTTCACGACGGACGCCGAGCGTCTCGTGCAGGGCGCGGACATCGTGATCGAGCTCATGGGCGGGATCGAGCCGGCGCGCTCCCTGATCCTGCTCGCCCTCGGCGGCGGCGCGGACGTCGTCACGGCGAACAAAGCGCTCATCGCAGCGCACGGCCGCGAGCTCTCCGACGCCGCCGACCAGGTCGGCGCGCAGCTGCTCTACGAGGCGTCCGTCGCGGCCGCGATCCCGATCCTGCGCCCGCTGCGCGAGAGCCTCGCCGGCGACCATGTCACCCGGGTGATGGGGATCGTCAACGGCTCGACAAACTACATTCTGGATCGCATGGACCGCTTCGGCGAGTCCGCCGAAGACGCGATGAAGCTCGCGAGCGACCTTGGCTTCCTCGAGGCTGACCCGACGCTCGACGTTGAGGGCTTTGACGCCGCGCAGAAGGCGACGATCCTCGCGAGCATCGCGTTCCACACGGAGGTTCCCGAGAGCGCGGTGTACCGCGAGGGCATCACCGCGGTGACGCTCGAGCAGATCACCGCGGCGCGCCACGCCGGCTTCGTCATCAAGCTGCTCGCCGTCGCCGAGCGGCTCGCCGCCTCCGACGGCACCGACGGGGTATCGGTGCGCGTCTACCCGGCGCTTATCCCGCGCGAACACCCCCTCGCTGCCGTGCACGAGGGCAAGAACGCCGTGTTCGTCGAGGCCGAGGCGGCGGGCGAACTCATGTTCTACGGCGCGGGCGCAGGCGGCAACGAGACCGCATCCGCGGTGCTGGGCGACCTCGTCTCGGCCGCCCGCCGCCACGTTGTCGGCGGCCCCGGAATCCCCGGGTCGACGCACGCCGAATTCCCGGTACTGCCCGTCGGCGAGGTGCTGACCGCGTACCAGGTCATGCTCGAGGTCCGCGACGAGCCCGGCGTGCTCGCTCGGGTCGCGGGGATCCTCGCCGCCCACGGCGTTTCGGCCGCGAGCGTCGAGCAGAACACCTCCGAGGAGGGGCGTGCGACGCTCGTCATCGGGACCCACACGGCGCGCGAGGCTGACCTCGCGGCGACGGTCGACGCGCTCCGCGCCGACGACGCTGTCGCCGAGGTCGTGAGCGTGCTGCGCCGGGAGGGCCGCGCATGAGCCGGGTCGAGCGCGCGCTCCGCGTCCACGTCCCGGCGACGAGCGCAAACCTCGGCCCCGGCTTCGACACCCTCGGCATCGCGCTCGCCTACGGCGACGAGCTGACGGTGGTCACCCGGCCAGAACCCGGCGCGACCGTCACGGTGATCGGCGTCGGTGAGGGAGAGGTCGACACCGACGAGCGCAACCTCGTCGTGCGTTCGGCCGCGTTCGTGTTCGAACGGCTCGGGCGCGACATGCCCGGGCTGAACATCGAGGCGCACAACCGAATCCCGCACGGCCGCGGCATGGGATCCTCGGGCTCCGCGATCGTCTCTGGCGTGATGATCGCAGCCGGGCTGCTCGCGAGCGACCCCGACGACCCGCTTGAGCTCAGCGAGGCGCAGATCTTCGCATTCGCGACCGAGCTCGAGGGCCACCCCGACAACGTCGCCCCGGCGCTCTTCGGCGGACTCACGATCGCCTGGACGAACGAGCAGGGGCCGCGGTTCAAGCGACTGCTCGTGCACCGCGGCGTCGCGCCGCTCGTGCTGGTGCCGACGTTCACCATGTCGACCGAGCATGCCCGGAGCCTGCAGCCAAAGCAGGTGCCGCACGAGGACGCCGTCTTTAACGTGTCGCGTTCGGCGCTGCTCATCGCGGCGCTCACGCAGAGCCCCGAGCTCATGCTTGAGGCGACGGAGGACCGGTTGCATCAGAACTACCGCGGCGCGGCGATGCCCGAGACCCGCGACCTCATCGGTGCGCTCCGCGAGGCGGGGCACCCGGCGGTCGTGTCGGGCGCCGGGCCCTCGGTGCTCGTGCTCTCGAACGGACCGCGCGAGCGCCTCGCCGCGGCGGATCTCGTCGCGCAGATCGCACCCGAATGGCGAATTCTCACTCTCGCTGTCGATATCAAGGGTGCTACAGTAGAGGAGATCCCGGTCGACTCTGCGTTCTCTTCGCGAGTGTGACACTTCGTAGTTTGTGTCCCGGATCGCATTCCCAGCCGGGGTATTTGTCCCCGAGCTTCCCGCACTCTCGTGCCTGTTTGTGGCCTGAGTGCTCAGACTCGATAGGTTCCGGAAGGAATACACGTGGAACTCAACACTGAAGACCAGACGCCTGCCCAGGAGGCGGCGGAAGCTGCTCCAGTTCGCCGTCGCGCATCGCGGCGCGTCTCGGCTGCGGCTGGTGCCGCTCCAGAGGTCGCCGCCGACACCGCGGCGACCGCTGCAGCGCCGGCGGCCGCCCCCGAGGCTGCGCCGGCCGAGCAGGCTGCGCCCGCCGAGGCACCCGCCGAGGCACCGGCAGAGAAGGCCGCGCCGAAGCGCGCGAGCCGCGCTCGCAAGAAGGCGGAGCCCGAGGCCCCCGCAGCCGAGGCCGACGAGGCAGCCGCCGCACCCAAGACGACGCGCGCCGCAGCAAAGGCGAAGGCCGAGGAGGCACCCGCGAAGGCCGATGAGGCTGTCGCGAAGGCCGACGACGCCGAGGCCGCGCCAGCCGAGGCGCCGAAGAAGCGCGCCACCCGTTCGCGCAAGGCGGCCGCCGCTGTCGAGGCTCCCGCAGAGGAGGCTGCGGCCGAGCAGCCCGCTGCAGCGGGCGATGCGCAGGCAGCAGCGACTCCCGCGGAGGATCCTGAGGCTGCTCCGGCGAAGCGGTCGCGCCGCCGGTCGAGCCAGACCGCCGAGCAGGCCGAGGGCGAGACCCCCGCGCAGTCGGAGGAGCCGAAGGGCCGCGGCCGCGGCAACCAGAACGGTGCCAAGGGCGACGCGGCGAAGAACGATGGCTCGAAGAATGATGGCTCGAAGGGCGACGCCGCCAAGGGCGACGCCGACAAGCATGGCCAGAGCGACAAGCAGGGCCAGGAGAAGCAGGGCCAGGGCGATCGCTCGGACAACTCCAAGCAGGAGAACGGCTCGCGTTCGAGCCGCACCCGCCAGCGCGACCGCAAGCGTCGCGGCGGTGACGACCTCGAGCCCGAGATCGCAGAAGACGACGTGCTGCTGCCCGTCGCTGGCATCCTCGACGTGCTCGACAACTACGCGTTCGTGCGCACGAGCGGCTACCTCCCCGGCGTGTCCGACGTGTACGTCGCGCTCGGCCAGGTCAAGAAGTACAGCCTTCGCCGCGGCGATGCGATCGTCGGCGCGATCCGCCAGCCCCGCGAGGGCGACAGCGGCGGCCGCCAGAAGTACAACGCGATCGTGAAGATCGACTCCGTGAACGGCAAGCCCGTCGAGGAGACCGAGAAGCGCGCAGACATCGCAGAGATGACCGCGATCTTCCCCGAGCAGCCGCTCCGTTTCGCGACCGGCGAGCAGGGCCTCGGCTCGGCGATCGACGCTGCGGCTCCGATGGGGCTCGGCCAGCGCGCGCTCATCGCGCTGCCTGCCGAGATCCCCGCTGCCCGTGTGTTCGCCGAGCTCGCCGCCGCAGTCACGGCGAACGCTCCTGACGCGCACCTGCTGCTCGTGCTCACGAACGCGCGCCCCGAAGAGGTCACGCACCTGCAGCGCACCGTCAGCGGCGAGGTCATCGCCGCGACGTTCGACCGCGCGGCAGAGGATCAGGCCACGATCGTCGAGCTCGCGCTCGACCGTGCCAGCAGGCTCGTCGAGCTCGGTCACGACGTGATCGTGCTGCTCGACTCGCTCACCGATCTCGCGCACGCCGCGCACCAGAACCTGCAGGGCTCGCGCACGACGCCGGAGGCCGCCCAGGCGCTGCCGATCGCGCACGCGAAGCGTCTGCTCGGCGCCGCTCGCAACCTTGAGAACGGTGGGTCGCTCACGCTGCTCGCTACCGCGCGCACCCACACGGGCGTCGCCGGTGACAAGGATCTGCTTCGTGCGCTCGTTCCCGCGGTGAACAGCTTCGTGAAGATCTCGGGCAGCCGCCAGGCCCCCGAGGTCAACGCGGAGAAGTCGTACACCCTCTCGTTCTAAGGGGAACGGCACGTGTTTGAACAGGTTTCAGGGCTGCTCGCCGAGCACGCGTCGCTGCAGGAGGATCTCGCCGATCCGGCGCTGCACGCCGACGCCGCACGTGCGAAGCGGGTGAATCGCCGCTACGCCGAGCTCAGCAAGATCAAGTCAGCCCACGAGCACTGGGTGCAGCTGGGGGATGACCTCGAGGCTGCACGGGAGCTCGCGAAGGAGGACGAAGCGTTCGCCGAGGAGGTCCCCGACCTCGAGGCGCAGCTCGCCGACGCGCAGGAGAAGGTACGCCGTCTCCTGATTCCCCGCGATCCCGACGATGCCCGCGACGTGATCCTCGAGATCAAGGGCGGCGAGGGCGGTGCCGAATCGGCGCTGTTCGGTGCCGACCTGCTCCGCATGTACATGCACTACGCGGAGTCCAAGGGCTGGAAGACTGAGATTCTTGAGAAGGACGAGAGCGATCTCGGCGGCTACAAGAACGTGCAGGTCGCGATCAAGGCGAACGCGAGCGACCCGTCGCAGGGCGTGTGGGCGCACCTGAAGTACGAGGGCGGGGTGCACCGCGTGCAGCGCGTGCCTGTCACCGAGTCGCAGGGCCGCATCCACACCTCAACGACCGGCGTGCTCGTCTACCCCGAGCCCGACGAGGCTGAAGAGGTCGAGATCAGCCAGAACGACCTGAAGATCGACGTCTACCGATCGAGCGGCCCCGGCGGCCAGTCGGTGAACACGACGGACTCCGCGGTTCGCATCACGCACCTCCCGACGGGTATCGTCGTCGCGATGCAGAACGAGAAGTCGCAGCTGCAGAACCGTGAGGCCGGCATGCGCGTGCTCCGCGCGCGACTGCTTGCTCGCCTCGCCGAGGAAGCCGCCGCTGAGGCGAGCGCGCACCGTTCGAGCCAGATCCGCACGATGGATCGCTCGGAGCGGATTCGCACGTACAACTTCCCGGAGAACCGCATCGCCGATCACCGCACCGGGTACAAGGCATACAACCTTGACCAGGTCATGAACGGGTCGATGGAGCCGCTCATCGAGTCCTGCATCCGCATGGACGAGGAGGAGCGCCTGAAGGCACTCGGGCAGTAGCCGCCTGACGCTGAACCCTGGTGGTCTGCGGGAAGTGTTCCTGCTGACCACCAGGGTTTTTTGCATGGCGCGCGCGAGCGCGTACGCAGTACGCTGTGTCCATGTCTACACCCGTACTTCCCGCAGCGCCCATCGTCGGGCCCCTCGTCACCCTCCGCGCTCCGAGGCAGGAGGACCTCGACCCGCTGTTCGAGATCCTGCGAGAGCCGGAGGTCGCCTTCTGGTGGGTCGGGTACACCAGCGAGCGCGTCCAGGCCGAGTTCATCGATGCCGCCGAGACGACCCGCATCATCGAGGTCGCGGGGGAGTGCGCCGGCGCGCTCTACGTGCTGCGCGGGGAGGACCCCGAGTACCCGACGACGGTGATGCACCTCTTCATCGGGAC
Source organism: Leucobacter aridicollis (assembly GCF_013409595.1). Taxonomy (NCBI): domain Bacteria; kingdom Bacillati; phylum Actinomycetota; class Actinomycetes; order Micrococcales; family Microbacteriaceae; genus Leucobacter; species Leucobacter aridicollis. Next base: position 2,515,044 of record NZ_JACCBD010000001.1, on the reverse strand, counting down.
ACGCTTCCGGGGCAATCGCGTCGGCGAGGAGGCGCTCGCACTCGCCATCAGGCACGAGTTCGCGAACGGGATCACTCGCGTCACGCTCGACCCGAACGAGAACAACGACGGCGCGATCCGCAGCTACGAGCGGCTCGGCTTCAAGCGCATCGGGATCCTGCGTGACTACCAGGTGCGGCCGAGAGGCGCGCTCGAGGGCGCGATGTTCCTCGACCTCACCCGCAGCGACTTCCCCGACGGGCCGCCGCTGCCGCCGCGCGACTAGGCCGTGCGCCTGCGAGCCGAGAGATCGAGCCAGATCTCCCGGCTCGTCTGCACGTGGTCCAGGGCCGACCGGGCAGCGAGCTCCGCGTCGCCGCTTCGGATGGCGGCGAGTATCGCGACGTGCTCGGCCTGGAGGCGGCGCGGGTCATCGTTTTGCCTGAGCAGCCAGTGCATGCGGCCCTCCAGCGGCTCCATGAGCGAGGAGAGCAGCGAGTTGTGCGCCATCTTCCAGAGCAGGTCGTGGAACTCCTGATTGCACCGACCGACAGCGTCCGTGTCGGAACGCTCCCACGCGGCCTCCGACGCGGCGATCGACTGCTCGAGCCTGTCGATCTCGTCGGGGGTCGCGCGCTCGGTCGCCCGCCGTACCGCGAGCACCTCGAGCGATTCGCGCACCTCGAACAGCTCTTCAACGTCCTGCGGCGACAGCGCCGTCACCGTCATGCCGCGATTCGGGAGCGCGGAGACGAACCCCTCGCCGCGGAGAATGTTCAGGGCGTCGCGCACCGGGATCCGCGACACCCCCAGCTCGCTCGCGAGGGTGCGTTCGACGAGCCGCTGCCCGGGAGCGAGGTCGCCGTGCAGGATCCTGTCGCGCAGGATCGACACCAGTTCGTGCGACTGCGGGGCCCCGCTCTCGGCGGCTCCTGCCTCAGTGCGAATAGTCGAGCTCATAAATTCCTAGGATAGTCGGGATACTGCGTCACGACGCGTGGCTCAGTATCGCGCGCAGGGCAGCCGCACAGGACTACCATTGAATTCATGCGAGCTTCCAAACCATTCCTCCCCTGGGTGGTGTGGGGAGTGGCGGTCACGCTCTACGCGATCGCGATTGTGAACCGATCATCGCTCTCAGCGCTCGGGCCTGCCACGCAAGACCACTTCTCGATCGACGCGTCGACGCTCGCGGCCTTCCCCGTCATCCAGCTCTTGGTGTACGCCGCCTGCCAGATCCCGGTCGGGATGCTGCTCGACAGGTATGGTTCGACGATCCTGATCCTCGCCGGCTCCGCCCTCATGCTCACCGGGCAGATCGTGATGGCGACGGTCGCGAACGTCGAGTTCGCGATTCTCGCTCGCATCCTCGTTGGCGCTGGCGACGCGTGCACGTTCACTGCCGTGATGCGGTTGCTCCCGGAATGGTTCAAGCCGCGCCAGCTCCCCACCCTTGGACAGGTCACCGGGCTCATCGGGCAGGTCGGTCAGCTCGTCTCGGTCGCCCCGCTCGCGTTCGTCGTCGACACCTTTGGGTGGTCCACTGGCTTCCTCGGGATCGCGGCCGTCGGCGTGCTGTCGTTCCTGCTTGCATTCGTCGTGCTGCGTGACGCGCCGGGCCGACGGACAGCCTTCGAACGCCTCACCAGGCGAACCGGCCGTGTGACGAGAAACTCCGAGTCACTTGCCGCGGCCCCGATCACGACCGTGACGATGGCGCCGCCCGCGACGAACATGATTCCCGTCGTCGGCGGCAGCCGCGCTCGCCGAAGGAGCGCGAGCGGGAAGGAAGGGATCCTCACCCGCGTGCGGCGCCTACTGTCGATCCCGGGGGTGCGGCTCGCGTACTGGATTCACTTCGTGACGCCGTTCTCCGCGCAGGCGTTTCTGCTGCTCTGGGGCACGCCGTTCCTGACGGGCGGGCTCGGCCTGAGCGCTCCCGCGGCGAGCGGGCTCTTGAGCCTGACCGTCGTCTCCTCGATGGTCGCAGGCCTCGTGCTCGGCCCGATCAGCTCACGCTTCATCGAGCGCAGGGTGCTGCTTGTCATTGGCATCACCGTGCTCATTATGGTGACCTGGCTTGCCGTGCTGCTCTGGCCTGGCATGCCTCCGGGGTGGCTCATCATCGCGCTGCTCGTCATCCTGCCGCTTGGTGGGCCGGCGTCGATGATCGCGTTCGAGGTTTCTCGGTCGCACACGCCGCGCAGTTTCGCTGGCTTCGGCACCGGCCTCGTGAACACGGGCGGCTTCACTGCCGCGCTGCTGCTCGTGATGCTCATTGGGGTCATCCTCGACCTCCAAGGCGCGGGATCGCCAGAGACCTACTCGCTCACCGCGTTCAAGGTGGCGTTCGCCGCGCAGATCCCGCTGTGGCTGCTTGGACTGACAATGATCTTCATCGAGCGCCGGCGCACGGGAACGTGGATGGACAGGCACGGGCGCACGCTGCGCTAGGGTGGCCGCACCGCTGGCGTCCAGCCTAGGAGCCGGGCCCGCCGCCTGGTGGAAGTAGAGCCTCCTGCCGTCTGGCGGAAGTCGAGCCCTGTGCGCCTGGTGGAAGTCGAGCCTCCTGCCACCTGCAGTTCTCGGGGTGATCTGCAGTGTCTATGTCGATCTAGGCACGTGAGGGCATTGGACCTGCAGATCCCATTGCTTGTGGCGGTGTGGCCCGGTCCATGGGCGGCCGAGCTGGCTCTGGTGGCGGCGGTAGCCAAGGTGATCTGCAGTGTCTATGTCGATCTCGGCACGTGAGAGCATTGGGCCTGCAGATCCCATTGGCTGTGGTGATGGCTGTAGGGCTGGCTGTGGCTGTGGCTGTGGCTGTGGCTGTGGCTGTGGCTGTGGCTGTGGCTGTGGCTGTGGCTGTGTTGCTGCGAGGCCAGGCGACTGAGGCAGCCCGGGTGGCCGAGGCGCCCCGACGCCGCTAGATGACGTAGAACCCGGCGGTGTTCGGGTGCTCCGCGACCGGGGCACCACGGCGGGGCCTGCCCGTCGCCGGGATCCCCGTGAGTGTCGTCCACGCGTCAGCTGAGCGCACAACGACGGCGTTTGCGCCGACGGCCGAGTCCGCCCCGATCACGATATCGCCAAGCAGCTTCGCGCCGGCGCCGAGGACGACGCGGTCGCCGACGGTGGGGTGGCGCTTGCCGCTCTGGTGGCCTGTGCCCCCGAGCGTGACGCCGTGGTAGATGAGCACATCGTCGCCGACCTCTGCGGTCTCGCCAATGACGATGCCCATGCCGTGATCGATGAACAGGCGGCGGCCGATCGTCGCGCCGGGGTGGATCTCGATGCCCGTGAAGAATCGGGTGATCTGCGAGATTGCGCGCGGGAGAAACCGCAGGCCCCGGCGCCAGAGCGCGTGCGACACGTGATGCCACCACACCGCGTGCAGGCCTGAATACAGGAAAAACACCTCAACAGGCCCGCGCGCAGCTGGATCGTGCGCGCGGGCCGAAGAGATGTCCTCGCGGATACGGGAAAACAGGCTCAAACTGCGAGGTCCTCGTAGAGCACCGTCGAGAAGTAGCGCTCACCGAAGTCGGGGACGATCACGACGATCTTCTTGCCCGCGTTCTCCGGACGCTTCGCGACCTCGACGGCGGCCCACACGGCAGCGCCGCCTGAGATGCCAGCGAGCACGCCCTCGTCGGTGCCGAGCGCGCGTGCCTTCGCGATGGCGTCGGGCAGCGCGACGTCGATGACCTCGTCGTAGACGTCGCGGTCGAGGATGTCGGGGACGAAGTTCGCGCCGAGGCCCTGGATCTTGTGCGGGCCGGCGGTGCCTTCGGTGAGCAGCGGCGAGTCGATCGGCTCAACGGCGATGACCTGGACGCCGGGGTTCTGCTCCTTGAGGTAGCCGCCAGCGCCGGTGATGGTGCCGCCCGTGCCGATGCCTGCGACGAAAATGTCGACCGAGCCGTCGGTGTCGTTCCAGATCTCGGGGCCGGTGGTTGCCCGATGGATCGCAGGGTTGGCGGGGTTGCCGAACTGCTTCGCGAGGATCGCGCCCGGGGTGTTCGCGACGATCTCTTCAGCCTTCGCGACCGCACCCTTCATGCCGAGGGGGCCTTCGGTGAGCACGATCTCGGCGCCGTATGCCGCGAGCAGCTTGCGACGCTCGACGCTCATGGTCTCGGGCATCGTGAGGATGACCTTGTAGCCGCGCGCCGCGCCGACAAACGCGAGCGCGATGCCCGTGTTGCCGCTCGTGCCCTCGACGATCGTTCCGCCAGGCTTCAGCTCACCCGACTGCTCGGCTGCGTCGATGATCGCGACGCCGATGCGGTCCTTCACGCTCCCGGCCGGGTTGTAGAACTCAAGCTTTGCAAGCACCTCGGCGTCTGCGCCGTCGGTCACTCGGTTGAGGCGGACCAGGGGAGTGTTGCCAAACGCCTGGGTGATGTTGTCGTGAATGCGAGCCATGCGGAATGCCCTCCGTGTCGTTGTAAGTTTCAGCGTGGGTGAGTTATGCCACCAGGTTATCTGAAATGTTCTGAATGCTTATGCTCATGCTCGTTCTGTTACAACGCCTTACGCGAACGGGTATTCCCCAACACGCGGGGCCTGCGGGGCAGCGTGACCCCGTGCGAGAGAATGGGCGGGTGACAGACACACTCGGACCCCAGATCGACCACGCTCTTCGCGCGATGCGCGACGCATTCTCGGAGGCCGGGATCGTCGACCCCGAGGTCGATGCCGAATTGCTCGTTGCGCACGTGCTCGACGTGAGCCGTGGTCGCGTGCAGACGCTGGCGATCATGGGGGAGCGGCTGACCGAGGCAGACGGGGAGCGGCTGCGTGATCTTGCGGAGCTCCGCGCCTCGCGGCTGCCGCTGCAGCACCTGACGGGGAGGGCGCCGTTCCGGTCGCTCGAGCTGCGCGTCGGCCCCGGCGTGTTTGTGCCGCGCCCCGAGACCGAGACTGTCGCCCAGTTCGCGATCGACGCGCTCGCCCTCGCGCCGACGCCGGAACCACTCGCGGTGGACCTCTGCACAGGCTCCGGCGCCATCGCGCTCGCGCTCGCGTCGGAGGTGCCGACCGCGCGGGTGTGGGCAGTGGAGAAGAGCGCCGACGCTCACGCGTGGGCCGCCGAGAACGTCGCGGCGCTCGGCGACGGCAGGGTCGATCTCATCCACGGCGACCTCGCGGACTTCGTCCCCGGCAGGCTCGCGCCTGCGGAGCTCGCTGGGCGCGTCAACGTCGTGGTGTCAAACCCGCCGTATGTGCCTGCCGCAATGGTGCCGCGGGACCCCGAGGTGCGCGACCACGATCCTGATCTCGCGTTGTACGGCGGTGACGACGGGCTCGATGTGATCAGGATCATCAGCCGGATCGCAGCGAACCTGCTCGCTCCGGGCGGCGCGCTCGTGCTCGAACACGCCGAGGGACAAGGGGCCGCGATTCGTGAGCTGCTCGCCGCCGACGGCTGGCGCGCCAGCGCAACCCACCCCGATCTCACCGGCCGGGACCGCGCCACAACCGCACTCAAGTAGAATTGCGAACTATGTCCGAGGTATTTGACTGTTCAGATGGTGCCCAATTGTTGCAGGGGACGAGGCTCGCGCGCCAGTCGCTCGGCCGGGGCGAACTCATCGTCATGCCGACCGATACGGTCTACGGCGTTGCCGCCGACGCGTTCTCGCCCGAAGCGGTGCAGCGACTCCTCGACGCAAAGGGGCGCGGCAGGCAGTCGCCGCCGCCCGTGCTGATCCCGAACGTCGGGACGCTCGCGGCGCTCGCCGCGGAGGCGACCGAGGCGCTGCACAGCCTCGCCGAGGCGTTCTGGCCGGGCGCGCTCACCATCATCACGCAGGCGAACCCCTCCCTCAGCTGGGATCTCGGCGAGACGGGCGGAACTGTCGCGCTCAGGATCCCCGGGAACGCGTTCGCGCGCGAACTCTTGCAGGAGACGGGGCCGCTGGCGGTGTCGTCCGCGAATAAGACCGGCATGCCCGCGGCTGGTTCCGCTCAGGAGGCTCGGGAGATGCTCGGCGATTCGATCGCCGTCTACCTCGACGGCGGGGAAGCCCGCGGCGAGGCCTCGACGATCATCGACGCGACGAAGCTTGACGGCGATGGCACCGGCACCGTGCGGGTGCTGCGCCAGGGCGCCGTCACTGTTGCAGAGCTGCAGCGCGTGCTCCCCGAAGCCACCGTCCTCGAGCAGCCGGCGCCGTCTGCGACCCCGCTCGTGCAGGCCGAAGCTGACGCTGCGACCGACGCCGACGCCGACGCCGACGCTGCGATCGACGCGAGCGCGGAGACTGACGGTAGCGCGGAGACTGACGCTGAGGCGCCGCGGGTCAGCGACTAGCGATGTTCCCGTACCTGCCGGTCTTCGCAGTGGCTGTCGTCGTGACCGCCGCCGCGTCGTTCGGCGTGCTGCGTCTCGCTCGGCGGTTCAAGTTGGCCCCGGAGGTCCGCGAGCGTGACGTTCACAAGAACCCCACGCCGCGGCTCGGTGGGGTCGCGATGTTCGTCGGCCTTCTCGCTGGCCTCGGCGCCGCCGCGCTGTTCCCCGAGTTCCAGGGGCTGTTCCGCGACGGCCTGAAGATGTGGGCCCTCATCGGGGCGTGCCTGCTGATCGCGGTCATCGGCTTCCTCGACGACCTGCTTGATCTCGACTGGATGATCAAGCTCGGCGCCCAGCTGCTCGCCTCAGGCGTGCTCGCCTGGAACGGCGTGCAGATCGTCTCGATTCCGGTCGGTGACACCCTCGTGATCGGGTCTTCGACGGTGAACTTCGTGCTGACCGTGTTCCTCATCACGCTCGTGATGAACGCCGTGAACTTTGTCGATGGCCTCGACGGCCTGGTCGCGGGCGTGGCAATCATCGCGAGCGGCACCTTCTTCGTCTACACGTTGATTCTCAACTCACAACTCGGCAACTCGCAGGCGGTGACGTTCGCGAGCCTGATCGCGCTCGTGCTCGTGGGCATATGCGTCGGGTTCATCCCGTTCAACTGGCATCGCGCGAAGATGTTCATGGGCGACACGGGGGCCCTCCTCGTCGGGCTGCTCATGGCGACGTCGACGGTTTCGGTCACTGGCGACCTCGACCCGGCGGCGCTCGACCTCAAGCTCGTCCTCGCGAGCTACATTCCGATCCTGCTGCCGTTCGCGGTGCTCGCAATGCCGCTCGCAGACTTTGTGCTTGCCGTGCTGCGGCGACTGCGCGCGGGCAAGAGCCCGTTTGAGGCGGATCGCCTGCACCTGCACCACCGGCTGCTGGATATGGGCCATTCGCCCGTGCAAGCGGTATCCATCTTCTATCTTGGGACCGCCGTGCTGTCGATCGCGGGCCTGCTCGTCTTCACGAGCCAGAGCTTCGCGCTGCCGCTGATCGTACTCGTCGTCGGAATCGCCGCCGGCGTACTGCTCGTCCGGTTCCCGGCGAGCCGCGTGCGCGCAGCGCTCGCGCAGCGCAGGTTGGTAGCGTTAGACAAGCGGGGTGGCCCCGCATCTGGCCCGGACGCACGCGCAGACTTCGGCGCGGCGCCCAACGAAAGGACCACCGAGTGAGCACACCCGTGCATCCCGAGCCCGCGCAGACGCCCGAGCCCTCCACGTATGGCAGCGGCGAGTACCCGATGCCCTCGTCGCAGCCCATGCTGCTCCGCGGGGTGCGCTGGGGAATCATCGCGACGGTCGCTTCGATGATCGTGTTCGCCGCGGTCGGGTTCTTCGTGAGCGGCACGAACGGCCTTGTCGGTGGCCTCATCGGCGCCGCGATCGGGGGAGCGCTGCTGCTCGCCACCGTTGGCAGCATCGCGTTCGCGAACCGCTTCGTGCAGAGCGCGGTCTACCTCCAGATCTTTATGGGGATCGTCATGGGCACCTGGGTGCTCAAGCTCGTCGCGTTCGTCGTTGCGGCGCTGCTCCTTCGCGACCAGCCCTGGCTCGACCCCAAGATGCTGTTCATCGCGTTGGTCGCCACAATAATTGTCTCGATCGTGATTGACACAGTGATTGTTGCCAAGGCACGCGTACCATACAGCGCAAATCTGCCGTAATCGGCAAGGTGCTTGAGGGGAGATTCTCAGCCACCACAAAATCTTGACCCGCGAGGGCCGCTCTCGAGTTTCGCTCGGAGTGAAACCTTGTTAGGATTAGTTCGTTCCCAGCCCCGTGGCGCCATTTCTGAGTGCCCGCGAGCAGGGCGCGCGACCATCGTTCGATGCCGTGCGGCTCACGCCGCGCCCCGAATCAGGAGAATGGCCTGTTCGCTAACGCTATGCACCTCGTTGCCCCCGGACTTATTCGTGCCGAGGAGGGTGGCTTCCACGGTCCTACTCTCAATGACTTCTTCCCCCCGGCTGTTCTCTTCGAAGGCACGCCATTTGAGATGAACCGGATCATGCTGATCCGTATGCTCATGGTCGTCGTGCTTCTCGTGCTGTTCTGGCTCGGAACCCGCAACCTCCGCGTGATCCCTGGCCGCGCGCAGGGCGTTCTTGAGTTCGCCCTTGACTTCGTGCGCAAGAACACGATCGAGTCGCAGCTCGGCGTGAAGGAGGGGCGTCGCTTCGCTCCGCTCCTCATGACGATCTTCTTCCTCGTCTTCGCGTTCAACATCACCGGCGTGATCCCGGGTCTGAACATCGCCGCGTCGTCCGTGGTCGGGTTCCCGATCTTCATGGCCGTTGTCGCGTACGTCTCGTTCATCTACGCGGGCATCAAGAAGCACCCGGGCAAGTTCTTCAAGAACTCGCTCTTCCCGGCCGGCGTGCCGAAGGCGATGTACATTCTCGTCACGCCGATCGAGTTCATCTCGACGTTTATCGTCCGCCCGGTGACGCTCGCGCTCCGACTGCTCATGAACATGCTCGTCGGTCACATGATCCTCGTGCTGCTGTGGGCCGCGACGAACTTCTTCATCCTGTCCGCAGGAGGCCTGTTCCCCGCACTCGGTGCCGTGACCTTTACCTTTGGTTTCGCGTTCACCCTGTTTGAGATCTTTGTCGCAGGCCTGCAAGCCTACGTCTTCACCTTGCTCACCGCGCTCTACATCCAGCTCGCGCTGGCTGACGAGCACTAAAACCAAACCTTGGGTTCGGCTCCCGCCGCGCTCATACACGGAAGGAAACACATACTGTGTCTGTTCTCGCTGAAATCTCGGGCAACATTGCAACCGTAGGCTACGGCCTCGCTGCCATCGGACCCGCCATCGGTGTGGCCATCGTTGTTGGCAAGACCATCGAAAGCACCGCTCGCCAGCCTGAGCTCGCCGGCAAGCTCCAGGGCATGATGTGGATCGGCATCGCGTTCACCGAGATGCTCGCCCTCATCGGCGTCGCAACCTACTTCATCTTCCAGTAAGCATCCTTTCAACTAGTCTCGAAAGGGAGGCAAGATGAATCACGCAGTGCAGTTCGCGGCTGCAGAGGGCGCTACACAGAACCCGCTGCTCCCGGCGACGTACGATATCGTCTGGTCGGCGATCGCGTTCTTCATTATCCTCATCGCATTCTGGAAGGTCTTCCTCCCGAAGGTGCAGGTCATGCTTGACGCGCGCGCCGAAGCGATTGAGGGGAACATCGCAAAGGCCGATGAGGCTCAGGCAAAGGCAGAGGCTGCCTTGCAGGAGTACACCGCGCAGCTCGCAAGCGCTCGCCAGGAAGCTGGCGAGATCCGCGAGTCCGCACGCCTCGACGCGACGAAGATCGTGTCGAAGGCGAAGGAAGACGCCACCACCGAGCAGGCACGCATCACGCAGGCCGCTCAGGTGCAGATCGAGGCAGAGCGCCAGAGCGCACTCGTCTCGCTGCGCAAGGATGTTGGCTCGCTCGCGATCGATCTCGCCTCGGGCGTTGTCGGCGAGAGCCTGAGCGACGACAAGAAGGCATCGGCGCTCGTCGACCGCTTCCTCGTCGACCTCGAAGCGTCCGAACGGGCGGCGAAGTAATGGGCAGCGCGTCACGCGAGGCACTCGCGGCGGCGAAGTCCGCGCTCAGCGGCCGCCTCGGGAAGGCAGTCGGTTCAGAGCTCCTTTCGGCGGCTGCGCAGATCGAGGGCTCACCCGCTCTCGTCAGCGCTCTCGCTGATGCATCGCTCCCGGCTTCTGCGAAGGCAGAGGTCGTCGGCAAGCTCTTCGGCAGCCTGTCGGCTGGCGCGCGCTCTGTGCTTACCGCAGCAGTCGAGCAGAACTGGTCGACCGCAGCTGAATTCGTTGACGGCGTCGAGGAGCTCGGCTTCCGCGCCCAGTCGCTCGCGGAGCCCGGCCTTGCCGATGAGCTGCTCGCAGCGACCGCGACGATCAACTCGAGCCACGAGCTCGAGCTCGAGCTTGGCAACAAGCTCGGCGATCCCGCAGCGAAGGCGCAGCTCGCGTCGAAGGTCTTTTCCGGCAAGCTCTCCGCCGGCGCCCTTGGTGTCGTGACCCACGTGGTCGCGAACCCCCGCGGACGCCGCGTGAATGCAGCGCTCACCGAGGCCGCACGCGTTGCGGCCGACCAGGGTGGGCTCGAGCTCGCGACCGTCACGGTTGCGGCTCCGCTGACCGATGCGCAGCAGGAGAAGTTGGCTGCTCTGCTCGAGCAGAGCGCTGGCCGCAAGGTCAAGGTCACCACGGTTGTGGATCCTGCGCTGATCGGCGGCGTCCGTATCCAGATGGCCGACGACGTTATCGACGGAAGTGTCCGGGCTCGCCTGGAAGACCTCCGCCAGCGGCTCGCTGCGTAGAGCACAACATAGTTACTTGCCGGAGAGTCTCTCCGGAACAGATAGAGGAAACGAAATGGCAGAACTCTCAATCAGCCCGGACGAGATCCGTAGCGCGCTGAATGAATTCGCAGCATCGTACGAGCCGGCTCAGGCGGGGAAGACCGAGGTCGGAACCGTCGTCGACGCCGCTGACGGCATTGCACACGTCTCCGGGCTTCCCGGAGTGATGGCCAACGAGCTCGTTCGCTTCGCAGACGGCACGCTCGGCCTTGCACAGAACCTCGAAGAGGACGAGATCGGCGTTGTCGTGCTCGGCCAGTTCACCGGCATTGAGGAGGGCCAGCAGGTCACCCGCACCGGCGAGGTTCTCTCGGTTCCCGTGGGCGAGGGCTACCTCGGCCGCGTGGTCGACCCGCTCGGTAACCCGATCGACGGCCTCGGCGAGATCACTGGCATCGAGTCGCGTCGCGCACTCGAGCTTCAGGCTCCCGGCGTCATGCAGCGTAAGTCGGTTCACGAGCCACTGCAGACCGGCATCAAGGCGATCGACGCGATGATCCCCGTTGGCCGTGGCCAGCGTCAGCTCATCATTGGCGACCGTCAGACCGGCAAGACCGCTCTCGCGATCGACACGATCATCAACCAGAAGGCGAACTGGGAGTCGGGCGACACCAACAAGCAGGTTCGCTGCATCTACGTTGCAATCGGCCAGAAGGGCTCGACCATCGCTTCGGTGAAGGGCGCGCTCGAGGACGCAGGCGCGATGGAGTACACCACCATCGTCGCTTCGCCCGCGTCTGACCCCGCAGGCTTCAAGTACCTCGCTCCGTACACCGGCTCGGCTATCGGCCAGCACTGGATGTACGACAGCAAGCACGTGCTGATCATCTTTGATGATCTCTCGAAGCAGGCTGAGGCGTACCGTGCCGTTTCGCTCCTCCTTCGCCGCCCGCCGGGGCGCGAGGCATACCCGGGTGACGTGTTCTACCTCCACTCGCGTCTGCTGGAGCGTTGCGCAAAGCTGTCCGACGAGCTCGGCGCAGGCTCGATGACCGGCCTGCCGATCATCGAGACCAAGGCAAACGACGTCTCGGCGTACATTCCGACCAACGTGATCTCGATCACCGACGGCCAGATCTTCCTCCAGTCGGACCTCTTCAACGCGAACCAGCGTCCCGCCGTCGACGTGGGCATCTCGGTGTCCCGCGTGGGTGGCGACGCGCAGGTGAAGTCGATCAAGAAGGTCTCGGGCACGCTCAAGCTTGAGCTCGCTCAGTACCGTGCGCTCGAGGCATTCGCGATGTTCGCATCCGACCTCGACGCGGCCAGCCGCAAGCAGCTCGAGCGTGGCGCACGCCTCACCGAGCTCCTCAAGCAGCCGCAGTACTCACCGTTCGCGGTTGAGGAGCAGACGGTTTCGATCTGGGCCGGCACCAAGGGCTTCCTTGATGACGTCCCCGTCGTCGACATCCTCCGTTTCGAGCGCGAGTTCCTCGACTACCTCGGCCGCAACTCCGAGGCGCTGTCGACGCTCGCGAAGACGAACGTGCTCGACGACGACATCGTTGCTGAGCTCACCACTCAGATCGAGAAGTTCAAGAGCGAGTTCCTGACCGCTGAGGGCAAGTCCCTCAACGAGCAGTTCGACGCGCTCGACGAGGCAGAGATCCAGCAGGAGCAGCTCGTCGTCAAGAAGTAGCTGAGACGGTGGGGGCGTTCGCGCCCCCGCCGCTCGCCACTCGACAACTAGCCAGCACCGAATAACACAGGAGAGACATGGGAGCGCAACTTCGGGTCTACAGGCAGCGCATTCGCTCTGCCCAGACGACCAAGAAGATCACCCGTGCGATGGAGCTCATCGCTGCCTCACGCATTCAGAAGGCACGGGCTCGCGTCGACGCCTCAAACCCCTACACCCAGGCCATCACCAGGGCTGTATCGGCGGTTGCGACGCACGCGAAGACCGACCACCCGCTGCTGACCGAGGCCGACACTGTCGAGCGCGCAGCAGTTGTGATCTTCACCTCCGATCGCGGCCTTGCCGGCGCGTTCAACTCGCAGGTACTGCGCGAGGCCGAGGAGCTCAGCGAGCTGCTCCGTGCCGAGGGCAAGGAGATCTCGTACTACCTCATCGGACGTAAGGCGCAGGGGTACTTCACCTTCCGCCGTCGTGCTGCTGAGCGCGTGTGGGTTGGGGACACCGAGAACCCGGTGTTCGAGACCGCCAAGGAAGTTGCAGAGGCAGTCGTCTCCGCATTCCTCCGCAACAGCGACGAGGGTGGTGTGCAGGAGATCCACCTCGTGTACAACCGCTTCATCAGCATGGTCACGCAGGCGCCGCAGGTTACCCGCCTGCTGCCGCTGCAGATCGTTGAGGGCGTCGCCGACGCGAACGACCTGAACCCGCTGTACGAATTCGAGCCCGAGGCAGATATCGTGCTCGACAAGCTGCTGCCCGACTACATCGAGTCGCGTATTTTCAACGCGATGCTTGAGTCCGCAGCTGCGAAGCACGCGGCAACCCAGAAGGCGATGAAGTCCGCGAGTGACAACGCTGACACACTCATCCGCGACTTCACCCGCCTCGCCAACAACGCACGCCAGGCGGAAATCACCCAGCAGATTTCCGAGATCGTGGGCGGCGCTGACGCGCTGTCCTAAGTCCAGACTGAAGAGAGAAGAGACATGACCGATACGGCCACCACCAAGGTCACCGGGCGCATCGCCCGCGTTACCGGCCCCGTCGTCGACATCGAGTTCCCGCACGACGCGATCCCCGGCGTGTACAACGCACTCGAGACGACCGTCAACATGGGCGAGGGCTCGGAGCCCTTCACCCTCGTCCTCGAGGTCGCACAGCACCTCGGAGACAACCTCGTCCGCGCGATCGCGCTGAAGCCCACCGACGGCCTGGTCCGCGGCCAGGAAGTTGTGGACACCGGTGACTCGATCACCGTTCCCGTCGGCGACATCACCAAGGGCAAGGTCTTCGACGTTGCCGGTAACGTGCTCAACCTCCCCGAGGGTGAGACCATCGAGGTCACCGAGCGCTGGGGCATTCACCGCACCCCGCCGGCATTCGACCAGCTCGAGTCGAAGACCGAGCTCTTCGAGACCGGCATCAAGTCGATCGACCTCCTCACCCCGTACGTGCAGGGCGGCAAGATTGGCCTCTTCGGTGGTGCGGGCGTCGGCAAGACCGTCCTCATCCAGGAGATGATCCAGCGTGTGGCTCAGGATCACGGTGGCGTGTCGGTGTTCGCCGGTGTCGGTGAGCGCACCCGCGAGGGCAACGACCTCATCCACGAGATGGACGAGGCCGGCGTCTTCGACAAGACCGCACTCGTGTTCGGCCAGATGGATGAGCCCCCGGGGACGCGTCTTCGCGTCGCACTCTCGGCGCTCACCATGGCTGAGTACTTCCGTGATGTTCAGAAGCAGGACGTGCTCCTCTTCATCGACAACATCTTCCGCTTCACCCAGGCCGGTTCCGAGGTGTCGACCCTGCTCGGTCGTATGCCCTCGGCAGTGGGCTACCAGCCGAACCTGGCTGACGAGATGGGCATCCTCCAGGAGCGCATCACCTCGACCCGTGGCCACTCGATCACCTCTCTGCAGGCAATTTACGTTCCTGCTGACGACTACACCGACCCGGCTCCGGCGACCACCTTCGCGCACCTCGACGCGACCACCGAGCTCTCGCGTGAGATCGCGTCGCAGGGTCTGTACCCCGCGATCGACCCGCTGACCTCGTCGTCGCGCATCATGGATCCCCGCTACTTGGGCGAGGATCACTACCGCGTGGCAACCACCGTCAAGCAGATCCTGCAGAAGAACAAGGAACTCCAGGAGATCATCGCGATCCTTGGTGTCGACGAGCTCTCGGAAGACGACAAGATCACCGTCTCGCGCGCACGCCGCATCCAGCAGTTCCTCTCGCAGAACACCTACATGGCGAAGAAGTTCACCGGTGTCGAGGGTTCGACGGTTCCGCTCAAGGAGACCATCGAGTCGTTCGACGCGATTGCCAAGGGCGAGTTCGACCACGTCGCTGAGCAGGCATTCTTCAACGTTGGCGGAATCTCCGACGTCGAAGAGAAGTGGGCTCAGATGCAGAAGGATATGGCCTAATCATGGCGCTCAACGTCAAGGTTGTCTCGGCAACGAGCGAGATCTGGTCTGGCGCAGCCAGCCAGGTCGTCGCGAACACTGTCGAAGGCGAGATCGGTATCCTTACGGGCCACCAGCCGTTCCTCGCTCTCCTCGCCAAGGGTGAGGTGCGCGTGACGACTGAGGCGGGCGAGAAGATCACCGTGAACGCTGAGGACGGGTTCCTGTCCGTCGACCACGACACGGTCACCGTCGTTGCCGGCGACGCCGTGCTCGTCGCGTAGGCAGGCCGTCCACACGTCGGACGGGCATTCGCCCGCACCGCGCTAGGCTAGAGTCACTATGCGTATCCTGTTGCCGCCCTCTGAGACGAAACGTCTCGGAGGGCGGCTTCCGTTTTCCCCGGACGACCTCTTCCTGGGGGAGCGGCTCGCCGCCCCACGCGCCGCGGTCAAGTCGGCGCTCGAGCGCGTGAGCGCCGACGAGGCAGCCGCGACCAAGGCGCTCAAGCTCGGCGTGAAGAATCGCGACGAGCGGCTGCGCAACCTCGACCTCGACGTCAGCGGTGCGATGCCAGCGATCGAGCGCTACACCGGGGTGCTCTACGACGCGCTCGACACGGAGACGCTCGCTCCCGCGGCGCTCGCCTGGCTCAGCGATCACGTCTTCGTGCAGTCGGCACTGTTCGGGCTGGTGCGGGGTGGCGATCCGATTCCCGCCTATCGCGTCTCGGCGTCCTCGCGGCTCCCGGAGCTCGGATCCCCGCTCGCGAAGCTGTGGGCGGGCCCGCACGAGGGAGCCCTCACGGGGGCCGACTACGTGCTCGACCTCAGGTCGAAGGACTACGCCGCCCTCGCTCCGCTCGGGGCGCTCGGGGCGTCGGAGACCGACTACTTGGAGGTGGTGGCGCGCTCAGACGACGGCGAAGTTCGCGCGCTCAACCACTTTAACAAGGCGGCGAAGGGCGACCTTGTTCGCCGCGTTGCAGAGAGTGCGCCGGCGATCTCGTCGCGCGCTGAGTTCCTCGAGTGGGCCCGCGAGGCCGGGCTGGAGATCGGTGAAGGCGCCGATCCGGCCGTGCTCCGACTGGTGACGCTTCAGGGCGTCCCGGCGGCGAGCCGCTAGAATACATGAGTGCAGGAGATGAGCTGGTGACCACCCACGGTGAGAACGCTGTGAGGCGACGCCTCGCGTACCGTCCGGGCGGGGAGGCCGATATCGAGCTCTCCTGGCACGCAGTCACGCACGTCGGAAACCGACGCGAGACGAACCAAGACAGCTTCATCACCGTACCACCCGTATTCGCTGTGGCCGACGGCATGGGCGGTCACTCCGCTGGCGAGGTTGCCTCTGCCGCGGTCGTGCGACGCTTGAACGAGCTCGCTGGCGACCTCACCGTGACCGAGGATGACATCCTCGAGATCCTCACGCAGGCGGTCGATGACATCGAGATCGACACCGGCGACACCGAACTTGGTGCTGGCACGACCGTCACGGGCGTCATCGTGAGCGAGCAGAGCGATACTCCGGTGTGGAAGGTCTTCAACATTGGAGACTCCCGCGTCTACCAGTACTTCAAGGGCGCGCTCAGCCAGATCACCGTCGACCACTCGGTCGTGCAGCACCTGCTCGACACCGGCGCGATTACCGAGGAAGAGGCCGAGGTACACCCGCACGCCAACGTGATCACGCGAGCCGTCGGACTCGGCGAAGCGCCGCTACCCGACTACACCACGCTCGCGCTGATTCCGGGCCAGCGGATCCTGATCTGCTCCGACGGCCTCACGAAGGAGCTCACCGAGGTGGGCATCCAGTACTTCCTGTCCACCCAGCACAGTGCAGAGGACGCGGCGAACACGCTCGTTGAGCAAGCGCTCAACAACGCCGGCCGCGACAATGTTACGGTCGTGGTGATTGACGTGCACGCCGTTGGCGACGTTATCGATACCGGAAGCCTCGCCTCGAGCGGGGTCACGTTGGAACCGAGCGGAGACGCTCCAACAGCTGAGGAGAGCAGTGCTGACGAAGCCTAGCCCACGCGCCACCCGACGGACCGGCACGGTTGCGGCGGTGATGCTCGCCGCGGCGCTCGCGCTCACAGGCTGCAGCGGCGGCGGTGACGCCGCGGGCGAGACCACGGAGACCACGCTCACCCGCTCGGTCGAGGGCGCGGAGCTCACCGTTACCTATGTCGCCGAGGGCGACAAGGTGACGCAGCAGACGACCAAGAACGTCGTCAACTACGAGGCGAGCGGGATTGCCGATCGCGCGGCGGCCGAAGAGTCTGTCGCTCCGCTCGCAGAGCAGTACAAGGGCATCAAGGGTGTCGAGCACTCGATCGAGTTCGGCGACGACGAACTCACGGAGACCGTCACGCTGACCTACGCCGACCTCGACATCGAGAAGCTGTCGTCCGTGACCGGCGGCGACCCGGGAGAGAACCCTGAGGACGCGCGCGACGTGAGCCTCAAGGAGGCCGTGAAAACCCTCACCGACGGTGGATTCACTGAGGTGAAGTAGGCCGATCCTGATCGCCGCGCGGAAACGCCGGGCACCCCTCGGGGCGCCCGGCGTTTGCGCTATCCGCGCCGGCGGAGCGCGAGCACCGCGGCGGTGACGGCGGCCGCGCACCACGCAAGCACGGTGATGAGGTCGCGCGCGCTCGCATCGAACGCCTGACCGGCGAGGCCAGCACGCATGAGGTTCGCCATCGGCTCGATCGGAAGGATCTCATGCGCGGTGCGCAGCCAGCCTGGCAGGTTCGCTGCGGGGAAGCTCACGGGTGAGAAGAGCAGCAGCAGGAACACGAGCATCTGCGAGACGAGCTGCGTGATCATCGGCGGCAGCAGGGCCGCGAACGCGTACCCGATCGACGCTGCGGTCAGCGAGATCAGGATCGCGACGGGCAACACCCACGGTGCCAGGTGATAGGTGATGTCGTAGCGGAGCGCCCCGACGATCGTGCCGAGGATGAGGCCGGGCAGGGCGAGCAGAGTCCACACGGTGAGGTCGGCCGCCAGGAACGCGCCGCGGGGGAGCGGCAGCGTACGCAGCCAGTCGGCGCTGCCCTCGGTTCGCGCCTGCACCATCGCCTGCGGTGTCATCACGAGGCCGATCACGATGAGCGTAATCGTTGGCGCTCCGGTCGCGAGGAAGAGGGCGGCCTCACCGTCGACGTTGCCGATCAACAGGCCGTAGCCGAGCACCGTCGACACCGCGAGCGCGGTCTGCACGACGGCCATGAGCGGGAGGAATTGTGCCTGGCGCCTGACCTGCCACTGGAGGAGCAGCAGCGTGCCGCGGAGGCCGAGAAGTGCGCGGGACGAAGGTGACCCGCCGGGCGGGGGAGTGCGAACAAATCTCGGATCGGTCGTGAGCGCGGTCATGCTGCGACCTCCGATCCTGCGCCGACGAGCTCGAGATACGCGTCTTCGAGCGAGGCCGGGGTGAGCGCGAACCGCTCCACCTCGCCCCGCTCGACTGCGGTCTGCGCCCACGCCACGACCTCGGCACCGCGCGCTGCCGGAACCGGCACCACGCTCTGCGCCGGGCGGGTGACGCTCGCGCGTAGTCCAGGGGGCAGCGCGGGAAGGTCCCGGCCATCGAGTTCAAGGAAGAGCTCGCCGCGAAGGTGGGTTGTGAGATCCGCGGGGCTGCCCGCCGCGAGTACTCGGCCACTGTCGAGCACCACGAGATCATCGACGGTGCGCTCGGCCTCGCGCACGTTGTGCGTGACAAGTAGCACCGCCGCGCCAGCCGCGGCGGTGTCACGGATCGCGTCCCAGAGCAACCGGCGCCTAGCCGGATCGACGTCGTTCGTCGGCTCGTCGAGAATCACGAGGGCGGCGGGCTGCACGACGGTCATGCAGAAGGCGGTGAGGCGCGCGACGCCGCCCGAGATCTTCTCCGCCGGGGTGTCGGCCCACGGGCCGAGGTCGAGGGCCTGGAGGAGCTGGTCCGTGCGGCGACGCACGGCTCGAGGCTCTCCGCCACGGATGCGGCCGACAAGCTCGACCGCCTTTCGCGGTGTGAGCCCGGTAATCGGCACGTTCGCCTGGGCCTGTACCGCGACGATCTCGCGCGCCCTGGCGGGATGCGCGACGGCGTCGACGCCGCTCACGTGAATGGTGCCCGACGTGGGGCGGAGCAGCCCGACAATCTGGTTCACCATCGTGGTCTTGCCCGCGCCGTTATGGCCGAGCACCCCGAGCACGCGGCCAGCGTGAGCCGTCAGCGAGACGTCGTCGTTTGCGGGCGCCGCCTTGCCCCGGTACTGCTTCACGAGATGTTCGATAGCGAGCACTGGCTCGCCTGTCGCGCCTGCCGGCTGCAGCAACGGTGCGCCGCCGGCAGGCGACGAATGGGTACGGGACATCGAATGCTCCTTACGGGGTTGGATACTGATTGGTATGAATATACTCACTGGTATCTCAATAACGCAAGAGCATCCTTTCGGGTATGTGAGGTATTCTGGCCGCATGGCTACACATCCTCCCGGCGGACCGGATCCCAGCGGCGAACAGCGCCTGCGCGACGCCGCCCGCGCGCTCGCGGAGGCTGCCGGCCAGTTTGGCCAGTCGCTCGGGAGTGCGGGGGCGCAGGCCGAGACCGGCGTCACGAAGGGGCTCCTCGCGGCCGCCCAAGCGTTGGCGCAGGCGAGCGCGTGGGTAGAGCAGCGGGCGAAGCCACTGAGCACGAAAGAGAAACTGCTCGAACAGGCCGTGCGGCTCTTCGCGGAGCGCGGCTACGCAGGCGTCTCGCTTGAAGACATTGCGCAGGCCGCCGGATTCACGAAGGGCGCCGTCTACAGCCACTTCGGGTCGAAGGAGCAGACCTTCCTGGCCGCGTTGCGCGCCGCGACGGAGGACCTTGCGAGCCTCGGCGTGGCGCCGGAGCGCCCGGCCGAGGCCGGGCCCGGTGGGGCTGAGGGGCCCGGCGGGGCTGACGTGGCTGCTGGGGCTGCTGCTGGGGCGCCCGAGTCCGCCGATGACCCGGCGCTGCAGCCCCCGTCACGCACGGGGCCGCAGCAGCTTGCCCAGGCCGTGACCTTGGCGCTCGAGGCGATGTTGTTCGGGCGGCGCACGCCTGAACGGCGCGAGGAAGTACGCGGCATCGTTGCGGACCTCATCGAGGCCCTCGCGGCAGCCAAGCGCAGGCTCGGCGATGCAGGGGACGGCCACGAGCGGGTCCTCGACCGAGACGAGTCGGTGGTCGCGGATCTGGCCATGCGGACCCTGCTGCTCGGACTGACCTCGGACGCACCCGCCGGCGGACCCTCCGAGAGCTAGTCGGCCCGGCCACACGCTGCCCGCCTGTGCGCCACCGAGTACCTTTCCCGCAACAGCGTCCCTTGCCAACCGTCGGCAAGGGGCACAGCTGCGGGAAAGATGCTCGGTGGCGGTGGTGGGCCCCGCGGAAACCCGAGGGGCGCGGGCCGAGTACGACGAAGGGGGTCCGGACCACTCTGGTCCGGACCCCCTCGTCGTTACGCGGTCGTGCTAGGCAGTCCTGCTACGCGGTCGCCGCAAACGCCTCGCGCAGCACGCTGACGACGTCGAGCAGCAGCTCGTCGCCCATCTTCAGCGACGGCAGGAAGCGAATCGCCTCACCGTAGAGGCCTGCCGACAGCAGGATGACGCCCTGCTTGCCCGCGTAGTCGATGATCGCGTTCACGCGGTCGGCGTCGGGCTCGAGGGTGCCAGGCTTCACGATCTCGATCGCGAGCATGGCGCCCTTGCCGCGAACCTCGGCGATCGCGTCGAACTCGCCCTGCAGCTCGCGCAGCGCGCCACCGAAGGTCTGCTCGATGCGCTTCGCCTCGGCGAGCAGGTTGAGGCTCTCGATGCGCTCGAACACCGCGACGGCTGCCGCGCAGGAGACCGGGTTACCGCCGAAGGTGCCGCCGAGGCCACCCGGCATCGACTTGTCCATAATCTCGGCGCGGCCGGTGATGCCTGCCAGGGGGAGGCCGCCAGCGATGCCCTTTGCCGAGAGCACGATGTCGGGCTGCACACCGAACTGCTCGATCGAGAACATGGTGCCGGTGCGGGCCATGCCAGCCTGCACCTCGTCGGCGATGAAGACGATCCCGTTCTCCTTGCACCACGCTGCGAGCGCGGGGAGGTAGCCGTCGGCCGGGACGACGAAGCCGCCCTCGCCCTGGATCGGCTCGACGACGAGGCACGCGAGATCCGACGCGCCAGCGGTCTTCTCGAGGTACTTGATCGTGCGCTTCGCGGCCTCTTCGCCGGTCAGGCCGTCGTGGAGGGGGTGCGAGTTCGGCGCGCGGTAGATGTCGCCCGCGCGGGGGCCGTAGCCGAGCGCGTAAGGTGCGCCCTTGTGGTTCATGCTGCTCGTAAGCATCGTGCGGCCGTGGTACGCGTGCTCGAGCACCGCGACACCTGGGCGGCCGGTGAACTTGCGGGCGATCTTCACGCCGTTCTCCACGGCCTCTGCGCCGGAGTTCATGAGCAGCGTCTTGTACTCGCCGTCACCGGGAACGTGCTGCGCGAGCAGCTCGGCGACGCGCACGTATGGCTCGTAGGCGTTCATCGTGAAGAGCGTGTGCGTGACCTTGCCGACCTGCTCGCGGGCAGCTGCGACGACGGCCTCGTCGGTGTGGCCGATTGTGGTGACACCGATGCCACCGCACACGTCGATGAGCTGGTTGCCATCAACGTCGACGACGATCGAATCGTGCGCACGCTCGATGTAGACGGGGAAGACGGTGTGGACGCCCGGGGGGATGACTCGCTGACGACGCTCGTGGATCTCGCGCGAGCGCGGGCCAGGGATCTCGGTGACGAGCTTGCGCTCCTGAGTAATTTCTGCTTCCAACATGTCTGAGGTCATGGGGCAAGCTTACTCCCGACTATCCGAGGACTCTACGATAGGGCTATGGGAAACGAGCACGAGTACAAGATCGAGGTTGAGTGGCGGGGCAACCGGGGAACCGGCACGAGTGGCTACCGTGACTACGGCCGGGAACTCGTGATTCGCGCGGCCGGCAAGGAGGAGCTCGAGGGCTCCGCCGACCCGACCTTCCGCGGCGACCGCGACCGATGGAACCCCGAGGAGCTGCTCGTGACCGCGCTCGCGCAGTGCCACATGCTGTCGTACCTACATATGGCGGTGCGGGAGGGCGTCGTCGTCACGAGCTATAGCGACGCCGCGGTGGGCGTGATGCGGCAGGAGGGACTCGGCGGCGAGTTCACCGAGGTGACGCTCTACCCGCGGGTGACTGTCGCGGACGCCTCCATGGTCGACGCCGCACTGGCCGCGCACAAGGACGCGTACGAGAACTGCTTCATCGCGCGGTCCGTGAACTTCCCGGTCAAGCACGAGCCGACGATCACCGTAGGCTAGGGCGCGCGGCCCGGTCGCCGTCCGCGTAACACGGTCCCGAGCGCCGCGCACTCCTAATACAATGGAGCCCATGGCCCAGTCCTCTTCGTTCTCCGTCTCCACGCCGATCTTCTACGTCAACGACGCCCCGCACATCGGGCACGCCTACACCGAGGTGGCTGCCGACGTGCTCGCGCGCTGGCACCGGCAGGCCGGCGACGAGACGTTCTTCCTCACCGGCACCGACGAGCACGGCCAGAAGATCCTGCGCACGGCGACGGCGAACGGCGTGCACCCGAAGGAATGGGCTGACCGCCTCGTCGAGTCGTCGTGGCGCCCGCTGCTCGACACGATCAACATCTCCAACGACGACTTCATTCGCACGACCGACGAGCGCCACAAGGTCGGCGTCGAGACGTTCCTGCAGCGCCTGCACGACGACGGCCACGTCTATGCTGGCGAGTTCGAGGCGCTGTACTGCGTCGGATGTGAGGAGTTCAAGCCGAAAAGCGAGATCGTCGACGGCGAGGGCGCGTTCGAGGGCCAGAAAGTCTGCGCGATCCACTCGAAGCCGCTGGAGCTGCTCCAGGAGAAGAACTACTTCTTCAAGATGAGCGCGTTCCAGGACCGCCTGCTGGCGCTCTACGAAGAGCGCCCCGACTTCGTGCAGCCGGCGAGCGCGCGCAACGAGGTGATTGCGTTCGTGCAGCAGGGCCTCGAAGACCTGTCGATCTCGCGCACCTCATTCGACTGGGGCATCCCGATCCCGTGGGACTCCGCGCACGTCACCTACGTCTGGTTCGACGCGCTGCTCAACTACATCACCGCGCGCGGTTACGGGCAGAACCCGGCAGACCCGACGGCTGACCTGAAGCACTGGCCGGCCGTGCAGATCGTCGGCAAGGACATCCTGCGCTTCCACGCCGTGATCTGGCCCGCGATGCTCATGGCTGCTGGCCTCGAGGTGCCCTCGAACGTGTTCGCGCACGGCTGGCTCCTCGTCGGCGGCGAGAAGATGTCGAAGTCAAAGCTCACCGGTATCGCGCCGAACGAGATCACCGATACCTTCGGCGCCGACGCGTTCCGCTACTACTTCATGCGCGCCGTGTCGTTCGGCCACGACGGCTCGTTCAGCTGGGAGGATCTCGCGGCTCGGTACCAGGCCGAGCTTGCGAACGGCTTCGGCAACCTCGCGAGCCGGTTGCTCGCGATGAACGTCAAGTACTTCGACGGTGCCGTCCCCGCAGCTGGGGCCGAGGAACCGGCAGACGCCGCGATCCGTGAGCTCGCCGCGAAGGCCGCGGCCGACGCCGATGCGCACATCGAGGCGTTCGCGATCCACGAGGCGCTCGCCTCGATCTGGGAGCTCGTGGACGCGCTGAATGGCTACATCACCGAGCAGCAGCCGTGGGTGCTTGCAAAGGATGAGACGCAGCGTGAGCGTCTCGGGACGGTGCTCTACACCGTGTCCGAGGGGCTGCGCATGCTCGCCGAGCTGCTGCACCCCGTGATCCCCGAATCGACGGGCAAGCTCTGGGCCGCGCTCGGCGCAGAGGAGAGCCTCGGCGCGCTCGCCGCGCAGCCGCTGCGCGCTGCCGGCACGTGGGGCCGGCTTCCGGCGGGCGCGACCCAGCATCCGCTGCCAGTGCTCTTCCCCCGGATCGAGACGGAGGGCGACAGTAAGTGAGTCCCGCAGCTGAGGGGGCGACGCCCTCGCAGACTCCCGCGGGCGGGATTCGCAAGCGGCGAGAGGCGCCCGAGGGCCCCGGCAAGCAGACGCGCGATCTCACGCGTCCTGCCAGCCCCGAGCCTTTGCCGTTCCCGCTGTACGACAACCACACCCACCTCGAGTTCGAGGACGGCGTGGAGCAGCTCGATCCGCTCGAGTCGCTCGCCCGCGCTGAGGCCGTCGGCGTTCGCGGCGTCGTCCAGGTCGGCACGGATCTCGAGACGAGCAGGTGGAGCGCCGAGTTCGCCGCGACCGACGCGCGCGTGCTCGCCGCCGTCGCTCTGCACCCGAACGAGGCTCCGCGGCTCGCCGCAGCGGGGACGCTGTCGGAACACCTCTCCGAGATCGCCAGGCTCGCTGCCCAGCCGCGCGTGCGCGCGGTTGGTGAGACCGGGCTCGACTTCTTCCGCACGGGCGAAGAGGGGCGCGAGGCCCAGTACGAGTCGTTCGAGACGCACATCGAGATCGCGAAGGCGCACGGCATCGCATTGCAGATCCACGATCGCGACGCGCACGACGAGGTCGTCGCGACCCTCACCCGCGTGGGCGCTCCGGAGCGCACCGTGTTCCACTGCTTCTCTGGCGACGCGGCTCTCGCGAAGATTTGCAACGAACGTGGCTGGTACATGTCGTTCGCTGGCACGATGACTTTCAAGAACGCGCCGGCGCTGCGGGAAGCGCTCTCGATCGCGCGGCCCGAGCTGGTGCTCGTCGAAACCGACGCGCCATTCCTTACGCCCGAGCCGTTGCGTGGGCGCCCGAACGCGCCCTACCTGATGCCGCACACCGTGCGTCGGCTCGCCGAGGTGCAGGAGCTGCCACTTGAGGACGTGTGCCGTCAGCTCGCGGCAAACACCGAGCGCGTGTACGGCACGTGGGAGATGGACTCAGATGACTAACGCGCTGCTCGGCCCGGTCGAGGTCCGCGAGCTCGCGGAGCGGCTCGACGTGTCGCCGACGAAAAAGCTCGGCCAGAACTTCGTGATCGACCCGAACACCGTGCGCAAGATCGTGCGCCTCGCGGGCGTCGGGGCGGACGACGCGGTCATCGAGATTGGCCCCGGGCTCGGTTCGCTGACGCTGGGGATCACCGAGGTCGGCGCCGACGTCACCGCGATCGAGATCGACTCTCGTCTTGCCGCAGAGCTGCCAAACACGATTCGCGCGATGCAGCCTGAGGCGGCCGAGCGCTTCCGCGTGATCCACACCGACGCGCTCGACCTCGCGGACGAGCAGCTCGCGGGTCTCCCCGCCCAGCCGACGGCGCTTGTCGCAAACCTGCCGTACAACGTGTCGGTGCCGATCCTCATGCACCTGCTTGAGCTCATCCCGACGCTTGATCGCGGGCTGGTGATGGTGCAGGCCGAGGTCGGCTACCGGATCGCGGCGGGTCCAGGCTCGAAGGAGTACGGCGCACCGAGCGCGAAGGCGACCTGGTACGGGGAATGGGGGATCGCGGGCACGGTGAGCCGCCGCATCTTCTGGCCGGTGCCCGGGGTCGACTCGGTGCTCGTCTCGTACGAGCGACGCGCCGAGAGCCTTGGAACCGAGGCCGAACGGGTGCTCACGTTCGAGCTCGTCAACGCGGCGTTCGCGCAGCGTCGCAAGATGATCAGGCAGGCGCTTCAGCCCGTGCTCGGGCCCGAACATGCCGTCGCGATCATCGAACAGGCGGGCATCGCCCCGACCGCCCGTGCAGAGCAGCTGCACATCACCGACTTCCTCGCGATCGCGCGGTCACGCGCGGCCGCTGAGTTGCGCTAGCGTAGGAACCATGCGGAGCGACCAGCGAAGATCGATCACCGTGCGAGCGCCCGGCAAGATCAACGTCTACTTCCGCGTCGGCGCGCTGCAGGACGATGGCTACCACGAGGTTGCCTCGCTCTACCAGGCGGTCTCGCTCTTCGAAGAAGTCACGGCGACCGAGTCCGATGCGTTCTCGTTGCGGTTCGGCGGCCCCATCGACACTGCCGGCCTCCCGACCGACGACACGAACCTCGCGATCCGAGCGGCGAAGCTGCTCGCGGCCCACACCGGATACCAGGGCGGCGTCGATCTCACCGTGCTCAAGCGCGTGCCGATTGCCGGGGGCATGGGGGGCGGGTCAGCAGACGCCGCGGCAACCCTGCTCGCCTGCGACGAGCTGTGGTGCACAGGGGTCGGCCGTTCGGGGCTCGCGGCGCTCGCGGCCGAGCTCGGTGCGGACGTGCCGTTCGCGCTCGAGGGCGGCACCGCCGTCGGCACCGGTCGCGGCGACGAGCTGAGTCAGGCGCTCGCCAAGGGGACCTTCCACTGGGTGCTCGCCCTGTCTGACGGCGGGCTCAGCACGCCTGAGGTCTACAACATGCTGGATCGCCACCGCGACGACCACGCGAACGAGCTCGGCGAGCAGCCGGAGTACGTCAAGGTTGAGACTGCCGTGCTCCAGGCGGTGCGCGTAGGCGACGCCGAGTCGCTCGCGGACTCGATGCACAACGATCTGCAGGCGGCGGCGCTGCGGCTCGCGCCAGAGCTTACGAAGCTCCTCGAGCTGGGGGAGTCGCGCGGTGCGCTCGCCGGGATCGTCTCGGGCTCCGGGCCAACCGTCGCGTTCCTGGTCGAGAGCGCACAGGAAGCGTCGGAACTGAAGTCCGTGCTCACCCGCGCGGGTGTCAGCGCGCTCACCGTCACCGGCCCCGTGCACGGCGCTCGCGTCATCGAAGGCTGAAACATCGCGCTGCTGCGAGGAATACTTCGGCGACAGGCGGGGTTGCACGGGACGTGAGTAATACGATCCGCATTGACATTTGGTCTGACATCGCCTGCCCGTGGTGCTACATCGGCGCGAACCGCTTCCGCACGGCGGTCGCGCAGTTCCAAGCCGACAACCCTGAGGTTGAGTTCGAGATCGAGGGGCACAGCTACGAGCTCGCCCCAGACACCCCGCTGAACTTCGAAGGCAGCGAGATCGACTTCCTCGTGAAGCACAAGGGTATGCCGCGCGAACAGGTCGAAGACATGCTCGGCCAGATGACCGCGATGGCTGCCGCCGAAGGCATCACGTTCGACTTCGGGAAGGTCGCGCACTCGAACACTGCGGCCGCCCACCGTGTGCTGCACCTCGCGAAGGAGCAGGGCATCTACGAGGAGGTACTCGCGCGCCTCTTCAAGGCCTACTTCGAGGAGGGCGTCAACGTTGGCGACCCCGAGCAGATCGCCAAGGTCGTCGACGAGGTCGGGCTCGACCCCGACGAGGTTCGCGACGCCTTCGAAGACGAGGGATACGGGGAGGCCGTCGAGAGCGACATCACCCGCGCTCGGATGCTCGGCGTGACGGGCGTGCCCTTCTACCTCATCAACGAGAAGTACGGCGTCTCGGGCGCCCAGCAGCCAGAGATGTTCGTGAGCGCGTTCGAACAGGTGCTCACCCTCGAGGCCGAGGCGAACTCGGCTGACTGAGCCTCCACTGAGAGATCAGTGGACGGGCGGCCGCCCCGCGGTTCGCCGAACTAGAATTCACGCAGGAGAGGATCCAATATGAGTGACACGACAACCGAGAAGACCGAGACCCCTGACCTGGTCGAGCTGAACACCGATGCGAGCATCGCGGGCGCTGCGGCGTTTGCGGGCGCCGAGACCGCAGAGATTCTGAATCTGCTCGGCGACAGCTCCACCGGCGGCTCGTGCTGCGGCGGAAGCTGCTGCATGCCCGGCGAGGGCTAAAGGATTCGCAAACACAGGCGGCGTACCCCTCGGGGTGCGCCGCCTTTTGTGTGGCCGCGACCGGCCCGCCGCGATCGGCACTGCGTATGGCATCGGCCGTTGCAATGCAGAAACCACCGGAGTTTGGCATTGCCTTCGCCGATCACAGACGCTGGGGCTGGGGCTGGGGCTGGGGCTGGGGCTGGGGCTGGGGCTGGGGCTGGGGCTGGGGCTGGGGCTGGGGCTGGAGCTGGAGCTGGAGCTGGAGCTGAGCAAGGCTGGCGCCAGACCTGGGGCCGCGTCCCTAGGGCAGCGCGTTACAGTTTGGGGTTGCAGGCTCGCCGGCAGCCCGTGCCAGCGTCCACTCGACGAGTTCCGGGGTGAGCGGAGAGTCAGCAGCAACGAGCGAGAGGTGGTCGAGCCCCGCAAACTCCCGGTAGTCGATCTCGGCCCCTGCGGCGCAGCGGTCGGCAACCCACTCGCGCTGTTGCTCGGGTCGAACGAGCGGGTCCGCGAGGCCCTGGGCCACGAGCACAGGGGCAGGGAACGGCCCGACGGGGGTCTGCGCCCTGAGCAGGTCGCCGAACTCGCCGTCGAGCAGGCTGTCGGGGAAGATCTGGTTCGGCACCTGCGTGCCGTGGAGGATCGCAGCAAGCACGTCCTGCCCGTTGAAGCACAGGTCCTTGATCTGCTCGACGCCGCGCGCCGATCCGGGCGTGAGCTGCGCGGCGAGATTCAGCTGCGGGTAGAGCTCGCCCCAGGTGGCTGCGATGTACGCCGAGACAGTCTTTCCTGCCGCGTCGTTCTTGTTCACCTCGGCGAGCCCGAACAGGTCGGCAGCCGGCGCGAATGCCGCGATGCCCTGCACGGTGACGTCGGGAGCGTAGCGCTCGGCGAGCTGCCCTGTCCACAGCGATCCCTGCCCGCCCTGCGAGTGACCCCAGACGACGGTCTCGCTCGTGACCGACACCTCGGAGAACTCCTGGGCGGCTCTGGCCGCGTCCAGAACGTTGCGGGCCTCCGAGTCCCCGATGAGATAGGGGTGCGCGCCAGCGGTACCCAGCCCAATGTAGTCCGACGTGACCGCGGCCCAGCCATTGTCGACGACGAGCTGCTCGAGGGCTGCCCCAGCGCCGTCTGCGAACGGGGTCGCGCTCAGCGACGGGGCACACTTCGCCGCGACGCCGGTGGTTCCGTGCGCGACCGAGAGGAGTTGCAGGGGGTCCTCGCCCCTCGCCTTCGGCGCCACAATCGTGCCGCTGGAGACCGCCGGTGAGCCGTCCGTGTTCGTGGTCGTGTAGAGGATGCGCCAGGCGTCGGCGCCGCGGGGCACGCCCTCCCGCAGCGGCTCCGAACGGATGAGCTTGCCAGGCTCCGAGGGCACGCTCGTCGGCGGGTCGTAGAAGGCTCCAGGCTGCGGGAGGGGGACGCCGCCGAGCGCCCAGTTCGAGCCGAGCGCAACGGCGACGGCAAGCACAAGCGCGAGGCTTGCGCCGATGGTGCGCGACCAGCGGGCAAGTTTGCCGCGCTGCCGCTTCTGCTCTGGCGTCCGCCGATACAGCGCAGCCAGGACGAGTTGCAGTCCGAAGAACACGAACCAGGCGCCGACTCCGAGTCTGAAAAACGTCAGGGTGAGCACGGGCCACGACAGCGCGACGACTCCGAAGACGATGCTCGCGAGCGCGATGATGACGCTCGTCGCGCGCTGGTCTCCGCCGTGTCGGATCACCTGGACGGTCTGCAAGACGCCGTGGCCGATGAGCGACGCACCGACGATGAACGCGATCCACGGGGCGCCGCCAGCGGGCCACACCGCGATGATTGCGCCGAGCAGGAATAGCACTGCCCCGAAGACGCGCGCGGAGACGCGGGTGAAGCCGTCGATCGTTGGCAGCAGCGCCGCAGCAATTCCAGCGAGCGCCAAGCCGATGCCGGTGACCACGGCGATCTGGTGTGTGGAGAGTGGTGCCAATACGAGTAGCACGCCGAGAACGACGCCGGCGACGCCGATAAGCGCACGCACAGGCACTGCGAACGACGAGAGTGAGGCGGTGATCGTGGATTTCAGCGGCACTTCGTTGCCCTCACATGGCTCGGCGTCGCCCCGGGTCGAGCGGGCAATGCGTTCGGTATGACGCGTTCAGACTACCGCGCAGTCACGCCTCCACGGCGACATCGAGTACCTCGTTCTCGCCCCCAAGGTAGACGGCGGGCCAGTAGCCCTCCGGGAAGTGCTCGCCCGTTGTATCGTCAAAGTGCAGCACGAGTCCGCCGCCGGGCGATGCCGCGAGGGTCTGCAGCGCAAGGCCTCTGGCTGCCTCCTCGCGGTCTGACTCCGTGGGATCCTCATCGCCGAACTCGGTGACGATCGCGTCGGTGGAGCGCCGCACGAGCGCGGGCAGCTGCGCGAGGGCGGCGGCGAGCCGCTCGGCGAGGGCCTCCACGACCTTCGGATCACTGCTTTCGACGAGCAGTTCGATGGTTGCCCCGGCGACCTCAATCTCGCCGCCGTAGCTGTCCATGAAGTGGACATCGCCGTCGGTGAGCGTGAACGATGAGCGGCTCAGCGTGCCAAGGGTCGGGTGGGTGACGTCTGGGTGCGCGGTCATACGGCAAGCGTACCGGCGGCGCACAGCATCGATCGGCCGAGCCCTGAAGCTCCGGCCCCCCCGGCACACAGGCCAGTCGACTATTCTCGATAGGTACTCCTTCCGACGCGCGCCGCGTATCGGGCGGCGACGCCCGTGGCGATCGACTGCGTCGGGGGATCCACGCGACTATTGAGGCAGGTATGGCGCATATTCTCGGGGCTGAGGCCCTGCATCTTGAGGTGCCCACGAAGACGGTGTTTGACTCGGTGACCCTCGGCGTCGACGAGGGGGATCGCATCGGAATCGTCGGCCGCAACGGCGACGGCAAGTCCTCGCTGCTCATGATGCTTGCCGGGCGGCGCGAGCCCGATTCCGGCCGCGTCACCTATCGCGGCGGCACCACGATCGGGGTGCTCGACCAGGCAGATCAGTTCGACGACGGTGAGACCGTCGGCAATGCGATCGTCGGTGACACCCCCGAGTACGAGTGGGCTGGCGATCCAAAGGTGCGCGAGGTCATCGCGGGACTCGTCTCAGACCTGCCGTGGGACGCCGAGCTCGAGTCGCTGTCGGGCGGCCAGCGTCGACGCGTCGCGCTCGCCCGACTCCTCGTTGGTGACTGGGACGTGCTGTTTCTCGACGAGCCGACGAACCACCTCGACGTCGAGGCCGTCGCCTGGCTCGCGGAGCACCTGAAACGCCGCTGGCCGAATGGGCAGGGCGCGCTGCTCGTCGTCACGCACGACCGGTGGTTCCTCGACGAGGTTTGCACCGCGACCTGGGAGGTGCACGACAGGATCGTCGAGCCGTTCGAAGGCGGGTATGCGGCCTACATTCTGCAGCGCGTCGAGCGCGACCGGCAGGCCGCCGTCGTCGAGCAGAAGCGACAGAACCTCGCGCGCAAGGAGCTCGCCTGGCTCCGGCGCGGCGCGCCAGCGCGCACCGCGAAGCCCAAGTTCAGGATCGACGCCGCGAACGAACTCATCGCCGACGTGCCCGAGATCCGCGACAAGGTGTCACTGCAGTCGATGGCCGTCTCGCGCCTCGGCAAGGAGGTCGTCAACATCCTCGATGTCGGCGTCTCGTACACCGACCCGGTTTCGGGGGAACCCCGCGAGGTGCTGCGCGACGTCGAGTGGCGGCTCGCCCCGGGCGAGCGCACCGGCATCCTCGGCGTGAACGGTGCGGGCAAATCGACGCTGCTCGGGCTCATCTCGGGCGCGGTCGAGCCGACGAGCGGCACCGTGAAGACCGGCAAGACCGTGAAGGTCGCGCAGCTCACGCAGCGCCTCGACGAGCTCGAGGCGCACCTGAACGAGCCGGTGCGCGTCGTCATCGGGCGGCTGCGCACGAGCTTCACCGTCGGCTCCGGCTCGAAGGCGCAGGACCTCACTCCTGGGCAGCTGCTCGAACGCATGGGATTCACGAGCGCGCAGCTGTCGACGCCCGTGAAGGATCTCTCGGGCGGCCAGAAGCGGCGCCTGCAGCTGCTCCTGATCCTGCTCGATCAGCCGAACGTGCTCATCCTCGACGAGCCGACGAACGACCTCGACACCGACATGCTCGCGGCGATGGAGGACCTGCTCGACTCGTGGCCGGGCACCCTCATCGTCGTCTCGCACGACCGCTACTTCCTTGAGCGCGTGACAGATCAGCAGTACGCGATCCTCGATAGGCGGCTCAGGCACCTCCCGAACGGTGTCGACGAATACCTGAAGCTGCGCCAGGCCGAGGAGCGCGCGAAGGAGGCAGCCGCCGCGGGCGGGGGAACGAAGCAGACCTCCTCCTCCGCTGGTTCGCAGGCCTCGAAGACGGCCCAGCCCGCGCAGCCGAAGCTCTCGGGCCGTGAGCTCCGCGACGCCCAGAAAGAGCTGTCGTCGGTGGAGCGGAAGATGGAGAAGCTGCAGGGCGACATCGCGAAGTCCCGCGACGGACTCGCGACCCTCGACCAGGCGGACTATGCGCTGCTGAACGCCGAGATGGCGAAGATCACCGCGCTCGAGGCAGAGGTCGAGAGCCTCGAGGAGCGCTGGCTGGAGCTGTCGGAAGCGCTCGGGTAAGGCCCCGGGCCGCGGCGCTACAGCCGCGCCGCCGCGACCGGTTCGATCGCTCGAGCCGCGTCGGTTGCTGAGGGGCCGGTCGAGGCGCTCGCCGCAAGCACCGCGAGTGCCTCGACAAGGTCGCCCCCGAGTAGCGTGAGCGAGTCCAGACCCGTTGAGAGCCACACGGGAAGCTCTCCGGCGTGGGAGCGTGCAGAAACGTCCCAGAGCAGCGCGTCGCCGTTTTCGCTCCACCCGAACACCTCAAGCGTCTCCGCGACCTTCCACGTGCCGTCAGGTTCGACGAGCCAATCGAAGCCCTCAGCCTGGCCGTCGCGGTAGACGGCACGGAACCTGTCGGTGAGACGTTCGGCGCGGCGCCGCCCGTCGGCGAAGCCGTCGCGCACCGGCGGGTAGATCAGCCAGAGTCCGAACGTGCGCGCCCAGCCGTACTGCTCGACGAATGCGCGGTACGACGGCGGGTACGCGCCGCCGTCCGCGAACCGGTGCGTGGTGAGCGCGCCCGCATCGATGTGCGACGTGGTCGGGGCCGCGGTCGAGCCGTACGGGTAGCGGAGGTCGGCGCAGGGCTGATCGGGCTGTGCATCGTGCGACATGCACCAATACTGTCAGGCGCTGATGTGCTGAGTGCACGATCTGCACGCAACGTTCGCGCATTTGTGGCGCGCGTGCCAGACTTGCGCTGAGAACCACAGCACAAAGGAGTAGCTATGACACTGGCAGGGAAGACGATCCTCATGTCTGGCGGTAGCCGGGGAATCGGGCTTGCGATCGCGCTGCGCGCCGCGGCTGACGGGGCGAACGTCGCGATGCTTGCGAAGACCGACACCCCGCATCCGAAGCTCGCCGGAACGATCCACACCGCCGCCGACGAGATCCGCGCGGCTGGCGGCAACGCGCTCGCGATTGTCGGCGACGTGCGCAGCGACGAGGACATCGCGTCGGCCGTCGAGCAGGCGCGCGCCGAGTTCGGCGGGATCGACATTGTCGTGAACAACGCGAGTGTCATTGACCTGTCGGGAACGCTCGACCTGGGCCCGAAGAAGTACGATCTCATGCAGGACGTGAACGTGCGCGGCACGTTCATGCTCTCGCGCGCGGCGCTCCCGCTCCTGCAGCAGGCCGAGAACCCCCACATCCTGTCGCTCTCGCCGCCCCTGAACCTCGACCCCAAGTGGCTTGGTGCGCACACGGGGTACACGCTCGCGAAGTACGGCATGACGATGGCGACGCTTGGCATGGCGGCTGAGTTCGCGAAGGCGGGAGTCGCGGCGAACACGCTGTGGCCGGCGACCACCGTCGCGACCGCTGCCGTGCAGAACCTGCTCGGTGGCGACAAGGTGATGGCGGCGAGCCGGACGGCTGCGGTCTATGCCGACGCGGCGTACGCGGTGCTCACGAAGCCAGCGGCAGAATACACCGGCCAGTCCCTCATCGCAGAGGACGTGCTGCGCGGCGAGGGCGTCACCGACTTCTCCGGCTACGCGGCGGTGCCCGGAACCCCGGACAGCGAGCTGCGCCCTGACATCTTCCTGGACTAGGGTTCCGTTCCCGGGGTAGCGGTATTAGCGTTGGCACATGGTCAACTATCGCTACCTCGGAAACAGCGGCCTCAAGGTCTCGGAGATCACCTACGGCAACTGGATCACCCACGCCTCGCAGGTCGCCGACGAGGCAGCGACGAAGACGGTGCATGCGGCGCTCGACGCAGGAATCACGACCTTCGACACCGCGGACACCTATGCGAACCAGGGCGCCGAGGTTGTACTCGGCAAGGCGCTCGCTGGGCAGCGGCGCGAGGGGCTCGAGATCTTCACGAAGTGCTACTTCCCGGTCGGAGCCAAGGGACCGAACGACACGGGGCTGAGCCGGAAACACATCTTTGAGTCGATCAACGGCTCGCTGACTCGGCTCGGCACCGACTACGTCGACCTGTACCAGGCGCACAGGTTCGACTATGAGACGCCGCTCGAAGAGACGTTCCAGGCGTTCGCCGACATCGTGCGCCAGGGCAAGGCGCTGTACATCGGGGTGTCGGAGTGGACGGCGGAGCAGCTGCGTGAGGGCCACGCGCTCGCGAAACAGCTCGGGATCCAGCTCATCTCGAACCAGCCACAGTACTCGATGCTCTGGCGGGTCATTGAAGGCAAGGTCGTGCCAGCGTCCGAGGAGCTCGGCATCTCGCAGATTGTGTGGTCGCCGATGGCGCAGGGAGTGCTCACCGGCAAGTACCAGCCGGGCCAGCCGCTCCCCGCGGGGTCGCGCGCGACCGACGAGCGGAGCGGCGCGAGGTTCATCCACGATTTTCTCCGAGAGGAGCTGCTCGTCGCCGTGCAGCGGCTGAAGCTCATCGCTGAGGAAGCGGGGCTCACGATGCCACAGCTTGCAATCGCGTGGGTGCTGCAGCACCCAAACGTCGCGTCGGCGCTCGTTGGCGCGTCCAGGCCCGAGCAGCTCGCCGACACCGTGAAGGCGTCGGGCGTCACGCTCGACGCAGCGACCCTCGCTGCCATCGACGAGGCGCTCGGGGACGTGGTCAACAGCGACCCAGAGCACACTTACACGGTGTCGCCGAAGACGCGCCTGAGCTAGCTGCCGCTGCCGAGCGGGCGCTGCGGGGCACCGCCCGCCCTACGCGCTCGCGGTGCCGATCGGCACGACGAGCGGGCTGCCGCTCACGGGGTCTGGCACGACGACGCACTCGAGATCGAAGACCTCACGCACAAGCTCGGGGGTGATGATGTCCCTCGGTGCGCCCGCGGCGACGACGTCGCCATCGCGCATGGCGATGATGTGGGTCGCGTAGCGCGCGGCGTGGTTGAGATCGTGGAGGACGGCGACGAGCGTGCGCCCGCTCGCGTGGAGCGCCCGGAACAGCTCGAGGAGCCCGATCTGGTGCGCGATGTCGAGGAACGTAGTCGGCTCGTCAAGGAGCAGGATCGGGGTCTCCTGGGCCAACGCCATCGCGACCCACACTCGCTGCCGCTGGCCGCCTGAGAGCTCGTCCACAAGCCGCGTTGAGAGCTCTGTCGTGTGGGTCGCTGCGAGCGCCTCGCTGACAGCGCGCGCGTCGTCGCTCGACCACTGCCGCACGATCCCCTGGTGTGGGTAGCGGCCGCGCGACACGAGGTCGGCGACGACGATCCCGTCGGGGGAGAGGGACGATTGCGGCAGCAGGCCTACCTCCCTTGCGAATGCCTTCGCCTTGCGCTCGTGAATGGCGCGGCCGTCGAGCACGACTGCCCCGGCGGCAGGCCGGAGCAGCCGCGAGAGGGCGCGCAGCAGCGTCGATTTGCCGCAGGCGTTCGGGCCGACGATCACCGTGAACGAATCGTCAGGGATCTCGACGTTCAACTGGCTGGAGATGACGCGCTTGTCGTAGCCGAGCGTGAGATCCTTCGCGTGCAGCCGGGAAGGGTGAGCTGCGGGCGCAGAATGCAGGGTGTCCATGTGGGGCTTTCTCGTAAGTCGGGGAATGAGTAACGGCTAGCGACGACGGGTCTCGCGCACGAGCAGCCACACGAAGTAGAGGCCGCCGACGGACACCGTCACGATGCCCACGGGGAGCTGCATCGGCGCGAAGAGCCGCTGGCCGATGAAGTCGCTCACGACGAGCAACAGTGCGCCCGTCGCCCCGGCGGCGACGACGCCGACTCCTGCCGCCCTCGTGAGCCTGCGGGCGATCTGTGGCGCGACGAGCGCGATGAACGCGATCGGGCCGGCGGATGCGGTGACGAGGGCGACGAGCGCGACGCCGATCAGGATCGCGGCAAGCCTGACCCAGTCAGGGCGGGATCCGAGCGACCCAGCCGCGTCGTCGCCGAGTTCGAGCACGCGGAGCGCTGGCGAGAGCGCGATCGCAGGGATGAGCAACGCAAGGAATACGGCGGCGGCGGGAGCGAGCGTCGCGACCGTGAGACCGTTGAGCGAGCCGCTGCCCCAGACTGCGGCGGTGAGCTGCTCGCCGGTGCTTGCCCTGAGCATGAGGTAGGTATTGACGGCGGCGAGCATCGCCGAGACGCCGATTCCGACGATGATGAGCCGGAACCCCTGCACCCCTCGCCGATACGCGAGCGCGAACACGGCGAACGCCGTCACGATCCCGCCGACGAGGGCGCCCGTTGCGACCGCGAAGTAGCCTCCGCCCGTCACCAAGAGCACGACCAGTGCGCCGGTGTAGGAGCCCGAGGCGAAGCCGATGACGTCGGGCGAGCCGAGCGGGTTGCGGGTGAGCGACTGGAAGATCGCGCCGCTCATGCCGAGGGCGATGCCGAAGAGCGCGGCGAGCAGTGCGCGGGGGAGGCGCCACTCGCGGACGACGAGCACGGTGCCCTCGTCGGCGGTCCCGAGCACGCCGCCGAGGACCTCTTCGAGGGTGAGCGTGTAGGTGCCGGTCGCAACCGAGGCGACGATGACGGCGGCGGTGAGCGCCGCGAGCACGACCACGACGATCACCGAGCGCCGTGCGGCCCGCCATGAGAGCCTCGGACGCTGGACGGAGAGGGCTGCGTAGCCAAAATTCACCTGGCTGTCGGTCACAATGCACTCACATTTTTCCGGCGCGCGAGGGCAATCAGGACCGGGGCACCGAGGAACGCGGTGACGATGCCAACCTCCAGCTCTTTCGGGGCGAGCACCACTCGTCCGACGACGTCTGACGCGAGGAGCAGCAGGGCCGCGCCGAGGGCGGAGAACGGGATGATCCAGCGCTGGTCTGGCCCGGTGAACCACCGGACAACGTGCGGCACCATCAGCCCGACGAATCCGATCGGGCCTGCGGCCGCGGCCGCGGCGCCAGCGAGCAGCGTCACCGCGACGATGACAACGACGCGGGTGCGCAGGACGCTCGCGCCGAGCGCAGACGCCGCGTCATCCCCGAGCGCGATCGCGTTGAGCGGGCGGCCGACCGCGAGGGAGAGTGCGAGGCCCAGCGCGATCGGGATCCAGACCGCGCCGAGCGTCGACCACCCCCGGCCCGCGAGCGAGCCCGCATTCCATCGCAGGAGGTCGTCGAACACGTCGGGATTCAGCATGACGACCGCCGAGGTGAACCCTGACAGCAGCGCGCCGAGGGCGACGCCAACAAGCGTGAGCCGGATGGGCGTCGCACCGAGCGACCCTGCGGAGCCCAGCGCGTAGACGAGGAGCGTCACGAGGATCGCGCCGGCGAAGCTGAACCACAGGTACTGAGAAATTGCGGAGACCCCGAAGAACGCGACGCCCACGACAACGGCGAAGCTGCTGCCTGCGCCGACACCGAGAATGCCCGTGTCGGCGAGCGGGTTGCGGGTGAGCGCCTGGATCAGGGCGCCGGCGACGCCGAGTGCCGCCCCGAGGAGTAGGGCGAGCGCGGCGCGCGGCGCGCGCATCTCGGTGACGATGTAGGCTTCCTCGCTCCCGTCCGGGTGCCACAGCACCCGCCACACGTCGTCAAGTGAGATCGGGCGTGCGCCAACCGACACACTGAGCGCGAGCGTGAGCGCGATGAACGCGATCGCGGCGGCAAGGAAGAGTGGCTGCCGTGCGGTACCGTTCACAGCCCGAGCTCGTCGAGCTTCGAATCGTACAGATCCCGTTTTTCCTCCTCGTCAACTGGCGAATCCCAGACCGCCGCGAGCGCGGCGACGGTCCCCACATCGAGCGCGTCGTAGCGGCCGAGCCACTCCTCCTGCCTGTCCCGCCAGTAGCCGATGACCGCGTATTGCCGGGGGTCGAGGCCGCGTTCGTGGCGGAGATAGCGCCGTGCCTCCCTGAGCTCGCCCGCTTCGCCCGCGACCCAGACGTAGCAGTCATCCGAGATCGGGAGCGCCCGCAGCGCCTCCGTCATCGCGCTCGGGGCGACGCCATTGCCCCGGCCGACGATCCACTCGACCTGCATGCGATCGCTGTGGAAGTCGATCCGGTGCGAGGCCTCCGCGATCTCGATCGCGGCGACGGCGTGCACACCCTCGGAGAGTTGTTCGGCGAGCCGGGAGAGCGCGGGCATACCGGTCGCGTCGGTGACGAACAGCTGGGTCCGTGCGTCTGCAGGCGGCTCGTAGAGGCCGCGGGGCGAGTGGAACGCCACGCGTTCCCCGGGTCGCGCCGCCGCCGCCCACTGGCCCGCCTGCCCGTGCCCGTGGACGACGAAGTCGATATCGAGTTCGCCGCATGCACGGTCGTGCCGCCTGATCGTGTACGGCTCGATGTGCGAGTCGTGTTCGGGTTCCCGCCAGGTGCCTGACTCGTCGAGCGTTGGCAGGTGGAGCGCTCCGTCGGCGCCGGGGAAGCGCACGCGGACGAATTCGTCGCCGATCCCCGTGGTAGGGAACCCGCTGAGACCGGGCCCGCCAAGGGTGACGCGCACCATCCCCGGCGTGAGCCGGGTGGTGCGCGTCACCTCGCCGATGTACAGGTCGTCCATCACGCCCGCGCGTCGATCTTCGCCTGCACCTCTGCGAACAGCGCCTCGAGACTGTCGAGGTTCTGCATTGCCCAGCCGAATGAGCCCGTCGGGCCGAGGTTGATGTAGTCGAAGACCATCCCGTGCTGCACCGCGGGCAGATTCGTCCACAGCGTGTTCTTCGCGAGCGCGTCGAGCTGCTCCTGCGGGGTGTTCTGCAAGGTGAAGATAATGTCGGCGTTCGACAGCCGCCCCAGCTCCTCGTACGAGAACCACTCGGGGAAGCCGTCGGTGGTGACCTCGTCCTCTTGCTGCTCACGGAATGTCGCGCCGAGGTCGCGGAGAATCGGGGTCATGAAGTGCTTGTCCGAGTAGGTGCCCCACTCGGTCTCGCCGGGCGCCGCGACCGTGATCGCGTTGTCGGCGAGCATGTCAGCGTACTTCGCCTTGATCTCGTCGCGCCGCTCGTTGTACTTCTCCTGCAGTGGCGCGACCAGGTCCTCTTTGCCCATGATCTTCGCGAGCTCGACTGAGCGTGTGCGCCATGCCTCGCCGTCGCGGGCGTTGAACGTGACGATCGGGGCGATCTTCTCGATCTCAGCGCGCATCGGGTCGTCAAGCGGGAGGAAGTCCTGTGTCGCGACCACGAGATCTGGCTTCGCCTGCACGATGGCCTCGAGGTTGAGTTCGTAGTACTCGCCGATCGACTGGGCGTCGGACGCGCGAATCTTGTCACTGTAGTCGACGGGGATCGCATCGCCGTCGGTGTCCGTGAAGTAGCTGTTCACGACTCCGACCGGAGTCACTCCTACGTCCATGAGCGCGGCCGGGGTGTAGAAATCGACGGAGACGATGCGCTCAATCTTCTCGGGGAGCGTGACGTCGCCGAACTCGCTCTCGTAGACGCGGCTACCCGGCGCTTCGTCGCTCGCAGTGGTGGCGGCGCCGCAGGCGGAGAGCGCGAGGGCAGCGGCAGACGCGAGGACAGCGGTGACGACCCTGCCCGTGACGCGGGCTGAGGTGAAGGACGACATGAGACTCCTGGAGATGGTTTCCGACGCGGCGGGATGTTGTCACATCGGATGAAACTTAGGTTGACCTAAGTAA
This sequence comes from Leucobacter aridicollis, assembly GCF_013409595.1. Classification (NCBI taxonomy): domain Bacteria; kingdom Bacillati; phylum Actinomycetota; class Actinomycetes; order Micrococcales; family Microbacteriaceae; genus Leucobacter; species Leucobacter aridicollis. The sequence goes on along the minus strand of NZ_JACCBD010000001.1, from coordinate 2,475,396 downwards.
CCGTAGCGGTGGCGCCGTTCTGGTTTGGCGACAACTTGTGCCGGTTTTCGTACGCTCAGACTTGCGTCAGTGGTCCCCGGGCGCGTGCGTACTCGGCCGGTGTCTGGCCGGTGAGCGAGCGAAAGTGCTCGATGAAGGTCGACGGATTCCGGTACCCGAGGCGTCGGGAAATCGACACCACGGCCTCGCCGTTCGCAAGCTCCCGGATCGCGACCTGGAGCCGGGCGAGGATACGCCACTGCGTGAACGTGATGCCGGTCTCGCCCTCGAACTGGCGCGCGAGCGTGCGCTCGTGCATGCCGAGCAGGCGCGCCCAGGTCGCGGTCGTGCGCTTGTCGGCCGGGTCTGCGAGCACCGCGTCGGCGATCGAGCGCAGGTGCGGGCTCGACGGCATGCTCAGGTCGAACGAGGTCGTGGGCGCCGGTGCAAGGAGATCGAGGATGACTCGTTGGAGCCGCAACCGGGCCTGTGCGTCGAGGTTTGCCTGCAGATTGTGCAGGAGGAGGATGCGGAGCGCGTCGCTCAACGCGATCCCCATCACGGCCTGGGGGACCGCGGTCATGTGCCCCTCGATGCCCGTGAGGTAGGTGGCGCGCACCCGCGCTGCGCCAACGGTGGATGCGCGGTGGGGAATATCCGCCGGAATCCACACCCCAAGCGCCGGCGGGATCGACCAGGCCCGCCCGTCTGCCTCGAGCGTCACAATGCCGCCCTCGGACCAGAGAAGTTCATGCTGGTGGTGCGCGTGTTCGTGCCAGGACGTCGAGCGTTCGACGTCGTAATCAATCGTCGTGAGGAGGAATCCCGGCGGCACGCTGGGGACGATCATGGTTGCTGTCACGGAGCGGTCCTTTGGTGAGTTGCGCCAGGCGACCGAGCGCCGCGAGAGCGACTACATCAGACGTGGGTGAGGTTTACCTAACTTGGTGCTACCATCTGGCTAGAACAATCATCAGATGAATTGCGGTGCCGCGCAAGTTCGGCACGAATGCTGGGCGGATCGAAGCGGCCGCGCTCGTTAGGGGAGACATGATCACGTGCGAACGGCTTTCTGTCGGTGCCGCAGGGGCGGAGCGGCCTGTGCTCCGCAACCTCTCGACGCGGATCGAACACGGTCGGGTGCGCGCCATCGTCGGCGGCAAGGGCTCGGGCAAGACCGTGCTCGGCTGGGCGCTCAGGGGCGCACTCTGCCCTGGCCTGAACCGGACGGCGGGCAGCGTCAGCGTCGGCGGGTTCGATCCGCTCGACCGCGCGGCCGCGGCCGAGACGTCTGCGCACGTCGCCTGGCTCGGCGAGGATCCCGAAGCGGAACTTGGCGGCGCCACCACGGTCCGCGACGCACTCGCCTCCGCCATCACCGCACGATTCCCCGGGGCCTCGTTCGACGACCTCACGCTCCACGCGGCGCTCGCGCGGCTCGGCATGAACGATCCGCGCGTCCTCGACCGCGAACCCCGTCAGCTTTCGCCGGGACTCCGGCGTCGGGTCGCGCTCGCGCAGGCCCTCGTGCGACCCGTCAGCGCTGGCGCGCCGAAGCTCGTCGTTCTCGACGAGCCGCTCGCCGGACTCGACCGTGCCACCGCCGCCGAGGTCATCGGCGCGCTCGCAGGGATGCGGCGCGCAATCCGCACGACCGTCGTCGTGCTCACCAGGGACCTTGAGCTCGCGCAGCGCTTCGCTGACGAGATATCTGTCCTTGAGGACGGTCAGGTCGTTGAGACGTTCCGGCCGGAGAGCTCGATCGCGCGCGCCGTGGCCGCGCCGCCGGCGCAGGCTTCCGCGGGGCCTGCAGGCCGCTCCCAGGACGCGACGCGACCACGCGGCACCGGTACTCCCGTGCCGGGCTCCCGCCAGACCGTGCCCGGGGCGCATGGCGCGCGCAGCCGGGCCGTGATGCAGGCGGGCGCGCTGCTCGGAAGCCCCGCGCTCGAACTGCGCGGGCTGTCTGTCGCGCTCCCGGCGGGGCCCGGAGCGACAGCGCCACTGTCGCTCACGCTCGGCAGGGGAGACTCGCTCGCCGTCACGGGACCCAGCGGGAGCGGCAAGAGTATGCTCGCGCTCGCCATCGTCGGCGGTCTGAGCCCGAGCGCGGCGCTGCGCATCGGCGGCGAACTGCGCCTGGGAGGCGTGGCGCAGGAGGCACGCGCCGCCGCGCGAACGCCGGATCAACGCCGAGCCATCCAGCTCGTTGCATACTCCTCCGACCGTGCGACCGCGGAGACACACACCGTGCGCACGCAGCTGAGGCGTGCGATCAGGCGAGCGCGGCCCGCGGCATCATCGAGCGCGGTTGGCACGCGGGTATCGACGCTCCTGCAGCTCGCTGACCTCAGCCCGGCGATCCTGCTCGAACGCGTCTGCGACCTGTCGCGCGCCGAACAGCTCAGGCTCGCGCTCGCACGTGCCCTCGCGCACGACCCGAGCGTGCTCGTCCTCGACGGGGGAGACGCGGGCGGCGATGCCGAGTTCTTCGAGGCGTGTGCCCGAGCCCGACGCAACGATGGCGTCGCGCTGCTCGTGTTCGCCCGCTCGGCGGCCGGGCTCGGGGCGAGCTGCGACGGCGAACTTCAACTCGGCGACGATCGTGTGCGAGCCATTGCCGCACCGCAGGGGTTGGCGCCGGAGCAGGGGCGACGCGCCGCCTGACGGTCGTTCGGCCGCGTTCGGCCGCAGGGTTTCTGCATCTCGCCAGCCCCCGTATGTTGCGATTTGAGCACATCTGGGCCAGTTATCCGGCGAGTCTTTGATAAATCCTTGGGCGTTATGCCAGCGTTATCTGATCAGTATCGTCTATTCCCACACGTTTTTGCGTGCCGAGATCTGCTAGGAGAACTCAATGAAGATGAAGCTTCGCGCCGCCGCAGTTGTGTCAGCGTCCGCCCTGTTGCTCGCCGGTTGTAGCACCGGTGGAGGCGGCGAGTCCGGTGGAGAGGCTGGCGGCCTCGTCGGCACCGGCTCCGGAGACAGCTGCGCAATCGAGAGCCCCGTCAAGGTCGGAGCGGCGCTCAGCCTGACCGGTGGCGCAGGCAGCTACGGCGCGTCGCAGCAGCAGGGCCTCGAACTCGCACTCGCCGAGCTCAATGAAGCCGACGGCATCGAGTACAAGCTCAGCATCGAGGACGATGCGTCCGAGCCGCGCCAGGGCATCAGCGTCATGGAGACGTTCGCCGGCGACGACACGAGCATCGTGCTTGGCCCGACCCTCTCGAACACCGCGGTCGCAGCGATGCCGATCGCCAACGAGGCCGGCATGCCTGTCATGGGCATCTCGACGACCGCCGGCGGGATCACCGACATCGGCGAGTTCGTCTTCCGCGACTCGCTCACCGAGGCGCAGGTCATCCCGCAGACCATCGACGCGGTGATCGACGAGTACGACCTGAAGAAGGTCGTCGTGATGTACTCGAACGACGACGCGTTCACCGAGTCGGGCTACGAGGTCATGGCGGAGACGCTCGAGGGCACCGATGTCGAGGTGCTCGACACGCTCACCTTCTCGAAGGCAGACACCGACTTCCGCAGCCTCCTCACCGCGGCGAAAGACAAGAACCCCGACGCGATCGTGGTGTCCGCGCTGATCGAGGCGGCTATCCCGCTCGTCACGCAGGCGCGCGAGCTCGGCATCGACCAGCCGATCGTCGGCGGCAACGGCTTCAACAACCCGAAGCTCATGGCTGACGCCGGCGACGCTGCAGAGGGCGTCGTGGTCGGCGCAGCGTGGAACTCGGCATCGGACAACGCAGAGAACCAGGCGTTCCTCGCAGCCTACGAAGAGAAGTTCGGTGCGCAGCCCGACCAGTTCGCGGCTCAGGCATACTCGGCGCTCTACCTCATCGACGACGCAATCCGCAGCAACTGCTCGGCCGAGCGCGCCGACCTCCGCGACTCGATCGCGCAGCTCACGGACGTCGCTACGCCGCTCGGTGCAGTCAGCATCAACGAGAACCGCGACGCAGAGCACCCCGCCGTCGTGCAGATCGTGAAGGACGGCAAGTTCGCCGTTCTGCGCTAACCCGGCACCACCCCTGAACGAGGATCACCCATGCAGCAATTGCTCAACGGCCTATTTATAGGCTCGATCTATGCGCTCTTCGCCATCGGTTTCACCCTGGTGTTCGGCATTCTTGACCGCCTGAACCTGGCACACCCAGCAGTGTTCGCGGCCTCGGCATTCGTCGGCATCGGCCTGGCCGAAGCGTTCGAGCTGTCGATCTGGGTGATCCTCGTCCTCGTCTTTGTGTTCGGGGCGCTCCTCGGCCTGGTGATTGAGCGGGTGGCCTTCCGCCCGCTCAAGAACCGGCCCGACGCCCACTTTGCCGGCCTGATCGCGTCAATTGCGATGGCCGGCATGATCGTCGCCGTGCTGCAGGCCTTCTTCGGGCCACAGACGCGGCGGTTCCCCGAGGGCACGGCGCCCGAGGGCAAGGTCGAACTGTTCGGCGCAAGCGCCACCTACGTGCAGCTCGCCATCGTGGTGATCTGCATCGGCCTCGTGATCGCGCTCAACGTGCTCGTGAAGCGCTCGTCGCTCGGCCGCTCGATGCGCGCCGTCGCCGAGAACCCCACCGCAGCGCGCGTGCTCGGCATCAACGTTGACCGCGTGACCGCAATGACGTTCTCCATCTCGTCCGCGCTCGGCGCGGTCGCCGGCGTCTTGTTCGCGCTCAACGTGAACAGCGCGCAGCTCGGCATGGGGACAGCGATCGAGTTGAAGGGCCTCGCCGTCATCATCGTCGGCGGCATGGGCTCGCTTCCCGGCGCCCTCGTCGGCGGGCTCGTGCTCGGCATCGCAGAGGTGTTCGCGATCCAGTACATCGGGTCGAGCTGGCGCGACTTCATCGCGTTCGCGCTCCTGTTCGTCATCCTGCTGCTCATGCCGCAGGGCATCTTCGGCAAGCGGAAGGTGCGTGAGGTCTAACCCATGTTTACCGAATCCGTTCTCGTCTTCATCGCCCTCAACGGCATCTTCGCGTACTCGTTCTACGCGGTGCTCGTCGCCGGCCAGCTCAGCCTCGGCCAGGCGGGCTTCGCCGGTATTGCCGCGTTCGTCGCGGCCACGCTTGCCCCCACCCCAGCCTCCTGGGGCCCGGTGCCGACGCTCATCATCGCGATCCTGATCGGTATGGTCGTCGGGTCGCTCGCCGCCGTGATCCTCGGCCTCCCCACGATGCGACTGCGCGGCGTGTTCCTCGCGATCGCGACGCTCGGGTTCGCCGAGGGCATCCGTATCTTCATCCTGAACCAGTCCTGGACCGGCGGCGCTCAGGGCATGTCGGTGCCGAAGATCGTCAGCCCGGAGCTCGCCTGGGCGCTGCTCGTTGTCGTCGCGTACTGGTTCTGGCGCCAGGGGCGCTCGCGCTACGGTCGCGCGCTCGAGGCGATCCGTGAGGACGAGCTCGCCGCTCGCTCCATCGGGATCGACGTCGGCCGCCACCGCCTCGCGGCATTCGTGTCGGCCGGTGCCATCGCGGGCCTCTACGGAGTGCTGTGGGCGTACTTCATGCGCATCATCGCGCCGGAGGACTTCAGCTTCTCGACCGCGATCGACGGGCTCGTCACCGCGGTTGTCGGTGGCTCGACGAACTTCTTCGGCCCGATCCTCGGCAGCGGGTTCCAGACGATGCTGCCCGAGCTGCAGCGCGCCGTCGGCATCGAGGCGGGCTGGCTGCGCCCGTTCATCTCTGGCCTGCTGCTGCTCATCGTGATCCTGTACCTGCCGGGCGGCATCGCGAGCCTGGTCCCGCGCCGCAAGCAGAAGATCGACGTCGCGGCACTCACCGCCGCTGGAGCCGCTCCGGCGGCGATGCGCTCGCACCCCGCCAAGGGCGAGGTCGTCGTGCAGCTCGACGCGCTCGCGAAGGAATACGGCGGCGTGCACGCGGTGCAGGGCGTCGACCTGACGATCCGGAGCGGCGACGTTGTCGGTCTGATCGGCCCGAACGGCGCCGGCAAGACCACGCTCGTCAACATGATTAGCGGGCTCATCCCGCCGTCGAGCGGGTCGGCGACCGTGCTCGGCGTCGAGGTCGGGCGCACTCCGGTCCATAAGATCGCTGCGGCGGGCGTCACGCGCACCTTCCAGCATTCGAAGCTCTTCAACAGGCTCACCGCGCTCGAGAACGTGCTCATCGGCACCCACCTCGTCGCGAAGCCGACATTCCTGCGGCGCCTCATCTGGCTCCCGTCGGCGCGCCGCGACGAGCGCGCGGCGCTCGCGCAGGCGGCACGCTGCCTCGACCGGGTCGGTCTCGTTGACAAGGCGAACGTCGAGGCGAAGGGCCTCTCGTACGGTGACCAGCGTCGGCTCGAGATCGCCCGCGCGCTCGCGGCCGACCCGTCGATCCTGATCCTCGACGAGCCAGCCGCCGGTATGAACCACGTCGAGGCTGAGGCGCTGTCGGAGCTCATCAGGTCGCTCGCGAACGACGGGCTGACAATCATCTTCATCGAGCACAACGTCGGCATGGTGCTCGGCACGTGCGACCACATTGCGGTGCTGAACTTCGGTCAGCTCCTCGCGAGCGGTACGCCGGCCGAGATCGAGGCAGACGAACGCGTCATCGAGGCGTACCTCGGCGCCGTGCAGGACGCCGACGCGGAGCCAGCTCCCGGCGCCGATTCGACAAGCGGGAAGGCCTAACCATGGCAGAGCCAATTCTTCGCGTCACCGACCTCAAGGTGACCTATGGCAAGGTCGAGGCCGTCCGCGGCGTCTCGTTCGACGTCCAGGCGGGGTCGCTCGTCACGCTCGTTGGGGCGAACGGCGCGGGCAAGTCGTCGATCATCAACGCGATCTCGGGGATCGTGAAGCCCGCGAGCGGCACGGTGCTCTTCGAGGGACAGGACATCACGAAGACCGGCGCGCACAAGCTCGTGGGCCGGGGCCTCGTGCAGGTTCCCGAAGGGCGCCAGGTGCTCAGCACGCTGACCATCGGCGAGAACCTGCAGCTCGGAGCCCGGAAGCTGCGCGGCGGTGCCGCGGCCGCAATCGACGGCATCTACGAGCGGTTCCCCGTGCTCGGCGAGCGGCGGCAGCTGCCCGCCGGATCCTTGTCCGGCGGCGAGCAGCAGATGCTTGCGATCGGGCGGGCGATGCTCGCCGAACCGCGGGTGATCTTCATGGACGAGCCGTCGATGGGCCTCGCGCCGAAGATCGTCGACGAGGTGTTCAAGGTCATCGAGGAGATCCGCGCCGGCGGCACCACCGTCGTGCTCGTCGAGCAGAACGCCCGCCGCGCGCTGCAGGCAGCGGACGAGGGGCACATTCTGCAGAATGGCGAGATCGTGCGCTCCGGCACGGGCGCCGAGCTTCTCGCAGACGACGGAATCATCCAGGCATACCTGGGAACTGGTGGAGGAGACAAGTGACGACCGAGCGCGGCGACTCCCTCGGAACACGAAAGATCAGGCGGAAGCTCCCGAAATGGAGCGAGGTCTCACCGTTTCTCGGCTTCAAGAAGCCCGAGTTGGATCCGGTCGAGCGGCGGCTGCAGAAGGCCCTCACCGTAAAGGATCTCGCCGAGGCGGCGCGCAGGCGCACCCCCAAGTCAGTGTTCTACTACGTGCACGGCGCGGCCGAGGGAGAGCTGTCGATCTGGCGGGCCCGCGACGCGTTCTCGCGCGTTGAGTTCGAGCCGCGCGTGCTCCACGACGTTGCGAACGTCGACACGAGGACGACGATCCTCGGCAAGGAGGCGAGCTTTCCGCTCATTCTCGCGCCGACCGGCTTCACCCGGATGATGCAGCACGAAGGTGAGATCGCGGTCGCGCGGGCCGCTGCCGGGGCCGGGGTGCCGTACACCCTCTCGACGATGGGAACCACCGCGCCAGGCGACCTGCAGGCGGCCGTGCCGAGCGGCGACAATTGGTTCCAGCTGTACCTCTGGAAGGATCGCGCAGCGACCAAGCAGCTCATCGACCAGGTGCGCGCCGCCGGGTACGACACCCTCGTCTTGACTGTCGACACCCCAGTCGCAGGGAACCGACTGCGCGACACCCGCAACGGCCTGACGATCCCGCCGTCGCTGAGCGTGAAGACCTTCGTGGACTTCGCCCTGTACCCGAACTGGTGGGCGAATATCCTCACGACCGAGCCGATCGAGTTCGCGAGCCTGAAGTCGTTCGATGGCACCGTGGCCGAGCTCGTCGGCAAGATGTTCGACCCGAGCCTCAGCCTCGACGACGTGCAGTGGCTGCGCGACGAGTGGGAGGGCTCTCTCGTTGTGAAGGGCATCCAGTCCGTCGAAGACGCGAAGCGAGTCGTCGAGCTCGGCGTCGACGCGGTCGTGGTCTCTAACCACGGCGGCCGCCAGCTCGACCGGGCGCCAACTCCGCTCGAACTGTTGCCGCGCGTAGCCGAGGCGGTCAACGGTCGGGCGCAAATCTTTCTCGACACCGGCATCCTGTCGGGCGCTGACGTGCTTGCGGCCGTCGGGTTGGGCGCCGACGCGTGCATGGTCGGTCGCGCCTACCTCTACGGGCTCATGGCCGGGGGAGAGCGCGGTGTCGACAGGATGTTCGAGATCATGCGCTCCGAGGCCGTGCGAACGATGCAGCTGACCGGCGTCGATACAGTGCAGGAGATGCGCGGGCGGGTCACGCTCCGCGCATAGGGCTCAGAGTTGGGGCTGCCGGGCGTCGCCTGGCAGCCCCTTCCTGTTCTGTCTGGCTGACTCTGGCGGCCTCAGCGTGTACTGCCGGGCGCTTCCTAGCTGTTTGGTTGTGTGTGGCCGGACGCAGCTTCGGTGGCCGGTTGCTTCAGCGCGTACACCTGTGACCTGCAATAGTTATGCCGTCCGGGCGCGGTTCGGGCATTGATGCTGCAGATCCCAGGTGTTGCGGCGGGTGGCTGAGGGCTGGCGGCGGGTGGCTGAGAGCTGGCGGCGGGTGGCTGAGGGCCGGCAGAGAGTGGCAGAAGGGCCGGCGCAACCGCCCCACCCAAGCCGCGGCAAGGAGCCGACTAGGGGGTTTCGGTGGCGAGGCCCTGCGGATCGTAGCCTGCCCCAATGAGGCTCTCTGCGCGCTCGGTGTTCGGGCTGAGGTCGAGCATGTCCGCGTGCACCCCGAGATCGCGGTCCGCGTGCAGCGCCATGGTGTGCGCAGCGTCGCGAACGTCACGCTCCTCAATCGCCTTGAGCAGCGCACCGTGGTCGAGATGCATCGTGTCGGACGAGATGCCGAGGAACACCACGCCGCGAGCCACGGCCCTGCCGAGCACGGTCATTACGCCCGTGTACAGGTCGAGCAACAGCTTGCTGCCGCTGGCCTCGACAATCAGGCGGTGAAACGAGTCGGGGCGGGTGATGTCGTTGCAGCGCTCGCAGTTCGCCGGGTTCATGGCGGCGCCCTCGGGGGCCTCGTCAAACGCCAGGCTGCGCTCGTAGCTTGCGCGCAGCGCTGCGAGCTGCGCGTCGCTGCGCTTCACCGCCGCGGTCTGCGCCGCCTCGATCTCGAGCGAGCGGCGGTAGATGAGCACCTCTTCGAGATCCTGCTCGATCAAGAACTCGGTGAGCAGCGAGCTCACTGGGGTGCGCGCGCGGACGAACGTTCCGACGCCAGGCACCGGCTCGAGCATTCCGAGTGTCGTGAGCGAGCGCACGGCCTCGCGCACGGTGGAGCGGCCCACGCCAATGAGGTCCATAAGTTCGGGCTCTTTCGGGATGAGCTGGCCGATTGGCCATTCACCCGTGCTGATGCGCGAACGGAGGAATTCATGAGCCTCGCGCACCTTGTGCGAACCGAGCTGTGTGGAGGACATGCTCTGAGTGTATCGAGCGCGCGCCACATCGGGGGCGGCACGCGCTCAGGTATCTTCCGGGTTAGCCGAGCGTTGCCACCCAGTCCGTGAGCGTTTCAAGCCCGCCGACGGTCGAGTTGAGGCCCATCGCCTGCACCTCCCGGCCGGTGACGCGCATGAGCTTGTCGTCCGCAGCGGCCGGGACCGTTGCGACGGCTGGGTTCGCGAGCAGCTCCGCGTACATGCGATCCCCGGTGCCGTTCATGTCGATCAGCACGATGCCGTCTGGCTTCGCCTCGACAATCTGCTCGGCGCTGATCGGCCCCGTCGTCTCCATCCCGAGCTCGTCGGACACGCTCGCGGCTCCGGCGAGGTCGAGGAGGTGGAGCGGGAAGGCGTCGCCGGCGGTCGCGAACGGCCGGCCGGCCTGGTTGGTGAGCACGAGCACGCGCGGGGCATCCTTCGCGTCGGACCCGGCAACCTTCGCCGCGCCCTGCGCGAGCCCGTCTTCGATCGTCGTGACGAGGGCGGCGGCGGTGTCCTCCGTGCCGGTCGTCTGCCCGATGAGGTCGATGTTCTTCGCAAGGATGCTCGGGCCAGTCCAGGGATCGGGGAGCTGCAGCGTCGGCAGTCCTGCCTGCTCGAGCACCGCGCCGATCGATGACTCGGCACCGTGCCTGGGGCTCATCACGACGAGATCCGGCGCCGCCGAGATGACAGTCTCAGTGTCGAGATTCATGGCGACCGGGAACGTGGCGGGAACCTCGGCGAGCTCCTCGACGTGGCCGCCGATCGCGGGATTCAGCACCGCCTCCGGGATGAGGACCAGCCGGTCGGCGAGCCCGAGCTCCGCGAGCACCTCGGCGCTTTCGTAGTCGAGGGCGGCGATCGCCTGCGGCTCCTTCTCGATGGTGAGGCTGTGCGCCTCGCCCCCACGGCCTGCCGGGATCTCGACGGTGCGCGGGAATCCCTGTGCGGGTTGCGCGGCCTGCTCGGACTGGGGAGCGCCGTCCGTGTCGGCTGGCGCACCGGCAGCGCACCCGCTGAGCGCGAGTGCCGAGAGCGTGATCGCCGCGATCGCGGTGAGGGTTCGGGTGGTCTTCATGTCTTCCTTTCGCAAGGGGCGCCTGGCGCTCCGCGACTAGTCATCCGCCGCGAGGATGCGGCGGCCCTGCGGTGTGGTGTGGATCGTGGTGCGCACGCCGTAGGCTGCGAACACCCTGTCGGGCCCGAGCACGTCCTGCGGCGGGCCGCTGTGCGAGGCCCCGCCGGGGTCGAGGAGGAGCACCCGGGTGCATGCGTTGAGCGCGAGGCTGAGGTCGTGGATTGCGGCGATCACGATGCGCCCCTGGTTCCCGAGGCCGCGCATCATCTGCTCGACCGCGCGTTGGTGCGCGAGGTCGAGCGCGCTCGTCGGTTCGTCCATGATCACGATGGGGGTGTTCTGCGCGAGCACGCGCGCGAGCTGCGCGAGCTGGCGCTGGCCGCCCGACAGCGTCCCGTAGCGGCGGTCGGCGAGGTGCGAGACGCCGGCGCGCGCGATGGCGGCCGCCACAGCTTCTGCGGGGTGCGCTCGGCCCGACGCCCAGGCGCCAACGCCGACGAGTTCGCTGACGCGCAGCTCGCCTGGCGCCCCGTGATCCTGAGCCATGAGCGACACGACCTGCGCGCGGCGCTTAGCGCGGAGCCCACCGAGATCCTCATCGCCGAACGCCGCCCGGCCGTAGCTCGCGACGCCGGAGTGCGCGATTGCGGCGAGCAGGGATGACTTTCCGACGCCGTTCGGGCCGACGATGCCGAGCACGGTGCCGGGCTCGAGTCGTAGCGAGAGCGGGTCGCTCAGCGCGACGCTGCCGCGGATCGCCCCAAACTCGGTGAGCTCGAGGGGTCGCAGGTCGTCTGGCGCCGGGATCATGCGCGGCTCTTTCTGAGCAGCAGGGCGAGGAACACCGGTGCGCCGACGAGTGCCGCGACGACACCGGTCTGCACGACGACCGCACCGAACGCCGTGCGCGCGACGGTGTCGGCGGCGATGAGGAAGAGCGCGCCGCCGAGCGCTGCAAGTGGCAGGAGCCGCGCGTGCGAGGCCCCGACGAGCAGGCGCAGGAAGTGCGGCACGACGAGACCCACGAAGCTGATGATTCCGCTCACGGCGACCGCGGCTCCGGTGACGAGCGCCGCGACGAGCAGGAGCACGGTGCGCTCCCGGGTGACGTTGACGCCGGAGGTCGCGGCGATCTCCTCGCCGAGCGAGAGCGCGTCGAGCGCGCGGACCCGCGTCGCGAGGTAGGCGAGGCCGATCAGGATCGGTCCAACAGCGAGCCCCACGTGATCCCAGCTTCGCAGCTCAAGGTCGCCTGCGAGCCAGAACATCGCGCTTCGCACGAGCGAGTCGTCTGTCGCGTTCGCGATGAGGACGTTGATGAGGGCGCCCGCGAGCGCGCTGATCGAGACGCCGACGAGGATGATGGTGCCCGGGCCGAGGTCGCGGCGACTGCGGAGAACGCCGAGCAGGATCAGTGCGACGATCGCGGCGCCGGCGAAGGCTGCGACGGGCACTCCCCACTGGTGGGTGCCCGAGAATCCGAGCGTGATGCCGGCGACGGCGCCGACCGCCGCGCCCGCTGAGACGCCGGTGATGCCGGGCTCGGCGAGGGGATTGCGCAGAATCGCCTGCATGACCGTTCCGACGACCGCGAGCGCGGCTCCGACGAGTGCCGCGACGGCGATGCGGGGGAGCCTGATCGACCAGACCACTGTCGCCGCCTGCATCTCGGCGTCGCCGGGAGCGAAGAGGGCGGTGAGGGTCTCGCCAGGGCTGAGGCGTACGATGCCAAGCATGAGGGAGAGCAGTGCGGATACGCCGAGCGCGAGTGTCCCGACGATGGCGGTCCACATGACTGGGTGTCGTGTGCGGCTCACGAATCTCCTGCTGCCGAGTGCGTACGGGCGTCGAATGGCGCCTGGTCCACTCTAGCCATAGGTCAGATCTAATAAGTCAGATCTTTCACATCAGACGTTCAGGTTCGGTCGAATAGCGTACGGAGCGTGACTGAGAATTCGCCCGCCGCCCTCGCGGCTCCTTACGATGCCCTGCTCCTCTGCTCCTTTGGCGGCCCCAACGGCCCCGACGACGTGCTGCCGTTCCTGCGCAACGTCACCGTTGGCAAGAACATCCCCGAGGACCGACTCGTCGAGGTTGGTGAGCACTACGGACACTTCGATGGAAAGAGTCCGATTAACGAGCAGAACCTCGACCTGCTGCGGGCGCTGCAGGCAGAGCTCGGCCGTCGCGGCATCGAGCTGCCTGTCGTGTGGGGCAACCGAAACTGGCACCCGTACACCGTCGACACCCTGCGCGACGCGGTGGCGTTCGGCGCGAAGCGCGTGCTCACGATCGTCACGAGCGCCTACGCCTCCTACTCGGGCAGCCGCCAGTACCGCGAACACCTCGCCGCCGCGGTCGCCGAGCTTGGCGACGCCGCCCCGGAGATCGACATCGTCCGCCCGTTCTTCAACGATCCCGGCTTCGTGACCGCGAACGCGGACGCCATCATGGAGGCCGCAGCACACCTCGACGGAGGCCTCGCCGGCGCCCACATCGTGTACGTCACGCACTCGATCCCCGACACGATGCAGGACGCGTCGGCCGAGACCGGACCCGGCTACCGGGAGCAGCACGAAGACGTGCTCGCGACGATCAACGCGTTCCTCACCGGAGACGTCGCGCCCACCTTCGAGTCCTCGCTCGCGTACTGCTCGCGCTCGGGCGACCCGCGCACCCCGTGGCTCGAGCCCGACGTTAACGATCACCTCGAAGAGCTCGCGAAGCAGGGCGTGCGCAAGGTCGTCATCGCTCCGATCGGCTTCATCTCGGATCACATGGAGGTTGCGTTCGACCTCGACACCGAAGCCCTCGAAACTGCCGAGGAACACGGTATTCAGGCGGTTCGGGCCGACACCGTCGGGGTGCGCGACAAGTTCGTGTCGGGCCTCGTCGACCTCGTCGTCGAGCGCGCCGCCCGCGAGCGCGGCGAGGACGCCACGCCCGTCACCGTCGGGGCGTTCCCGGCGCTGCCAGACGTCGCTCCGCCCGGGAGCTGCCGCATGCGCCACGGCGAGGTCACGGGGATCCCCGTGCTCGCTGGGGCCGAGGATTAACCGAAGGAGAGAGATCGTGACCGAGACCGTTCGCCCTGTCATCGACCACAGCGCAATTGCCGAGTCCATCAACGAGGCGGTGAACTACACGATGTTCGCGGTGTTCCGCGAGGAGCGTTCCGCGGCCTCCGTTCAAGATCCGGCCACCGCGGCCGCTTCGACCACTGCGGCGCTCGCCTCGATCGACGGCCTGACCGTGCGCGGCTGGTACGATATCGCGGGCTTCCGGGCCGACGCCGATGTGCTCGTCTGGCTGCACGCGCCCTCGACCGAGGCGCTGCAGGCCGGCTACCGCGCGATCCTCGCGGGCGCTTCGGGCAGGCTCGCACCCGTCTGGTCGAACATCGGCGTGCACCGCGCGGCCGAGTTCAACCGGGCGCACATCCCGGCGTTCCTCGCTGGCGAGGTCCCGGGGGACTACCTCTGCGTGTACCCGTTCGTGCGCAGCCGCGAGTGGTACCTGCTGCCCGACGAGGAGCGCTCGAAGATGCTCCGCGAGCACGGCGCGGCGGCCCGCGACTACGGCGATGTGCTCGCGAACACCGTCGCGTCGTTCGCCCTCGGGGACTATGAGTGGCTGCTGGCCTTTGAGTCTGCCGACCTCACTCGCATCGTCGATCTCATGCGTGAACTGCGTGCGACCGAGGCGCGGCACCACGTGATCGAGGAGACGCCGTTCTTCACCGGCCCGCGTGTGGCTCCCGACGTACTGCTCACGCGCGTGCTCGGAGGCGACGCCGCGTAGCGATTTCGTGCCTGGCGCGCGAATGGGTCAGACCGTCGTGGGGGCGGTCTGACCCATTCGCGTTCGGGCCCAGCCTAGGCCGCGGTGTGACGCTTCCGCGCGAGGAGCCAGGCTGCGCCTGCGGCGACGAGGATGGCGCCGATCGTGAGCGCGACCGGGGCGCCCGAGCCGCTGTGGGCCAGGGCGGTGCCGGGCTTCGTGGCCGGGTCAGTGCCGCCGTCCGAGGTTCCCGGATCGGTGGGGCCAGGCTCGTCAGTGCCCGGGCCCGTCGTTCCCGGGTCCTTCACCTCGGCGAGTGTAACCTCAGCCGTCGCCGACGCGGTGACCTCGGTGCCATCGGGGGCCGACCCGGTGACAGCCACGGCGTTCGCCGCGGTGAGGTCTTCGAGCTGCGCCTCGGTGAGCGGCGCGGCGACCGAGACCTGCTGTGAAGCGCCCACTCCGAGCGCGCCGATCTCGACGGTCTCCGCAGTGCCGTCCGAGCCCGCCTCGAACACTGCCGTGACGTTGTCGAGCGGCGTATTGCCCGGGTTCGTGACTGTCGCCTCCCACGTGACCTCGGCGTTGAGCTCGGTCACCTCGGGGGCGGTCCCGGCGAGGGCCGTGGCAACCTCGGGTGCCGCATCTGCTGCGACGACAGCGTCGACGCTCGCGGCATCGCCACGGCCAGCCTCGCTGTACGCGGTGACGCGGAAGTCGTACGCGCCGGGTGCGAGCCCAGCGATCGTTGCGGTGGTGTCGAGGCTGATGTCTCGCTCAACCGCCTCCCAGGTCGCCCCGCCGTCAGCGGAGCGTTCGACGACGTAGTCGAGCACGGGTGCTTGCCCGTACGAGGTTTCGACGGCGTCCCAGGAGAGCTCAACGCTGCCCGCTGTCGGGCCCGTCTCGCCGGTCAGGCCGGTCACTGGCGAGGGGCTCTCCGCAATGATTCGGAGGCTGTGCTCGCCCTTCGCCGTCATCACGATCCAGCCCTCGTCGGTCACCGCGAGATCGCGCGCTGAGGTGTACGGGACGTCGCGAACCTGCACGTCCGCGAGATACTCGCCGGTGTTCGTGAACCGCTGCACCGGGCCGCTCTGCGGGATGGCGTAGAGGTCGTTCGCCGGGCCGACAACGGTGTTGTACATCATGACGCCCGGGAAGCTCAGGGCGCCGTCGTTCGCGAACGTGCGGTCGAGCTGCCAGTCGGTCCCGTCGTCGGTGAGTGTCCAGCGCTGCACCAGTCCTGCGCCGGGGGCCCGGTTGTAACCGAGATCGCTCGTGTAGAGCGAGGCGCCGTCCGAGGACACCCCGTAGACGTCGCTCAGCCCGCCCGGGCCGTTGGTCACGGCCGGGTTCGGCGATGCTCCGGCCGTCTGGCCCTCGCCGGTGAGCCGGTGGAGCGGTTCGCCGTCGGGCACCGAGAAGACGCTGACGACGTTGCAGCCCTCGTAAGGCGCGTAGAGCTTGTCGCCGAGGACCGCAAAGTAGGGGCCCCAGGCGAGCTCGCCCTGGGCGAGCTGGGTGCAGCCCTGGTCACCGCCGACGCCGGCGTTGCCAGTGATCGCGTGGTCAGCGTCGTAGAACAGGACCGTGCCGACAGGCGTCGACACGTTGCCGTTCGTGTCAGAGACTGCGAGGCCGCCGCCGGCGAGCGGCTCGACACCGCGGGGCTCCGCCCACGGCTGCGTGCCCCCTGCGGGGTTCTCGCGGGTGGAGTCGCGGTGCGTGTACCGGACGGGGTCTTCCCATCCGGCGCCGAGGTAGCCCGTCCCGTCCGCGTACTCGCCGTTGCCGAGGTAGTCGCCGGCGTTCGGGTCGAGGGTGCCTGGCCGGTACTCGGTGATGCCACGCGCGGCGCCGTCGGTCACCGCGTACCAGATGCTGCCAGCGTCGTCGATCGCGACGCCGTAGATGTTCGGAACGGTCTCGAGGCTGTCGCCGATGAGCCCGTACTCCCCGCTACCCTCGGCCTTGCCGTTGGGAAGCGGGTCCTGCACCGCCTGCGCCGCACCGGGTGCGATCGTGAGCGTTGAGGCGGCGAGCGCCGCAGCGACGAGCCCCCCAAACCGGATGGAATGTGTCATACGAAATCCTTCGATGATCGACGTTCACGTCAGACAGGGTCCGGCGCGGGCACCGCGACACGATGCAAAAGAAGGGTAAAACTCGGTCGGCCCGATGAGGTACGCAGTGAGTCTAGGCAGGGCAAATCGGTGCCTGTGAGAAGTAGTTTTGAGTAGTGGAATGCCTAAAACCGGCGCCCAGGTTTTCGGCTTCTGAGCAGTATGATCGGCAGCCTCAGGGAAGGCGATCACCGGCGAGGTGCGCGAGTCGGTACCCCATGCCTGGCTCGGTGAGAATGTAGGTCGGGTGCGCGGGATCCCGCTCGATCTTCTTGCGTAACTGCGACACGTACAGCCGGAGATAGCCGGAGTCTTCGGCGTGCTCGGTGCCCCAGATACTGGTCAGCAGCGTCTGCCGGGTCACGAGCTTGCCGGCGTTGCGGATGAGGATCTCGATCACCTGCCACTCGGTCGGCGTGAACCGGATCTGCTTCGGCCCGGCGGGTTCCTGCCTGACGGCGCTGTGGGCGGCGAGGTCAATCGTCACGTCGCCGAGCACCGCGACGGGCGCCGCCTCCTCCTGGGGCGCGCGCCGCGTGAGCGCCCGGATCCGCGCGAGGAGCTCGCCGACCGCGAACGGCTTCGTGACGTAGTCGTCGGCGCCGGCGTCGAGCGCCTCGATCTTGTCGGCGGCGCCCGCCCGGCCCGAGACGACGAGGATCGGCGCGCGAGACCACCCGCGGAGCGCGTGGATGACCTCGATGCCGTCGAGCTTCGGCATCCCAAGATCCAGGATCACGAGGTCTGGCTCGCGCGCGATCGCCGCCGAGATCGCCTCCGCGCCGTCGGACGCGGTGGCGACGTCGTGGCCCTGCGCCGTGAGCGTGATTCGCAGCGCGCGCAGGATCTGCTGGTCGTCGTCGGCGATCAGGATCCTCACGCGGCATCACTCCCGGGCACGCCGTCAGTGCGCTCTGCCGCGTCGTCAGCGCGCGCTGGCACCTCGTCGGGGTGGGGCATCGCCAGCGCAATCACCATCGTCAGGCCTCCTCCGGGGGTGTCCTCTGGGGTGAGCGTACCGTGCATCGCCTCGATAAACCCCCGCGACAGGGCGAGGCCGAGGCCGAGACCGGTGTCGTTGTCGGTGTCCCCGATGCGTTGGAACGGCACGAAGATGTCTTCCTGCCTGTCGATGGGGACGCCGGGCCCGTGGTCGATGATGCGCAGCTCGAGCGTCTCCGCGAACACGCTGGTCGTGACGGTGACGGGCGTGCCCTCGGGGGAGTGCCGCAGCGCGTTCGCGAGGAGGTTGACGATCACGCGCTGCAGGAGGACCGGATCGGCGTTCGCGCGCGCCTCGTCGTGCCCGAGGGCGAGCCGCACGTCGCCCGGGCCGAGCCCGAGTTCGTCGAGCGCCGGGGCGATCGCCTCGGCCGGGTCCGTCGGCACGTTCGCGATACTGAGCACGCCGCCTTGCAGCCTGCTCACGTCGAGCAGGTCGGTCAGCAGGGTCCCGAGGGCGCCGAGGCTTTCCTCCGCGGTATCGAGCAGTTCCGCGCGGTCGTCGGCCGTGAGCGCTCCGCCGGCCGCCCGGAGCCCGCCGACGGCGGCCGTCGCGGCCGCGAGCGGCCGACGAAGATCGTGGCTGAGGGCCGTGAGGAGCGCTCCGCGGACGCGGTCGGACGCGGCGATCGGCCCGATTTCGCGTGCGGTCTCCTCGAGTTCCTGGTGCGCGAGCGCCGCCGAGAGCTGCGCGACAACGACGGAGAGCAGGCGCTGCTCTCCCGCGGCGAGCGGCTGGCCATACAGCTCGAGCCAGGCGTCCTCGCCGAGCGCCGCCCGGGTGAGCCCGCCGGTGTCAGCGGTGGTGCCCGACGCCGCGACGACCCGTCCGGTGCCCTCGTGCACAACGCGTACGCCATCGAGCTGGAACGCCTCGCGGGTGCGGTCGGCGAGGGCCTGGGCTGCGTCGTCGCCGCGGAGCACGCTGCCCGCGATCGTCTGGATGAGCTCGGACTCGGCCGCGAGCCGCCGGGCCGCCCGAGTGTGCCTGGCTGCGCGGTCCACGATGTAGCTCACGAGGCTCGCGATGACGACGTAGAGGCCGAGGGCGAGGAGGTGCAGGGGCTCGTGAATGTGCACCGTGAAGATCGGTTCGATGAAGAAGAAGTCGAGGGTGAGACCCGAGAACACCGCCGCGAACAGGGCGGGCCAGATCCCGCCGACGAGCGCGACGATCACGGTGAGGAGCTGGTAGCTCAGCACGTCGGAGGTGATCGAGTCCGGCGTGCGAACGAGCAGCAGGAGGGAGGTCAGGATCGGGCCGCCAAGGAGCGCCACGACGAAGCCGAGGATGCGACGCTTGGCGGTGAGCGCGCCGGTCAGCGGCGGCAGCGCGAACCTGCGCGCGGCGGCAGCGTGGTTCACCATGTGGACGTCGATCTCGCCCGACTCGCGCACGACGGTCGCCCCGATCCCCGGACCGGTGAGCGCGGCCGCGAACCTCCCGCGCCGGCTCGCGCCGAGCACAAGCTGGGTCGCGTTCACCGACCGCGCGAATTCGACGAGCGCCGTCGGCACGTCCTCGCCCACGACCTGGTGGTAGCTCCCGTTGAGCTTCTCGACGAGCGCGCGCTGGCTCGCGAGCACGTCGGGCGCTGCGCTGCGGAGGCCGTCCTGGCTCGTCACGTGCACGGCGAGCAGCTCGCCGCCCGACGACCGCGCAGCGATCCTGGCACCGCGACGCAGGAGGGTGTCGCCTTCGGGCCCGCCCGTCAGCGCGACAACGACGCGCTCGCGCGCCTCCCACGTCCCGTCGATCCCGTGCGCCGCTCGATAGCCGCGCAGCGCCTGGTCGACCTCGTCAGCGAGCCACACGAGCGCGAGCTCGCGGAGCGCGGTGAGGTTGCCGAGCCTGAAGTAGTGCGAGAGCGCCGCGTCGATCCGCTCCGCGGGGTACACGTAGCCGTCAGCGAGCCTGTCGCGCAGCGACTGCGGGGCGAGATCGACGAGTTCGAGCTCGTCGGCCCCGCGGAGAAAACTGTCCGGCACGGTCTCCTGCTGGGGCACTCCGGTGATCTGCTCTACCACGTCGTTGAGCGACTCGATGTGCTGCACGTTGAGCGTCGAGATTACGTCGATGCCGGCGGCGAGCAGCGCCGCGACGTCTTGCCACCGCTTCTCGTTCGCTGACCCAGGCACGTTCGTGTGTGCGAGCTCGTCGACGAGCGCGAGCTCGGGGCGCCGAGCGAGGACGGCCGCAAGGTCCATCTCTTCGAGCTCGACGCCCCGGTGGCTCACGTGCGCGCGGGGCAGGGTAGGCAGCCCGTCTGCGAGCGCCGCCGTTGCCGCGCGCCCGTGCGACTCGACGATCGCGACAACCACATCGCGGCCATCACTGTGGAGCCTGCGCCCCTCCTCGAGCATGGAAAACGTCTTCCCCACGCCCGGCGCCGCGCCGAGGAACACCCGCAGCCTGCCCCGCTTCGCCATGCTCACCCCCGCAACTGCTCGAGCGCCAGATTGAGTTCGAGTACGTTCACCCTACTCTCGCCCAGGTACCCCAGGTCTGGCCCTGCGGTGTGCGCTTCGACGAGCTGTGCGACCGTGGCGGTGTCGATGCCCCTGGCTTCGGCGACCCGCTGCACTTGGATCGCGGCGTAGGCCGGGCTGATGTGCGGGTCGAGGCCCGAGGACGACGCCGTGACGGCGTCGGCTGGCACCTCGGTCTCGGGCACACCGTTGAAGTCGGCGACCTGCGCCTTGCGCTCGCCGATCGCGGCGACGAGGTCGGGGTTCTTGGGGCCGAGGTTCGACCCCGACGACGCGGCGCCGTCGTAGCCATCGCCCGCCGCCGAGGGACGGGGCTGGAAGAACGCGGGGTCAGGATCGCCCGCGGCGGTGAAGAACTGCTGGCCGATGAGCGCGGAGCCGACTGGCGAACCCGCGGAGTCGCTCACGAGGGAACCGTTCGCCTGAGCGGGCAGCGCGAGCTGGCCGATCCCCGTCACGGCGAGCGGGTAGGCGACGCCGAGCAGGATCGTGAAGAGCGCCATGGCCCGCACTGCGGCCCAGACGGTTCGGCGTGACGTGCGACGTGCAGCGTTCATGATGTGTGCTTCTTTCGTGGTGCGCTAGAACCCGGGGATGAGCCGGACCAGCTGGTCGATGAGCCAGATGCCGAGGAACGGGGCGACAACACCGCCGAGGCCGTAGACGGCGAGGTTGCGGCCGAGGATCTGGGCGGCGCCGCCCGGGCGATACTTCACGCCGCGCAGGGCGAGCGGGATGAGCGCGATGATCACGAGGGCGTTGAAGATGATCGCGGAGAGCACCGCCGAGGCCGCCGAGTGGAGGCCCATGATGTTCAGCGCCGCGAGCCCGGGGAAGACGCCCATGAACATGGCGGGGATGATCGCGAAGTACTTCGCGATGTCGTTTGCGATCGAGAACGTCGTGAGCGCGCCGCGGGTGATGAGCAGCTGCTTGCCGATGCGCACGATCTCGATGAGCTTCGACGGGTCCGAGTCGAGGTCGACCATGTTTCCCGCCTCCTTCGCCGCCGACGTGCCCGAGTTCATCGCGACACCGACGTCGGCCTGCGCGAGCGCGGGCGCATCGTTCGTGCCGTCGCCGGTCATCGCGACGAGGTTGCCGCCCTCCTGCTCCCTGCGGATGTACGCGAGCTTGTCTTCCGGCGTCGCCTCGGCGAGGAAGTCGTCGACGCCGGCTTCGCGGGAGATTGCGGCTGCGGTGAGCGCGTTGTCGCCGGTGATCATGACGGTGCGGATCCCCATCGCCCGGAGCTCCGTGAACTTCTCTGGGAGGCCCTCCTTCACGACGTCTTTCAGGTGGACGACGCCGAGCAGTCGGCGCTCGCCCGCGGCCGCTCCGCTGCCCGCGCGCATCGCGACGACGAGTGGGGTGCCGCCGGTCTCAGAGACCTCGGCGACGCGCTGCTGGAGCTCTGCCGAGCGCTGCGGGGGCAGCGGTGCGCCGCCCGCCTCGAGCCACGCGATGACCGCGGAGCCCGCGCCCTTTCGGATTTCGGTGCCGTCGGGGAGGTTCAGCCCCGACATCCTGGTCTGCGCGGTGAACGGGACGATCTCGCCCTGGGTATTCCTGTCGAACTGCGCGCCAAGCCCGCCCGCGAGCTCGACGATCGAGGCGCCCTCCGGCGTCGGGTCGGCGAGCGACGAGAGCGCTGCCGCCGTGACGAGCTCGCTCTCGGTGATGCCGAGTAGCGGGATGAAGGCGCTCGCGCGGCGGTTGCCGTACGTGATCGTGCCCGTCTTGTCGAGCAGCAGCGTGGTCACGTCTCCCGCGGCCTCGACCGCGCGACCCGAGGTCGCGAGCACGTTGCGCTGGACCAGGCGGTCCATGCCGGCGATGCCGACGGCGCTGAGCAGCGCCCCGATGGTGGTCGGGATGAGGCAGACGAGCAGCGCGGTGAGCACGGTCAGGCTGACGGGGGCCGCCGCGTACGACGCGATCGGGTTCAGTGTGAGCGCGACGACCACGAAGACGATCGAGAGGCTTGCGAGCAGGATGTTGAGCGCGACCTCGTTCGGCGTCTTCTGCCTGGCGGCGCCCTCGACGAGGGCGATCATCCGGTCAACGAACGTGTCGCCCGGGCGCGACGTGATGCGCACGACGATCCTGTCGCTCAGCACCCGGGTGCCGCCCGTCACGGCCGAGCGGTCGCCGCCGGACTCGCGCACGACCGGCGCCGACTCGCCCGTGATTGCGGACTCGTCGACCGAGGCGATGCCCCAGACGATGTCGCCGTCGCCGGGGATGAGCTCGCCCTGTTCGACGACCACGACGTCACCGACGCGCAGCTCTGCCGAGGGCAGCGACGCGAGGGTCGCGCCTGTCGCTGCGGGGTCGCCGGCCTCGTCGTATCCGTCGACGCGGTGCGCGACCGTCGTCGTGCGCGTCTTCCGGAGCGAGTCCGCCTGCGCCTTGCCGCGCCCCTCGGCGACCGACTCGGCGACGTTCGCGAAGAGTACTGTCGCCCAGAGCCACGCGGCGATGGCCCAGGTGAACGAACCGGGCACCGCGCTGCCGCCCGACGGTGCCGGGCCGCCGAGGAACGGTTCGGCGATCGCGAGCGCGGTGGTGAGCGCGGCGCCGACCCACACGATGAACATGACGGGGTTGCGCCACTGCTCGCGCGGGTCGAGTTTGCGCAGCGCGCCGGGCAGGGCCGCGACGAGTACGGCGAGCGAGAACCCGCTCTGGGCGGGGCTTGTGTGCGAAGACATGGTGTTACATGAGCCCTTCAGCTAGGGGGCCTAGCGCGAGAACGGGAAGGAAGGCGAGCGCGGAGAGCAGGATCGTGACCGCGGCAAGGAGCCCGACGAACAGCGGACGGTGGGTGGGGAGCGTGCCGGAGGTCGCGGGGACGATGTCCTGTCGCGCGAGCGACCCGGCGAGGGCGAGCACGAGCATGATCGGCACGAAGCGGCCGAGCAGGATCGTGACGCCGAGCGCGGTGTTCAGCCACGGGGTATCTGCGGTGAGCCCGGCGAACGCCGAGCCGTTGTTGTTCGCCGCCGACGTGAACGCGTACAGCACCTCTGACATGCCGTGCACGCCGGGGTTCGCAATCGACTCTCCCGTGACGCTGTCGCGCACGCCGGGCAGCGCGAAGCTCAAGGCCGTTCCGGCGAGCACGAGGGTGGGCATCACCAGAATGTAGAGCGCGGCGAGCTTGATCTCGCGGGGCCCGATCTTCTTGCCGAGGTACTCGGGCGTCCGGCCGATGAGGAGGCCAGCGATGAACACCGCGATTACGGCGAGCATGAGCAGGGCGTAGAGCCCCGACCCGACCCCGCCTGGCGACACCTCGCCGAGCATCATGTTGAACATCGGGAAGAACCCGCCGAGCGCGGTGTACGAGTCGTGCATCGAATTCACCGCGCCGGTGGAGGTGCCCGTGCTCGTCGTCGCGAAGAGCGTCGAGCCGACGATGCCGAAGCGCTGCTCCTTGCCCTCGAGCGCGGCCCCGGCGAGCTCGGGCGCCGTCCCGCGGCCCGCGAGCTCGACGAGCGTGAGCGCCGTGAATGACGCGACATAGAGCAGCCCCATCACCGAGAGGATCGCGTAGCCCTGCCGGTTGTCGCCGACCATCCGGCCGAACGTGCGGGGCAGCGAGAATGGGATTGCGAGCATGAGCAGCACCTGGAAGATGTTGGTCCAGGGCGTCGGGTTCTCGAACGGGTGCGAGGAGTTCGCGTTGAAGAAGCCGCCGCCGTTCGTGCCGAGCAGCTTGATCGCCTCCTGCGAGGCCGTCGGCCCGCCAGGGATCGTCTGCGTGGCTCCCGCAACGGTCGTCACATCGGTGAAGCCGTTGAAGTTCTGGATGACACCGCCCGCGAGCAGCACGATTGCGCTGACCGCGGCGAGCGGCAGCAGCAGGCGCACAATGCCGCGCACGAGATCGACCCAGAAGTTGCCGATCGTGCCCGACTTTCGGTAGGCGAAGCCACGCACGAGCGCAACGGCGACGGCAATGCCGACGGCCGCCGAGGTGAAGTTCTGCACGGCGAGACCCGCGAGCTGCACGGTGTAGCCGACGGTCGCCTCCGGCGAGTACGACTGCCAGTTCGTGTTGCCGACGAACGAGGCCGCCGTGTTGAACGAGAGCGGGGCGCTCGGGGCGCCAAGGCCGAGGGAGTACGGCAGCAACTGCTGCAGCCGTTGCAACCCGTACACGAGCAGCAGACCGACGGCGGAGAACGCGAGCACGCCGCGCAGGTACGCCCGCCACGTCTGCTCGGCCCCCTCATCGATGCCGATCACGCGGTAGATGCCGCGTTCGACGCGCCAGTGCTTCGTCGACGTGTAGACCCACGCCATGTAGTCGCCGAGCGGGCGATAGATGATGGTGATCAGGGCGGCAACCGTGACGAGCGCCATCAGGGCGGAAAGGGTGCTCATCAGAACTTCTCCGGTCGGGTGAGAGAGACGGCGAGGTAGGCGAGGGCCGCGAGTGCCAGGGCCGCGGCGACGATGTCGAAGACGATCACAGCTTCTCCACCGCCTTCGCGAGCAGGCCGATGAGCGCGAAGAGGGCGATCACGCCGACCGCGTAGACCACATCGAGCACGATGACTCCGTTCAAGAGAGTGACGCCCTGGCCGGTGCCGGGGCGGTGCGCCGCAGTGGCGCATGCTCTGATTGAATACCCGCCAGCGGGCGAAATCTCGCGTCCTAACGGAATCCATACGGCCGCTCCGCGATCCCTAACGAGAACCGAACGCCCTGCGCGATAACCGGGGGAGTGAGCGCGAACTATCCGTGCGCTAACCTCCAGCTATGAGTACTGCTCGCGTGCAATCGGCTCGCACCCGCTCGGTGTTCGCCGTGATCCTGATCCTGCTTGCCGCGCTGCTCGCGCCCGCCGCGGTCGTGAGCACCTGGGTGCGTGCGGAGCTCATCGACACCGATCGCTTCGTCTCGGGCCTCGCCCCCCTCGCCGACACACCCGCGGTGCAGTTGTACATCGCCGACGAGGTCGCCATCGCGATCGAGGGCAGCCTCGACATCGAGGCCGTCGTGCACGACGCGGTGAGCGGGCTGAACGCCCTCGACCTGCCGCCGCAGGCGACCGCGGCGTTCGGGCTGCTCGAGGGGCCCGCGGTGCACGGGATCCAGTCCATCCTGCGCACCACCGTCGACGGCATGGTCGCCTCCCCGCAGTTCGCGCAGATCTGGGAGGTCGCGCTGCGCCAGACGCACGCGCGCGCAATCGCCGTCATTCAAGGGGATCCCAACAGCGCCGTGCAGCTCTCCGGCGACGGCACCGTCTCCATCGAGCTCGGCACCATCATCGCCGAGGCAAAGACGCTGCTCGTCGCGCAGGGCGTCGACCTCGCGACGCTCATCCCGGAGGTCGACAGGTCGGTCCCGCTCCTCACCTCCGATTCGCTCACCCAGGTGCGCACCGCCTACTCGCTCGCGACGGCGGTCGGCACCTGGCTGCCGTGGCTCGTGCTCGCGCTGCTCGTCGGCGGCATCGCGGTCGCCACGCGCCGGAGCCGGGCGGCGTTCGGCGCTGGCATCGGCCTCGCCGCGTCGTTCCTGCTGCTGCTCGCCGGGATCGGCACCGGCAAGGTGTTCTTCCTCGCGATGGTGAGCCCCGCCCTCATGCCTGTCGCGACGGCCGAGGCGCTGTTCGGGCAGGTCACGGTGAACATCCACGCGATCCTCGTCGCGCTCGTCGTGCTCTCGTGTGTGATCGCGCTGGCCGCCTGGCTCTTCGGCGAATCGCGGCAGGCTCGCGCGATCCGCGGCGCGGCAAACCGGGGCTTCGCCCGGCTCCGCGGCGGCCTCGACAGGCTGCACCTCGACCCCGGCCCCGTCGGCACCTGGGTCGACAGGCTGCGGCCGGCGATCTGGTGCGTCGCCGTCGCCGCGACCGTGCTTGCGGTGTTTCTGAACCGCCCGATCTCCCTCGGGAGCGTCGCGGCTGCGCTGGCGTGGCTCGTTGTGGCGCTCGTCGCGGTGGAGCTGTTGCGCAGGCCGCGGGGCTCGGAAGCCGGAAAACCTGGAGCAACGCAACAAATCTCTTGACGTTGCATCGATGCGTCGTTCATGCTTGGGTGTACCGAAAGCCTGACCGGGCGCGCCCCACCGTGGGACGGGCCCGCTCGGCTCCGCCGAACACAACGCTCACCACCGCCGGCCACCGCGCCGGAGAACGCGACGACGCGAAGGGAAACGCACATGGAACGCGAGATTTACGAAGAGATCCACGACGACTTTCGTGAGATGGTGAAGGAATTCATCAAGCGCTACGTCACCAGCGAGAAGATGCACGAGTGGGAAGAGGCGGGCGAGGTTGATCGCGCGACGATGCTCGCCGCCGCTGAGCACGGCATCGTGGGCCTCTCGGTTCCCGAGGAGTTCGGCGGCGCCGGCATGCTCGAGGACTACCGCTTCCGTTCTATCGTGCTCGAGGAGCTCACGCTGTCGGGCACCGGAGCCGCGCTTGCGGGCGCTGTCGGCATCCAGGACGACCTCGCGGTGCCCTACATCGCCCGCTTCGGCACCCCCGAGCAGAAGCAGAAGTGGCTGCCGAAGATGGCGACGTGCGAGGTGCTCGGCGCACTCGCGATGACCGAGCCCGGCACCGGTAGCGACCTGCGCGGTGTCACGACGACCGCGAAGAAGACCGAGGGCGGCTACATCGTCAACGGCGCAAAGACCTTCATCTCGAGCGGCAAGACCGCCGACATGGTCGTGACGTTCGTGAAGACCGGCGAGGGCAACCGCCCCGACGCGTTCAGCCTCATCATCATCGAGGACGGCATGGAGGGCTTCGACCACGGCCGCAAGCTCCACAAGATGGGCTCACACGGGCACGACACCGCGGAGCTCAGCTTCGTCGATGTGTTCGTCCCCGACGAGAACCTCATCGGCGGCGCCGAGGGTCACGGCTTCATCCAGCTCATGGAGAACCTGCCGCTCGAACGCCTCTCGATCGGTGTCGCGGCGACCGCGATCGCGCAGGCCGGCTTCCAGTGGACCCTCGACTACACGAAGAGCCGTGAGGCGTTCGGCAAGCCCGTCGCCGACTTCCAGAACTCCCGGTTCAGCCTCGCAGACATGGCGACGACCGTCGACGTCATGTGGGCGTACATCGACCGCGCGATGAAGCTCTTCATCGAGGGCAAGCTCACCGCAGACGAGGCCGCCAAGGTGAAGTTCTGGTGCACCGAGCGCGAGTGGGAGATCCTCGACCAGGGCGTCCAGCTCCACGGCGGCTACGGCTACATCACCGAGTACCCGATCGCCCGCGCCTTCCTCGACGCCCGAGTCCACCGGATCTACGGCGGCACTAACGAGGTCATGCGCGAGATCGTCGCGCGCGCGGTGACCGGCCGAAAGTAGCGCCACCGGCCCTGCGCCGTCGCATCGCACGAGACTCGCGCATGCCCCCACTAGCATGGGGTCATGCGCGAGTCTTTTGATCTCATCGAAGCGAGCATCGCCGACGTGCTCGAGGCCTACGAAACAGGGGCGGCCACGCCGACAGGCGTGACCGAGAGTTATCTCGCACGCATCGCGGCGTACGACGCCGGCGAGGCTGGCCTGCACGCCGTCGTCGTGGCACACCCCGAGGCGCTCGCCCAGGCGGCCGAGTCCGACGCGCGCTGGGCCGCGGGCACGCAGCGCGCCCTCGAGGGCGTGCCGTTCACGGTGAAGGACTCGTACATGGTGCGCGGCCTCACCGTCGCGTCCGGGTCGCCAGCGTTCGAACGTCTCGTGGCGCAGTGGGATGCCTTCTCCGTCGCGAAGCTTCGCGAGGCCGGGGCGGTGCTCCTCGGCAAGACAAACATGCCGCCGATGGCCGACGGCGGCATGCAGCGCGGCGTCTACGGCCGCGCGGAGTCGCCGTACAACCGCGACTACCTCGCCGCGGCCTACGCGTCGGGATCGTCGAACGGTTCCGCCGTCGCGACCGCCGCCAACCTCGCAGTGTTCGGCATGGGCGAGGAGACGGTCTCGAGCGGCCGCAGCCCCGCGTCGAACAACGGCCTGTGCGCCTACACGCCGTCGTGGGGAGTGCTGTCGATCCGCGGCAACTGGCCGCTCTTCCCGGCGCGCGACGTCGTTGTGCCGCACACCAGGTCGATGCCGGACATGCTCAGGCTGCTCGACGTGCTCGTGCAGGACGACGAGATCACGCGTGGCGACTTCTGGCGTGCGCAGAGCGCTGTCCCGGTTCCCGCTCCGAGCGCGCACCGGCCCCCGTCGTACCTTGCGCTCGCTGGCGACCCTTCGGCCGCGGAGGCAGCGTCAGCCCAGCCGCTCGCGGGCAAGCGGTTCGCGGTGCCGCGGATGTACCTCGGCCACGATCCTCAGTTCCCGATCGCCGTGCGACCGTCCGTGCTCGCCCTGTGGGAGGAGGCGCGAGCCCGGCTGGAGGCCCTCGGCGCCGAGGTCGTCGAGACCGGGTTCCCGCTCATCGAACGCTACGAGGGCGACCGGCCGGGCCAAGAGAACGTCGGTGCGCTCGGCGTGCTGCCCGAGGGCTGGATGGACACCGAGTTCAACCACTTCCTCGCCTACGGCTGGGACGACTTCCTCCGAGCGAACGGCGACCCCGCGATCCCGACGCTCGCTGACGTCGACCCCGACACGATCTTCCCGCAGCCGCCAGGCACGCTGCCCGACCGCTACGAGGAAGTCGAAGACTACGAGAACCGCTATCGTGCGGTCGTCGCGTTCGCGAAGGCCGGAATCCCGGACCCGCGGGAGCGGCCGGACTTCGCCGACGGTCTGCGCGCGCTCGTGCGGCTGCGCGAAGAGCTGTTCGAGTCGTGGCTGCGTGCCGAGGGGTTTGACGGCGTCGTCTTTCCCGCGAACGCCGATGTCGCGCGCGAATCGGCCGAGCGCGACCAGGACGCCGCCGATCACGCGTGGTCGAACGGCGTGTTCTTCTCGAACGGCAACTACGCGCTGCGCCACCTCGGCATTCCGACGGTCACGGTCGCGATGGGGCTGATGTCAGACATCGGGATGCCCGTCGGGCTGACCTTCGCCGGCGCCGCATACACTGACCCCGAACTGCTGCGCGTCGGCGCGATCTTCGAGGCCGGCGGGGGAGCCGGTTCGCTGCGGGTCGCCCCGGAGTCGACGCCGGCGCTCTGAGATGGCCGGCGGGCGTCCGCCCGGAGCCCCGCGCCCCGCGCCGGCGCCTAGACGACCGGCTCGTCGGTTGCTTCGGAGACTGGTTCGTAGCGGTCGACGCTGCGAGCAAGCTTGCGCAGCAGCACGGCGAGGCGTTCACGCTCGGGCCGGCTCATGGCGCCGAGCAGGCGCTCCTCTGAATCGGTGAGGCGCGTCATCGCCGCGTCAACGAGGGTCTGGCCGAGCGGCGTCATCTCGACGAGCACGCCCCGGCCGTCGTTCGGGTCAGTCAGGCGGCGCACAAGCTCGCGCTCGACGAGCCTGTCAATCCGATTCGTCATCGTGCCGCTCGACACCATGGTCTGCTGCACGAGCACCTTGGGGCTCTGCCGGTACGGGGCTCCGCCGCGGCGCAGCACTGCGAGTACGTCGAACTCCCACGAAGCGAGACCGGAGCGCTCGAACGCGTGTGACCTCGCGCGATCCAGATGCTTCGCGATGCGCGAGAGCCTGGAGAACACGGTGAGTGGCGCGAAATCGAGGTCGGGGCGCGCTGCGCTCCACGACGCGATGATCCCGTCAACCTCGTCGGTCGAGTCTGGCGTGCGGTCTTCCATCTGCTCATTATCGCGGGTTGGCACACATTTTTCCCCGTGAACCCGCCGCAGTTTGCCCCGTTCTGCCCGAGAGGTGCGAAAGTGGTCGCGACGTCTGGCAGACTATATCCGTGCCGGTTTCGGCGCGATCCGCCTTGGTGTAATGGCAGCACGACAGCCTTTGGAGCTGTTAAGTCTAGGTTCGAATCCTAGGGGCGGAGCGGTGGCGGCTGAGGCGAACTCACCGCCGCGCGCCGGTTTCGGCGCAGTTCCGCGCAGTGCTCACGCGCTCGCGAACGAGAAAGGGACACCCGACATGACAGAACGTTCTCTCGCTGTCGTCATTCTGGCCGCTGGCCAGGGCACCCGGATGAAGTCGACGCTTCCGAAGGTGCTGCATCGCATCGGCGGACGCTCGCTTATCGAGCACGTCCTCGACACCGCGGCGGCAGTCTCGCCGCAGCAGATCGTCGCCGTCGTTCGGCACGAGCGCGAGCGCGTTGCCGAGGCGATCCTGAACCACGCGCCCGACACGATCATCGTCGACCAAGACGAGGTCCCCGGCACCGGCCGCGCGGTCGAGCTTGCGCTCGCCGCACTCCCCGCGGACTTCGACGGCTCCGTCGTTGTGCTGTCGGGCGACGCCCCGCTCGTTGACGGGCCGTCCGTGCTCAACCTGCTCGACGGCCACTTCGCCGGCAACCGCGACATGACGCTGCTGTCGGCGCTGCTTGACAATCCGACGGGCCTCGGCCGTATCCTCCGCGACGAGAATGGCGGCATGACCGGCATCGTCGAGGAGAAGGACGCGACGGATGAGCAGCGCAAGATCGGCGAGATCAACGGCGGCATCTACGTCTTCACCCACCGCGCGCTGGTGCAGGCACTCGGCGAGATCGACACCAACAACGCGCAGGGCGAGAAGTACCTCACCGACGCGGCAGCCCGCATTCTCGCGAAGGGCGGCGGCGTCGAAGCCGTCGCAACGAACGATCCGTGGGTCGTCGCAGGCGTCAACGACCGGGCGCAGCTCGCCGATGCGGGACGCGAGCTGAACGCCCGCATCATCCGCGCGCACCAGCGGGCCGGCGTCACCATCATGGACCCGGCGACGACGTGGATCGACGCTGACGTCTCCATTGAGGCCGATGTCGAGATCCTGCCTGGCACCTTCCTGCACGGCGCGACCTCGATCGCGACGGGCGCGATCATCGGCCCAGACACGACGCTCACCGACTGCGAGGTTGGCGAGGGCGCGCGCATTCGCCGGTCCGAAGCGACGCTCGCCGCGATCCACGCCGGCGCGGAGGTTGGACCGTTCGCGTTCATCCGCCCCGGCACCGAGCTCGGCGAGGGCGGCAAGATCGGCGCGTTCGTCGAAGCGAAGAACGCGCAGATCGGCGAGGGCTCGAAGGTGCCACACCTGAGCTACGTCGGCGACGTCACCATCGGTACCGGCTCGAACATCGGCGCGGGCACGATCGTCGCGAATTACGACGGCGTGAACAAGCACCAGACGGTCGTCGGAGACGCCGTTCGGATCGGGTCGAAAAACGTGCTCATCGCACCGGTTACCATTGAAGACGGAACGTACACCGCGGCGGGAACGATTGTGCGCAAGCCTGTGCCCGCTGGCGCGCTCGCGATGACTGTCGCCCCTCAGCGAAACCTGGAGGGCTGGGTCGCTGCGAACCGCCCCGGAACGAGTTCCGCTGCCGCTGCCGAGCGGGCCGCGAGCCCCGACGCCGCCACAGACTCACTCAACGACACATCTCATACAAAGTAATCACTGAAGGGCAAGTGGGAAAGCACTGATGAGCAAAATCGAGATGACCGGGCAGAAGAAGCTCGTTCTCATTACCGGCCGAGCGTACCCCGAGCTCGCCGAACAAGTTGCCGCTGAACTCGGCGCTGAACTCGTTCCCACCGATGCCCGAACCTTCGCGAACGGCGAGCTCTACGCTCGGTTCGACGAGAGCGTCCGCGGTTCCGATGCGTTTGTGATCCAGTCGCACACCGATCCGATCAACGAGTGGCTCATGGAGCAGCTCATCATGGTTGACGCGTTGAAGCGTGCGTCGGCGAAGCGCATCACCGTCGTCGCACCGTTCTACCCGTACTCGCGCCAGGACAAGAAGGGCCGCGGTCGCGAGCCGATCTCGGCGCGCCTCATCGCTGACCTCTTCAAAACGGCAGGCGCCGACCGCATCATGTCGGTCGACCTGCACGCGCCGCAGATCCAGGGCTTCTTCGATGGCCCGCTCGACCACCTGTTTGCGATGCCCGTGCTGCTCGAGCACTTCGAGAAGAACCTGAACCGCGACGACCTCACCGTCGTCTCGCCCGACATGGGCCGCGTTCGCGTCGCCGACGTCTGGAGCGACCGCCTCGGCGCACCGCTCGCGATCATTCACAAGCGCCGCGACCCGTCGGTCGCGAACCAGGCGTCGGTGCACGGCATCGTCGGTGACGTGAAGGACCGCTGGTGCCTCATGGTTGACGACATGATCGACACGGGCGGGACGATCTCCAAGGCTGCGGAGGCGCTCAAGCAGGCTGGTGCCCGCGGCGTCACGATCGCAGCGACCCACGCGATCTTCTCGGGCAAGGCTGCCGAGTACCTGTCGCAGGACTTCATCGACCAGGTCGTCGTCACGGACACGCTCCCCGTCGCCGAGGAGAAGCGGTTCGAGAAGCTCACGGTGCTCTCGATCGCCCCGCTGCTCGCGAAGGCAATTCACGAGGTGTTCGAGGATGGCTCCGTGACCTCGATGTTCGAGGGCGCCGCCTAGTCAGGCGCACCTCAATGGCCATGCGCGTCGTGCGGGTGGCGCTGACCGGGATGGGCGGGATTGGTTCTCGCGTCGCGGTGGCGCTGCTCGAACGGCGCGTTCGGTTTTCTCAGCGCTTCGGCGTCGACGTCCGGCTTGTTGGAGCCTGCGGCAGCGCATCGGGGATCGTGCGCGAGGGCGGGCTCACTGTGGCCGACCTTGCCGACCGCGGCACGTGGGAGCCCGGGATGGTCGGAACCGCGCTGCTCGACCGAGCCGATCCTGACGTCGTGATCGATGCCGGGCCCAACGACTACGAGACCGGCGGGCCCGGGCTCGACCATCTCGAGTGGGCGACGCTGCGCGGCGTGCACGCGATCATGGTCTCCAAGAGCGCGCTCGCGTTGCAGGGTGAGCGGCTGCTCGCGGCGGCGCGCGACAGTGGCAGCCGCGTGCACGCGAGCGGCGCGAGCTCGGCCGCGCTGCCTGCCGTCGACTTTCTGCGCACGAACCTCGCGGGGGCCGTGATCACCCGGGTAGAGGCGGCGCTCACCGGAACGAGCTCGTTCGTGCTCGACGAGGTCGTCAGATCAGGATCGACGCTCGACGCCGCGATCGCCGAAGCAACGGCGCGGGGGATCGCGGAGCCGGACCCAGCATTCGACCTCGACGGCCGAGACACTGCTGCGAAACTCGTCGTTATCGCTGGGATGGCCCTCGGTGTGTGGCTTCCGCTTGACGGCATCAGACGCGAGAGCGTGCGCTCCGTCACCGACGAGCAGGTGCTGGCCTGGCGCGAGGCGGGAGCCAAGGCGGCACTCGTCGGCGTGCTCGATCGCACGGCCGCCGGGTATGAGGCGAGCGTTGAAGTGCGCGCGTATGGTCCGGGGCACCCCTACGCTGCGGCACGGGGAAGCACCAAGGCGCTCATGGTGACCGCCGAGGGCTTTGGCGAGTACACGCTCGTCGGTGGCGCGTCCACACCGGAGGCGACGGTCGCCGCGGTGCTCAAAGACGTCGAGCACCTCCTGGCGGGACTCTAGCGCCCCGCGCACGCGATGCCGCGCGCTTCGTGGCCGTGGGGGCAGGTGCTGCTGTGCGCTGTCGAGCGGAGACTCGGTGCGCCCATCCGGAGCTATAGTGAAGAGCTATGTGGAATATAGATTCCACAGTTCTTGTGCAATACTCCGAGATTCCGAAGACTGAGTAATCGGAGGCAGCAACGCTGCAGTCTCACAGGCCTGGAATAAGGAAGAGTCACACCCATGACTATGAAGAAGAAGTTTTCTCTCATTGCCGCTCTCGCGGTGAGCGCGCTTGCACTGAGTGCCTGCAGCTCGGCGGCTCCGGAATCGCAGGACGGCGACGCAGAGCGCACTGTGAAGATCGTCACCTCGAACGACGCTCCGTTCTCGTTTGTAGACGAGTCGACTGGCGAACTCACCGGTATTGACGGCGAGATGCTGGGCGCGATGGCGGAGGAGCTCAACTGGAAGATCGAAGTGGTCGTGACTGACTTTGCGACGATGCCTCAGACCGTGCTGTCAAAGAAGGCTGACTTCATCGCCGATGGCTTGTACGTCACCGACTCGCGCAAGGAAACGCTCGCATTCTCCGATACCTGGTATTACCAGGGCGAGGGGATGCTCGTGCCCGCAGACTCGACCTTCACGTCGCGCGACGACGCGAAGGGAAAGACTGTCGGAGTCATGACAGGGACCACGCACCTTGAGATCGCCCAGGAGCTTACGGATGAGGCGCACATCAAGCAGTACGACTCCCAGGCGAACCTCATCCAGGCGATCGCCAACGGGCAGGTCGACGCTGGCTTCACCGACCAGGCGGTCGTGGCGTGGAGCCTCGTGCAGAACCCGAACGACAAGGTGAAGCTCGTGTCGCCGTATGAGCCCTACTTCCCGGGCACCATCGCAGCCGCCTTCCGGCAGGACGCCGACAGCGACGCAATGCGCGAGGAACTCAACGGTGCGCTTGCGAACCTCAAGGCCTCGCCGAAGTACCTCGAGATCTTGCAGAAGTACGGCCTCGGCGAAGACAACATCGCGGAGTAACGAACGCGTCGATAGTGGAGCACGTCCCGTGCTCCACTATCCCCGTTTGAGGAGAAGTCTTGGAATTCATTGAAAACGTGATCGGTGTGATGCCGAAGCTCATCAAGGCGGTGCCGATCGTCGCGCAGCTCGCGCTCGGCGCGATGGTTCTTGCCTTGGTGCTTGGTTTGCTCATCGCGCTTGCCCGCCTCTCATCGAGCCGCATTCTGCGCGGCATCGCTGTGGTCTATGTTGAAGTGCTCCGTGGCACGCCGCTGCTCGTACAGCTCGTCTACATCTACTTCGTGCTTCCGGTCGTTGGGGTGCAGCTCGACCCAATCGCCGCAGGAATCATCGGCCTGGGGCTGAACTACGCTGCGTATCTCTCAGAGGTGTACAGGACCTCGATTCTTGCAATCGACAGTGGTCAGACGGAGGCCGCACTTTCGCTGGGGTACACGCCGACGAAGGCGCTCTGGCGCATCGTGATTCCCCAGTCGTTCAAGGTTGCGCTTGGCCCGATCGGCAACTACTTCATCGCCATGGTGAAGGACACCGCGTTGACCTCGGTCATCGCTGTTTCCGAGATCCTGAAGACTGCGAACACCTTGAATTCCCAGACGTTCCAGACCGTCGAGATCTACACCGCAGCCGCGGTCCTGTACCTCGCACTGTCCTTGCCGCTCTCGCGGCTCGTGATTGTGTTGGAGAAGAAGGTGAGAAGCCGTGCGTAACCCAGTGATCCAGATTCAGGACGTGTACAAGAGCTTCCTCATCGGCGAGAAGCCGAGTTTTTGGAAGCGCATCGTCGGGGGCAAAGACACTCGCAGAACCCTTGAAGTGCTCAAGGGCGTCGACCTCGACGTGCTGCCTGGCGAGACTGTTGTGCTGATCGGCTCGAGTGGGTCCGGCAAGTCCACGCTGTTGCGCTGCATCAACAAGCTTGAGGTGATTGATAGCGGGAAGATTCTCGTGAACGACCACCTGGTGGGCTACCGCGAAAGCGGGGCGGGCCTCGTCGCGGAGTCAGCCAAAGAGACTGCTCGCAAGCGTACGGACATCGGCATGGTGTTCCAGCACTTCAACCTGTTCATGAACAAGACCGCGCTCGAAAACGTGATGGCGCCGCTCATGCACGTGAAGAAGTTGTCACGGCAGCAGGCGAGGGCCCTTGCCGAACCTGCACTTGAGCGGGTCGGACTGGCCGATCGGATGGAGAACTACCCGTCTCGCCTGTCCGGCGGGCAGAAGCAGCGCGTCGCCATCGCCCGTGCCATGGCGATGGAGCCGAACGTCATGCTGTTCGATGAGCCGACGTCGGCGCTCGACCCCGAACTGGTCGGCGAGGTCCTCGCGGTGATCAAGAACATTGCCGCGTCGGGAACGACGATGGTGATCGTGACCCACGAGATGCAGTTTGCTCGCGAGATTGGCGACCGGATTGTGGTCATGGACGGGGGCCAGATCGTCGAGCAAGGCCCGCCAGAGGATGTTTTCGGAGATCCGAAGCATTCCCGCACCCGAGCGCTGCTTCGCAGGTCAGGCATCCTTGACACGCCGGAGACAGAAGCTGTCACCGTGTTCCCTGAGCTCGACGACGACTAAGCGCGCTCGTCTTCGCCTTCGCGGCCGCCCTGGACGAGATTCGTTCGGCCAGGGCGGCCGTTGCCGTACGCGCGTTCCTTCAGGATGTCGTTCACAATGTCGATGAGCTCGCGGATCGCGGGGGAGTAGACGCTGTTCCGGCGTCGAATGACCGCGATCGTGTCGTATAAGGGCGTCTCGAACGACGCCACGTGAATCTCCGGAGGAAAGTTCACGTTCTGCGTGACCGCTCTCGACACCATGGTGTCTCCGAGACCTCGCTTTACAAGCTCGAGCGCGGCCTCCAGGTACTCGACTTCGAGGCGTGGTTGAAGCCGCAGCCCTCGTTCCTGTGCCCGCTCACTCAACTGCCGACGCGTCGGGTCATTCCAGCTGTAGCTCGCGTCGTAGAGGACGACGGGATTCGACACGATCTGTTCGATGCTTACCGGCGCGGCGACGCGCTCGGGGTGGATTGAGGCCCACAGTACCTCGTCCTGCACGAGCGGAAACACCTCGAGCTCCTCGTCGGGAACGGGGAGTACCACGATGCCTGCCTCCAGCTGGCCGTTGCGCACACCCTCGACGACCTCGAACGAGTTCTGGCCGAAGAGACGGAGGTTGACGTTCGGGCGGCGCCGATGAAAGCGCTCGACCATATCGGGGAGGAAATAGAAGTTTGCGTTGCGAAGCACGCCCAGCGAGATGGATCCGCGCTGGATCCCGCGAAGCTCGACAAGCGCTTCATCGGCGAGCTCGGCCGTTTCCACGATCTGTCGCGCCCACCCCAGCAGCTCACTCCCTGCCGCGGTGAGGGCAAGCTTGCGCCCCGTTCGAATGAAGAGGGGTAGCTCGTGATGCTCCTCAAGCTTCCGGATAAGTGCAGAGATAGTGGGCTGGGAGACCCCGAGACGGCTCGCCGCACTGGTGAAGGAGCCGTGCTCGGCGGCGTACACAAACGCCCGAAGCTGCGTGATAGTCATAGCCTAACCCTATGCGATCTCTAGTTCACTGCCCCGTTGTATTGTTTCTCGGTCGTTTTTACGATCGGAACTATGAAGTTCACCACTCCAATCCTGACCAAATACGACGGCCGTTTTACCCGGCTGAAGACCCCACTCGATGTTCCCGCAGCGCAGCGCGATCCCCAGGTCGTTGAAACCGTGTCCGCGATGCTTCTGGACATCGAGAAGCGCGGCCTCGACGCCGTCCGCGACTACGCGCGCAAGCTTGATCGCTGGGAGGGCGGCGAGTTTGAGATCTCACGCGAGACCATCGCGAGCAGTGGCGACCGCATCGCCCCGGAACTTCGAGAGGCAATCGAGCTTGGCGCCGAGCGCACTCAGGCCTTTGCGCGCCGTCAGCGTGAAGGGCACGTGGACTTCGACGTCGAGCTCGCGCCCGGGCTGCATACCGGTGTGCGCTACATTCCGGTCGGCCGGGTGGGTGCGTACATGCCC
This sequence comes from Leucobacter aridicollis, assembly GCF_013409595.1. Lineage (NCBI taxonomy): Bacteria > Bacillati > Actinomycetota > Actinomycetes > Micrococcales > Microbacteriaceae > Leucobacter > Leucobacter aridicollis. The sequence continues at coordinate 2,437,608 of NZ_JACCBD010000001.1, read as the reverse complement.
GCTGGGCGCTTCCCGCTCACCGCAAGTGCGTTCATGACCGTCGGCGTTGCAAAGGCAGCCGGCGTGCCCCACGTCGTCGCGTGCACCCCGCCGCAGCCAAACGGGCAAGCAAACGACGCCGTGCTGTACACCGCGCACGTCTCGGGAGTTGACAGGGTATTTATGCTCGGTGGCGTTCAGGCGCTCGCCGCAATGGCGTTCGGCCTGATCGACGAGCTTCCCGCAGACATGCTCGTCGGGGCAGGCAACGCGTTCGTCGCTGAGGCGAAGCGCCAGCTCTTCGGCAGAGTCGCGATCGACCTGCTTGCGGGCCCGTCGGAAGTCGCAGTGATCTCCGATGAGACTGCGGACCCTGAGATCGTCGCAGCCGATCTGCTCGGTCAGGCAGAGCACGGGCCGAATTCTCCGGCTGCCCTCGTCACCACTGATGAGGCGCACGGCCGGGCCGTCATGGCAGCCGTCGAGCGGCAGCTGACCACCCTCTCGACGGCTGAGATCTGCGGTCCCGCGTGGCGCGACTACGGTTCTGTGACTGTTGCTGACAGCCGAGAGGTTGCTGCCGCACTCATGGACGATCTCGCTCCTGAGCATCTGGAGGTCATCACGGGTGACGATCAGTGGTACCACGAGAGCCTGCGCAACTACGGCTCCATTTTCGTTGGCGAGTGGAGCACCGTTGCGTACTCTGACAAGGGTATGGCGGGCACGAACCACACGCTGCCGACCGCTGGCGGCGCGAAGCACAGCGCCGGCCTCTCGGTATCGCGGTACCTGAAGCCGCTGACGTACCAGCGCGTTGAGCGTGAAGCGACCCCCACGGTCGCGCCCGCGACGATCACGATCTCGGCCTCCGAGGGCATGACGGCGCACGAGGCGACTGCCCAGATGCGGCTGGATCGCTTCAACGGCGTCGCCTAACCGCGCAGCGCTGCCGCGCAGCGCCGGCCGCGCACGGCGGCACGCGAATGCCCCGCACCCCAGTCACGTGGGGTGCGGGGCATTCGCGTCGTCCTACCGGGGGAGCGTCGCGTGGACCGCGAAGCCCTGCCCCGATGCGTCGCCGGCGGTGGGGCCAGCGGTGACGCTGCCGCCGAGCGCGGTCACCCGTTCGCGTAGCCCCGCGAGCCCCAGCCCGGAGCCGGGAGCCGGCGGCGCGTCGGCGGGCGCGGGGCCGTTCACGACGTCGACGGTGATCTCGTCGTCGCCGAGCGTGACAGTCACGTCGATGGCCGAGCCGGGGGCGTGCCGCATGGCGTTCGCGAGGCTCTCCTGCACGACCCGGTAGACAGTGAGGCCCGTGGCTGACAGCACTGGTTCGGTGGTCGCGCCGCCGCTTTCAGAGAAGCTGATCTCGGCCCCCGAGTTGCGGCTGCCTTCGATGAGCGTCGGCAGGTCCGAGAGCGTCGGCTGGGGTGCGAGGGGAGCCGTGCCGTCGCTGTCGCGCAGGGTGGCGAGGAGCCCCCGCATCTCCGAGAGCGCCTGGCGCGAGGACTGCGCGATCGCGGCGAACTCGGCTTCGGCCTCGTCCCCGAGTCCTGGAATCCGATACTTCGCGGTGTTCGCCTGGATGCTCACGACCGACATGCTGTGGGCGACGACGTCGTGGAGCTCGCGCGCGACGAGGTTGCGCTCGGAGAGTTCGCGCTGCTTCGCGTCAAGCTCGGCGCTGTGCTGGCGTTCGGCCTGCAGTGCGCCCCGGTTCGCAAACACGGTCTGCGCGACGATTCCACCAAGCCCGAGCCCGAGCGCCACCGAGCTGCAGATGACGAGGCTTGTGATCGCGCCGGCGGTGAACCCGGCTCCTGACATGGCGACGGCCGCGATTACCGCGAGCTGGGGGAGCGCGAGCGCCGCGAGCACCCAGCGCCAGTCGTGCCGCAGCCCGATGATGAACGCGAGCAGCGCCTGCACGATGAGCATCGTCACCGGCCAGGGCCACGGGGTCGCGACCGGTGCGGCGGTGATGAGCGCGGTCGCGGCGGGGGTGATGGTGCCGAGCGCGATCGCAGCGGCGGGAATGCGCAGCGCGAGCGCCACGGCCGCCGCTTCGGCGGCTGCGAGCACCATCGCGATCGCGGGGTGGACGTCGTAGAGCGTCACGAGGAGGGGCCAGGACACCGCGATCGTTGCGACGGCGGCGAATCCGATCAGGATCCAAGACCATCCGGCGAACGACGCGAAAGTCAGCGCGGGCGCCTGCGGGCCCGCCGGGGCTGGAGCGTCCGCCAGCGGGGCCGTCTGGTGCGCGAGCGTGTCCCCGCCGAGGCCGGCCCGGGTGAGCGCGATATCGAACGTTGCGAGCGCCCGCATGACAATCGGCAGGAGGAGTAGTGCAACCGCGCCGAAGATCGTGTAGGTGACGCCCTCAGCCGCTCGGCTGTACGCGACCTCGGGGGTGATGGCGCCGTTTGAGAGCCACTCGAGCATGTTGCCCGGGAACACGCTGTCGTTTTCGGGCAGGAACGGGGACCAGAGGAACCACGTGGTGCCGCCGAGCGCGGCCGAGAGCCACGTGATCCCGATCGAGAAGGTGATTGCGCGGACCGGGAAGGCGACGAGCGTCTCGAACGCGAGGTCGAGCCACCTACGGCCATCCGCCATGATGCGCATGAACCCGCCGACGCCCGGCCCGTGCGCCCGGTAGGCGGGAGCGGGAACGGTCGCGCCCCACCACGCGGCCCGCGTCCGCGAGAGGTCAGCGAACTTCGTTGCGAGGAGCAACGTCGCCGGAAGCAGGAGCGCGCCGAGCCAGATCACGAGCGTGGACACACCGAGTGAGGCGAGCGGCACGAGCAGCGAGAAGGCAAACAATGACACGAAGAAGCCCGGGAGCACGTAGCCGATGTCGCGCGCTACGAGTGCCGGGTTGTAGAGGCCCGACCAGGCGCCGGTCCGCGAGCGGTGCGGCGTTGCCTGGGCTGTTGTGTTCACCATGGTTGTTTCCCTGTCTCTCGTCCGACCAGCGGCCGGTGAGGCCAATCTGCCGGCGTAGGTGGTGCCGGTGATGCCAACTGTAGAGGGCGCATCGCCCGTTGCGCGTCACCCTGGCGAGTGAATCCGGGAGCACCCGAGTTCACCCGGGAGAGTGAAGTTCGCCGGCTGGCGTGGCTGCGCGCGGCCGCGGGGGCGGTGCGCGCATAGGATCGACCTATGGCAACCACCGAATCTGACCGCCCAGGAATCCGCGTCGCGATTGTCGACGATCAAGCCATGGTGCGGCAGGGGTTTGGCGCGCTACTCGGCGCGCAGCCCGATATTTCGGTGGTCGGCGACGCGGCCGACGGGGATGAAGTCGCTGAGTTGGTTCGCCGGACGCGACCGGACGTGATCCTGATGGACATCCGGATGCCGCGTATGAACGGACTCGACGCGACGCGCGCCGTACTCACTGCCCCGGGCGACGCGCACCCGCGCGTCATCATGCTGACGACGTTCGACGCCGATGAGTACGTGTTCGCGGCGCTGCGCGCGGGGGCGAGCGGGTTCCTGCTGAAGGATGCGAGCGCGGAGGATCTCATCGGGGCGGTCAGGATCGTCGCGTCGGGGGAGGCGCTGCTCTCGCCATCAGTGACGCGCCGGCTCATCGCGGACTACGCTGCGCGGCCGGAACGAAAGCCGTCGGCGAGCCTGTCGCAGGTCACCGAGCGGGAGCTCGACGTGATGCGGCTCGTCGCGGCGGGCCACACGAATGCTGAGATCGCCGGCCAGCTCTTTCTGTCTGAGCAGACGGTGAAGACGCACGTCTCGCGACTCCTGAGCAAGCTCGGGCTGCGGGATCGAACGCAGCTCGTTATCGCTGCCTACGAGTCGGGGCTCGTCACCGCCGGAGGCTGAGCTCGCTGTGAAATTACGCCCTGAGCGCTACGCGGATGCAAAGTAGTTGCCGCAGGCAACTAAACGAGTATGCTGGGAGTATGCCAGCCGAACGCCCTGAGAACGCCGCACCAGACCTCCTGGCGGCCGTCGTCGGCCTGGTGTCGAACTGGACCGCCGCAGTGACCCAGGGGCGCATCGCCGCCGAAGCCGGTCTCGACATCGCCGAGGGCGACGTGCGCGCGCTCTACCTCATCGGGCAACACGGGGCCGGGGTGCGGCCAGCGGAACTCGCAGACGAGTTGCGGCTCAGCCGGCCGACCATGAGCAAAGCGCTCGCGCGGCTCGCCGCAGCCGGGCTCGTCGTGAAAGCGCCAAGCGCGACCGACGCCCGATCCGTGACGCTCTCGCTCACCGACGCGGGCGAGGGCGCCTACGCGCGGCTCGTCGCCGCCGGCGTGCGCATGGTCGAGGAGGCGACGGCCGAGTTAACGGCAGCCGAGATCCGCACCGTGACAGGCGTCGCGGTACGACTGCTTCGGCCGAACACCCACGGCTAGAAGCCGACGGCCCGGTGGCCGTCACAGCGCCGCTCCGATCGGGGCAGCGCATGCAACCGAAGGAGAAACACCATGACCCGCACCTACGTAGTGACTGGTTCGGCTTCCGGCATCGGGGCCACAACTGCGCAGACCCTGCGCGACCGCGGAGACCGCGTGATCGGCATCGACCTGAAGAACGCCGAGGTCGAGGCGGACCTGTCGAGCCACGACGGCCGGATCGACGCGGCAGCCCGCGCGACGGAACTCGCCGGCGGCGTCATCGACGGCGTCATCGCCTGCGCTGGCATCTCGGCGCCGATCTCGAAGACGATCTCGATCAACTACTTCGGCGTGACCGAGCTCCTCGAAGCGCTCCAGCCTGCGCTCGCCGCCGCGAAGGCGCCCCGCGCCGCTGTCGTGTCGTCGATGGCCTCGCTGCAGCCCAACTCGAAGGAGATGGTCGAGGCTGCGCTCTCCGGTGACGAGGCGAAGACCCTCGCCGTCGCTGACGCCGTCGTCGCTCAGGGGCCCGAGGTCGGCTACCTTGTCTACCCGTCGTCGAAGCGCGCCATCGCACGCTGGGTGCGACGCGAAGCCGTCACCCCGACGTGGGCAGGCGCGGGCATCGCACTTAACGCCGTCGCGCCCGGCACCGTCATTACTCCGATGACCGAGCAGCTCCTCGCCACCGAGGAAGGCCGAGCGATGGTCGACTCGGCTGTGCCGATGCCGTTGAACTCGCACCAGCCCGCGCAGTCGATCGCCGACGTGCTCATCTGGCTGACCGACGAGCAGAACACCCACATGGCGGGTCAGGTCATCTACTGCGACGGTGGCGCAGACGCGACGCTTCGCGGCGACGATATCTGGTCGTGGAACGACTAAGCGGAGGTCCGCTGGCCCGGTGAAATAGTTTCTTCCCCGGGGGTGTTTCACCGACTGGGAAACACCCCCGGAAGGAACGAGACCGCAATGACAGACGCAGCACCAGCACCCGACGCAAACGCACTGTCCGATACGACACGGGCGGCGTCGGACGCCGCGGCGCGCGGCCTTGCGGTCGACTTCGTCGTGCGGGATGGCACCGGTCGACCGACCAACGCTGACTTCGGCGGCGCGCAGATCGTCAAGAGCGTCGTCGTGCAGCGCGGCGACAGCTTCGTGTTCGTGCTCACGCCGCTCGACGGGCAGTTCAACTGGGCCAAGCTGCGCGCCCACCTCGGCGTGAATCGGCTCTCGCTCCCCGACGCGGACGCGGCCTTCGCGGCGACAGGCTACAAGCGCGGCACGATCACGCCGCTCGGGTCGAGCACAGCCTGGCCCGTCATCATTGACGAGAGCCTGAGCGGGCAGACCGTTGTCGTTGGCGCCGGCAGTCCGGGGGTCGGTGCGCTGGTGCACGCCGACGAGCTCGCGCGGGCGTACGGCGCAGACGTCGTGCAGCTCACGAGCGCCGCAACCGAATAGGAGTCAATCGTGAACGAGTCTTCCCAGATGATCACCGTCGGCATGATCGGTGGACATGGCAAGATCGCCCTCCGGGCAACCAAACTGTTGACCGCCGCGGGGCACCGGGTGCTCAGCGTGATCCGAAACCCCGCTCACGCGGCCGACGTTGAGCGTGTCGGTGGTGAGCCCGTGGTGCTCGACCTGGAGCACTCCTCAGGCGAGGAACTCGCGCGGGCGCTCGGCGCGGCAGACACCCTCGTGTTCGCGGCAGGTGCCGGTCCGGGATCCGGCCCTGAGCGCAAGGAGACCGTCGACCATCAGGGAGCGCTCACAACGATGGCCGCGGCCGCATTGCTCGGCGCACGGGTCGTGCAGATCTCCTACATCGGCGTCGCCATCGAGCCCCCGGCCTCCATGGGCGTCGATTTCGCCGCCTACCAGCGCGCGAAGTACGCGGCTGATCTCGCGCTCGAGGCGAGCGGAGTTCGCTGGGTGATCGTCCGTCCGGGAACCCTGACCGACGAGCACGGGAGCGGTCGCGTGACCGTCGGTGCCACGCTCGACCGCGGCCCGGTGAGCCGTGACAACGTCGCTCGCGTGCTCGCCGCGGTGGTCGCCCGGCCCGATCTCGACGGCTTCGCGTTCGACATGCTCGACGGCGACACCGACATCGAGCAGGCCGTCGCAGATCTCGGGTCGTAGGGGACGCTCGCTGGCCGCGAGGCCAGGTGGCGTTGCTACACTGGGCCGCCACGGGGGTTGCGATCAGACAGCGAAGGAGCTGATGGATATGCGACATCCCTACGATCTCATTGTGGTGGGTTTCGGGGCCGCCGGGGCGGCAGCTGCGATCGAAGCAGCTGACGCGGGGGCCCGCGTTCTGATCCTTGACCGCGCACACGGTGGTGGCGCGAGCACGCTCTCGGGCGGGGTGGTGTACGCCGGTGGCGGGACCGCGCAGCAGCGGGCTGCGGGAATCGATGACACCCCAGAGGACATGTTCGCCTACCTCACTCAAGAGGTAGGCGATGCCGTCTCCGAGTCGACGTTGCGTCGCTTCTGCGAGCAAAGCGTCGGCACGCTTGAATGGCTCGAGACTCTTGGCGCGCGCTACGAGGGATCGTTGGCCCCGTATAAGACGTCCTATCCCAGCGATAAGCACTACCTCTACTACTCAGGCAATGAGAACGCGTGGCCCTACCGTGAGCGCGCCCGCCCGGCCCCACGGGGGCACCGGACAGTGGCACGTGGCATGAGTTCGGGGGCTGCTCTCTTCCGTGTACTCAGGCGTGCGGTCGAGTCGCGGAGCATTCAGGTTGTGCGCGCCGCCAGGGTGGACGAGCTCATCATGGAGGATGGGGCGGTCGTAGGCGCGCGCTACGGTGCGCTGACCGACCCTGCCGATTTAGCAGCGCACGCCCGCATCCTGCGACGGGGAGCCAAGCTCGGCAATTTTGCTCCTGCCCTGGGAGCGGTTTTCGACCGACAAGCGGCGCGCTTGTGGCGTGGTCGTGCGACGCGGGCCCAGGCGACCGGGGCTCGGGTCCTGCTATCTGGCGGGGGGTTCGTGATGAACGCGGCGCTCATGGACCGACACGCGGGGCCGTACCGCAACGTGAACCCGCTCGGCACGGCAGGAGATGACGGCGGCGCCATCATGCTTGGCGTGGAAGCTGGAGGCAGCACAGGCAAAATGGATCGTCTCACCGCATGGCGGTTCTTAACACCTCCGAGTGCTCTGCTTGGCGGAGTGGCTGTTGGGATGGACGGGAAGCGGATCGCGAACGAGGACCTTTATGGGGCGACGTTTTCAGACAGCTTGCTCCGCAACCACGAGGGCAAAGGGCGATTGGTGCTTGACGCCAGCCAATGGCGCGCGGCGAAGTCGCAAGTACGAGCGCAGTCTCAAATATTTCAAGCACTCCAAGCATTGTTCCTCTTCACGCTCGGCCACCGTCGCGCGGCGACGCTAGCCAGCCTGGCCCGGAGGACGGGAGTGAGCGTGGCGGGCCTCGAGTCAACCGTCAACGCGTACAACTCGGGAATCTCTGGCGAGGGTGACCCCGCACACAAACACGCCGACATTGCCACTCCGGTGGCGAGGGGGCCGTTCTACGCGATTGACATCTCCGTTGGCAGTTCGCCGTTCTACCCGGTCCCAGGGCTCACACTCGGTGGCCTCCGCGTGAACGAGGAGACCGGCGCGGTGCTGCGTGAAGGAGGGGGCGAAGTCACTGGCCTACTTGCGGCTGGTCGCTCTGCCGTGGGTATCTGCTCGAACTCATACTTGTCAGGCCTGTCGCTCGCCGACTGCCTGTTTAGTGGCAGGCGCGCGGGACGGACCGTTGCAGCGGCGCTCGCCCCGGCGGGCTGAACAGGGAAAGGCTCACACCTGGCCGCACATCGTGTAAGATAAGTGGCTGTACTTCGGCGAGGGGCGCGTGCGCCCGTTATCGACGCGGAACGACCTCCCCTTCACGGGGCATCGCTGCGTCGCACGTTACAAGTGCGAGACACCACGCCGGCGGGGAAACCCGCCCGACACGGGGCGAGAGCCCGCAAGGAGAATCATCATGAGCGTTGAGAACAAGCTCGAAGCAACCACCCGCGAGCAGTTCGGCAAGGGTGCAGCCCGCAAGCTCCGCGCTGCAGGCAAGACCCCCGCGGTCGTCTACGGCCACGGCACCGACCCGAAGCACGTCACCGTCGAGACCCACCCGCTGAGCCTCATCGTTCGCTACGCGAACCCGCTCGTCGAGATCACGCTCGACGGCAAGCAGGAGCTCGTGCTCGTCAAGGACGTGCAGAAGGATCCCGTACGTCAGATCATCGAGCACGTCGACATGATCATCGTCAAGAAGGGCGAGAAGGTCGAGGCTGAGGTTCCCGTGCACGTCGCCGGCACCTCGTTCTCGGGCACCGTTGCGCTGCAGGAGCTCAACACGCTTCGCCTGCTCGTTCCGGCCACCGCGATCCCCGAGTCGGTCCAGGTCGACGTCGAGGGCGCAGAAGAGGGCACCCAGGTGCTCGCCGGCGACCTCACGCTCCCCAAGGGCGCTGAGCTCCTCGACGACGCCGCGCAGCTCGTCGTGCAGGTCGTCGTTCCCCGCGGCGCTGCTGCGGACGATGAGGCAGCAGAGGGCGCCGAAGAGGCAGCTGCCGAGTAACTCTCACACGCTTCACACAACCCGCCGGGCGGTGCTTCACCGCCCGGCGGGTTTTGTGTGTCCAGAGAATCCGTTCAGCCGAGAGCAATTTCGCACTCCCGGCGGCCCGACGGCGCATAGGCTTAGAGGGTGTTTGGCCTGCGAAAGAAAAAGGACGTTGAGACCGTGGCGAGTGATAGTTGGCTGGTCGTGGGCCTCGGGAACCCCGGGCCGAAGTATGAAGCGACGCGGCACAATGTCGGCCAGATGGCGCTCGACGTGCTCGCGGAGCGAATGGGGGCGAAGTTCTCTCCCCACAAGACGAACTCCCGCGTCGCCGAGGGGCGCATCGTGCCCGGCGGGCCGAAGCTGATCCTCGCGAAGTCCAACGGGTACATGAACACGTCAGGCGGCCCCGTGTCGGCACTCGCGAAGTACTTTGGCGTCGACCCCGACCGCGTGATCGTGCTCCACGACGAGCTCGACCTCCCGTTCGATTCGCTGAAGCTGAAGCAAGGCGGCGGCCACGGCGGCCACAACGGCCTCCGCGACATCGCGAAGGCGCTCGGCACCCCCGAGTTCCTGCGCGTACGGATCGGGATCGGGCGCCCGCCCGGCCAGCAGGATCCCGCCGACTTTGTGCTCAAGCCGTTCGCCTCGGGTGAGCGTGACACCCTCGCCGTGCTGCTCGAAGACGCGGCCGACGCGAGCGAGATGCTCGTCACAGACGGGCTCACCGCCACGCAGCAGCGATTCCACGGTGGCGCACGATGAGTCTCCGTGGGCTTGACGGGTTGCTCGAGGGAGCACCGTCGTTCGCGCGCGCCCTCGATGCCGCTGCCACCGACGCCGAATTCTCGGTGTCGGACGGGCTGCGCGCGCCGCTCATCGCCGGCCTGATCCGGCGGCGCCGCGCGTCAGGGGATCGGGGCGCGTACCTCCTCATTGCCGCGACGAGCCGCGAGGCCGACGCGATCCGCCAGGCGATTGCGTCGCTCATCCCTGAGGCGCGCACGACCGAATTCCCGGCCTGGGAGACGCTGCCGCACGAGCGGTTGAGCCCGAGCGCCGAGACCGTCGGGCGCCGCGCCGAGGCGCTGCGGATGCTCCGGGATTACCGCGACGACTCAGCGCAGTCCGAGGCCGGGCCGCTCGTCATGGTCGCCTCGGTCCGCGCGGCGCTGCAGCCCGTGTCGCCACACGCCGCGCTCGCCGAGCCCGTCGTGCTCCGCGCTGGCGAGGAACCGCGGATCGGCGGCGCAGAGAGCGGCCTCGAATCGCTCTCGCGCAAGCTCGTTGATTTCGCATATACGCGCGTCGACATGGTGACCAGGCGCGGCGAGTTCGCCGTGCGCGGCGGCATCCTCGACGTTTTCCCGCCCGCGGCCGAGCAGGCGATGCGCGTCGACTTCTTCGGCGACGAGGTCGATCAGATCCGCAGGTTCTCGGTGTCCGACCAGCGCAGCGCCGGCGACCCCGTCGAGCTTCTCGAACTGTGGCCGGCGCGCGAGCTGCTGCTCACCGACGACGTGCGTGCCCGCGCCGCCGAGCTGCTGCCGAAGTTCCCGGCACTGTCGACGATGCTCGAGAAGATGACCGAGGGGATCGCGGTCGAGGGCATGGAGAGTCTGCTGCCGCAGCTCGTGCCAGGGCTCGCGCCACTGACTGGGCTGCTGCCCGACGGCGGCGCCGTGCTCGTCGTGTCGCCCGAGCGGGTCGCCGGTCGTGCGGTGAGCCTCGCCGAGACGAACCGTGAGTTCCTCGAGGCGGCCTGGCACGCCGCGACCGTCGGCGCGGAGACGCCGGTACCCACCGGTGACAGCGGCATGCTGACTGTCGCAGAGCTGCGACGCGCGTCCCAGGATCGCCCGTGGTGGAGCATGACTGGCTTCGTGCGCGACGCCGAGGACCTGGCCGGTGCGGCGGACGCCGAGACCGGCGACGAGCCGCGCGGCCTCACCGTGATCGACGGCGTCGACGACGCGATCATCACGGTGCAGGGCGGACCGGTTCGCCGGTCGGCGACGGACAGCGACGCGACGGCCCAGGCGCTCGTCCACCTGAGCCGCAGGCTTGCGGACGGGTGGCGCGCGATCGTCACCGCCCAGGGCGTCGGGCTCGTTGAGCGCGCCCGCGACCTGCTCTCAGAGACCGGCGCCGCGGCGCGCATCGTCGACGAGCTCCCCGGCGAGCTCGAGCAGGGGGTCATTTACCTCGTCACCGGTATCGCCTGGCAGGGGTTCGAGAACGAAGAAGCGAAGCTACTGCTCGAGACCGAGGCGGAATTCTTCGGGCGCACCGTCACCTCCCAAGGGCAGTCCGGGCAGAAGCTCGCTCGGCGACGCGGCAAGAACGTCGTCGACCCGCTGAAGCTCGTCGCCGGCGACCACGTGGTGCACGAGACGCACGGCATCGGGCAGTTCGTCGAGCTCACCCAGCGCATGGTTCCCACCGGCATCGGGCGCGACGCCGGGAAGGCGCTGCGCGAGTACCTCGTCATCGAGTACGCCTCGACGAAGCGCGGCATGCCCAAGGACAAGCTCTACGTGCCGACCGATCAGCTCGACCAGCTCTCGCGCTACGTTGGCGGCGAGGCGCCCGCGCTCTCGAAGATGGGCGGCAGCGACTGGTCGAACGCGAAGAAGAAGGCCCGCAAGGCCGTCCGCGACATCGCCGTCGAGCTCGTGAAGTTGTACTCGGCGCGCATGGCGTCGCCCGGTCACGCGTTCTCCACGGACACCCCGTGGCAGCGCGAGCTCGAGGAAGCATTCCCGTACGCCGAGACGCTCGACCAGCTCACCACCATCGACGAGGTGAAGCGCGACATGGAGCGCCCCGTGCCGATGGACCGGCTGCTCGCCGGTGACGTCGGGTTCGGCAAGACTGAGGTCGCGGTGCGGGCCGCGTTCAAGGCTGTCCAGGACGGCAAGCAGGTCGCGATGCTCGTGCCAACGACGCTGCTCGCGAACCAGCATTTCGAGACCTTCCAGAACCGCTTCGCTGGGTTCCCAGTGCAGCTGCGCGCGCTCAGCCGGTTCCAGACCGACAAAGAGGCGAAGGAGACGCTCGAGGGCCTCGCCGCCGGCACCGTCGACGTCGTCATTGGCACGCACCGGCTCCTCGCCGACAGCGTGATCTACAAGGATCTCGGCCTCCTCATCATCGACGAGGAGCAGCGCTTCGGCGTCGAACACAAGGACAGCCTGAAGAAGCTGAAGACGGGCGTCGACATCCTCGCGATGAGCGCGACCCCGATCCCGCGCACGCTCGAGATGGCCGTCACCGGCATCCGCGAGATGTCGACGCTCGCGACACCGCCGGAGGATCGGCACCCGATCCTCACCTTCGTCGGGCCGCGCAGCGACCGGCAGATCTCGGCGGCGATCCGCCGCGAGCTGCTCCGCGAGGGCCAGGTGTTCTTCGTCCACAACCGGGTGAGCTCGATTGGCCGCACCGCGGCGAAGATCGCCGAGCTTGTGCCCGAGGCGCGTGTGGCCGTCGCCCACGGCAAGCTGTCCGAGCATCAGCTCGAGCAGGTCGTGCAGGACTTCTGGGAGCGCAAGTTCGATGTGCTGGTCTCGACGACGATCATCGAGACCGGCCTCGACATCGCCAACGCGAACACGATCATCATCGACCAGGCTGACAAGTACGGCCTCAGCCAGCTCCACCAGCTGCGTGGCCGCGTCGGGCGCAGCCGCGAGCGCGCATACGCGTACTTCCTGTACGACCCCGACAAGCCCCTCACCGAACACGCGAACGAGCGGCTCGAGACCCTTGCCGCGAACAACGAGCTGGGCTCGGGCATGCAGGTCGCGCTGAAGGACCTCGAACTTCGCGGCGCGGGCAACCTGCTCGGCGGTGAGCAATCGGGCCACATCGCCGGGGTGGGCTTCGACCTCTACCTTCGCATGATCGGCGAGGCGGTGAACACGTTCAAGGGTGAGGACGTGCAGACGACCACCGAGCTCATTCTTGAGCTTCCCGTCGACGCGCATATCCCCGAGGACTACGTCGAGAGCGAGCGGCTCAGGCTCGAGGCCTACCAGAAGTTCTCCGCGGCCTCGCACCCGCAGGCGCCGGCCGAGAACGTCGAACTCGTGCTCGAAGAGCTCACGGACCGCTACGGCGAGCCGCCGGCGGAGGTCGCACGCCTCGCCGCCGTCTCGGCGCTGCGTCGCCGAGCGTCGATCCTTGGCCTCACGAAGGTCGTCGCGCTCGGCCCGACGCTCCGACTCGAACCCGTCACGCTGCTCGATTCCCGGCGGATGCGCATGACGCGCATGTACCCGGGCGGCAAATACACGGAGTCCACGAAGACGCTGACGATCCCGCTCCCGGGCGGCACCGCGAGCGCGCGGAGCCCACTCGCGGGCGTCGGACAGCGCTCGACGCCAGACGACGGCGACATCGTGAAGTGGACGTCGACGGTGGTGGCGACGCTGCTCGAACCCGATCCTGATCCGGCGGCGGCCCCACCGGCGGCCCGCTAGCGACCGCGGCTACGGCGCGGTGCAGAGCTCCTGGAGCGCTGCACCGCTGTCGCGGAGCTCCTGCAGCTGCGCGGTGAACTCCTGGACCCAGCCGGCCGCTTCGAGCACGTTGTGTGGGGCCGGGATGTCGGCGAACCCGGTGAACCCCGCCTGCACGTCAGTGAGCGCCGCGAGCAGTTCGGGGTCAGTGACGCCCTCGGTGAGGCCCGCGACGTCGTCCTGGAACGGCGTCAGGAGCCTCGTGAGGTCGGGGATGTTGCCCGCGAGCGCGGACTCTTGCACGGTGCCAAGCTCGCGGGCGACATTGTCGACGAGCGTCGCGACCTTCTCATCGCTCACGCCGCACCCCTCCGGACCGATCCGGTTCGGCGACCCAGCGCTCGACGACGACCCAGGGAGCGCGGCCGAGAACGTCACGCACCCGGAGAGCGCGAGAGCGAGCGCCGAAGCGCCGACGGCCACAAGAAGTTTCGGAGTTACGGTGCGCATACGTGCGAGCCTAACGGGGACGGCGCGATCGTTGCTGAGATTCCGCGCGGGGAGGCGCAGCGCCGCGCGCTCTCCGAATCCTTTGTGGCGCACCCGTTAGGCTCAACGTATGGATGCTGGCGCTGACAGACCCAAACCCACCCCCACGAACGACGCAGTGCAGGAGGTGCTGGACACGGTGCGCCGCCTCGTTGGCGAGGGCGGGTGCGCGTGGCACGCCGTCCAAACGCACGAGACACTTGCCCCGTTTCTCATCGAGGAGACGTTCGAACTCATCGACGCTATCGAGCGTGAGCTTCCGCCCGACGAGGTGCGTGGCGAGCTGGGAGACGTGCTCTACCAGGTGCTCTTCCACGCGGCACTCGCCGAGCGCGACGGGGAGGGCTATGACCTTGAGACTGTCGCGCGCGGGCTCAACGAGAAGCTCATCGCGCGCCACCCGCACGTGTTCGGCGACCGCGGCTACATGTCGGTCGAGGAGCTCAACGCCGAGTGGGAGCGACTGAAGGAGGACGCCGCGGGGGAGGAGCGTGGATCGCGCGCCCCGCTCGACGGCGTGCCCGCTGGGATGCCGTCGCTCGCGCGTGCCGCGAAGGTCGTCGAACGCCTCAAGCGGGCAGGACTCGTCGACCCCGCCGCGGCGGAGCGCTCCGCCGAGGATCCGCTGTCCGCCGCGATCGGCCCTGAGGAAGCGGCGATGGCCGAGGTCGGGATCGGGGACGCGATGCTCGCGCTCGTGATCCGGGCGAACGCGGCAGGCGTCGATCCGGATCGCGCCCTGCGGTTGGCGAGCGACAGGCTCGCCGCGCGGGTGACGGCCGACTAGCGGCCCGCGCCCTGGTGGGCTACGGGATCAGTCCGAAGCTTCTGGCTGCAGTGACCGCTGCGTGCCTGGTGGGCGCCTCGAGCTTGCCCATCGCGGTCTTCAGGTAGCTCTTCACGGTGCTCTCGGCGATGCCAAGAGCCTGCCCGATGCTCGCGTTTGTGCCGCCGAGCGCCGCCTGGCACAGCACGTCGATCTCGCGCGACGTGAGGTGGATCTCCGTTGCGACACCCGTCGGCTGCCCAATCCCTGCGAGCCGCTGCTCGATCGCGGTGAGCCGTTCGCGCGTCGCGGGGTCGGTCGTCTCTGACGCGATTCTGCGAATCTCGGCGTGGCTGCTCCGGAGCTCCTCGAGCACGCTTCCCGGCAGCTCGGTCGGATCTGGCGGAAACCGCAGCTGCGACTGCGCGCGATCCTCGGCGCTGATGACGCGGGCGAGCTCCTCGCTGACGCCAGCCGCGGCCTGCATGAACGTCGCGTCAGGGGAGGAGTCACCCCGCGTGCCGCCGTAGAGCACCGCGCGCGTGACGCCGTCGACGATCACCGGCACAGCGACGAGCATCACGATGCGCTCGGCGCCGATCTCGAGGTCGTAGTCGTGGCTGATGCTCTGCGATGACATGTAATCGCGGGTGAACCGGGGGCGAAGCTCGATCATCGCCTTGCCGCCGAGGCCGCGCCAGTTCGCGACCCGGAGACCCTGGAGGCTGTCGCCCTCGGTCCCTGAGAGCGCGGTCACCGTCGTGACGCCGTCAGCCTCGTAGCCGCCGAAGGCGAGCGTGAAGCCCGTTGCGCGAGAAAACTCCGTCACGGCGTCCTGGAGGATACGCTGCTTCGTCACGGTTACAGGTGGCACCATTGGCACTCCCAACTTTCGGGGGTACTACATGCTTACCATGATTTCTACGATCGGGGGCAGGCCGCAGCGTCGCGGTTGTCAGAGGAATTTCGATCAACTTCCTGTTGGAAGAAGGTCGTCTATCTCTGAGTTCATTGAGACAGGGCAAGGAGGCCCGGGTGTCCGACGAAAACCCCACCCCGGTTGAGACTGAGGTTTCGCCAATAGATTACGAAGAGTTTCAAGCGAGTCCTGAGTTTCAGGATCTCAAGCGCACGCTCCGCCGGTTCGTGTTCCCCCTCACCGCGGCGTTTCTCGCCTGGTTCCTCGCGTACGTGCTGCTTGGCGCATTCGCGCACGATTTCATGGCACAGCCGCTGCTCGGCATGAACGTTGGCCTGTGGCTCGGACTGCTCCAGTTCGTGACCACGTTCGGGATCACCACCGCCTACGTCATGTTCGCAAACCGCCGCATTGACCCCCGTACCGAGGCTCTCCGAGCCGAACTCGAAGACCGCGCCCGCGGCGCCGAAGGAGCCGAACGATGAACCCCAAATTGTCGTCGCCCATTCATTCGGCCGGGCTCGTGCGGGCAGAGAATGCGGCCGAGCAGAACCCGACGCTGAACATCGCAATCTTCCTCGCCTTCGTCGCGGTCACGATGGTGATCGTGATTCGTGCGAGCCGCAACACGAAGACCGCCGCGGACTTCTACGCCGGCGGCCGCTCCTTCACCGGGCGCCAGAACGGCCTCGCGATCGCCGGTGACTACCTCTCGGCCGCGTCGTTCCTCGGGATCTGCGGCGCGATCGCGATCAACGGCTACGACGGGTTCCTCTACTCGATCGGGTTCCTGGTTGCCTGGCTCGTCGCGCTGCTGCTCGTCGCCGAGCTCATGCGCAACACGGCGAAGTTCACGATGGCTGACGTGCTGTCGTTCCGGCTGAAGCAGCGCCCCGTGCGCATGGCCGCGGCGCTCACGACGCTCGCCGTGACGTTCTTCTACCTCCTCGCCCAGATGGCGGGCGCCGGCGGGCTCGTGTCGCTGCTGCTGGGCATCGACGACAAGATCGGTCAATCCGTCGTCGTCGCCGTCGTCGGCATCGTGATGATTCTGTACGTGCTCATCGGCGGCATGAAGGGCACCACGTGGGTGCAAATCATCAAGGCCGCGCTGCTCATCCTCGGCGCAGGAGCCATGACGATCTGGGTGCTCGCGCTCAAGGGCTTCAACTTCGCCGCGGTGCTTGAGGCTGCCGTGAACAACCCCGAGAACACGCACGGCGACGCGATTCTCGCGCCCGGAATCCAGTACGGCGCGATGCCGCTCGACTTCGTGTCGCTCGCGCTCGCGCTTGTGCTCGGCACCGCCGGGCTGCCGCACGTGCTCATGCGCTTCTACACGGTGCCGACGGCGCGCGAGGCGCGCCGGTCGGTGGTCTGGGCGATCTGGCTCATCGGGATCTTCTACCTGTTCACGCTCGTGCTCGGGTACGGGGCGGCGGCGTTCGTCGGACCGGAGACCATCAAGTCCGCGCCGGGCGGCGTGAACTCGGCCGCGCCGCTGCTCGCCGCTGAGCTCGGCGGCCCGCTGCTGCTCGGGTTCATCTCGGCGGTCGCGTTCGCGACGATCCTCGCCGTGGTCGCGGGGCTGACGATCACCGCGTCGGCGTCGTTCGCGCACGACATCTACTCGAGCGTGATCAAGAAGGGCAACGTCACCGCGAAGCAGGAGGTCAAGGTAGCGCGAATCACGACGCTCGTGATCGGAGCGGTCGCGATCGTGGGCGGCATCGGCGTTCAAGGGCAAAACGTCGCGTTTCTCGTTGCGCTCGCGTTCGCCGTTGCCGCGTCCGCGAACCTCCCGACGATCCTCTTCTCGCTGTTCTGGAAGCGGTTCACGACGCGTGGCGCCGTATGGTCGATGATCGGTGGGCTCTGCACCGCGGTCCTGCTCATCATCCTGTCGCCGGTGATGTCGGGCGCGCCGACATCGATGCTTGGCGAGAACATCGACTTCGCGATCTTCCCGCTCGCCAACCCGGGCATCGTGTCCATCCCCGTCGGGTTCTTCCTCGCGTGGCTGGGCACGGTCACCGATAAGACTGTCGAGTCGAAGACGCTCGCCGCCGAGATGGAGGTACGGGCGCTGACTGGCTACGGCGCAGAGCCGCCGGTGCAGCACTGATATCTGGCACTGATCCCGGACGCTGATCCCGTAGCCGAGACCCGCACGCGGGGGCTGGGCTACGGGATCAGCCCGTGTCCGCGGGCGGTCGCCACCGCCGCGTGCCGCGTCGACGCCTGCAGCTTGCCCATTGCCGTCTTGAGGTAGCTCTTCACCGTGCTTCCGGCGATGCCGAGCGCCGTCGCGATCTCAGCGTTGGTCGCGCCGATGGCCGCGTGACTGAGAACATCGAACTCCCGCTCGGTGAGATGGATCTCCTGCTCGGCCGGTGTGGGGTTGCTGAGCTGCACGAGCCGCTCGTCGAGGGCTGAGAGGCGCGCTCGTGCAACTGGATCGGTCGTGTCGGCTGCTATTCGGCGGAGCTCCGCATGGCTGCTCCGAAGCTCCTCGAGCACCGTTCCCGGCAGCTCCCCGCGAGCGGTGCGGTCCTGTGTCGCGGCTGCGGCATCCGCGAGCGCGATCTCATGGGCGAGGTCTGCGGTGACCCCGGCCGCGGCGCGCATGAACGACTCGTCGGGCGGCGTTCCGCCCCGGGTGCCGCCGTACAGGACAGCGCGGGTCACGCCATCAACGACGACCGGTACCGCCACGAGCATCACGATGTGCTCCGATCCGATCTCCGCGTCGTAGTCGTGACTGATTGTCGTTGACGACATATAGTCGCGCGTGAAGCGCGGGCGGTGCTCACTCATCGCCTTCCCGCCGAGCCCGCGCCTGTTCGCGACCCGTAGCCCTTGAATGCGCAGTCCATGCATTCCGCTTAGCGCGCTCACATTGATGATGCCGTCGGACTCAAAGCCTCCGAATGCGAGCGGGAATCTGGTCTCCCGCGAGAACGCAGTAACGGCGTCCTGCATGAGCAATTGGCTTGCCGGAGAGCGTGACTGTGGCATATATGCTCCCAACTTTTGGGGGTACTGAATGCCTATCACGATTTCTAGCATCGGCACCAGACCGCAATCGAGCGGTTCTCAGGATTCGGGTGGACGCCGCTTCCGTGGCCGTCGCTCCCCTACCTGACAAGCTATGACAGGGCAAAGGAGGCCCGTATGTCAGAAGAAAGTGTTCTACCCGCCGAGAGCGGGCCGGACCCGATCGATTACGAGGCGGTGCAGGCCAGCCCCGAGTTCCAGCAGCTGCGAAGCAAACTCCGGAAATTCGTGTTCCCGCTTGCCGCGGCGTTCCTAGTGTGGTTTTTGCTCTACGTGTTTCTGGGAGCCTTCGCCCACGAGTTCATGGCGACTCCGCTGCTCGGAATGAACGTTGGCCTGTGGTTCGGCCTGCTGCAGTTCGTCTCAACGTTCGCAATCACCACCGCGTATGTCATGTACACGAACAGAAACATTGACCCGCTTGCGGAGGCCCTGCGGGCGGACCTCGAGCAGCAGGCAGCACGCACCGAAGGAGATACACCATGAATGTCGGCGTCTCCATGATGACCGCGCCAGCGGGCATCCTGAAGAGTGTCGGGGCCGCGGACCAGAATCCCGTCCTGAACATCTCGATCTTTCTCGCGTTCGTCGCCGTCACGATGGTGATCGTGATTCGGGCGAGCCGGAACACCCGGACGGCGGCGGACTTCTACGCCGGCGGTCGATCGTTCACCGGGCGCCAGAACGGCCTCGCGATCGCTGGTGACTACCTCTCGGCGGCCTCGTTCCTCGGGATCTGTGGCGCGATCGCGGTGAACGGCTACGACGGGTTCCTCTATTCGATCGGGTTCCTCGTCGCCTGGCTCGTTGCGCTGCTGCTCGTCGCCGAGCTCATGCGCAACACGGCGAAGTTCACGATGGCGGATGTGCTGTCGTTCCGGTTGAAGGAGCGGCCGGTTCGCATGGCGGCCTCGATCACCACCCTTGCGGTGACGTTCTTCTACCTGCTCGCCCAGATGGCAGGCGCTGGCGGGCTCGTCTCCCTGCTGCTCGGCGTCGACGACTCTCTCGGTCAGTCGCTGGTCGTCGCGGTCGTCGGGCTGGTGATGATCCTGTACGTGCTCATCGGCGGCATGAAGGGGACGACCTGGGTGCAGATCATCAAGGCCGCGCTGCTCATCCTCGGCGCCGCGGCGATGACCATCTGGGTGCTCGCGCTGAAGGGCTTCAACTTCGCTGCCGTGCTCGAGGCCGCCGTCAATAACCCTGAGAACACGAACGGCGAGGCGATCCTCGCGCCCGGAATCCAGTACGGGGCGATGCCGCTCGACTTCGTGTCGCTCGCGCTCGCGCTTGTGCTCGGCACCGCCGGTCTCCCGCACGTGCTCATGCGGTTTTACACGGTGCCAACGGCGAAGGCTGCGAGGCAGTCGGTCGTCTGGGCGATCTGGCTCATTGGAATCTTCTACCTGTTCACGCTCGTGCTCGGGTACGGCGCCGCGGCGTTCGTCGGGCCAGAGACCATCGCTTCCGCACCGGGCGGCGTGAACTCGGCCGCACCGCTCCTTGCCGCCGAGCTCGGCGGGCCGGTGCTGCTGGGGTTCATCTCGGCGGTCGCGTTTGCGACGATCCTCGCGGTGGTCGCGGGGCTGACGATCACCGCGTCGGCCTCGTTCGCGCACGACATCTACACCAGCGTCATTAAGAAGGGCAACGTCACGCAGAAGCAGGAAGTCCGGGTCGCGCGCTACACCACGATCGTGATCGGGGTGGTCGCGATCGTCGGCGGAATCGGCGTGCAAGGTCAGAACGTGGCGTTCCTCGTTGCGCTTGCCTTCGCGGTGGCCGCGTCTGCGAACCTTCCGACGATCCTGTTCTCGCTCTTCTGGAAGCGGTTCACCACGCGTGGCGCGCTCTGGTCGATGATTGGTGGACTGGTGACGGCGGTCGGGTTGATCATCTTCTCTCCCGTGGTGTCGGGCCAGCCGAACTCGATGTTTGGCGAGGGCGTCGACTTCGCGATCTACCCGCTGTCGAACCCAGGCATCATCTCGATCCCGGTCGGGTTCCTGCTTGCCTGGCTTGGCTCGATTACCGACAAGACTGTCGAGTCAAAGAAACGCGCCGCTGAGATGGAGGTGCGTGAGCTGACCGGGTACGGTGCGGAGCCGCCGGTGGCTCAATAGACGCCGCCGCCCGGCCGCCGGTCCGTTGATCTGCGACAGAGGAGTGGCCCCGACACGTCGTGTCGGGGCCACTCCTGGTGCTGTGTTCCGCGCTTCCGCCCTCCTGCCACCGGGCCCCAACTTTCTCTACGTTCTGACGTACTACGAGTGCGCGCAACTACGTCAATCCGTAGAGAAAGGTCGGTGGGGGTGATGCTGGGGCGCCCGACGCATCCCTGGCCGGCGGGCTGTGGGCCGGACACCCCCGCGCGACATGAAAGAATGGGACCCATGGCTAACCCAGTGAACCCGCCGCGCGGCATGCGCGACTTTCTGCCAGCCGACAAAGCCCGCCGGGAGCACGCGCTCGGCATCATTCGCGGCGTCTACCGCTCGCACGGCTTTGACGAGATCGAGACGCCCGTCGTTGAAGACCACGCGCGACTGCACTCGGGTCTCGGCGGGGACAACGAGAAGCTGAGCTTCTCGATTCTGAAGCGGGGAATCAAGCCCGAGGCGCTCGCCGCAGCCGCTGAGGCCGGCGATCCCGAGCAGCTTGCCGACCTTGGCCTGCGCTTCGATCTCACGGTGCCGCTTGCGCGCTTCTACGCCTCGCACCGTTCGGAGCTGCCGCCCGTGTTCCGGTCGATCCAGATCGCCCCGGTGTGGCGGGCCGAGCGCCCACAGAAGGGACGCTACCGGCAGTTCGTGCAGGCCGACATCGACATCATCGGAGAATCCGGCGTCATCGCAGAGATCGAGCTCATCACCGCGACGTCGCAGGTGCTCGCGCAGCTCGGACTGAAGGACTGCGTGATTCGCGTCAACGATCGCCGGATCTTGTTCGGCCTCCTCGACCACTGCGGCTTCGCACCCGAGGAGCAGTCCGGCGCGCTCATCACCATCGACAAGCTCGATAAGATCGGCGTCGACGGCGTTACGGCCGAGCTCGCGGAGACGAACGAGCCCGCCGCGGCGGCGATGCGCGGGATCCTCGAGGGCGTCGATCAGGCGCTCGCCGCGGGCATCCCGGTCACCCGCGAGGCGATCGCGGCGGTGCTGCCTGCTGGAGCCGCGGAAGACGGCGTCGCGAGCCTCGTCACGCTCGGCGAGGCGCTCGATGGCGGCCTCCCCGAGGGCGTCGAGATCCGCTTCGATCCGACCCTCGTGCGCGGCATGGGGTACTACACGGGAACGATCTTCGAGATCGCGCACCCGGGATCCGGATCCTCCGTTGGCGGCGGCGGCCGCTACGACGGCATGATCGGTCGCTTCCTCGGCCAGGACGTGCCGGCGGTGGGATTCTCGATCGGCTTCGAGCGCGTCGTCGACCTCATCGAACTCGACACGAGCTCGGGCCCGGCAGCGGTCGCGCTCGTCGCCGACGCCGACACCCCGCTTGACGATCTCATGAGCCTCAAACGCGCACTCGTCGCGGACGGGCTGCGCGTGCGCCTCGAGAAGCGCCAGAAGAACATGAAGACGCTGCTCGCCAGGCTCGAAACCGAGGGCTTTCAGCGGTTCGCGAGCGTGCGTCCGGGGGACCGCGACGCGGCGGCGCTGTCGTGGCGCGAACTCGGCGAGTAATGGCCTGATCTCCAGGGGTGATGAGCCCCGCACCCTCTACACTGTGAATAGGCGCGGAACACGCGTCTCATGACTTCCACCACAAGGAGCAGACTGTGGCATTTATCGACGCGGTGATCGCACGCGAGATTCTTGATTCGCGCGGAAACCCGACCGTTGAGGTCGAGATCGGCCTGACCGACGACTCGGTCGGGCGCGCGGCAGTGCCCTCGGGCGCCTCGACCGGTGCATTCGAAGCATACGAGCTGCGCGACGGCGACAAGGATCGTTACCTCGGCAAGGGCGTGCTCAAGGCCGTCGACGCCGTGTTCGACGAGCTTGCGCCCGCCATCGAGGGCTTCGCCGCCGACGACCAGCGCATCATCGACACCGTGCTGCGCGAGATCGACGGGACCGACAACAAGTCGCGTCTCGGCGCGAACTCGATTCTTGGCGTGAGCCTCGCCGTCGCGCATGCTGCCGCCGCGTCGGCAGAGCTGCCGCTCTACCGCTACCTCGGTGGCCCGACCGCGTGCACGCTTCCCGTGCCGCTCATGAACATCATCAACGGCGGCGCCCACGCCGACACCGATGTCGACATCCAGGAGTTCATGGCGGTGCCGCTCGGCGCCGAGAGCTTCTCGGAGGGCCTCCGTTGGGGCGTCGAGGTCTACCACGCGCTCAAGTCGCTGCTCAACGAGAAGGGCCTCTCGACCGGCCTCGGCGACGAGGGCGGCTTCGCGCCGAACCTCGAGAACAACGCCGCGGCGCTCGACCTCATCGTCGAGGCGATCAAGCGCGCCGGCCTCGAGCCGGGCAAGGATGTTGCCGTCGCGCTCGACGTCGCGTCGTCGGAGTTCTACGAGAACGGCGTCTACAAGTTCGAGGGCAAGGATCGCACCGCGGCCGAGATGGCCGACTACTACGCGGACCTGCTCGATCGGTACCCGCTCGTTTCGATTGAGGATCCCCTCGACGAGGCTGACTGGGATGGCTGGAAGGAGCTCACCGACCGCGTTGGCGACCGCGTGCAGCTCGTCGGCGACGACCTGTTCGTCACGAACCCGGAGCGCCTTGCTGACGGCATCGCGAAGGGCGTCGCGAATTCGCTGCTCGTGAAGGTGAACCAGATCGGCACCCTCACCGAGACGTTCGACGCCGTGCAGCTTGCGCAGCGCTCGGGCTACACCGCCGTCATGTCGCACCGCTCGGGCGAGACCGAGGACGTCACGATCGCCGACCTCGCTGTCGCGACCGACTGCGGCCAGATCAAGACCGGCGCCCCCGCGCGTTCGGACCGCGTCGCGAAGTACAACCAGCTGCTCCGCATCGAGGAGGAGCTCGGCGACGCAGCTCGCTACGCGGGTCGCGGCGCGTTCCCGCGTTTCCAGGCGTAGCCTCTCGCCTGATCTGAGGAGTACACGGTGAAGAACTGGGGCGCAGACATTGCGGCGTGGGTCGCGAGTCTGCGCTTCAGTGTCTTCACCGTCGTCGTGGTCGTCTCGGTGGTTGCCGGGGCGCTGATCCTCAGCCCGAACATTTCGACGTTTGTGCAGCAGCAGCGCGAGATTGCGCAGTTGCGCGAGAGCGTCCGGCAGCACCGCGAGGCCGTCGAGGAGATCGACGCCGAGCGGACGCGTTGGAAGGACCCGTCGTACGTGCGTGCTCAGGCGCGCGATCGACTCTCGTATGTGCTTCCTGGCGAGACTCAGCTCAGCATCATTTCGGATGTTGTGCTGCCTGTCGAGTCCCAGGAAGAGACCAGCGCAGACCTCACCCAGGTCGAGCGGAACTGGGCGAAGGATCTCCTTGGCTCGGTCATCGCCTCGGGCACAGCGGTGCCCGACACCCCATCAGAAGACGAAGCCGCAAGGAGCAGCAAGTGAGCCGGCCCCCATTCCCCGAACCGACAGCAGCAGACATCGCGGCGGTGAGTGAGCAGCTCGGTCGCGAGGCTCGCGGAGTCGTCGGTATTGCCGCGCGCGCCGCCGACGGCAGCCCAACGGTCGTGGCGACGTCTCCTCGGCTGCCCGATGGATCGCCGTTCCCGACGTTCTACTACCTGTCGCACCCGGAGGTCGTTGCTGCGGCATCGCGCCTCGAGGCCGCGGGCATGATGGTCGAGTTCAACGAGATGCTCGCCGAGGATGAGGAACTGCGGGCTGCCTACCAGCGCGCTCACGAGCAGTACATTGCCGATCGCGATGCGATTGGCGAGGTCCCGGAGCTCGCTGGAATCAGCGCTGGCGGTATGCCCACTCGCGTGAAGTGCCTCCATGCGTTGATCGGCCACTCGCTCGCAGCTGGCCCCGGTGTGAACCCGATTGGAGACTTGGCGCTCGAGCGTTCCGGCTGGAGCGCCTAAACGCGCATTAGCTGCGGGATTTGTGCCGAGTCGGCGAAGAATCATCGGCCTGAGTGCGCCGTCTCGCTGTTTGTGACGATCCGCAGCATATTTGCAGGTAAAGTGGTTCGGGTTGGGTGAATCTTGCCCAGCTGGCTTCCCGCGCAAACAAGCGGGCGCACCTTGCAGCCTGCATTTTGTGCACATTTGATCATCAAGGAGATCGCTTCGTGGCGAAGAAGATTCTGATCGTCGGCGGCGGCTACGCCGGCTTCTACACCGCATGGAAGCTCGAGAAGCTCCTCCGTGCTGGCGAGGCAGAGGTCACCATCGTTGACCCGCTTCCGTACATGGCGTACCTGCCGTTCCTCCCCGAGGTTGCAGCCGGCTCGATCGAGCCCCGCCACGCGGTTGTGGCGCGGCGCCGCCACCTGAAGAAGACCGCGAACGTCGCGGGCAAGGTGACCGGCATCTCGCACGCCACCAAGACCGCAACGATCACGCCGAACACCGGCGAGGCGTACGACTTCGAGTACGACCAGATCGTCATCACGACCGGTTCGGTCTCGCGTACGTTCCCGATCCCGGGTATCGCCGACCGCGCCATCGGCATGAAGACCATCGAAGAGGCCGTCGCGATCCGCGATCGCATGGTCGGCAACTTCGAGCGCGCCGCGTCGCTTCCGAAGGATTCGGCTGAGCGCGCGCGCCTCCTCACCGTCACCGTCGTTGGTGGCGGGTTTGCCGGCATCGAGTCGGTCGCCGAGCTGCGCTCGTTCGCGACTGCACTGCTCCGCCGCTACCCGGAGATCACCTTCGACGAGACGAAGTTCCACCTCGTCGAGGCAATGGGGCGCATCATGCCCGAGGTCACCGAGGGGCTCGCTGACTGGGTCGTCAAGGATCAGACCCGCCGCGGCGTGAACATCCACCTCGACACGCAGCTCTCCAGCGCCGAGGGCGGCAATATCGAGCTGTCGACTGGCGAGAAGTACGAGTCGGACCTCATCGTCTGGACCGCAGGCGTCATGCCCCGCCCGTTCCTTCGCGGAACGGACCTCCCCATCGGCGCTCGTGGCCACGTCGTCGGTACGCCGTCGCTGCGCGTCGCGACCGAAGAGGGCGAGATCGTTGAGGGTGCATGGACCGCAGGCGACACGTCGCAGGTCCCCGACATCTCCTCGACCCCCGGCCCCGGCGGCTTCTGCGTCCCGAACGCACAGCACGCCGTCCGCCAGGGCCGCCTGCTCGCGAAGAACATCGTTGCGTCGCTGCGCGGCGAGGGCGTCGTCGACTACAACCACAAGAACCAGGGCGCAGTCGCGGGCCTCGGCATGAACACCGGTGTGTTCCGCTCGGGCAACTTCACGCTCAAGGGCTACATCGCCTGGCTCGCGCACCGGTTCTACCACGGCCTCGCGATCCCGACGTGGGAGCGCAAGTGGCGCGTGTTCGGTGGCTGGGTTGGACACTTCTTCCTCAGCCGCGACATTGTCAACATCGAGGCAGTGACCGAGCCGCGCGCGATCTTCGAGGAGTTCGCGTCGCGTCCGCGCCCGGCCGCTGACTAAGGTCGGCTCCCGCGCTCAGAAGCCGTGGCTCGCGTGAGCCGTTGCACGTCTGAGTAGCGCGTTGCGTTGAAGGCCGCGAGACCCCCTGGGGTTTCGCGGCCTTTTGCGTGCCCGGCCTCGAACTGCAGGCGCCCCGTCCGCAGCTCCGCCCGCAGCCTCGCCCTCCGGCCCTACCACCCCCCAATTTTCCATTCGCGCCCAAATACCCCGGTCATTAGGGAAGGAACGGAAAGTTTGGGATGGGCCGGATCGGCGAGCCGCAGCCCTACAACTCCGGCGCGTGCTTTGACAGGAATTCGTACATCGAGGTGTCGTCCACGCCGGGGAAGGTTCCCGTTGGGAGCGGCGTCAGGACGTGCTGGTGCATCCGGGCGCTCGGCCAGGCTTTGCCCTCCCAGCGCTCGCGAAGCGTTGGGGGAGCGGTGCGGCAGCATGCCGTGTCGGGGCAGGTCGACCGCTTGCGCACCTGCGTGTCACGGCCGCGGAACCAGCGGGCGTCGTCGAACTGCACGCCACAGGCGATCGCGAACGGGCCCTGCTCGGCCTCGCCGGTCTGCACGCTCGTCCAGTAGGTGCCGTTCGGGGTGTCGGTGAACTGATAGAACTCGCTCGTGCGGTTCTGGCGGTGGAACGCGGTCCGTCCACCCCACTTCGCGCACAGCAGCTCGCCCTCGATCGCGCCGCCCTCGTCGGTCGGGAACGGCTTGCCATCGTTCTCGTACCCGCGCACGAGCGCGCCGGAGCCGTCGGTGCGGTAGTGGTGCACCCGGAGGTCGAGGTGTCGGGTCGCCAGGTTTGTGAACCGGTGGGCCGCCGCCTCGTGGGTCACCCCGAATGCGTCGCGGAAGTCCTCGATGGCGAGGTTGCGGTTGCGCTTCGCCTGCTGCAGGTAGTCCACCGCGCGCGCTTCGGGGAGCAGGCAGGCGGCCGCGAAGTAGTTGATCTGGAGCCGCTGTTCGAGGAACTGCGCGTAGCTCTTGGGCTCGGAGTGCCCGAGCACGCGGTGGCCCATCGCCTGCAGCGCGAGCGACCGGAGGCCGTGCCCGCCGGGGATCGACGTGGGCGGCAGATAAATGCGCCCGTTCTCGAGGTCGGTGATGCTTCGCGTGTTCGAGGGGAGGTCGTCGACGAAGATCAGGGTGAAGCCGAGCAGCTCGGCAAGCATCGCGACGTCGCGGTGCGTCACCGCGCCGACGGTGTGGCCGATGCGCCGCATGAGGTCGGAGGCGATGAGCTCGATGTCAGGCAGGTAGTTGTCGCGTTGCTGCATCTGGAGACGGATCATGGTGTTCGCTCGCCGCGCCTCTTCGGATGTCGTCTCCGCCGCGCGGGTGCGCCTGGCGAGCTCGCGATGCAGGCCGATGAGCGCCTCGAGCGTCTCGTCGTTCAGCGAACGCGGGGTGCGGATCCTCGGGAGCCCGAGCTGCTCGTACCCGAGTGTGCTCTGGGCCCGTTCGAGCTCGATCTCGAGCTCGCTGCGCCTGTCGGGCGCCTCCTCGCTCAGGAGCTCGCCGGGATCGACGCCAAGTTCGCGAGCGATGGCCTGGATGAGTGTGAGCTTTGGCTCGCGCTTGCCGTTCTCGACGAGGGAGAGCTGGCTCGGTACGACGCCGACCCTGCTACCGAGCTGCTCGAGGGTGAGGCCGGCCTGGTTGCGATAGTGCCTGAGGCGCTTGCCGAGGACAAGTCGATCGACGGTGGCTGCGCTCAGCGAGGGAGTGAGTTGTGGGCCCATAAGTTGACTATATGTCAAAAAGCTGAAAAATTGACAGCCGATTTGGTGAACGGGAGGTAACAGCGCCTACGAGAATAGAAATACAGCCCGGTTCGACGAAACCCCAAGGAGACTCGACGGTATGAGTAACGCTACTCTCGCTTCGATCACTGATCTCGTTCGCGAGACCGCCACGACCGACAACGCAGAGGTTCTGCAGTGGGTCACCGAGGTTGCGGAGCTCACGCAGCCTGACTCGATTCTCTGGTGCGACGGTTCGCAGGACGAATGGAACCGCATCACCAGCGAGATGGTTGAGGCTGGATCGCTGATCCCGCTCGACAAGAATCTGCGCCCGGGCAGCTTCCTCGCCCGCTCGCATCCCGCCGATGTCGCGCGCGTCGAGGACCGCACGTTCATCTGCTCGGAGGACGAGGCCGACGCCGGCCCGACGAACAACTGGGTCGCGCCCGCCGCCATGCGCGCCGAGCTCATGCCACTCTTCGAGGGCTCGATGCGCGGCCGCACGATGTACGTCGTGCCGTTCTCGATGGGGCCCGTCGGCGGCGCCATCACGCAGCTCGGCATCGAGATCACCGACTCGCCCTACGCCGTGCTCAACATGCGCATCATGACCCGAATGGGCCAGCAGGCGCTCGACGGCATTACCCCGGGCAGCGAATGGGTCCGCACGGTGCACTCGGTCGGCGCCCCGCTCGTCGACGGCGCTGAGGACTCGGCGTGGCCCTGCAACGACACGAAGTACATCACGCACTTCCCCGACACCCTCGAGGTCTGGTCGTACGGCTCGGGCTACGGCGGCAACGCGCTGCTCTCGAAGAAGTGCTTCGCGCTGCGCATCGCGAGCGTCATGGGCAAGAACGAGGGGTGGCTCGCCGAGCACATGCTCCTCCTGAAGCTTACGAACACCGAGACCGGCAAGGACTACCACCTGTCGGCCGCGTTCCCCTCGGCCTGCGGCAAGACCAACCTCGCGATGCTCCAGCCGACGATCCCCGGCTGGAAGGTCGAGACCATCGGCGACGACATCGCCTGGCTCCGCCCCGGCAAGGACGGCCGCCTGTACGCGATCAACCCCGAGGCAGGCTTCTTCGGCGTCGCTCCCGGCACCGGCGAATCGACGAACCCGGTCGCGATGGAGACCCTCTGGGGCAACACGATCTTCACGAACGTCGCGCTCACCGACACCGGTGACGTCTGGTGGGAGGGCATGACCGACACGGTTCCCGAGCACCTCATCGACTGGCAGGGCAACGACTGGACGCCCGAGTCGGGCCGTCCGGCGGCGCACCCGAACTCGCGGTTCACGGTGCCGATCCAGCAGACCCCGTCGCTCGCACGCGACTGGTACGAGCAGGACGGCGTGCCGCTCGACGCGATCCTCTTCGGCGGTCGCCGCGCGACCAACGTGCCGCTCGTCGCGCAGTCGCGCTCCTGGAACCACGGCGTCTTCGTCGGTGCGACGATCTCGTCTGAGAAGACCGCTGCGCAGGAGGGCACCGTTGGCGAGCTTCGCCGCGATCCCTTCGCGATGCTGCCGTTCTGCGGGTACAACATGGCCGACTACTGGGGCCACTGGCTCGAGATGGGGGAGCAGCTCGGCGAGAACGCGCCGAAGATGTTCCAGGTCAACTGGTTCCGCAAGGACGAGGACGGCAAGTTCATGTGGCCGGGCTTCGGCGACAACTCGCGCGTCATCGACTGGGTGATTCGCCGCGTCGAGGGCGAGCACACCGGCGTCGAGACCGCCGTCGGCACGATCCCCGCACCGGGCGAGCTCAACCTCACGGGCATCGAGGAGGTCGAGAAGGATCTTGACAAGATCTTCGCGATCGACCCGGCCTCCTGGCTCGCTGAGGCGGACCTCACCGAGGAGTACTTCGCGCAATTCGGCGACCGCCTGCCCCAGGCGCTGACCGCTGAGCTTGACGCGCTGCGCGAGCGCCTCGGGAAGTAACGACGCGCCCTGAGGGGCGACGCAACGCGAGCGGGCGGTGCGGCTGGGAGCAACTCCCACCGCACCGCCCGCTCGCGTTGCACCCGGTAGGCGTCAGTGCGCCGAGAACTCTCGGGTAAGGATCGGGGCGACGGCGCGCGCACCCCGGCCGCTCATGACCACCGTGTAGTGGTTGAGGTCGTCGAGCTCGGTGTGCCGCACGTTCGGCAGCGCGGCAAGCAGCGCCGCGAGGTGGCGCGGCGGGTACAGGCCGGGGCGCTCGTCGAGCAGACCGTTCGGCACGGTCACGAGATCGACCGGGCCGGGGAACTCCGGCAGCGCCGCGAGCGCGCCGGTCAACGTCGTCCCGGTGTTCATGTCGACGGTATCGTCGGTCGTGGTCGCGAGGCTCGTTGCGGGGCGATACGCATCGCCGTCCGGCACCAGATCGTACGCGAAATAGGCCTCGAGCTCCGCGCTCCAATCGCGCACAAACGCGGGGTGCGCGCGCCAGAAATCGAGGTATGCAGCGACGTCGGCGAAGCGCATCGAGAGCCGCTCGGCGGTTGGCCCGAGGATCGCCTGCACGAGCGCTTCGGCGCTCACGCCCGCAGGAGCGTCGAGGGGGAGGCCGCCGTCGATGAGCACGAGCCGCGCGACGCGTTCGGGCGCGAGGTGCGCGAGCGTGACCGCGACGAACGCCCCCATCGAGTGCCCGAACACGGGAACCGACGGCTCCCCGAACGCGTCGAGCACGGCGACAAGGTCGGCGGCGTGAGCGGCCATGCCCGCGGGCCCGTCGACGCCGTTGCTCGCTCCGCGGCCGCGGAGGTCGGGGGCGAGGATCCGGATCCCGGGGAGCTCCTCGACGACGAACGGCCAGGCGAGGTGCGAGGCCGTGACGCCGTGAACGGCGAGCGCGGTGGGCTCGCCGGCCGCTGGCGTGACGGGATCCCAGACGCCGACCCTGAGCTGGCCGCCCGACACCGGGACATCGACCGTGCGGTAGGTGTGGGAGTTCATTTTGCGCTCCATCCGCCATCCATGGTGTACGACGCCCCGGTCACCATGCCCGACATGTCGGACGCCAGCCAGCCGACGAGGGAGGCGACCTCCGCGGGTTCAACAAGCCGCTTCACGGCGCTCTCGGTGAGCATGATGCGCTCGACGACGTCGCTCTCGGCGATCCCGTGAACCTTCGCCTGGTCGGCGATCTGCCGCTCGACGAGCGGGGTGCGCACATACCCGGGGTTCACGCAGTTGCTGGTGACGCCATGCGGGCCGCCTTCGAGGGCGGTCACCTTCGACAGCCCCTCCAGGCCGTGCTTGGCCGCGACGTAGGCCGACTTGAACGCGCTAGCGCGCAGCCCATGCACGCTCGACAGGTTGATGATGCGGCCCCAGCCGCGCTCGTACATGCCTGGGAGCGCTGCACGGATGAGCAGGAAGGGCGCCTCGAGCATGAGCCGCTGGATGAGGCGGAACGCCTCGGGATCGAACTCCTCGATGGGGCTCACCCGCTGCACTCCGGCGTTGTTCACGATGATGTCAGCGTCGAGCGTGAGCGCGTCGAGCGCGCGGGTGTCGGCGAGATCGACGATCCAGGCCTCGGCGGTGCCGCCCGTCGCCGCGATCTCCGAGACCGCCCGCTCCGCCGCGTCGGCGGTGACATCGGCGATGGTGACATGGGCGCCGCGCGCCGCGAACTCGTGCGCGCACGCGAGACCGATGCCCGAGCCGCCTCCCGTGACGAGTGCCCTACGGCCCGCGAGATCCTGATCGGTCATCACTCCGCTCCCTTCCGTGTGTGTGGCCCGCCGAGCGCGCCACCGATGAATTGCATCATTGCGTCGAGCACGTGCGGGGCAATGCGATCCGGCGCCGTCCCACTCGCGTCGCGCTCCCAGAGGATGTAGCGCATGCCGATGAGCTCGCCGAGGCCCATGAGCGCCCACGCGGCGACCTCGGGGTCGAGGGTCGTGTCGATGTCGCCGGCGGATTGCGCCGCCTGCAGCCCCGCCGTGTAGCCCTCAACGATGCGCTCGTAGTGCAACCGCATGGTTTCGGGCGAGACGAACTCCGCTTCCCGGACGACCCGGTAGAGCGCCGGATGCTTCGCGGTGAACCGGAAGAACCCCTCGAACCCACCGCGCTCCGCCTCGATCCGGTTCGTTGCGCCAGCCATCGCCTCGCTCATCGACTGTCGCACGCGGTCGTTCAGGTCGATCACGAGCGCCTCGAAGATGCTCTGCTTGCTGTCGAAGTAGAGGTAGAACGTGCCGAGGGCGACCCCGGCGTGCTCGGTAACCTTGACGATCGACGCCTCGTGGTAGCCGAGCTCGGCGAACACGTCCTCCGCGGCCTCGAGGAGGCGGCGCCTGGTTGCGAGACCGCGCTTGGTGAGCGGCCGGCCCGTCGCCGGCGAGATCGGGTCGTCCGCGGTGGGCTGTGCCGGATCGCTGGTGGGCGGGGTGGGCTGTGCCGGATCGCCGGTGGGCTGTGCTGGTTCGCTGATGGAGGTCATGCGGTGCCTGTCTGATCGTGTGCGGCGAGCGCGGTGCGGGCGCGGTCTGCGAGCGCTCCGCGCGCGACCTTCTCGATGGTGGAGCGCGGCAGCTCGTCGACAAACTCGACGTGCGCTGGCAGCTTGAACGGGGCGAGGAGGGCGCGCGCGTGCGCGAGCAGCTCGTCGCGGGAGACCGGCGCGGCGGTGACGATGAACGCGTACCCGCGCTCGCCCCACACCGGGTCCGGGACGCCGACGACCGCGGCGGCCTCGACCAGGGGATGCGTGCAGAGCGCTGCCTCGACCTCGGCCGGCGCGACGTTCTCCCCGCCAGAGACGTAGATGTTCTTTACCCGGTCGACGACTCGGTGGATTCCGCCGGCGTCGCGCGCGACGATGTCGCCCGTGCGCAGCCAGCCGTCCGACATTGCCCGTTCGGTCGCCGCGTCGTCGTCGAGATAGCCGGAGAACAGGCTTGGGCCGCGCACCCACAGCTCGCCGGTCGCCGCGCCAGCGAGCGGCAGCCCGCTCTCGGTGTCCACGATCGCCGTCTCGACCGAGGGATAGGGGCGACCGACGGCGCCCGGAAACTCCGCGAGCTCACCGGACTGGAGGTGCAGCACGTTCGGGCCGGCCTCCGTGAGTCCGTACCCCTGGGCGAGGGGGAGCCCGAGTCGGGCGGCCTCGACCGCGAGCTGCTCGGGAATCGTCGAGCCGCCGACGAGCGCGCGCGAGAGCGACCGGAGGTCGGCACTCTCGATGCCGGGTTGCGCGAACAGCATCTGGTACTGCGTCGGCACGCCCATCATGGTGGTGACCTTCCGCTCGCGGATGAGCTGCAGGACGCGGCCTGGCTGGAACGACCGCTCGAGCACGACCGTCGCCCCAACCCACCAGGCGAGCAGTGGCTGCACGTTCCACGCGGCCACGTGGTGCTGCGGCAGGATCGAGAGCACCACGTCGGCCGAGGTCATGGGCATCGCCCGCGAGAGCGCGAGGTTGGTCCAGAAACAGGACCGGTGCGTGAGCACGACGCCCTTCGGCGCGGCCTCGCTGCCCGACGTGAAGACGACGAGCAGCGGGTCTCCGGCCTCGGCGTCTCGGCGCTCCAGTGGACGCGCCGACGGCGGCGCCCACTGCTCGACTCCGGCGAGGCCGGGCTCGGCGCACGGGGGAGCGACGCCGCCGGCCGCCCGGAGCACCGCGAGCGCCTCCTCACCGAGTCCCGCGTACTCGTCCTCGACGAGGAGCAGGTCTGCGCGGGACCGCCGGATGAGCTCGCCGAGCTCGGCCGCGGTGAGGCGCCACGAGAGCGGGATGAAGGCGATGCCGAGGATCGCGCAGGCGAAGAACGCGACGACGTGGTCGGTCGAGTTGCCTGACACCGTCGCGATGCGCCCGCCGGCGCCGTAGCCGGCCTCCGCGAGCCTCGAGGCGAGCGCACGCGCCCGCGTATTGAGCGCGTGATACGAGGTGAGGACGCCGCGGTCGTCGATCGCGATGCGCGCACCGTCGATCGCGGCGCGATCCGCGAGCCAATTGCCGATGGTGTAGTCGCTCATGCGCGGCGCTTCCGGGTGCGTTTCTTCCATGCTGTATCCAGCGTGCCAGCGATTCCGCCAGGAAGAAACATGACGACGAGAATGAACAGCGTGCCGAGGAGAAAGAGCGGCTCGGAGAGCGGGATCCGCAGCACGTCGGGGAGGCCCTGGATCGCTTCCGCCTTGGCGAGCACCGTCAGGCGCTGGTCGAGGATCGTGTAGATGAATCCGCCGGCGATCGCGCCCCACCGGTAGCCGACGCCGCCGAGCACGACCATCACGAGCACGGTGATCGTGAGGTCGGCCGACACCGCCCTGGGCACCGTGCCAGACTGCAGCAGCATGTACCCGACGCCAGCGAGGCTCGCGAGCACCGCAGCGATGACGAAGATGGTGAGTTTCGCGGCGTACGGGCTGAGCCCGAGGACCTTCACCCGCTCCGGGTTCTCGCGCGACGCGCGTGCGAGGTGCCCGAGCCGGCTGCGGTCGACCCACAGCGCGACGAGATAGACGAACACCAGAATCGCGAGGATCACCCAGTACAGGTTGCGCGTGTTCACGACGCCGACGAGCCAGTCCGGCACCTGCGCGGTCGCGAGGCTGAGCCCCTCCTCACCGCCGGTCACCTGGGCGTTGCGGCGCACGAGCACCGATCCTGCCTGGGCGAACGCGAGCGTGACCATCGCGAACGGGATCCCAGAGACGCGGTTCGCGACCGACCCCGTGAGGAGCGCGATGAGGAGCCCGCCGATGAGCGCGAGGAGCACTGCCGGCACGAGCGGCAACTCGAACTGCGCGAGCGCGATCCCCAGCAGGTAGGCGCCGCCGCCGAAGGACAGCGCATGGCCGAACGACAGCATGCCCGCGGTGCCGAGCAGCATGTTGTAGGACAGCGCGAGCGCGGCGAACACCATGCAGAGCGAGAGCAGCGCGAGGCTGCCGGGCATGTAGGTCGGCGTCGGGAGGATACCGGGGATCTGCAGGTTGAGGAGGGGAAGGGCCGCCGCGACCGCGACGAGCGCGATGCCCGCGACGACGGGGAGGATCGGTCGGCGCGCCGTGACCGGGCGCATCGTCTGAGTCGACATCACTGTGCCACCTTTCGTCCCATGAGGCCGCGGGGTCGCACGAGGAGCACCACGGCGAGCAGGATCACGACGATGAAGTCGCCGGTGCCGCCCAGATAGAAGTTCGCGAACTGCTGGAGCACCGCCACGAGCACCGAGGCGACGGCCGCGCCGGCGAGCGACCCAAGCCCGCCGACGACGGTGACGATGAACGCGAAGATGAGCAGCGTCTGCCCGAGGTGGGCCGAGACGAAGGTCATGTAGTGCATCGCGAGCACCCCGCCGATGCCGGCGGCGGCGCCGCCGATCGCGAAGACCAGCGTGAAGGCCTTGCGCACGTCGATACCGAGGGCCGTGACCATCGCGCGATTCTCGACGCCCGCGCGAATGATCATGCCGTAGCGCGTCTTCTTGAGAAACAGCACGAGCGCGGTGAGGACGAGGCCTGCGGTGAGGATCAGGATCCAGTACACGTTCGGGATCTTCGCGCCGAGCACGAGCGTGGTCTGCTTGAGCCAGGTCGGCCCGGCGACCGTGATCGGGTCGGAGCCCCAGATGCCCTCGAACAGGGCGATCGCCGCGAACGAGAGCCCCACTGTCACGAGCACCTGTTCGATGTGGCGCTCGTAGAGCGGGCGGATGAGCAGCAACTCGGTGAGCGTTGCGAAGACCGCGCCGACGAGCGCCCCGACGGCGACGGAAACGACGAGCGCGAACCAGCTGTCCGTGCCGAGCGCCTGCGCGGTGCGCCACCCGATGAAGGCGGCGAGCGTGAGGAAGGCGCCGTGCGCGAAGTTCAGCACGTGCATGAGCCCGTAGATCAGGCTCAGGCCGGAAGCGACGAGAAAGTAGAGGGCGCCAAGCCCGACGCCGGTGATGAGGGTGAGGACGAGTGCGCTCACAGCTGGATCCCTCCCTCTGCGTGGACGCCGAGCAACTGGGTGGTGAGCTGGTCGTCGTCGAGGATGTCGGCGGCCTTGCCCGTGTACACGACGCGGCCGGAGGAGATCACGATCGCGTCGTCGGCGAGCTGCCTGACGACCTCGAGGTTCTGCTCGACGAGCAGGATCGGCACGGTCGTCGCCGCCTCCGCGAGCGCGTCGGCGACCTCCTGCACGATCTTTGGGGCGAGGCCCTTTGTCGGCTCGTCGACGAGCAGGATCCGGTTGTCGTTGATGAGCGCGCGGGCGACCGAGACCATCTGCTGCTGGCCCCCGGAGAGCGTGCCGGCGGCCTGGTCGCGCCGGGCGACGAGGTCGGGGAACAACTCGGCGACGAATTCACGCCGAGGGTGCGGGCCGCGCTCAGCGAGCGCGAGGTTCTCGGCGACGCTCAGCGACCCGAACACCTCGCGGTCTTCCGGCACGTAACCGATTCCGCGCTGCACGAGCTTGTGGGTCGGGAGCCTGTCGATGCGGTCGCCGGCAAGGCGTACCTCGCCTGAGCGGGTGATGAGGCCCATGATGCCGCGCAGTGTCGACGTCTTGCCCGCGCCGTTGCGTCCGAGCACCGCCGTGATGCCGGTGGCTGGCACTTCGAATGAGACGTCCTCGACCACCTGTTGCCCGGCGATGGAGCACTCGAGATGGGAGACTGTGAGAATCGGCGCGCTCATACGGCGCGCCCGAGGTATGCGCTTTGCACGGTGGGGTTCTCCATGATGTTCTGCGGGGTGTCGAAGGCGATGATGTTGCCGAAGTACATCACCGCGACGCGGTCGACGAAGCCGAGCAGCACGTCGATGTGGTGCTCGACCATGAGTACGGTGCACTGTTTTTCTGCCTGCATGTCGCGGATGTTCTCTACGAGCCCGGCGACGTCGCCCGAGGCGACGCCAGCCATTGGCTCGTCGAGCAGCACCACGCTCGAGTCCGTCACGAGCAGCACTGCGATCTCGAGTTTGCGCTTGTCGCCGTGCGAGATGTCGCCCGCGAGGGTCGCGGCCTGGTGGGAGAGTCCCACGGTCGCGAGCGTGTCCATTGCGAGCTTCGTCGCTGCGTCGCCGCGCTTGGGGAAGCGGAGGAGCGACATGCTGCCGCCCGCCGTCGCCTGGGCCGCGAGCCTGACGTTCTCGAGCACGCTGAGGCCAGGGAAGTAGCTCGACGTTTGGAATGTGCGACCCAGCCCCGCCCGCGCGCGGGCCGCGACAGAACTTCTCGTGATCGGGTCGCCGTGGAGCGACACGGTGCCGCTCGTCGGGGCGATGAGTCCCGAGATCACGTTGAAGAGCGTCGTTTTCCCCGCGCCGTTCGGGCCGATGACGCCGACGATCGACCCCTGCGGGACGTCAAGGTCCACGCTGTCGAGGATCGTGGCGCCGCCGATCTTGAGACCGAGGCCGGAGACGGTGAGGGCGGACGGGGGCTGGGTGTGCACGGCGGTTCCTACTTCGCTTCTGCGGGGGCCACGTCGTCTGCGGCGACGGTCGCGACGAGTTCGGGGGCGAAGCTGCCATCCTTGGCGACGAGCTTCACCTGGTACATCTCCTGGATGAGCGCGTGGTCGCTGCCGCGAACGGTGGTCGTGCCCTTGGGGCCGTCGAACGTGAAGTCGTTCAGCGAGGCAATCATGGCGTCGACGTCGCCCTTGCCCTCCTTGACCGCCTGCACGACCATGAGCGCGGCGTTGAACCCGTCGGGGGTGAACAGGTCGGGGGTGCCGCCTGCCTCCTCGACGGCCTGCACCATTGCCGTGTTCACCTCGTTGTCGGGCGCCCCGGCGAAGTAGTGATTCAGGAAGCTGATCTTCTCGGAAGCCTCGCCGTAGGCCCCGAAGGTTGCCGAATCGCCGAGCCCGGTGACGACGGGCATCGAGTCGAACACGCCCTGCTGGCTCATCGCCTGCCACATCGCCCCCGTCGTTGCGCCCGCCCAGGCGACGAAGACGAGGTCGGCCTTCGTGTCGAGGACCTGGGTCGCGAACGGCGTGAACTCAGTGACGTCCTCGGCGACGAGCACCGGCGTGACCGACGCGCCCTTCGCTCCGAGGATCGCCTCGACGGCGGCGACGTTGCCCTGGCCGAACGCGTTGTTCTGCGCGAGCACCGCAACGGTCTTGCCGCTGATGTCGTCGAGGAACGTGCCGGCGGTCGCGACGTCTTGCGCGCTCTGGCGGCCCGAGCGGAACGTGTAGTCGTTGATCCCGGTGATGGCGTCTGCGGCCGCGGGGCCCGAGATGAAGAGCACCTTATTCTGTGCGGCCTGCTCGGCGACGACGGCCGCGACGCCGGACGACGCGCTGCCCGCGAGGAGCGTCACGCCCTGGCCAATGAGATCCTTCGCGGCGGTCACCGCCTTGTCAGGGTCACCAGCGTCGTCGACGTACTTGATGTCGAGCTTCGTGCCGTCGACCTCTCCGGTGCCGTCGGTCGCGTAGTCGAGACCAGCCTTGAAACCGTCGAGATACTGCGCGCCGTAGCCCGCGAGCGGGCCCGTCTCGCTCGTGAGGATGCCGACGGTGACAGAGGCGGGACCCTCGGCTTCGCCGCCGGAGTCAGGGCCCGACGCTGCCGGCGCACACGCCGACAGGACAAGTGCGGTCGACGCCACGAGGGCGCCAAACGCGAGTTTCTTTCCGATGCGCATGCGCGTACCTTTCGTCCTTGGAAGGTTGGTTTATGAAACCTGATTCAGGTTGCAAGTCCCAACGGTAGATCACAAGCTGCAGGAGAGTCAAGGGGAATTTCGAGAGGAACTGCCGCGGCTCCGGACGAATTGCCTGGCGCTCCGCCGGTGGCGGCGGTGCGGCGGGTAGTGTGTCGGCATGGAGACCGAGATCCCGCTCACTGGCGGCAACGCGACCATCGGGGTCGTGCGGGTGGGGGACACCGTGCGAAAACCCTGGACGGCACACTCCGCTGGCGTGCAGGACTTTATGGCTCGGTTGCGGGAACACGGGGTTGACCTACCTGCGCCCCTCGGTCGAGATGAACGCGGACGTCAGTCGGCCGAGTTTGTTCCGGGAACACTCGCGATGCATGCCGGTCCGTTGAGCCTGCCTGAGTTGGCGCGGGTCGGTGCGCTCGTGCGAGAGATCCATGATGCGAGCGCCGACATCGGGGCGACCGGTACGCGGCTGGGCGAGCCGTTGCTGCCAGTGTCCGGGGCGGATCTTCCCTGCCACTGCGACCTCGCGCCGTGGAACCTTGTGATGGGGGAGCGGTGGGTGTTCATCGATTGGGACGGGGCCGCGCTCAGCACTCGGGCGTGGGACCTCGCCTACGCCGCGCAAACCTTCACCCTCAATGACGCCGCGCAGCCAGTTGCCACCGCCGCAGAGCGCCTGCGCGCGATTGTTGAC
This sequence comes from Leucobacter aridicollis, assembly GCF_013409595.1. Taxonomy (NCBI): domain Bacteria; kingdom Bacillati; phylum Actinomycetota; class Actinomycetes; order Micrococcales; family Microbacteriaceae; genus Leucobacter; species Leucobacter aridicollis. The sequence continues at coordinate 2,398,225 of NZ_JACCBD010000001.1, read as the reverse complement.
GGCTACGCCGCCGACCTGGATCTCCGCGCCAACCTGCTCGCCGCGCTCGCGCCTCGCACCTGGGCGATGCACGACATGCTGGCCGCCGCGCATCGCGAAGGCACGGAGCCCTGGGGCACAATGTATGCCGAAGGGCATGGGGCGCACTGGCGTGCGTCCGCCGAGTATGTCGAGCGCAACGCTGCCGTGTGGCGCGCAGCGCTCATGAGTTGAACGGGGGAACAATGTTGATTACGGAACTTTCGCGCGACCAGCTGTCAGAGTTTGCCGGCCTGCTCGTCACGCTGCTCATCTTCTTCAGCATCGATGCGAAATTCAGGTTCCGCAGGCGTGATGCGTCGCAGAAGACGCTCTTTCGCGTCTCGAGCATCGTCGGCGGCCTAGCGGCGGTCACTGCCCTGGCGGTGGTGTGGGTGGAGTTGTTCTTGCCAGAGGACAACAAAATGATCCATGTGCTCGTCTACTTTGTCCCGGCGTCGCTTGCGATCATCGCTGCCTTCGTGTTGTCGGTGGAAGTGATATTCATGCGCAAGTCGGGGCGGGAGAGTAACGACGCCAGCCAAGAGGGGTAGCCGGGCCCTCGGGCCGTGCGCGGCAATGCAACTCTCGACAATTAGCTAGCTAGGCGTGTAATGTCGTCGGCAAGCGTTTTGGGTCACTGCCCGAGGCGTAATCAACGAGAGGAAGCATCATGAATATCGTGCTCAACATCGCGAAAGTTCTGATCATCGTCGGGGGATTGAACTGGGGGCTCGTCGGGCTCTTCGACTTCAACCTCGTTGATGCGATCTTTGGCGTTGGTTCTGTCATGTCCAAGGTCGTCTACATCCTCGTCGGGCTGTCGGCGCTCGTCGCGATCCTGGATTTCGTGCCGCGCGACCGCAGCGCTCGCACCCAGGTCTAGTACCCACCGAACCGAAGCGAGCCCCCGGCATCCAGCCGGGGGCTCGCTTGGTGCCTTCAACGGGCTTCGTGCCCGACACCGATGCGGGCGCGTGATTCCGCATCCTTTTAACCCGCAGCTCGGCGTGCCGCCTCAGGCACACGAGGGCCCTGCGCTCGCGAAGCGAAACGCAGGGCCCGCGCCTGAAGACTGGGGCGTCAGCCTACTGGCTTGACGAACTCTCGCCACCCTTGCGGCCGGCTGCCTGCGGATCGGCGCCCTCCGCCTTGCCGAACTGGCCGGGGCTGTTCTTCCCGCCCTTACGCGCCTGGGCCTCGGTGTCGCTCCGGTTTCCGAACTGGCCGGGGTTGTTTCCGTTGTGCTGAGTCATGTTCGTATCCTCCCTGGTTCGTTGTGGGTGTGCCGGTTGGCACGTCTCCGACGATACGAGGGGAAACGCGGGCGCTGGAGGGGGTGTAATCCTGCGCGGAAAAGGACTACGATGAGCTTCCTCGCGGTCGCGCCGCCTGCGGGACCGAACGGTCCCCCCACAGGGATTCGAACCCTGACTGAAAAGATTTTAAGTCTTCTGCCTCTGCCAGTTGGGCTATAGGGGGTGCTGTAATCCTCCCATATTGCGACGACGGATCGCGCCGCGGTCGCTGGCCGCGCCGTGATCGCGGCCATGCGGCTGCGGATGGCAGCGCCGCCCCGGCCAGCTGTCCGGGGCGCCATCATCCGCGGGCGAGTTGCTCCGTGAGTCGGTGCGCGTGGTCGAGCAGGAGTCGGCCGAGCTCGGGCTGCCGTTCTGGTGCGAACCGGTGCTCCGTTCCGGTGAGGCTCAACGCCCACGCGGGCTGGCCGGTTGCGGTGAAGACTGCGGCGCCCATGCCCCAGCTTCCTGGCACGATGAGCGCCGGATTCACCGCGTAGCCCGTGTCCCGGGTCGCAGCGATCCGGCCGCGGAGCGCGTCGGCCGAGTGAGCGTCACCGTACTCGGCCGTGAGGTCAGTGTCGCTGAGGTAGCGCGCCGCCGCCTGGGCCGGGAGGTAGGCGAGGATCGCGAGCCCGGCCGACGCCACCCCGAGCGGGAATCGCTTGCCCTCGTGGAGCACGAAGGAGCGGATCGGAAAGCTGCCGTCCTGCCGCACGAGGCAGACGGTTTCGTTGCCGCGCCTGACTGAGAAGAATGCGCTCTCGCCCGTGGCATCGGCGAGCGCGGCGACGTGCTCGCGCGCGAGCTCCGTGACGTCGTAGCGCTCGGCGGCGACGGTGCCCATGAGAAACAGCTCCGGACCGAGGAGCCAATTGCCGGTTCGGGTGTCGCGATCCACGAATCCCTGCTCGGCGAGCGCGGACAGGAGCCTGTGCGCGGTGGGGCGCGAGATCGCCGTCGAGGCGGCGAGCGCCGTGGTGCCGACGCCGTCAGGCATGGTGGTGCTGAGCTCACGCAGGAGGGCGGCAATGCGGCCGACGACCTGCGCACCCGGTGTTCGTGGTTCGTCCATATTGTGAACGATAACACGCGCTGCACTCACGCTGTGAGCAGTTGAATTGCCGCACCAGTGTGGTGCTTGCGTGGCGGTGAAACAATCTTCTACGCTCGCAGCAAGGCGGTCTGCGCGACCGCATTGTGAACGAAAGGTGGCAAGGGTGGCATCAAAAACCTGGAACTCCGCCGCGGAGGCAATCGCAGACGTTGCACGCGACGGAATGACAATCGCGGTCGGCGGGTTCGGTCTCTCCGGTATTCCGCACAACCTCATCGTCGCGCTCCGAGACACCGGAGTGAAGGACCTCACGATCGTCTCGAACAATATGGGCGTCGACGGCAAGGGGCTCGGCCTGTTGCTCGAGAACCAGCAGGTCTCGAAGGTGCTCGGGTCGTATGTCGGCGAGAACAAGCTTTTCGCCGAGCAGTACCTCAGCGGCACGCTCGAGGTGGAGTTCGTCCCGCAGGGCACGCTCGCCGAGCGGCTGCGCGCCGGCGGCTCAGGCATCCCCGCGTTCTACACTCCAACCGGCGTCGGCACCCCGATCGCCGAGGGCAAAGAGGAAGCCGAGTTCGACGGCAAACGCGTCATCCTTGAGCGCGGCATCGTCGCGGACCTTGCGCTCGTGCGCGCGCACACGGGCGACAGTGAGGGGAACCTGCGGTATCGGTTCACCGCGAAGAACTTCAACCCGCTCGTCGCGATGTCGGGCCGAGTGACGCTCGCCGAGGTCGAGCACCTGAGCGAGGACTACCTCGATCCCGAACGCATCGACACTCAGGGGGTCTTCGTGCAGCGGCTCGTCGTCGCCGAGGATCCGGTCAAGGACATCGAACAGCGCACCGTGCGCACCCGAGAGGCGGTCTAACCATGTGGACTCGTGATGAAATGGCGGCGATCGCTGCCGCCGAACTCGAGGACGGCCAATACGTCAACCTCGGCATCGGAATTCCGACGCTCGTTGCGAATCACCTGCCCGAGGGTGTCAGCGTGATGCTCCAGAGCGAGAACGGCATCCTCGGCATGGGGCCGTTCCCATTCGAGGGTGAAGAGGACGCAGACCTCATCAACGCTGGCAAGCAGACGGTGACGCTGGTCCCCGGGGCCTCGATCTTCGATTCGGCAACCTCGTTCGGCATGATTCGGGGCGGGCACGTGCAGACCGCGATCCTCGGGGCGCTGCAGGTCGCTGGCAACGGCGACCTCGCGAACTGGACGATCCCGGGCAAGCTCGTCAAGGGGATGGGCGGCGCGATGGACCTCGTCGCAGGAACGCCGCGCGTGATTGTGATCACCGAACACGTCGCCAAGGACGGGTCGCCGAAGATCGTCACCGAGTGCGACCTGCCGCTCACCGGCGTCGGTGTGGTGGATCGCATCATCTCCGACCTCGCAGTTTTCGACATCGCCGACGGGGCGCTGACGCTCAGGCGGATCGCTCCCGGACACACCGAGGACGAGGTGCGCGAGAAGACGGGCGCGGAGTTCGCGGTCGACCTCGACGGCTAGCACCCGCCGGCCCTGCACCGCCTGCGTCTGGGATCTGCAGTGTCACTGCCGGTTCGGGAGGTGTGGGGCATAGGGTCTGCCGATCCCAGGGATACCGCCGACGCCGAGGGGAGGGGCAGCCTACCGGGCCCGCCCCAGCAGGTAGCGGGCGATGCGGGCGACCCCGCGATCCTGATCTGCCGCGAGCACGGTCAGCAGCGGCTCAGCCGCGGCATGCTCGAACTCCCCAAGCGCCTGCGTGATCCTGCCGCGGGCGGCCCCAGACGCGTCTGGCGCGTCGAGCGCCTCTGCGAGCGCGCCCAGGATCTCGGCGGCGCGGTCCCCGGCGCGCGCGACCTCGGCGAGCGCCTCCGCGGCCTCGACGTCGTCCGGGCCGTGGACAACGAGCGCAACCAGCTCGGGGATCGCCGCCGCATGCCCGCGCGCTCCCACGACGAGGGCCGCCCGCTGGCGAACCCGCGCAACCGGGTCGGCGAGAAGCGGCAGGAGCAGCCCGGCCGCCGCCTCACCCGGGAAGTCGGCGACTGCGGCGAGCGCGCGAAGACGCCGGTCAGGATCGGGATCCGCGAGCCCCTCCCGCAACACCTCCGGCCCGGACCCGGTCTGCGCGACCGCCCAGCGAAGCGCGCCCGCCGCGTTGGTCGCCTCCTCAGTGAGCAGCGCCTCGACGAGGCGTTCCGCTGGCGCCGCGGGTGCGCCGGCACCGAGTTCGAGCGCCGCGCGCTGCCGTTCGCCGGCGATGGGGGACTCGAGTCCGCGCGCGAGCCGCACCGCCGCGAGCGCTGCCTCCCAGTCGCCCGGCGGCACGGCGGCAAGCGCGGTGAGGCGAGACAGCAGGGCCGTGTCGCGCTCGATCCGCTCCCTGGTCTGCTCGGCGAGGACAGCGATGAGCGTCTCGGGTGACGCCGCCACACCCGCGAGCGCGTCGGCGACCTGGGCGAGGCTCATCCCGAGTGCGCGGAGGCCCTCGATCTGGGTGAGCCGCACGAGGTCAGCCTCGGCGTAGTCCCGGTACCCGCTCGCGGTCCGGCCAGCCGGGGTGATGAGCCCCATCCGTTCGTAGTGCCTGAGCATCCGGGGGCTGACGCCCGAGCGCTCCGCGACCTCGCCGATGCGCACGGTCAGGTGCCCGAGGTCGCCGAGAACGCGCGGGCCATGCGGGCCGCGTCAGCAGGGTCGAGCGCGAACGACGCATCAGGATCGGCGAGCAGGCGCTCCGTGGCACGCGCGTGAGCGGCCACCGCAGGGTCAGACCCCCGGAGTGCCACGGCCGCCGCCAATGGTGCGACCGCGGCCTCGCCGAGTCCCGCGAGTACGCGGCTCAGGCTGCGCATCGTATCGATGTCGCCGCGGCCCAACTCCGTGACGAGGTCGGCGGCGAGTGCCGGTTGCGCGGTCTCCGGGGCGACCGCGGCCGCCGCACGCCAGGCGGTGCGAGCGATGTCGTCGTCGGTGGAGTGAATGTGGGCGGGCGTGATCGCCGGCCACGCGCGCGTGTCGCCGAGCTTCGACACGGTGTGCAGCGCCTGAGCGACCGCGAGCGACGCCGAACTGTCGAGCTCTGCGAGCACGCGGGGGAGAACGTCGTCGAGCGGGTGCTGCAGGAGCGCCCAGGTGAGGGTCTCCCTGACGGAGAAGTCTGGCTCGATGCCCGAGCGGGCCACGAGCGGTTCGATGTACTCCGTGCGCGGGTGTGTGCCGGCGGTCATCGCCGCCTGCAGTCGTGCCGAGCTGTTCGACGCGCTGAGCGCGGCGGCGAGGGCCGCCTCCGGGGCCTGACGCGCGGGCTGGGCGACGCCGTGTGAGGTGGGATGCATGATGAACTCCTTTCCGTCACTACCCAATACCTTGCCACAGTGTCAAGGTCAAGCACCCGTCCTCGACGGGTTACGCTGGCTGCATGGCCTTCGCGAAAGCACTGCTCGTCATCCTGCTGCTTGCAGCGGTTGTTGCTGGCATCTACACGCAGTTCCGCATCAAGCGCGGGCGCAAACGCGACGCTGGAGAATAGCAACAAGGGCTCGCGGATCGCCCCTACCGCGGGACTAGAATGCAGCCATGACCCTCGATCTCGCGGCGCCGGAGCTGCGCGCGTCAGCCGACCGCTCCCCATGGCTCACCCCCGATTCGTACTGGGCTGGCATGACCGAAGCCACGCGGGGCCACTCCGCCCCGGTCATAGCGCTCAACACCGAGGCGCTGAGCTATAACGCGCACGACATGCTGCGCCGCGCCGGGGGGCTCCCGATCAGGGTGGCGTCGAAGTCGGTCCGCGTGCGTGCAGTGCTCGACGCGGTGCTCGCGCTGCCGGGCTACGCCGGCGTGCTCGGATACTCGCTCGCCGAGGCGAACTGGCTCAGCGAGACGATCGACGACATCGTCGTCGCCTACCCGACCGCCGACCGCGCTGCGATCGCCGCGCTCGCCGCAGACCCGCGCGCCGCAGCGCGCGTGACCCTCATGGTCGACAGCCCCGAGCAGCTCGACCTCATCGACTCGGTCGTCGCGCCCGACAAGCGCCCGGCCCTCAGGCTCTGCCTCGACTTCGATGCGTCCTGGCGGAGCCGCGTGCTCGGGCACATCGGCGTCTTCCGGAGCCCGATCTTCACCGCCGAGGGGCTCCGCGGCTTCGCGCAGCACATCCTCGGACGCCCAGGCTTCACGATCGCTGGCGTCATGTCGTACGAGGCGCAGATCGCCGGCGTCGGCGATGAGCCCGTCGGCAAGCCGGCGTCTGGTCTCGTGATGCGCGCGATGCAGCGCGCGAGCCGCGCCGAGCTCGTCGACAGGCGGGCCGCCGCGCTGCAGGGCGTGCGCGAGCTCGTCGACCTCGAGTTCGTCAACGGCGGCGGCACCGGCTCGATCGAGAGCACGGTCGCGGAGGGTGGCATCACCGAGGTCGCGGCGGGCAGCGGGCTGTTCGGGCCGCACCTGTTCGACAACTACCGGTCGTTCACACCGGCGCCCGCGGTCGCATTCGCGCTCGACGTCGTCAGGCGGCCGAACGCCGACACCGCGACGCTGCTCGGCGGCGGCTGGGTCGCCTCGGGTCCGGCCGGTGAGGATCGGCTCCCGCAGCTCACATGGCCGGCGGGGCTGCGGTACGCGCCGCGCGAGGCCGCGGGCGAAGTCCAGACGCCCGTGAGCGGGGCCGCGGCGCGCGAGCTGCGCGTCGGAGACCGGGTCTGGCTCCGCCACACGAAGTCGGGGGAGCCCATGGAGCACGGCAACGTGGTCGTGCCCGTCGCGGGCGCGGTCGCTGGCGACCCGCTCCCCACCTATCGCGGAGAAGGGAAGTGCTTCCTGTGAGCAAGCGCTGGCACAACTGGGCGCGCACGGAGTCGTCGACGCCCGTCACCGAGATCTTCCCGCGGTCCGCGGACCAGATCATCGCCGCAGTCGAGCGCGCGCGCGACACCGGGCACACGGTGAAGCCGATTGGCGCGTCGCACAGCTTCACCGCGATCGGGGCGACCGACGGAATCCGGCTCGGGCTGAATCGGATGCGCGGGCTCGTCTCAGCGGACCCGGCCGCTGGCCGCGTGACGCTGTGGGCCGGAACGCACCTGTGGGAACTTCCCGCGATTCTCGGCCCGCTCGGGTTGGCGCTCGCGAACATGGGCGACATCGACAAGCAGACCATCACCGGCGCGACCCAGACCGGTACGCACGGCACGGGCCTCGCGCTCGGCGGCATTTCGACCGGGGTGGTCGGCGCGACCCTGGTCACGGGAACCGGGGAACTGCTCACCGTGTCCGAGGACGAGAACTCCGAGCTGCTCCCGGCGGTGGCGCTCGGCCTCGGCGCCCTCGGTGTGCTCGTGACAGTGACGATCCAGTGCGTGCCGCGGTACCTGCTCCGCGCGGTCGAGGCCCCGGAGACGCTCGACGCGGTGCTCGACGACTACGTGGCGCGCAATCGCGCGGTCGACCACTTCGAGTTCTACTGGTTCCCGCACACCACGGGCGCCCGCACGAAGACGAACACGCGCATCCCGATCGATCCGGCGCTCGGCCCGGCCGGCAGCGGGGCACGGCCGCTCGGCGCGGTCTCGCGCTACGTCGACGAAGAGGTCGTCAACAACACGATGCTCGGCGCCGTTGTCGGATTCGAACGCTGGGTCCCTGCCGCGACGCCGTCCGTGAATCGCGCCATCCAGTCGGTGTCGAGCGAGCGCGACTACGTCGACGAGTCGCATCTCGTGTACGTGACCAACAGGCGCGTGCACTTCCGCGAGATGGAGTATTCGCTCCCGCTCGAGGCCGTGCCGTCGGCGCTGCGCGAGCTGCGGGCACTCATCGAACGGCGGAAGTTCAGGGTCTCGTTCCCCATCGAGGTGCGCGCGGCCGCCGCTGACGAGCTCATGCTGTCGACCGCGCACGGTCGCGAGAGCGGCTACGTGGCGGTGCACCGGTACTGGAAGGACCGCGAGGACAACTACTTCCGCGAGGCCGAGGCCGTGCTCGCCGCGCACGACGGGCGCCCCCACTGGGGGAAGATGCACACGCTCAGCGCGCGCGATTTCAGCGAGCGCTACCCGAAGTTCGGCGAGTTTCTTGCGATCCGCGACCGATTGGATCCGGATCGGCTGTTCACAAACCCCTACCTTGACCGCGTGCTGGGGGAGTGACACGCGACCGCACTCTCACAGCGGATTCATGACCTCCCGCGCTAGTATTCAGCTATGTCAACCGGATTGGTCATCACGCTCGTCGTCGTCGCCCTCGTGCTCATCGTGGGCATCTACCTCTGGGCTACCTACAACTCCCTCGTCACGCTCCGCGTGCGCGTTGAAGAGGCGTGGAGCGACATTACGGTGCAGCTCAAGCGCCGTGCTGACCTGATCCCGTCGCTCGTCGAGACCGTGAAGGGCTACGCCGCGCACGAGCAGGGCGTGTTCGACTCGGTGACGAAGGCGCGCGCTGAGACCATCTCCGCACAGGGGCCGGCAGAGGCCTCGATCGCCGAGAACCACATGCAGTCGGCGCTGAAGAGCATCTTCGCGGTGGCTGAGGCGTACCCGCAGCTGCAGGCGAGCCAGAACTTCCTGCAGCTGCAGGGCGAGCTCGTCGACACCGAGAACAAGGTGCAGGCGGCGCGCAGGTTCTACAACGGCGGCGTGCGCGAGCTCAACACGAAGATCCAGGTGTTCCCGAACAACCTGCTCGCCGGCCCGTTCGGCTTCACGCAGCGCGAATTCTTCGAGGTTGACGACGCGGCGGCAATCGCAGAGCCGCCGCGCATCCAGTTCTAACGCAGTGATTCCCGGAAGGAGCCCGCGTGTATAGCGCCGTTCGCCGGAACAAGATCAACAGCGCCCTCATCATCCTGCTGTTCCTCGGCATCGTCGGGGGTCTCGGCTGGCTCGCCTCGGCGATCTACCAGTCGCCAGGCATTGTCATCGCCGTCATGGGCTTCGCGCTCATTTACGCGCTCATCCAGTACTTCATGGCTGGCAAGCAGGCGGTCTCGATGAGCGGCGCCGTGCAGATCGGGCCGCACGACAACCCGCGGCTGTATCGCGTCGTCGAGAACCTCGCGATCACGACGGGGATGCCGATGCCCGAGGTGTACATCGTGAACGATCCCGCGCCGAACGCGTTCGCCACGGGGCGCGACCCCGACCACGCGATCGTCGCCGCCACCACGGGGCTCCTCGACATCATGACCGACGCCGAGCTCGAGGGCGTCATGGCGCACGAGCTCGGGCACGTGCGCAACTACGACATTCGCGTCTCGATGATCGTCTACGGGCTCACCGTCGCGGTCGGCATGATCGCCGACATGCTCGTGCGCATGGCGTTCTTCGGGCGGAACAACAACAATAACAACCCGGTCGTCATGATCTTCGGCCTCGTCGCGATGCTGGTCGCGCCGCTCGTCGCGAGCATGGTGCAGCTCGCCGTCTCGCGACAGCGCGAGTACCTCGCCGACGCGACGGGGGCGCTCACCACGCGCCATCCTGAAGCGCTCGCGAGCGCGCTGCACAAGCTGTCGGAGTACGGCCGGCCGCTGCAGAAGCAGCAGTCGAGCATGGCGCACCTGTGGATCGCGGATCCGCTGAAGCCGGGCGTCATGCAGCGCCTCTTCGCGACGCACCCGCCGATCCCCGAGCGGATCCGGCGGCTGCTGGATATGGGCGGAAAGATGTAACCCAGCCGTAATAGGCGTAGGGTAGGAGGCAGCTAATAAGGGGGTTGTCTACTCAGTGTCAGGTACGTTCCGATCCTTATCTATCCGCAACTACCGGATTTGGTTCTTCGGAGCGTTCATCTCCAACGTGGGTGCCTGGATGCAGGCCACCACGCAGAACTGGGTCGTCCTCACCGAGCTGACTGACAATAATGCGTCAGCGGTCGGCATCACGATGGCGCTGCAGTTCGGCCCGCAGCTGCTGCTCGTCCCATTCAGCGGGGCCGTCGCGGACAGGTTCGACAGGCGCAAGGTGCTGCTCGTCACGCAGTCGCTGCTCATGCTGCTCGCGCTGGGGCTCGGGCTGCTGCTCGTGACCGGCTCGGCCGAGATCTGGCACCTGTACGGGTTCGCGCTCGGCCTCGGCGTCGTGAACGCGTTCGACGCGACCTCGCGCCAGGCCTTCGTCTCGGACCTCGTTGGCAACGACCAGCTCTCGAACGCCGTCGCGCTGAACTCGGCGTCGTTCAACTCGGCCCGCCTCGTCGGCCCGGCGGTCGCCGGCGTGCTCATCGCGGCGATCGGCTCCGGCTGGGTGTTCCTCATCAATGCCGCGTCCTTCCTCGCAATGCTGGGCGCGCTGCTGCTCATCACGACACGGCACGAGCGATCCGAGGGCGGCGCCAAGCGGGAGTCGCAGCTGCGGCAGCTCTCCGCGGGCTTCCGGTACGTCATGGGGCGCCACGACATCTTCGTCATCTTTGTGATGGTGTTCCTCGTCGGCGCGTTCAGCATGAACTTCCCCGTGATGTCGTCGACGATGGCGGTCGAGTTCGGGCGCGGGGCCGGCGACTACGGCCTGCTCTCCTCGATCCTCGCGATCGGATCCCTCACGGGGGCGCTGCTTGCCGCGCGCCGCCCGGCCGCTCGGATGCGCGTCGTCGTGATTTCGGTGGGCGGCCTCGGCCTGGTGAGCCTGATCGGCGCAGCCATGCCGACGTTCTGGCTGTTCGCTGCGACGCTCGTGTTCTTCGGGCTCGCGACCTCGACGATGCTCACGACCGCGAACGGGTTCGTCCAGACCACATCCGATCCCGCGGTCCGCGGCCGCGTGCTCGCGCTCTACATGGCGATCCTCATGGGCGGCACACCGATTGGCGCCCCGCTCGTCGGCGCGGCGGCTGACGTGCTCGGCCCGCGCTCCACGTTCGTCATCAGCGGGGTTGCCGCCCTGATCGCATTCGCGATCGGCATGGCCTGGCTGATGAGCGAGCGCAAGCTGCGGCTGCGCTGGGACGGTGGCCCCAGATTCACGCACGCCGGTCGTCCGGGCCTCGACGACAGCAGGGTGGGGCAGGTCGAGACGCTGACCGCTCCGCTTGACGTCCTGCGGCGCGAGCCGGAACTCGTCGACCCGCTGGAAGCGAACTGGGATTCGGCGCCACAGGAGGCGCCGCCGACGACCGGCATCATTCCGCTCCCGAAGCCGAAGAATCCTCGCGAGGACGACGATCCGGACGTCAACGGAGGGTAGGCTAGAAGGGCTGTGCGGGCCAGCCCGCGGAACCCCTTAAACCACTGGAGCGAGATACTCGTGAGTGACTTCATGTCTGCCCAAACCCGTACCGAAACGGATTCACTCGGCAGCGTCGAAATACCCGCATCGGCATACTGGGGCGTGCACACGGCGCGCGCCCACGAGAACTTCCCGATCGCGCGCAGGCCGATCTCGGTGTACCCCGACTTCATCCGCGCGTTCGCATGCGTGAAGCAGGCTGCCGCGCGCGCCAACCTCGAGATCGGCGCGCTCGACGAGCAGCGCGCGACGCTCATCGACCGCGCGTGCGAAGAGATCAAGACGGGCATGCTCCACGACCAGTTCGTCGTCGGCGTCGTGCAGGGCGGCGCGGGCACGTCGAGCAACATGAACGCGAACGAGGTCATCACGAACCGCGCGCTCGAGCTCGCCGGCCACGCGAAGGGCGACTACTCATACATCAACCCGAACGACCACACGAACCACAGCCAGTCGACGAACGACACCTACCCGACCGCGATCAAGATTGCGCTCGCGTTCTCGCTCGGCAGCCTGCTCGAGGAGCTGCGCCTGCTCTCCGAGTCCTTCGCCGCCAAGGGGCGCGAGTTCTCGCACATCATCAAGGTCGGCCGCACGCAGCTGCAGGACGCCGTCCCGATGACCCTCGGGCAGGAGTTCAACGCGTTCGCCGTGACGCTCCGCGAGGACATCGAGCGCCTCCAGGAGGCCGTCTCGCTGCTCGGCGAGGTGAACATGGGTGCGACCGCTATCGGCACCGGCATTAACGCGCCGAAGGGCTATAAGGAATCGGTGATCCGCCACCTCCGCGAGATCACGGAGCTCAACCTTGTCACGGCGGGCGACCTCGTCGAGTCGACGAGCGACACCGGCGTCTTCGTGACCTTCTCGGGCGCGCTCAAGCGCTCGGCGCTGAAGCTCTCGAAGATCTCGAACGACCTCCGCCTGCTGTCCTCGGGCCCGCAGGCAGGACTCGGCGAGATCAACCTGCCGGCCCGCCAGGCAGGTTCGTCGATCATGCCGGGCAAGGTGAACCCGGTGATCCCCGAGGCCGTCTCGCAGGTCGCGTACGCCGTCGCTGGCTCCGACGTCACCGTCTCCATGGCAGTCGAGGCCGGGCAGCTCCAGCTCAACGCGTTCGAGCCGATCATCGCGCACTCGCTGTTCCAGTCGATCACCTGGCTCGAGCGTGCGTGCCAGACGCTGCGCGTGAACTGCGTCGACGGCATCACCGCGAACGAGGATCGCCTCGAGGACATGGTCGCCCGCTCGGTCACCGTCATCACGGCGCTCGCACCCGTCATCGGCTACGCCGAGGCCGCGAAGCTCGCGAAGGAGGCCCTCTCCACGAACGCGAAGGTCTCGGACCTCGTGGTGTCGCGCGGGCTGCTCGATCAGGCGCAGCTCGACGACATCCTGCAGCCGTCGAAGCTCGCGGGCCTCGCGCCCGAAACCGATGCTATCCCGGTGATCGAGCACGACGCCGCCTCGGGCGACGCGGGAGATCCGAACCCGGAGGCGTAACGCCAAACGGACCAAGCAGAACGGCCCTCCAGGAAATCCTGGAGGGCCGTTCTGCTTGATTCCGCGCGGGGGAGGGAGCCGTGTCGGCGGTCCTCACCCGGCGAGCCGGCATGATGGCCGCCGCCGCGCCTGCGCGGAGGTTAGACGGCGACGCAGTGCGCGGTGACGGCGCCGATCTTCTCGATCGTGACGGTGACGACCGTGCCGTCCGTGAGGTACAGCGGCGGCTTGCGCGACCGACCAGCGCCGCCGGGTGAGCCCGTCGAGATGACGGTGCCAGGCATGATGGTGAGCGACTGCGAGATCGACGAGATGAGCTCGGCGACCGTGCGGATCATGAACTCGGTCGTCGAGTCCTGCACCCGGAGGTCGTCGACGTCGGTCGTGATCGCAAGCGCCTGCGGGTCGGGGATCTCGTCGGCCGTCACCACGACGGGGCCGATCGGGGTGAAGCCGTCAAACGACTTGCACCGCGACCACTGGGGCTCGGCAAACTGCACGTTGCGAGCCGTGATGTCGTTGATCGCCGTGTACCCGAAGACGTAGTCGAGCGCCTCCTCCGGGGTGACGTTCTTTGCGGGCCTGCCGATGATCACGCCGAGCTCGCCCTCGTAGTCGACCTCTTCGCTGATGCGGGTCGGCAGCTCGACGGTTCCGTTGTGTCCGTTCAGCGAGTTCGGGAACAGGGTGAAGAGCACCGGACCGGAGTCGTTGTCGAGCGCGAGCTCGCTCGCGTGCTCGTCATAGTTCAGGCCGACGGCGAGCACCACGGGCGGGTTGAGTACGGCGGGGGCGTAGTTGACGCCCTCGGCGGAGATGCCCGCATCGTCGGGAAGCTCGGCCAGCGCGGCGGTGATGCGGGCGAGGGCCTCTGGCCCGGCCTCGATCAGCTCCTGCAGATTGGCGAAGGTCTCCCCGAGATCGCGGACAGCGACAAACCGGTCACCCCGCTCGATGAAGAGTTCGGGGGTCGGATCGGATTCGGGGGATAGATGCGCAAATCTCACATCACTAGATTACCGGGCTTTCGTGCCCAAGCCGTTGTCGCGGCCCGCCTAAGTTCGCACGGTTCGACTGTGGCTCCCAGGTCCTGGGAACGAGCGGCGCAAATCCTGGGAAACAGTTTCCCTCTCAGCGAACCTCATGGTGGCGGTGCCGGCAATCGGTCAGAATGGGCCCATGACTGATGCACCGCTTACTAAGCCAGAGATCGACGCCCCCGAGGGTCCAGCTCCCGCAGAACTTGAGATCGTCGATATCGTCGTTGGCGACGGCGCTGAGGCTGCCGCAAGCTCGACCGTCGACGTCCACTACCTCGGCGTCGAGTACGACTCGGGCGAAGAGTTCGACTCCTCGTGGAGCCGCGGCGAGACCGTGAACTTCCCGCTCAAGGCCCTGATCCCCGGCTGGCAGGTCGGCATTCCCGGCATGAAGGTCGGCGGGCGCCGCAAGCTTGTCGTGCCCCCGGCACAGGCCTACGGCGAGAGCGGCGGACACCCGCTGTCGGGCAAGACGCTGATCTTCGTTATCGACCTCAAGGGCGTCAGCTAGCCCCGGTTCGACACCTCGCAAAGCGGTATCGCTTTGCGCCCGGGACCCCAAGCCCGGGCGCAAGGTGGTACCGTTTTCCTGTTCAGCCAACACTCAGGAACAGGAGTCGTGCGTGTCAGACGCCACACAACAGCAGGTGAAGGAGCGGGGCTTCCTTGACCGCTACTTCGAGATCACCAAGCGTGGTTCAACGATCGGGACCGAGGTTCGCGGCGGTCTCGTGACCTTCGTGACGATGGCCTACATTGTCATCCTCAACCCGATCATCCTCTCGGGCAAGGAAGACATCGCGGGGAACATCCTCGACTTCGGCCAGGTGAGCGCCGCCACCGCGCTCGCTGCTGGCGTCATGACGATCCTGTTCGGCATCGTGTCGCGGCTCCCGTTCGCGTTCGCCGCCGGTCTCGGCATCAACGCGTTCCTCGCGTTCTCGGTCGTCCAGGAGGTCACCTGGCCCGAGGCGATGGCGATCGTCATCATCAACGGCCTGCTCATCGTGCTGCTCGCGGCAACGGGCCTGCGCCGGATGATCTTCGACGCCGTCCCCGTGCAGCTCAAGCTCGCGATCACCGTGGGCATCGGCTTCTTCATCGCGTTCATCGGCTTCGTGAACTCGGGCTTCGTTGATTCGACGGGCCAGTCGTCGCCTCCCGTCGGGCTCGGCCCGTCGGGCGTTGGCTTTATCGCGACGATCCCGACAGTCATCTTCGTCGTCACGCTCGTGCTCACCGGCATCCTCGTCGCGAAGAAGGTCAAGGGCGGCATCCTCATCGGGCTCGTCAGCGGCACGCTCATCGCCGTGATCGTCGAGGCGATCTGGAAGATCGGACCGAAGTTCGCGGACGACGGATCGCTGAACCCGGGCGGCTGGAGCCTCACCGAGCCCGTCCTGCAGGGCAACCCGTTCGCGATTCCCGACCTCGGCCTCGTCGGCGCCGTGAGCTTCGACTTCGGTAAGGTCGGCGTCGTCACGGTCATCATGCTCGTCTTCACGCTGCTGTTCACGAACTTCTTCGACGCAATGGGCACCATGACCGGGCTCTCGCGCGAGGCGCAGCTCGCCGACGAGAAGGGCAACTTCCCCCGCATCAAGTCGGCGCTCGTCGTCGAGGGCGTCGGCGCGGTCGTCGGCGGCGGCACCTCGTCCTCCTCGACCACGGTGTTCATCGAGTCGGGCGCGGGCATCGGCGAGGGCGCGCGCACCGGCCTCGCGAACATCGTCACCGGCGTCGTCTTCCTGCTCGCGATGTTCTTCACGCCGCTCACGCAGATCGTCCCGACCGAGGTCGCAGCCGCCGCGCTCGTGATCGTTGGCGCGATGATGATGTCGCAGATCTCGAACATCGACCTCGGCGACTTCCGCGTGCTGCTTCCCGTGTTCCTCACGGCCGCCGTGATGCCGCTGAGCTACTCGATCGCGAACGGCATCGGCGCTGGCTTCATCTCGTGGGTGCTCATCCACGCGTTCACCGGACGCGCCAAGCAGGTGCACTGGCTGCTCTGGATCGTCTCCCTCGGCTTCGTGATCTTCTTCGCGCGCGGCCCCATCGAGGCGCTGCTCGGCGTGTAGCGCACGCAGGCATGCGACGCGGCGGTCCGGATCGGCTCAGGCTGATCGGGACCGCCGCGTTCGTCTGCGCGCCGCCGCGCTCGGTCAGTTCCCGAGGATCTTCTGGTACGCCTGCGCGTATCGGTTGTCTTCCTGAGCGGTCGGCGTGCGCATGTCGTGGATGCGTGCCGACATCTCCTCGTCGGGGAAGACGAGCGTGTTCTCTGCCATCTCAGGGTTGCGTTTCGCCATCGCCTCGCGCGCGCCCGCGACGGGCGTCACATACTGCACGTATTCGGCGACCTGCGCGGCCACCTCGGGGTCGTAGTAGTAGTCGATGAGCGCGTGGGACTGCTCGAATGCGGCCGTGCTCTCTGGCAGGCAGAACGAGTCGATGAAGAGCGTGGCGCCCGCCTCGGGAACGACGAACTTCCAGACCTCCTCGCCCTCCTCCTCGTTGAGCATGGCGACGTCGCCCGACCACGCCATGCCGGCGAGCACGGCACCGCTCTGGAGATCCTGGGTGTAGGAGTTGCCCTTCACCGTGTAAACGTCGCCGTTCTTGATGTGCTCCTCCGCGACGTCCAAGGCCGCGAAGAACTCGTCATCGCCCCAGCCGTCGCCGGTGATATCAACGCCCTGCTCGAGCATGATGAGCCCGAGCGTGTCGTCCTGCTCGCTCAGCAGGCTCACCTTGCCCTTGAGATCCGGGTGCCACAGATCGCTCACCGACGCGATGCCCTTCGGATAGAGCTGCGAGTTGTAGACGAGGCCGGTCATGCCAGCCTGATAGGGAATCGACCACTCACGGTCGGGATCGAACGACGAGTGCTTCACCAGCTCAATCATCTGGTCGTCGACATTGGGCATGAGGGCACGGTCGAACGCCGTGAGCTGTTCCTGCTCCCAGAGCCGGATGAGCGAGGAATCGGTGAGCGTGAACAGGTCGTAGCCGGTGTCTTGGCCGAGCTTGAGCTGATCCTTCACCTTCGCCATGAACATCTTGTTGTCGTCGATGTCCTCGAAGTACTCGACCTCGATGTTCGACTCCGCCATGAACTCGTTCAAACTGGTGAAGTCCTGCGTCTCCTCGTCAAAGTCGAGGTAGTACGTCCAGCTCGCCCACCGCAGCTTGCCGGCCGAACCGTCGCCGTAGGCGGGGCCGCTCGGCGAGCAGGCCGCGAGCGACGCCGCGCCGACGGCCGCGGCTCCGAGGCCGACGCCCTGGAAAAGGCGGCGCCTGGTGAGCTGCGTGCTCCTGGCCCGGCGAACGAGCTCCGCGATCACGGGATCAGTGGGGGCGTTGCGCATGGCTTTCTCCTTTGAAATGCATGAGGTCAACTGATCCACATCATCCCAGATGGCTACATGCCGCGGTAGGCCTCCTCGATGAGTGTCGCGAGTTCCGCCGAGATGCGCGGCGTGCCCGCGATGAGGAGCTCCTCGCCGGGCAGCGCGTCTCCGAGGCCGCGGACGACGGCACCCGACTCCCGCGCGATGAGCGCGGCCGCCGCGTAGTCCCACGGCTGTAGGCCACGCTCGTAGTACGCATCGACCCGGCCCGCGGCGAGCATGCACAGGTCCACCGCGGCAGACCCCATGCGGCGGATGTCGCGAACGCGGGGGAGTACGTGGCGCAGCACCTCGACCTGCTCGGTGCGGCGCTCAACGGTGTACCCGAAGCCGGTGGCGAGCAGCGTCCGGCCGAGTTCGGTGTCGGCCGGCCCCGGGAGCCGTTCGCCGTCGAGGTGCGCCCCGCCGCCCTCCCACGCCGTGAAGAGCTCGCCCGACGTCGGAACGTACACGGCGCCGGCGACCGCGCGCCGACCGTCCGACATCGTGCCCGGCCCGCCGTCTTCGACGGTCGCGGCCACGCTCACCGCGTACGCGGGCAGGTCGTACAGATAGTTCACGGTGCCGTCGATCGGGTCAACAACCCAGGTCACGCCGGTGGTGCCGGTGGTGCTCGCGCCCTCCTCGCCGAGGAGGCCATCATCGGGGCGCAGCCTGCGCAGGCCCGCCGCCAAGAGGCGCTCGGCCTCCTGGTCCGCCGCGGTCACGACATCGGTGAGGCTCGACTTGGTCTGCGCGACAGTCACCCCTGCCGCGCGCTTCGCGCGAATGACCTCGCCGACCTCACGCGCGAGCGAGCCCGCGATACCGGCAAGGGCTGCAACATCAACCGAATCAGTCATGCTTTCGAGCCTAGCGGGCCGGGGGAGGCCGCGGGCGGGAGAGCGTGCCACGCCGCCCACGCTCCCGCCCGGCGCTTCCTCGCGGTGCGCGTTACGCGCGCTGATCCTGATCGAACGCGTACGCCTCCTCGCCATGAACGGCAGCGTCGATACCGCGCTCCTCGACCTCCGCTGGCACCCGGAGGCCCGTTGTGAGTTTGACCCCGAGCGCGATGAGCAGCGACGCCGCGAACGAGTACACGACGACGCCGAGTACCGAGATGACCTGGACGAGCAGCAGGCCCGCGTCGCCGCCCGTGAACAGGCCGTCGTCGAACGCGAAGAACCCGAGATACACGGTGCCGAGCACGCCCGCGACAAGGTGCAGGCCGACCACGTCGAGCGAGTCGTCGAACCCGAGCCGGAACTTCCACTCGATCGCGAAGGCGCAGGCCGCGCCGGCGAGCACGCCGAGCAGCAGCGCGAATCCGGGCGCCAGGTTCGCCGCCGCCGGGGTGATCGCGACGAGACCCGCGACCGCGCCCGATGCTGCGCCGATGACGCCGGGCTTGCGGCCGCGGAGCGCGTCCGTCGCGAGCCAGCCGAGAATCGCGGCGGCGGGGGCGCCGAGCGTGTTCACCAGGATGAGGCCGGCCGTCGCCGCGTCCGTAGCAAGGCCCGCGTTGAACCCGATCCAGCCGAACCACAGCAGCGCCGCCCCGATCGTGACGAGCGGGATCGAGTGCGGCCGGTGCGCCCCCGGAGCGAAGTCGCGCCGCTTGCCGACGACGAGCGCGAGCGCGAGCGCCGCCGCTCCCGCGTTGATGTGGATCGCCGTGCCGCCCGCGAGATCGATGACGTCCGGGGTGCCGAGCCACGTGCCGAGCTGGGCGATCCAGCCGCCGCCCCAAACCCACGCCGCGACAGGGAAGTAGACGAGCTTCGCCCACACCCCCGCAAAGAGCACCCACGATCCGAGACCGACGCGGTCGGCGATCGCGCCCGAGATGAGCGCCGTCGTGATCATCGCGAACACCGCGCCGAACCCGACGCCGATGAACTCACCCGGGTCCGTGTTCACGAGGCCGAAATCGCGAAGCGGGTTCCCGGCGAACCAGCCATCCCCGTCGCCGAAGACGCTCATGCTGTACCCGAACAGGATCCAGAGCACGCCAACGACGCCCATCGCGCTCACGCTGAACAGCATCATGTTGACGACCGACCGCACCCGCACCAGCCCGCCGTAGAACAGCGCGAGCCCCGGCGTCATGATGAGTACGAGCGCGGAGCTCGCGAGCGTCCAGACTTCTGTGGCTTCCATGGTTCTCTCCTCTGCTCGGCCGCCGATGGCCGCATGTCGCCCCTCGCGCCGGTGCGGTCGGGTGTTGCCCAGTCTGCGCTCCGACGGTTTCATCGCCGTTTCTCTCGTGCGACGACTCCGTCACTTCTCTGTTTCGGAGGTGTTTCGGCGCTGCCGCCGCCGGTGCGGAGGCCGCGCGTGTGGCTGGGGCCGCTAATCGGTGCTAAGCTTGTGAGGTTGCCGTTAGATCGGCCGCGGATACAGAGAGCCCAAGCACCCTGCTGAAGGCGCCGCGCAACTGGAGAAAGGGGATCACCTATGTCACTGCCCGCAGATGTCAAGAAGGCGATCATCGAAGAGTACGCGACCACCGCTGGCGACACCGGATCCCCCGAGGTCCAGGTTGCGCTGCTGTCGCGTCGTATCAAGGATCTGACCGAGCACCTCAAGGAGCACAAGCACGATCACCACTCGCGTCGTGGTCTGCTCCTCCTCGTCGGTCAGCGTCGCCGCCTCCTGGCTTACCTCCAGAAGACGGACATCAACCGTTACCGTGCGCTCATCGAGCGCCTCGGCCTGCGCCGCTAAGCTTCGCGCTTCGGCTCGGGACCGCGAGGTCCGGTTGCTCGCCTCAGTCCCTGTGACTGATCGCCTGTGACTCTGGGAAGCCCCTCTCCTACGGGAGAGGGGCTTCTTTGCGTCTGGAGGGGCGGGGTCGCCGCGAAACTCTGGCTCTCGCGATACTGTAAGGGCATGCGCAGGGGAGACCGTCGGCCACGTGATCGCGGCTTGTACGTCGAGATTCGGATCGCGGCGCCGCTGGAACGGGTGTGGGAACTCACGCAAGAACCTGATCTCCACGCGCGCTGGGACGCGCGATTCAGCAGGATCACGCCGACCGCCGTCCGCGAGAACGGCGCCCAGGAATTTACTTACGAGCTTGCCCTCGGCGTGCATACGATCCGCGGCACGGGGGTCTCGCTCGGCGAGAAGCGGGCCGGCGCCGAGCAGCGAACCTCTGCCCTGCTGTTCACGACGGATGACCCCCTCTCGCCGCTCGGGGACGGTCGCGGATACTGGCGCTACATTCCTACTGAAACTGGCATCCGGTTCATCACCGGATACGACTACGAGCCCGGCTGGGGGCCGATCGGGAGACTCCTCGACCCGATCATCACCAGGCCCCTCGTCTGGTGGCTGACCGCATGGAGCTTCGACAGACTTCGGATGTGGGCCGAGCAGGGCATCGTTCCAGAACGCGTCGGCTGGTGGCGCTGCCTGTTCGGAGGGCCGCGCGCGAGTGCCCGGAACTGCCTGTCTAGCCCGCCGCTGCGCCGTGGGGCCCATAATCGTGGCGCCTCGCCGTCCGCTGCGGACGCGACCAGCCGCGGCCGAGAGCACGTGCTGGACGACGCGCCGCGGACGCTCAACGAGCTCGGCGACGTCGACGCCATTCGGCGGCGCGGGAGTGGCGCATCGTGAGGGGAGACCTATGACCGACAACTCCTCAGACACGCGAAGCATCTTCGCGCGAGCAATGGGGCCAGCCTTCGACCGGCTCCACCCCCAGCTGCAACGACGGTTCGGCGTCGGCGTTGGCGCGGGGTACGCGTGTGTCGGACGGGGCGTGATGCGCGAGATTCGTCGGGGTCCCTGGTGGGTCAGGCCGTTCCTGATGCTCGGGGCGACTCGAAACATCATGTTTCCCGAGCGCGGGGCGCACGTCCCCTTCCAGATCGACAATTACGCGTACATCGACGGGTACGGACGTGAGACCGTCACGTTCATCCGCACGATGGAGCTCGGCGGCGGTCACCGCAGGCGGTTCGACGCGACGATGATTCACGGCGCCGCCGGGAGCATCGTCGACTACCTGGGCACGCACCAGCACCTCGCCGTTGATCTCGATCTGACGGTCACTGCCGACGGCGGCCTACGGCTGGAATCGGGGGAGCAGCGATTCTACGAAGGATGGATTGGCTTTCGATTCCCGCGGTTCCTCACGGGTCGAGCGTTTCTCACCGAACGCTTCGACGATGTCAACGAGTGCTTCGTCATCGACCTCGAAGTTCGTCACTCACGGTTCGGTCTGCTCTTCGGATACCGGGGCGAGTTTACGTGCGAGTATCCCGAAGGCGTCACCGTTCCTGGCGCGCTGAAGCCATACCGTGAGGAGCCGCGCGAGTGACCGGGCAGCGGCATCTAGCGGCGGGCGCCCCTGTTCCCGGGGGCTCGGTGTTTCTGCGTGCGCTTGGACGCGAGGCCTCCCGGCTACACCCCGAGGTGTATCGGTACGTGTCCGGCTCTGGGGTCGTCGGGCAAGCCGTGGACCTGGAAGGAGTATTCGACGTCGCGGGGAGCCGCCTGCGCCGGTTGAACCTCCTCGCACGGCCCATCGTCGGACCGGGCCTGCTCGTCACCGCCTTTGAGCGAGACGTGCCGTTCCGCGTTGCGAATCGGCCTGGGCTTGAGAGTGTGCGAGGTCGTGCGGTTGGTGCTGGTGCTCGTGCTGGGCGCCAGGAGCTTGGCCTTCACGCGGAACGCACATTCGAGTTTCGCTCAGGTGGACAGTCATTTGTCGACGTACTGCTCGTAGGTGACGCGCCAGGAACACTCCGAAACCTGCTGGGCGAATGCAGGCGCGTCGAGCTTGAGTTGCGGTGCACGGTGACGGACAGGGGGAGGCTGCGCCTTGAATCTGGGCGGGCGTGGCTGCGGTTCGGTCGACTGCGGGTGCGTTTGCCACGGCTGCTGTCGGTGCAGGCGGTCGTCGAAGATGGCTTCGATGAGGCAACGGGCCGCAACACCGTGGACGCCAGGGTGGGGAGCCCGATCCTTGGCACGGTCCTGGAGTACAGGGGGAGCTTCCGCCAGGCACCCCGCCCTTAGCGGACCGCCCTGCTCCGCCCTGCTCCGCCGCCCGGCCTCGCCGCCACGCGCCGCCCTTCCTTCCATAGCCAAATTTTCTTGGGACCTTCAAAACCCCGGGGTATTTGGTGGTGAACGAAAAATTTGGTGTTCGGAAGAAGGGGCGCCGCGGCAGCTCGGTCCACAGCGGCCGGAATGCTGTCTCCGCGCGAGGGAAGCTCCACAGTTGTCGCCGCTCTATTGTGATCAGAGAGACCCCTCGCCAGAGTGTGGGCATGACTCACCCCCAGAACGAAATGCTCATGGATACGGCCCGGGCCGCGGTCACGAAGACTGAGCTGATCGCAATCGCGGAACGCATTCGAGCGGCCAGCACCCCAATCAGGCTTCGACGCGAACTGAAAACTCTCGATGAAGCCACCGACAAGGCGCTTGCAGCGAGTGTGCGCGCGGGCAGTCTCGTGCGGCTCGCCCACGGTGCATACATCGGGGCGGATAGATGGGAGCGGATGTTCCCTGAAGAACGCCTACTCGCCGTCACACTCGCGTATGCGAAACGCTACCGAGAGCGAGGATGGGTGTTCTCTCACGAGTCAGCGGCGGTGCTCTGGGGTCTGCCGCTCTACAAGCTCGACAGCTTGCGGGTTCATGTTGCTGTATCAGCCGAATCACCGAGCCAGAGCACACGAGCGGTTGCGCGTCACTCCGCAAGTCACGGACGAGTTGAGATCGTGGAAGCTGCAGGCGTCCGCTTCACGGGCCTCGAACGCACGCTCATAGACCTGGCGCATGCAGGTTCCGCGGAAACCGCAATCGGCGCGGCCGACGCGGGAATTCGTAGGCTCTTCCGCGTCGAGCGGGACCGACGAGTCCCCGAGGTCGATCGGTGGCGTGCGCGACAGCTCAAAGCGATGAAACGAAGCTGGCAGCCGGGAGTTCGGCAGGCGCGTCAGATACTCACGCTAGCCGATGGGCGTGCCGAGTCCGTGCTGGAGAGCGTGAGCAGGCTGCAACTCTCACGGCTCGGCGTGAGCCATACCGTCCAGGTGCCTATTTCCGGGATACATGGAAGGCCCTATTGGGTCAACTTCGAGTTTGACGGCCAGGACATCTTCGGAGAAGTTGACGGCGCTGCGAAGTACATTGACCCAAGATTCCAGGCAGGCCTTACCCCCAAGCAGACCGTGCTCGCTGAGAAGCGACGCGAGGACGAGATCCGCGGTTTGACTGGCTACCGAGTGGTGAGGTGGGGAGCGCAGGACGTTCTCAATGCACGGCTCTTCGGCGATCGGTTGGCCGCGTTTGGCGTAGCCGTGCCGAGGCTTGAGGCCGACTGAAAGCCGCCCCCTCGCTGCCCCGTCGTGCCGAGTGGGATCTGACCGTGCCGAGATCCTGAACACCCCAAACTTTCCTTGTCATCGCAATTGTCCTGGGAAATTGAGCGTCGGAAGAAAACTTGGGTGTGTGGGGACGTGAGGGGCTGGGGCTGGGGATGGGGCCGAGAGGGGCTGGGGGCCGGGACTGGGCTGGTCAGAAGACCGGGAGTGGGCTGGTCGGGAGCCCGGGAGGGATGGTCAGAGTCAGAGTCAGAGTCAGAGTCAGAGTCAGAGTCAGAGCCAGAGTCAGGGTTCAGGGTCAAGATCAGGATCGGGGGCTGGGCTGGGCTGGGGCGGGGAGCACAGACGCAAGTGGCCCCTCCCGCGAGCGCGGGAGGGGCCACCAGACTGGGTGAGTCAGATCATTAGATCTTCGACGAAGCGTCCTTCAGAACGCTGCGGAGGATGCCGCCGATCTCAGCGAACTCAGCCGGGCCAATGGTCAGCGGCGGAGCGAGCTGGATGACGGGGTCTCCACGGTCGTCGGCGCGGCAGTACAGGCCTGCGTCCCACAGAGCGGGCGAGAGGTAGTCGCGCAGCAGGCGGTTCGACTCGGCCTCGTTGAAGGTCTCCTTGGTCGACTTGTCTTTGACAAGCTCGATGCCGAAGAAGTAGCCCTCACCGCGGACGTCACCGACGATGTCGATGTCGAGGAGCTTCTCGAGCTCGGCGCGGAACAGCGGGCTGTTCTCGCGGACGCGGCCGTTGAGGTCCTCCTCCTCGAAGATGTCGAGGTTCTCGAGTGCAGCGGCTGCAGCAGCGGGGTGGCCCGCGAACGTGAAGCCGTGGTAGAAGGTGTTGTCCTCCGAGTTGAAGGGCTCCGACACCTTGTCCGAGACGATCATCGCACCGAGCGGGACGTAGCCCGAGGTGATGCCCTTTGCAGAGGTGATGATGTCGGGCTCGTAGCCGAGCGCCTTCGAAGCGAAGAACTCGCCGACGCGGCCGTACGCACAGATGACCTCATCCGAGACGAGGAGCACGTCGTACTGGTCGCAGATCTCGCGAACGCGCTTGAAGTAGCCGGGGGGAGGCGGGAAGCAGCCACCCGAGTTCTGCACGGGCTCAAGGAACACTGCAGCAACGGTCTCGGGGCCCTCGAAGAGGATCGCCTCTTCGATGCGGTTTGCAGCCCACTGGCCGAATGCCTCGATGTCGTCCGAAGGGGCGCCCATCTCTTCAGCGCGGTAGAAGTTGGTGTTCGGAACACGGTGACCACCCGGGGTCAGCGGCTCGTAGAACTTCTTCATGTCGGGAATGCCGGTGATCGCCAGCGCGCCCTGCGGGGTGCCGTGGTAAGCGACCGAGCGCGAGATGACCTTGTGCTTCATCGGCTGGCCCTTGATCTTCCAGAAGTGCTTCGCCAGCTTGAACGCCGACTCCACAGCCTCGCCACCACCGGTGGTGAAGAAGACCTTGTTCATCTCGCCGGGAGCGTACGAAGCGAGGCGCTCCGACAGCTCGATTGCGGCGGGGTGAGCGTACGACCAGAGCGGCATGAAGTCGAGCTGCTTCATCTGCTTAGCAGCTGCGTCGACGATGCGCTGACGGCCGTGGCCGGCGTTGACAACGAACAGGCCTGCGAGGCCGTCGATGTACTCCTTGCCAGCGGCGTCGTAAATGTGGTGGCCCTCGGCGCGCGTGATGACGGGGATACCGTCGTTGAGCACCTTGCGGTTAGTGAAGTGCGGCCACATGTGGCGCTTGGCCGAAGCCTGGAGCGCAGCAGTGTCGACCGCAGCAGTCGGATCGAAAGACATGGTTATCTCGTTCCCCAGTCGTATTTTTGTTTGTTGAGTTGGAGGTAGACGAACGTCTCAGTGGCTGAGACTCCATCGATGTCCCTGATCTTGTCGTTCAGGAGCTCGATGAGACCGTCGTCGTCCTCACAGACAACCTCGGCGAGGATGTCGAAGGAGCCAGCGCTCAATACGACGTAGCTCACTTCGGACAGTTCCGCGAGGCGGTCGGCGACGACCCTGGTGTCGCCTGAAACGCGAATGCCGAGCATTGCTTGTCGGTGGAAACCGAGTCGCATCGGGTCGGTCACTGCAACAATCTGCATGACCCCGGCATCCGTGAGCTTCTGAACACGCTGCCTGACGGCGGCCTCGCTGAGACCGACCGCCTTCCCGATCTCGGCGTACGAGCGGCGACCGTCGAGCTGAAGTTGCTCAATGATCGCCTTCGACGTCGAATCGAGGGCAGGACTAGTTCGTTTGCTGCTCACGCTTCTGATTCTGACAGTTCAATCTGGAAATAGCAAAGGAATCCGTTGTTTCGGCACCAGAATTATGCGTATTTGCCCATCTGGACGCGATTGAGCTGCGGCGCGTCGGTGCGGCATCGGTGCGAAGGTGGTGCGGCGGCGGCGGTGCGGCGGCGGGTCGCGGGGGTGTCCTCTGCAAACTGTATCAACGCGCGGCCTGGTCCCAAATGAATTCCGGGTTTTTCCGGCGGATTCCGTCCCTTATGTAAGTGTTCACCGTGCGAATCGACGGCAAATCATCTGAAATGTAACTGTTTCGTGAAGATGTCGGTGAATTTACGCCTATTCGATTGGCAACCGCGGCCCCCGTATGGGATATTCGTGACTACGACACGCTGGGCTCAACGAAAGAGCCGAACGTAGCTAAATATGAGTCAAAGGAGACTTTTATGGCACGCCGTATCCCCGAAGACCCCATGATCGCCAGTATCGTGAACATGGTGCGCAGCGCGCAGTTCGACCGCCGTCAGATGCTCAAGGGCGCAGCGGTCGGAGCCGCCGGGCTCGGCGCGCTCACGCTCGCGTCGTGCGCCCCCGGAGGCGCCGGCGGAGGCGGCGGTGGCGGCGGAGAGAAGAGCCTCGTCTGGGGCAACTGGACCTACTACCTCGACTTCAACGAGGAGACCGGCTGGTACGACTCGCTCGACCTCTTCACCGAGGAGACGGGCATCGCCGTCGAATACATCGAAGACATCGACGATAACAACACGTTCTACGGCAAGATCAAGGATCAGCTCGAGCTCGGCCAGCACACCGGCTACGACGTCATCACGTTCACGGACTGGATGAATGCCCGCCTCATCCAGGCCAAGCAGGTGCAGGAGTTCGACTACGCCAACCTGCCGAACGTCACCGCGAACCTCGTTGACGCTCAGCTCAACGCGCTCGACGCTGACCAGGGCCGCAAGTTCACGATCCCCTGGCAGCTTCCCGCGTCCTGCCTGATGTGGGACACCGAGGCCGTCCCCGGCGGCATCAAGACGCTCGACGACTTCATGCAGCCCTCACTCAAGGGCAAGGTCGGCGTGCTCACGGAGATGCGCGACACGATGGGCATCATCCTCGCTGGCCTCGGCTATGACCCCGCGGGAACCTGGGGCGACAAGGAGTGGGGCGAGGCGATCCAGTGGCTCGACGACGGCATCCAGAGCGGCCAGATCAAGAACGTGAAGGGCAACTCGTACACGCAGGATCTGGAGCGCGGCGACACCCTCGCCGCGATGGTCTGGACGGGCGACGTCGTGATGATGAACGCCGAGTCGCCAGACGGCCCGCGCTGGACGATCGAGGTGCCCGAGTCGGGCGGCATGATCGCGGCCGACTCCTTCACCATTCCGAACGGAACCGAGTCGGCGAAGAAGAAGCTCGCCGAGGAGATGATCAACTTCTACTACGACCCCGAGGTGATGGCGGCCGTCGCCGACTACGTGACGTTCGTGCCGCCGGTGAAGGGCACGCAGGAGGCGATGCAGAAGCTGAATCCCGAGAACGCAGAGAACCCGCTCATCTTCCCGTCAGAGGAAGACTGGACGCGCCTGCACAGCTTCCGCTCCCTCTCGCCCGAGGAAGATAAGAAGTACTCCGCCGAGTTCCAGAAGGTGCTGGGGCTGTAACCGATGGCTGCGAGTAACTCATTCGCCGAGTCCGGCGCAGACCTCGAACTCGTCGGGATCCAAAAGCGATTCCCCGGGTTCACCGCGATCGAGCACCTCGATCTCACGATCCCCGCCGGTTCGTTCTTCGCGCTGCTCGGCCCGTCTGGCTGCGGCAAGACGACGACGTTGCGGCTCGTGGCCGGGCTCGAGGAGCCGAGCGAGGGGCAGATCAGGATCGGGGGCACGGACGTCACCGCGCTGAAGCCCCACAGGCGCCCCGTGAACACCGTGTTCCAGTCGTATGCGCTGTTCCCGCACATGTCGATCCTCGAGAACGTCGCGTTTGGCCTGCGCCGTCGGCGGATCGGCGACCCGGTGGGCAAGGCGCACGAGGCGCTCCGGCTCGTCGAGCTGGACCACGTCGCCGACCGCAAGCCGGCGCAGCTCTCGGGCGGTCAGCAGCAGCGCGTCGCGCTCGCGCGCGCCGTCGTGAACCGGCCCGCACTGCTGCTGCTCGACGAGCCGCTCGGCGCGCTCGACCTCAAGCTCCGGCGGCAGATGCAGCAGGAGCTCAAGGAGATTCAACAGGAGGTCGGGCTCACCTTCCTGCACGTCACCCACGACCAGGAGGAGGCCATGACAATGGCCGATACCGTCGCCGTGATGAACAAAGGCAGGATCGAGCAGATGGGCGCCCCGGAGGTGCTGTACGAACTCCCGAAGACGGTGTTCGTCGCGAACTTCCTCGGCCAGTCCAACCTGTTCGTTGTGCGGGTGACGGGGGAGAGCGGTGAGGCGATCCATACCTCACTGAACGGCGACCGGATCACGGTGCCGCTCGCGCGGACGGAGCGCACGTCTGGCACGATCACTGTCGGCGTGCGTCCGGAGAAGATCAGGCTCCACAGCGAGGCTCCGGAGGAGGCGGCGGGCGTCAACGCGATCGGTCCCGGCCGGATCACCGACGTCTCGTTCAGCGGCGTCAGCACCCAGTACACGGTCGAGGCGCCGGAGTTCGGGCAGGTGCAGGTGTTCGCGCAGAACGTCGAGGCTGGCCCGGCCGCGCGCCTCGGCGACGAGGTGTGGCTGAGCTGGCTCGTCGAGCACACGTTCGGCCTCGCCGACGACGAGACCAACACCGGCTCGATCACGGCCGAGTTCTCGACGCAGGCGATCGCCGCGCAGGCAGCCAGAGCCGAGTAGGGGGTCACCGCCATGGCGTTTACGGCATTCTCCGGAAACACGAAAGCGGTCGAACAGCACCCGCGCAGGCAGGGATGGGTCGTCCTTCTCCTGCTCGCGCCCGGCATCGCCTACATGCTGCTGTTCTTCGTCGCTCCCTTCATTCAGCTCGCGCTCACCGCGCTCCAGGCCCCGGCGGCCTCGGGCGGGATCGGGCAGTACGTCGCCGCCCTCGAGTTCGGCAACTACTGGACCGCGCTCAGCGAGTACTGGCCGCACCTCGTGCGCTCCTTTATCTACGCGCTGACGGCGACGATCATCGGGCTGCTCATCAGCTATCCACTGGCCTACCTCATCGGCGTGAAGGTGCGTTCGAAGCCGATGCTGCAGGGGATCCTGCTGATCCTTGTCGTCGCGCCGTTCTTCATCAGCATGCTGCTCCGCACGCTCGCGTGGAAGTCGATCCTCCCAAGCGAGCTCATCGGCACGCACTTCTCGGTGATCTTCGGTCTCGTCTACAACTTCATTCCGTTCATGGTGCTGCCGATGTTCGCGTCGCTCCAGGCGCTCGACCTGCGGCTGCTGGAGGCCGGGAGCGACCTGTACGCGTCGCCGGTGACGACGTTCCGGCGGGTCACCCTGCCGCTCTCGATGCCTGGCATCGTGTCGGGCACCCTGCTGAGCTTCATCCCGATGTCCGGCGACTACGTCGTCGCGTCGCGGGAGTTCTTGGGCGGCACGAGCACGGCGATGATCGGTAACGTCATCGAGTCGAACTTCCTGCAGACCCAGAACTATCCGATGGCGGCGGCGCTGTCGATCATGCTCATGGTGATCATTCTCGTGATGATCGCGACGTATGTGCGCAAGAGCGGGGCGGAGGATCTGCTGTGAAGAAGTTCAGTCTTGGCAAGGCGTTCGTCCCTGTCGTGGGCGCGATCGGCCTCATCTATCTGCTGCTGCCGATCGCCCATGTGATCCTGTTCTCGTTCAACGAGAAGCGCGGCCGCAACAACATCATTTGGAACGGCTTCTCGCTCGAGAACTGGCAGAACCCGTGCGGCGCCCCGCAGGTGTGTACCGCGTTCGGGAACTCGATCATGGTTGGTCTCGTGTCGACGGTCATCGCGACGGTGCTCGGGACGATGATCGCGATCGCGCTCGTGCGCTACCGGTTCAAGTTCCGCTCGACGATCAGCCTGCTCCTGTTCACGCCGATGGCGACCCCGGAGGTCGTGCTCGGCGCGGGCCTCGCCGCGCAGTTTCTGCTCGCCGGCGTCGAGAAGGGCCTCGGCACCGTGATCCTCGCGCACGTGATGTTCTGCATCTCGTACGTGGTCGTCGCGGTGAAGGCGCGCGTCGCATCGCTGAACCCGGCGATCGAGGAGGCGGGACGCGACCTGTACGCGTCTCCCGGTCAGGTGTTCTGGCGGATCACGCTGCCGATGCTCATGCCCGGCATTATCGGCGCCGCGCTCTTGAGCTTCGCGCTGTCGTTCGACGACTTCATCATCACGAACTTCAACTCGGGCACGGCGACGACGTTCCCGAAGTTCATCTACGTGTCGGCGCTCAAGGGCGTGCCCGCGCAGGCGAACGTGCTCGCGTCGATCGTCTTCATCGGGGCGCTGCTGCTCGTCATCATTGTGCAGTCAGTCAATATCAGCCGGCAGAAAAAGCTAGCAACCCGGTAACCCAACGTTCAGCTGTTCGTGTGGGATGCGCGTGAAAGCCCACTCGAACGCCGAAGATAATTCGGCGTGTCGGGTGGGCTTTTGCGTGGGGTCCCCGATGGGTGCAAGATGTTCTCCTGGCGGAACAGAATTTCGCCCCAGCAGTTGTCGCACCGGAGCGAAGAAGCCTGTGCGACTCTCGGTGTTTAGGAGAGCACATGACAAAGACGTTCACGCCCGCTGCGAAGCGCGGCGGGTCGCTCAAACGGAACCTGGGATTGTGGGCCATTGTCGGCCTCGGCCTCGGGTACATGACCCCGACCGTAGTCTTCGACACGTTCGGCCTCGTCGCTCGCGACACCGACAACGTTGTCCCTCTCGCGTACCTCGTCGCGCTCATCGTGATGATGTTCACCGCGGTCAGCTACGGCAAGATGGCCGGCGCGATCCCGAGCGCGGGCTCGGCGTACACCTACGTGCGCGAGTCAATCCACCCGAACGTCGGCTTCATGGTGGGCTGGACGTCGCTCATCGACTACCTGCTCCTCCCGATGGTGAACTGTCTCATCATCCGCAGCTACCTCGAGGCTGTCTTCCCCGGAACGCCCGGCTGGATCTGGGTGGTGCTGTACTGCATCCTCGTGACCAGCGTCATCTACCTCACGATGCGCGGCACCTCGAACCTCAACATGATCCTGCTCGTCTTCTCGATCGTCGTCATGGTTGTCTTCGTTGCCATGGTCTGGGCGCAGCTGCGGGAGGGCGACGGCGTCGGCTCGATCGCATCGACCCAGCCGTTCTTCCACGAGGGCGTGCAGATGAGCGCCGTGCTCACCGGCGCCACGATCGTCTGCTTCTCGTTCATCGGCTTTGATGCCGTCACCATGTACGTCGAGGAGGCGAAGAGCCCGAAGATCATGCCCCGCGCGATCCTGCTCACGGTCGTACTCGGCGGCGCAATCTTCCTCATCGCCGGCTACTTCACCCAGCTCCGCTTCCCGGACTGGCAGGAGTTCGCGCCCGGCGGCGACATGCAGTTCGTCGAGGACTCAACGCTGCCGCTCATCGGCCAGTTCGTCGGCGGCCCCGTGCTGCAGGCCGTGCTCACCGCCGCGGGCTTCGCGGCGACCCTCGCCTCGGGCCTCGCCTCGCACGCGTCGGTGTCGCGCATGCTGCTCGTGATGGGCCGCAACAACGTGCTCCCGAAGAAGTTCTTCGGCTACATCAACCCGAAGACCCACACCCCGACGTTCAACATTGTGCTGACGGGCGCGGTGAGCCTGCTCGCGATGGCGTTCACCCTCGAGATCATCTCTGCGTTCATCAACTACGGCGCGCTCATCGCGTTCACTGCCGTCAACGTGTCGGTCATCGCCTGGTTCGCGATCAAGCAGAAGCGCTACAAGACGCCGAAGGATTTCTTCTCGTACGTCGTCATGCCGGGCATCGGCATGATCCTCACGGGCGTCCTGTGGGCGAACCTGCACCTCGACGCGCTCATCGGCGGCGTCGCGTGGAGCGTACTCGGCCTGATTTACCTCGTGTTCCTCACGAAGGGCTTCCGGCGGAAGGTCTCGGCCTTCGACGAGAGCCAGCCGGTGACGGGCTACAACAAGGTTCCCGAGGGCGCCGAGTAACCGCGTGAACTCGCGGGGACGAGGCGCACGGGCGCCCGCGTCCCCGCCGGCACAGGGGCCGCGCAGGAGAGATCCTGCGCGGCCCCTGTGCGCGTCGCTAGCTGTTCTGGATCGCGGCGGCGCCGGCACCACCGGGCTCCGCTGCGGAATGTGCGGTCCGCCCGGCCCGTGCCGCGCGGACCTCGCGGCGCGTGACTGGGTCGAAGAACGGCAGCGTGACGCCGCAGAGCGGCCCGATGAGGAGCGCGAACGCGACGGTGCCGAGCCCGACGTTGCCGCCAAGCAGCCAGCCCGCCGCGAGCACTGTGAGCTCGACGGAGGTCCGCGCGATCCAGATGGGGGTGCCGAAACGCGCGTGGATCCCGGTCATGAGCCCGTCGCGCGGCCCCGGCCCGAGCCTCGCGCCGATGTAGATGCCGCTCGCGACGGCGAGCAGCAGCATTCCGGTCGTGAAGAACACGACGCGCAGCCAGAGCGGCCCTGGCGTCGGGAGGAGCCACAGGCCGAGGTCGATGCCGGGCCCCACGAGCAGAATGTTCAGCACGGTGCCGAGTCCCGGCCGCTGGCGCAGCGGGATCCACAGCAGCAGCACCGCGAGTCCGATGAGGTTCGTGAGGATGCCAATGCTGAGCCCGGTGCGCAGCGCGATGCCCTGTGCGAATACGGTCCAGGAGTCGACGCCGACGGCCGCCTTGATCATGAAGGCGTCGGCGATGCCGTAGAGCAGTAGGCCGGGGACGAGGCGGGCGAGTCGAGGGAGCATAGGGTCAGTCCACTCCGATTTGGCCTGGTATTCAAGAGGCCAATCTGTGTACAGTGGCCCCATGATTGCGCAGCGACTCCCTGCCAGGCGACTCGTCCAACTGCTCGGCGAGTGGCGCGGCACCGGCCACAGCTACCGCGAGCTCAGCGACAGCGTCGGGCTGCTCGTGCGCGACGGCCGGATCCCGCTCGGCACCGCCCTGCCAGCCGAGCGGCAACTCGCCGAGGCGGCGGGCGTGAGCCGTACGACCGTGGCCGCCGCCTACCAACGGCTGCGCGAGCACGGGATCGCGCAGTCGCGGCAGGGGTCGGGCACGGTGGTACGCGCGCAGCCCGCGGCGGGGGAGCGGATCGACGCCGCAGACGGGTTCGAGATCGACCTGTCTGGGGCGTGTCCAGCCCCGTGGCACGGCCTCGACGGGCTCGCGCGCGCCGCGGTCGACGCGCAGCCCGCGCTCTTTCGCGAGATCGGATTCGACACGATCGGGCGTCCCGCGCTGCGGGAGCGCATCGCCGCCAGGTACTCCGCCCGTGGCTTGCCGACCACCCCCGATCAGATCATGGTGACGCTCGGCGCGCAGCACGCGGTGTTTCTCATCGCACGCACCCTGCTCCGGCGCGGCGACCGCACGCTTATCGAGTCCCCGAGCTACCCGCACGCACGCGAAGCGCTCGCCGCGACCGGAGCGCTCGTCGCCGAGCTGCCCGTCGGGCCAGGCGCCCCAGCCGGTGCGGGCGCGACGGCCGGGCCCGCCTACGACGCCGCGACGATCCTCGACATCGCGCGGCGCACGTCGCCGCGCCTCGCCTACCTGATCCCCGATCACCACAACCCGACGGGGCAGTGCATGCCAGACGAGCTCCGCGCCGAGCTCATCGCGACGCTCACCGCTCAGGGCGCGCACATCATCGCCGACGAGACCACCGCCGAGCTCGTCCTCGGCCGGCCCCGGCCCATCCTGCCGTTCGCGGCAGCCGCAACGCAGCCGCACCAGCAAGACTCGGTCATCACGGTCGGGTCCCTCGGCAAGACCGTGTGGGGCGGGCTCCGGATCGGGTGGATTCGTGCGACGCCGGATCTCATTGCCAGGCTCGAAACCTCGCGCAGGATCGGGGACCTCGGCACCGGCAGCTGGGAGCAGGTCGTCGCCGGTCACGCGCTCGACCGCTACGACGAGATCCTTGCCGACCGTACGACCGAACTCACCGCGCGTCACCGCGTGCTCTCCGAGCAGCTCGCCGCGCACCTGCCCGGGTGGACGATGCCGAGCGTCCCGGGCGGCGTGTGCGCCTGGGTTGATCTCGGCGGACCGCACTCCACGCGGCTGAGCCGCGAGGCGGCGCGGCTCGGTGTGCGGATTCCGCCCGGATCGCAGTTCGGCAGCCCCGGGGTGTTCGAGCGGTTCGCCAGGATCCCGTTCTCTGCGGAGCCCGCGGTCCTCACGGACGCCGTCGCCCGGCTCCGCCTCGCCTGGGACCGCGCCGCCGGCCCGGCGAGCGTCGGTGTGGCCGCCCGCGGTGCCGCAGCGGGGATCCTGGCCGGTGACGCGCTCGCCGCCGTGATCTAGCCGCGAGCGGAGTAGACTTGACGATCATGCTTGAACAGGACTTCGCCGCACGGATCCGCTCGCTCCGTTCCACGTACGCCGACATCGCCGAGGTCACCGACCTGCCGAAGCTCGACCGCGAGATCGCCGAGCTCGAGGCGCAGGCGGCCGCGCCCGATCTGTGGGACGATCCGGCGGCCGCGCAGGTCGTGACGAGCGGGCTGTCGCACCGCCAGGCGCGCGTGCGGAAGGTGCGTGGCGTCGAGTCGCGCATCGACGACGTCGAGGTGCTCGCTGAGCTCGCCGAGGAGGCCGGCGACGCCGACACCGAGGCCGAGGTGCTCGCCGAGCTCGCCGCCATCGAGACGCTCATTCAGGATCTCGAGGTGCAGACGCTGCTCTCCGGCGAGTACGACGCCGAATCCGCGGTCATGACGATCAGGTCGGGCGCCGGCGGGGACGACGCGACTGACTTCGCGGAGATGCTGCTGCGGATGTACCTGCGCTGGGCCGAGGATCGCGGCTACCCGACGAAGGTCCTCGACACCTCGTACGCCGAGGGCGCTGGCATCAAGTCGGCGACGATCGAGATCGACGCACCGTACGCGTTCGGCACGCTGTCGGTCGAGGCTGGCACGCACCGCCTCGCGCGCATCAGCCCGTTCGGCTCGGCCGACAAGCGCCAGACGAGTTTCGCCGCGGTCGAGGTCATCCCGTTGCTCGCCGAGGCGACCGAGGTGGAGATTCCGGAGACCGACATTCGCGTGGACGTCTACCGGTCGAGCGGCCCCGGCGGTCAGTCGGTCAACACGACCGACTCCGCCGTGCGTATCACGCACATTCCCACGGGCATCGTGATCTCGATGCAGAACGAGAAGAGCCAGATCCAGAACCGCGCCGCAGCGATGCGCCTGCTGCAGGCGCGGCTGCTCATCCTGCAGCGCGAGGAGGAAGCGGCGAAGAAGAAGGAGCTTGCGGGCAACATCACCGCGAGCTGGGGCGACCAGATCCGGTCGTACTTCCTCTACGGCCAGCAGCTCGTGAAGGATCTGCGCACCGGGCACGAGTCGACCCAGCCCGACGCGGTGTTCGACGGCGATCTCGACGGCTTCATCGCCGCTGGCATTCGCTGGCGTTCGCTGAACAAGTAGCGCCGGCCGCCGCGGCCGCATAGGCCGTTCCGTGCTGGCGCAAAGGTTCCCGAGAATGCGCGGAATTCGCGCGCGCCTCAGCCGGTATTCACCAAACGCCGCGTAGTCTCTGTGGCGTTATGATCCTCTTTGAAAACGTCACCAAGAAGTACCGTGGCACGCAAAAGCCCGCGCTCGATTCGGTGGATCTCAAGATCGACCGCGGCGAGTTCGTCTTCATCGTCGGCGCGTCGGGCTCCGGCAAATCGAGTTGCCTGCGGCTCATTCTGCGGGAGGATCGTCCGACGTCGGGGCAGATCCATGTCGCCGGTCAGGATCTCAGCAAGATTTCCTCGCGCAAGGTGCCGTACTTCCGCCGCGGCCTCGGCACCGTGTTCCAGGACTTCCGGCTGCTCGCGAACAAGACTGTGTTCGACAACGTCGCGTTCACCCTGCAGGTCATCGGCAAGTCCCGCGGCTACATTCAGGAGGCGGTGCCCGACACCCTCGAGATGGTGGGGCTCACCGGCAAGGCGAAGCGGTTCCCGCACGAGCTCTCGGGCGGCGAGCAGCAGCGCGTGGCGATTGCGCGCGCCATCGTTAACAAGCCCGCGATCCTGCTCGCCGACGAGCCGACGGGCAACCTTGACCCGGCGACGAGCCTCGGCATCATGCAGCTCCTCAAAGCGATCAACGCCT
This sequence comes from Leucobacter aridicollis, assembly GCF_013409595.1. Classification (NCBI taxonomy): domain Bacteria; kingdom Bacillati; phylum Actinomycetota; class Actinomycetes; order Micrococcales; family Microbacteriaceae; genus Leucobacter; species Leucobacter aridicollis. The sequence goes on along the minus strand of NZ_JACCBD010000001.1, from coordinate 2,361,816 downwards.
CGGGAACCACGGTCGTCATGGCGACGCACGAGGCGACCTTCGTTGACATCATGCAGCAGCGCGTGGTCGAACTCTCGCAGGGCCTCGTCGTGCGCGACGACGTCGAGGGCGGCTACGGCCACACCGCGTCGATCCCGATCGCGGAGCTCACCGACACCGGCGCCCGCGTGCTCCGCACCTCCGAGGAGGTCGTGCGTCAGGCGCTCGCTCCCGACATCGAGCGGCTGCGCGCGCAGGACGCGGCGGCTGCCGCCGAGCCCGGCGACGTCGAGATCCAGCTGCCCGACGCGATGCCGTCGGCCGCCGCAGAACCGGCAGTCGACCCGATCATGGAGGACGCCGCCGAGCCGCTCGCGACCCGGCTCGACGACAGCGCCGACCTGGACGTGCCGCCGCCACCGGACGAGGCGGTGCCAGGCAAACGGATACCGTCGTTCCTCGAACCCGATGTCGAGAGCACGGTGCAGGTAGCGGAAGCGGGCGGATTCGCGGAGCGACTCGGCCTCAGCGATGACGATCAGGGGAATGTGGGGCCGACCCGATGAGATTTAGGCTCGTAATGGGAGAGGTCTGGAGCGGCCTGCGCCGCAACCTCTCCGTCGTGATCTCCGTGATCCTCGTGACGTTCGTGTCGCTGACGTTCGTCGGCGCGGCGATTCTCATGCAGCAGCAGGTGCAGCAGATGAAGTCGTTCTGGTACGACCGCGCCCAGGTCGCGGTCTACCTGTGTACCTCGCACGATCGCAGCGCGACGTGTGACGGCACCGACGCGGGGGAGGACGAGATCGCCGCCGTGGAGGAGGCGCTCGGGTCCGAGGTGCTCGCGCCGTACATCGACGACTACTTCTTCCTCGACCACGACCAGGCGTATGAGGAGTTCGCGAAGCAGTTCGAGGGCAACCCGATCCTCGACGTCACGAGCCCCGACCAGCTCAACCAGACGTACTGGGTGAAGCTGAAGGACGCGGCGAAGTCGCAGATCATCCTCGAGACGTTCACCGGGATCCCCGGCGTGCAGAGCGTGAAGGATCAGCAGAGCCTCCTCGACCGGATCTTCCTCTTCCTCGGCGTCGCGAGCTACACCGCGATCGGGATCGCCGGGCTCATGCTCATCGCGGCGATGCTGCTCATCTCGACGACGATCAGGCTCTCCGCCTTCTCCCGAAGACGCGAGATCGGGATCATGCGTCTCGTCGGCGCGTCGAACAGATTCATCCAGACCCCGTTCATACTCGAGGGCATCATCGCGGCGCTCATCGGCGCGGTCCTTGCTGGGGCCGCTTCCGTCGCGATCGTGAAGTTCTTCGTGCAGGGGTTCCTCGTGAAGGAAGTGCCGTTCACGAGCTACATCACCGTCGAGCAGTCGCTGATCGTGCCCCCGATCCTGATCGCCCTTGGCGTGATCCTTTCGGCGATCGCCGCAAAGATCGCGATCACCAGGTACCTGCGCGTCTGACGTGACGACCGCCCGGTCCCGCCCCGCTCCGCCTGGCATCGCGCCTGCGCGGGCGGGGCGCCGCGGCGTCTTGCGGCGCGGGTTCGCGCCGTTCGGGGTGGCTCCGGTAGGCTGGATCCTTGCGTAACCACGCGCACCAGACGCAGAGAGGGAGTGAAGATGCCCAAGGAGACCGGTGAGAAGCTCATCGCTTCGAACAAGAAGGCGCGCCACGACTACCTCATCCTCGACACGTACGAGGCCGGCCTGGTGCTGACGGGGAGCGAGGTGAAGTCGCTCCGCATGGGGCGGGCCTCGCTCGTCGATGGTTACGTCTTCATCGACCGGGGCGAGGCGTGGCTCGACGCCGCCTACATCCCGGAATACCTCAACGGCTCGTGGACGAACCACGCGCCGCGCCGCAAGCGTAAGCTCCTGCTCCACCGCAAGCAGATCGACAAGCTGCACGAGAAGACCCGCGAGGGCGGCATGACGATCGTGCCGCTGCGGCTGTACTTCCTCGACGGCCGCGTGAAGGTCGAGATCGCGCTCGCGAAGGGCAAGCGCGAGTTCGACAAGCGGCAAACGCTCCGCGAGCAGCAGGATAAGCGCGAGGCTGAACGGGCGATGCGGCAGCGCAACCGCGGTGCTGAGTAGGTCGCAGGCCATGGGGGATCGTCTGCGCAAGGTCGCCGTCGTCATTCTGGACGGCGCGAAACCGCTCGACGTTGGAATCCCAGCCCAGGTCTTCACCACGCGGCCCAGCATGCCGTACGAGGTGCGCGTGTGCGGTGTCGAACCGGGACTCGTCTCGGGCGGTGACGGGCTGTCGTACGCCGTCGAGCACGGCCTCGAGGCACTCGAAGAGGCCGAGCTGATCTTCATCCCCGGCTACCGCCACCCGGACCGCGAGGAACCCCCGGCCGCGCTCGTCGGCGCCCTGCGTGCGGCCCACGATCGGGGCGCGCGCCTCGCGGCGATCTCGACGGGGGCCTTCGCGCTCGCGGCGACCGGGCTGCTCGACGGCAAGCGCGCGACGACGCACTGGCACTACTCGCGCATCTTCGCCGAGCGCTTTCCGCGCATCCAGGTGAACGAGAGCGTGCTGTTTGTCGACGAGGGATCGGTGCTCACCTCGGCGGGCGCCGCCTCCGGGATCGACCTCTGCCTGCACATCCTGCGCGGCGACCTCGGGATGGCGACCGCGAACCACGCCGCGAGGCGCCTCGTGGCGGCCCCGTACCGCTCGGGCGGGCAGGCCCAGTACGTGCGCAGGAGCGTGCCGCCGACGATCGGCGAGCGGTTTTCCGCGACCCGGGAGTGGGCGCTCACGCACCTCGACGACCAGCTCACCATCGAGTCCCTGTCGCGACACGCGAACGTCTCGCCGCGCACGTTCTCGAGGCGCTTCCGCGAGGAGACCGGGTACACGCCGATGCAGTGGGTGATGCGGGCCCGGATCGATCTCGCGCGCGAGCTGCTCGAGAACACCGACTTCGGGATCGACGAGATCGCCCTCACCGTCGGCCTCGGGTCGGGCGCGAATCTGCGGCAGTTCTTCCGTCGCGTGCTCGGCACGACACCGAGCGAGTACCGGCGCACATTCACCGCGGGGGAGTAGCGGTCGGGGCAGAGTTCCCGGCGCGCCGGCGCGGGCGAGCCCTGCTGGCGTAATCCTTTCGCGAGTGGGCGTTATTGCCACTTGATGGACTTTCGATTTCTCTTGAGAATGGTCTTAGTACCCCAAGAAGTCCGAGAAAGATGGATAAATGACCTCTCGTATTGCTATCAACGGTTTTGGCAGGATTGGCCGCGGCCTGCTCCGCGCGATCCTCGAACAGGGCAGCGATCTCGACCTCGTTGCAGTGAACGACCTCGGCGACGGCGACGCGCTTGCGCAGCTGTTCAACTTCGACTCCGTCTACGGCCGCGCCAAGGATCGCATGCGCTTCGAGGACGGCTACCTCATTGTCGGCGACCGCAAGATCCAGATCCTGGCCGAGCGCGAGCCCGCGAAGCTGCCCTGGGGCGAGCTGAACATCGACGTCGTCGTTGAATCGACCGGTCGCTTCACGAACGCGAAGGACGCGGCGCTCCACCTCGAGGCTGGCGCGAAGCGCGTGCTCGTGAGTGCCCCCTCGAAGGGCGCAGACGTGACGATCGCTCGCGGCGTCAACCAGGACGCGTACGACCCCGAGAAGCACCGCGTCATCTCGAACGCGTCCTGCACGACGAACGCGCTCGCGCCCGTTGCGCAGGTGCTCAACGACCTCGCCGGCATCGAGCAGGGCTTCATGATGACGGCCCACGCCTACACCGGCGATCAGAGCCTCGTCGACGGCCCGCACAAGGACCCGCGTCGTGCGCGCGCCGCCGCGCTGAACATCGTGCCCTCGTCGACCGGCGCCGCCAAGGCCATCGGCCTCGTGCTCCCGGAGCTTGACGGCAAGCTCCAGGGCGACTCGCTCCGTGTGCCCGTGCCCGTCGGGTCGATCGTTGAGCTCACGGCAATCGTGAAGCGAGACATCACCCGCGACGAACTGCTCGCCGCGTTCAAGGAAGCCGCAGAGGGGCGCCTTGAGGGTGTGCTGGCATACTCCGAGGACCCGCTCGTGTCGAGCGACATCGTTGGCGACCCGCACTCATCGATCTTCGACTCCGAACTCGCAAAGGTCGAGGGCAAGCTCGTGAAGGTGTCTGCCTGGTACGACAACGAGTGGGGCTTCTCGAACCGCGTCGCAGAGACGCTTGAGTTCCTCACACGCTAGCAACTCAGCGGCTTCGCGATTGAGCGGGTGGGCCGGAACCGGCCCACCCGCTCTGCGTGGAGCCGACGCATTCGCCCTCGGCGCAACTGGCGAGGCTGCGCGCCAACGGGTCGCCGTGGTAGTCTGTAGGGCCTGGCATGCCCAGGAACCTTGAGAATTCAACAGTGTGTGATGCGATTGTTCGCGGGTGGTGTACTCACCCGCACAGACGGGGCCGATCGGTTTCGACACGTCGATTTGAGACTGTGAGAAGCGGGCCGAGGACGCGGAGTTATCTCGTAAACGCCCTTCGCAACCAATAGGTGCCACTTCTAAGCGCACCGACTTCGCTCTCGCTGCCTAAGCACGAGACCGAGTCCGTCAGGCCGGGTGTGCCTCCGCCCCGGTTTCCTGGCGTCATTTAGGGGGCTTGCTGGCGCGTTGTGTCTCAGGGCGCGCCGGGACTTGCACTGAGACTGGGCCTGTCATCCTAGGTGTTCGTGACAAAGAATGGGGCCGAGTAGAACGTTTTCACGAACTACGCTCGTAGAAGGCATGGAATCGTCGAAGTGGACCGGGGTTCAATTCCCCGCGGCTCCACGAACACGACCATCACACACTGGATTCTCAACAGAAAGGCCGCCCCTCGGGGCGGCCTTTCTGCGTCTGCGCCGCGCTAGTACCCGAGCTGTGCGCGGAGCTCGTTGAGTTCCTGGGACGCCACGAGGGCCTTGTCTGGTCCCACTGCGACGATCCCTTGGACGAGGACGTCAGCGATGAGGATCCCGATGAGGCCCTCCGCGGTGATCCCGGTCGGGGTATGAGGCGCCGCGAGGGTTGCGGTCACCCGATCCGCCAGGGCCTGTCTGAGCTCGTCGGTCACGAGGAGCGTCTTGGCCCCGACCTGGTTGGCGCGGTCGAGGATCGCCTCGATATCCCGGGTGACGCGCCCCGGCGCGAATACCGCGATGGCGTCGTGCGCTCCGAGGCCAAGCAACTCGTCGGCAAGGCGGAAACCGTCGACTGTCAGGCGCCTCGTCGAGACGCCAGTTCGGCGGAGCCGCAACGCGAGGTGCTCGGCGGCGATGCCCGACGCGCCAAGACCGTAGCAATACACCGTGCGCGCGTGGATGAGCACGTCGATCGCGGCCGAGTAGTCGGCGTCGGTGTTCCCCTGCGCGGCGAGGGAGAGGAGCGACTCTGCCTCTTTCCACACCTCCTGTTGGATCGTGGCGAGATTCTGGCCGAGGTATTCGATGCGCTGCTTGAGCCGCACCTCGGGCGCGACGGCAGTGGTGAATGGTGCCGCCACCTCCTGCTTGAGCTCGGAGAGACCCGCGTAACCGAGTGACTGCAACGTGCGGATGACCGTCGCGTTCGACGTGCGCGACTCCGTGCCGAGGTCGGCGGCGCTCGCGTAGAGCAGGTGTTCCGCCGAGGATCCGGTGAGCGTCGCGCACACTGCTCGTTCCGCGCGGGAGAGGCTGTCCCAGCGTTCGGCGATGCGCGCGCGCAGCCGAGTGAGGCCCGGGTTTTCCGTATCGGTTGTTACAAAGGCTTCCATGTATGTATCATCTATTCTGGAACGAGGAGTTCTTGTAATGCTTGTTCCAGTTATCATCCCCTGTTGGAGCGCCCCGGCGCAAGACCAACGCCCCGCACCGCAGTATCTGCCAAAGGAGTCCCCGAGTGAGCGCAATGCCCATCCGCACGATTGAAATCAGCGGCACGCCGCGTGAGCGCGGACGCCAATACGGGGAGGCCGCTGCCGATCTCATTGAGGGCGCGATCGGCTACTACGAGGCGGCGCTCACCCAGCAGACCGGAATGAGCTGGGCGGCAATCACTGACTCAGTGAAGCGGTGGCTGCCGGTGTGCGAGCAGCATGCGCCGCACCTCGTCGAGGAGATGCAGGGCATCGCGGACGGCTCCGGCCGCAGCTTCGAGGAGATCCTGACGCTGAACGTGCGCGGCGAGTTCGTCTACAACCACCAGGCCGACCGGGCCGCGCAGGTGACCACGGCCGATCCGACCGACGATGACGAGCGCGATCCGGCTGACGGCTGCACCTCGTTCTTCCTCACCGGCGCAGCGTCGGGCACCGGGCACACCCTCGTCGGGCAGAACTGGGACTGGCGCACCCTCACTGCCGACACCACCCTCATCGTGCGCATCGTGCAGGATCCGCTTCCGACGGTCATCATGCAGGTCGAAGCCGGGCAGGTCGGTCGGCACGGCGCGAACTCCGCGGGCATCGCCCTGAACGCGAATGGTCTCGGCGGTAGCTTCGGTAACGACATCGGCCTGCCGCAGACACTCATTCGCAGGCTCGTGCTCGACAGCTCCGAGCTCGCCGCCGCGCTCAAGATCCTCGTGAAGGTGCGGCCGCACATTGCCAGCAACGCGCTGCTCGCGCACCGCAGCGGGTACGGGATCGACCTCGAGACGACCCCGGAGGGCGTCGACTGGATCTTCCCCGAGGACGGCCGCATCGCGCACACGAATCACTTCCAAGCGTCAGTGCCGCCCCAACTCGCAGGCAAGTACCGGCCAGTGTCGGCGGACTCGCTCCTGCGGCTACCGCGGGTGACCGCGGGCCTCGCCGCTGTCGCCGCAGCGACGACGCCAGCAGAGAGCGCAGAGCTCGTCCGGGCAGCGATGTCGGATCACCTCGGGTTCCCCGAGGGTGTCTGCACCCATCCGAACCCCGAGGCGCCGCCGCTGAAGCAGTGGTCGACGCTGCTCTCGAGCTGCGTGAACCTCACGACGGGGGAGTACCTTATCGCCGCGGGCTTCCCGTGCGAGACCCCGTATGTCGCGCTGCCGTGGAACCTCTACGACGGCCCCCGATTCGACGATGCCGGACCCGGCACCGCCCGCCCCACAACTCGTTCTCACTAACCATCCACCCACGCAAGGAGGCGTACCCTATGAGCGCGAAACGGCACCAAGCCCGCACTCTCACACTCGCAGTGAGTGCCGTCACACTGACGGCGCTCGCACTGACAGGCTGTTCCGCGAGCGGCCCAAGCTCTGCGACCTCGGACGATCCGGCGGCGGACGTGCCGTTCGGCCCGAGTACCCCGGCGGCGGCAGGGCCGCTCGCCTCGGTGACATGGATGCTCGGCGGTGAGCCGACGACCCTCGACGCGGACATCGACGCGACGACGGCCGACGACACCGTGCTCGCCAACGTCTGCGACAGGCTGATGCAGGTGCAGCCCGACCTGTCGCTCGGCGAGGGCATCGCCGAATCGGCGGAGTGGATCGACGACACCCACGTCGTCTTCACGATCCGCCAGGGCGCGGAGTTCCATGACGGCAGCCCCCTCACGACCGACGATGTCCTCTGGAGCATGCAGCGCCACGCGGCCGAAGGCGCCGCCGAGTCCGACGAGTACGGCAACGTCGTCGACATGCAGAAGACCGGAGACAACGAGATCACCGTCACGACGAGCCAGCCCGACGCGATCTTCGTGCAGGCGATGGCCGGCGACGGCGGCATCGTGTGGAACCCGCGCGTCATCGAGGCGGAGGGCGACAAGTTCGGTAAGCCCGGCAGCGCCTCCGCATGCAGCGGGCCGTACGAGGTGACGAGCTGGGACGCTGGCGCGCAGCTCACCATCACCAAGGCCGCGAACTACTGGAACCCCGACCGTGCCGGGCTCGTCGACGAGATCGTGTTCCGGTGGGCCGACGAATCTGCAATCGTGAACTCGCTCACGACGGGTGAAGCCCAGGGCGCGTTCCTCGAGAACGCCGCCGGCGCGAAGGCGTTCCTCGCGAGCGACTCGGTCGGCGTCTTCCAGGGCCCATCCACGAACGCGTGGGTACTCGAGTCGACCGCAAAGGGTGCGCTCACCGACGAGCGGCTCCGCCAGGCGCTGTCGCTGTCGCTCAACCGCGAGGGCATCGCACAGTCGGCATTCGGCGGGCTCGCCGAGCCGTGGAAGACCCCCGTTGGCGCGGGCGCCTGGGGCTACGAGCAGGACGCGTTCCAGGCCGCATACGACGCCCTCGAGGGTGCGCCCGCTGAGCCCAGTGACGACGACATCGCCGCCGCGAAGGCGCTCGTCGACGAGGCCGGTGCACCCGCCGACCCGATCGTCGTCGCCTCGAACGGCTCCTCCGCGCACAACGTCATCGCCAACGCGCTCGTCGACGCGGCGAGCAAGATCGGCCTGAGCGCCGAGATCCTCACCGTTCCCGCCGTGCAGTACGGCGACCTCTACAGTGACGAGGCGCTCCGAAATCAGGCCGACCTCTGGCCCGATGAGTACTACATCTCGAAGAACGACCCGATCGGGTTTTACAAGAACGGCAAGAGCGACGCGGGCGTGAACTTCGTCGGCTTCTCTGACCCCGAATACGACGCCCTCGTCGCCGAAGGCTACGCGGCAACTGATGACGCCGAGCGCGCCGGGATCGCGATCAAGCTCCAGCAGAAGTGGGTCGACCACGCAGTGTGGCTGCCGGTCGTCGCCACCCCCGCGACGCTCGTCATGTCAAACGATGTCACCGGCGTTCCCTCGTCGGCGGCGTTCATCTACTACCCCTGGGCAGCCGACCTCGGCAGCACGGAGGGCTAAGCGCAATGCCCCACGCAATCCGTAAGCTCGCCGGCATGCTTGTCACGCTGGTGATCGCTTCCTTCATCATCTTCGCTGCGATGTTTGCGGCGCCGGGTGACCCCGTCACATTCCTGATCGGGAACCCCGAAAACATGACCCCGGAGCGGATTGCGAGCGTCCGGGCCCAGTACCACCTGGACCAGCCGATGCTGGCGCAGTACTGGCACTGGGCCTCGGGCGCCCTCACCGGAAACTTCGGTGAATCGTTCAAGTACCACCAGCCCGTCGCCGACATCATGGCGGCCCGGATCCCGACCACGCTGTCGCTCGTCGCATACGCCGCGGTGCTGCTTGTCATCTTCGGGATTGGCCTGGGCGTCGTCGCGGCGGTCCGCCGCCGGACCGCCGTCGACTCGCTCATCGTCAGTGGCACGACACTCGCCGCGAGCATCCCATCGTTTGTGCTCGGCATCGCCCTCGTCGCGCTGTTCTCGGTGCAGCTCCGCTGGTTCCCGGTGGCAGGCATCGGCAGCGGCGGCGTCGGGGCGCAGCTCTATCACCTCACGCTGCCGGCGCTCACCCTCGCGATCACGGCCCTCGCGATCGTCAGCCGTGTCACGCGCCAGACGATGATCGAACAGTTCACGTCCGAGCATGTCGAGGCGGCGCGCGCGACAGGCTTGCGCGAGCGGTTCATCGTGCGCGACCACGTGCTGCGCAATGCCTGGGGTCCGATCATTACCATGGTCGCCCTGGTCATCGCATCGATGATCGCCGGAACCGTCGCCGTCGAGACGGTGTTTGGCCTCTCCGGCGTTGGGTCCCTGCTCGTCGACGCGATTAACACCCACGACTTCCCAGTCGTGCAAGCAGTGCTCCTGTTCATGGTGGTGGCATACATGATCGTGACCACCGTGGTTGACCTGCTGCTTCCAGTGCTCGATCCCCGAATCTCAGCGAAGGTGGCCACGCGATGACCGCGCTCCTCCCTCCACGGCTCCGCAAGCGCACCGCGCGGCAGAGCAGCCCGTTCTCGTTCTGGCTGTCGGCGGGCTTCCTCGCGGTCGTCGCCCTTGTCGCGGTGCTTGGCCGATTCCTCGCGCCGTACGCGCCCGAGGAGATTGATTTTGCCGCGCTCTGGGGCTCACCGTCCGCGGCCCACCTGCTCGGCACCGACCAGATGGGACGAGATCTGCTGTCGCGCATCATGACGGGCACCGCAGATACGCTCGTCGGGCCGATTGCGCTGCTTGCGATCGCGACCGTGCTCGGCGTCACGATCGGCATGCTGGCCGCGTGGCGCGGCGGCTGGGTCGACACGCTGCTCGCCCGCATCACCGACGTGATGTTCGCGTTTCCTGGGCTGCTCTTCGTCGTGCTCGTGATCGCTGTCTTCGGCAAAGGTCCGGTCACGGCGGTGGTCGCGCTCGCCCTCGCGTACACGCCGGTGATTGCGAAGTTCACGAGATCCCTCGCGTTGAGCGAGATCTCGAAGGCGTACATCGACGCGTACCGCACCCAGGGAATGGGCGGGCTCGCGATCTGCGTCCGCGGCGTCGTTCCGAACCTGCTGCCGCCGCTCGTCGGCTACCTCGTCGTGCTGTTCGGCGAAGCGCTTATGAGCATCGCGACCCTGAGCTTCCTCGGCTTCGGCGCGCAGCCACCGAGCTCCGAATGGGGCCTGATGGTGCAGGAGGGGCAGGCCGGAATCGTGCAGGGACACTTCCTGCCGACGCTCATTCCAGGCGCCGCGATCGCGCTCGTCGTGATCGCGGTGAACGTTGTCGGTGTTCGCATCGCAGACCGGCTGCTGGCAAGAAAGTAGGGACCATGCTGCTGCAGATCGAAAACCTATCATTGAGCTTCGCGGGCGACGACGGCCCGATCCCCGTGCTGCGCGGGGTGAGCCTCAACGTCGACCGCGGCGAACTCGTCGGCCTCGTCGGCGAGTCCGGCTCCGGGAAATCAACAACCGTTCGTGCCGCGCTCCGCCTGTACGGCGAGGAGGCCGAGCTTGGCGGAAGCGTGCGGATCGACGGGCAGGAGATGCTCGGCGCCGACCCGGCGACGCTCAGGCGCGTGCGCGCGGACGACACCGCACTCGTGCAACAGGATCCCCGTGCCGCGCTGAACCCCGTGCGCCGCGTGGGGGATTCGCTCACCGAGCGGCTCATCCGCGTGCACGGCCGACCCCGCGCCGAAGCTCACGACACCGTGCGGGAACTGCTCACCGCCGTCGGGCTCACCCACCCCGAACGCCGAATGCGGCAGTACCCGCACGAGATGTCAGGCGGCATGCTGCAGCGCGTCGTCATAGCCGGTGCGCTGAGCACGCACCCATCGCTCATCTTCGCCGACGAAGCAACGAGTGCGCTCGACGTGACGACCCAGGCCGAGGTCATCGCGATCGTGCAACGCCAGATTCGCGAGCGCGGCCTCGGCGTGCTGTTCATCACTCACGACCTGCACCTTGCCGCGGCAATCTGCGACCGGGTGCACGTGCTCAAGCACGGAGAAATCGTCGAATCGCTCGCTGGCGACCGTCTCTTCGCCGACGCAACACACCCGTACACGCGCTCGCTCATTTCCGCGGCGCCAACGATGACGCGAGGGAGCGCCGCATGAGTCTTGTCGAAGTATCCGAACTGCACCGGGTGTTCAGGCTCGGCAGCAGAGGGCGGGCCTCGGCCGCCGACGTGACCGCGGTGAACCGCGTGAGCTTCTCGATCGACCGGGGAGAATCAGTGGGGCTCGTCGGCGAATCGGGATCGGGCAAGTCCACGATCGCCCGCATCCTCGTCGGCCTCGAACGGCCGGACTCCGGCGAGGTCCGGCTCGGCGGTGTCGACAGGCTCGCGCCAGCGCGGGGTCGCGAGGCGCGGCTCGCGCGCGCCCGTGCGGTGCAGATGGTATTTCAGGATCCGAACGGCTCACTCGACCGGCGGCTCACCGTCGCAGAGACCCTCGGACGGGCGATGCGCCTGCACGGGATTGCGGCGTCCAGCGCTGACGCGCGCACTCGCACACTCGCGCTGCTCGATCGTGTTGGCCTGTCCGAGCGCCACGCGGATGCGAAGCCACACGAGCTCTCTGGAGGGCAGCGACAGCGCGTCGCGATTGCGCGTGCACTCGCCGTCGAGCCCGAACTGCTCGTGCTCGATGAAGCCGTGTCGGCACTCGACGTATCGGTCCAAGCCCAGGTGCTCGACCTGCTCTCGGACATTCGGCAGGAGACCGGCGTCGGGTACCTGTTCGTGAGCCACGACCTCGCGGTCATCCAGGAGGTCTGCGACCGCGTGCTCGTGCTCTACCGCGGGACCGTGGTCGAGGAAGGGACGACAGCCGAGGTGCTTGGGGCGCCCGAGCACGCGTACACGAAGCTGCTCATCTCGTCGACGCCGGGCCCCGGCTGGGACCCGGAGCGGGTCGTGCGCGACCGCATGAGTTTCACCCAGGCGATCGCGCTCGACCAGGTTTAGCCAGCGGGGGAGCGGCATGTCGGCTCTGGCGCCGCTCTGGCCCCAGCCTCTGACGCTCTGGACTTGACGCGGATCCTGCCCCCCCCCGCTCTGGCCTCAGCACTTCGTATGTGATCTGCGGAATATATGCCGCGAGAGCGGGGGATTGGCATTGGGAGTGTCGATCGCATTGGGTGTGCGCGCGACGGCCCGGGACCGCGAACCCCACAGCAACCCAGGTTGACAAACTGACCGCTAGCAACGTAGGTTGACATCATGACGACCCTTCAACTCGCCGACGTTGCGGCAGACACCACGGACCCCCGGGCCGGTCTCCGCGCCATCGTCTCCCTGCGTGCGCTCGCGGACACCCTCGAGCTCAAGCAGGTGGAGGCGGCCCTCGCTGCGGGCATGAGCTGGCAGGCGATCGCCGAGGCGCTTGGCGTCACCAGGCAAGCCGTCCACAAGAAGTATTCGAAGCGGGTGCACGCGGCTCTTCGTCCTGAGCGGGGCGCATGATGGGCAGGCTCAGTTCGGCCGCGGCGACGATGCACACGCTGTCGATGACCGCGATGGAGGAGGCCTCCCGGCTTGGCGCTCGCGACACCGACATCGATCACCTGTTCATCGCGCTCGTCGCGAGCGAGCAGACGGCCGGCCAGGTGTTGCGCGGCCTCGGGGTGACGCTCGCTGCCGCGCGGCAAGCGGTCGCGGATCAGCACGCCGAACACCTCCTCGGCCTGGGCATCGACGGCGCCGCGCAGCAGCCAGGGCCAATCGTGTTCAACGAGACGAGCGGCTACGAGTGGACGCGGCGCGCGAGCGACGTGCTCAACCATGTCTCGGCGAAGACGTCGGATGGCAGCGCATCCGCGGTGCTCGCCGCCCTGATCGGCGAACCGAGCGGTTTCATCGCTGACGTGCTGGCACGCCTCGATGTCGAGCCCCGCGATGTTCGAGAACGCCTCGAGGAGGCCGCACGCATCCCGGACTTCGGGGGCGAACACGCAGGCGTAGGCCCTGGCGCCCGCACTCCGCGAGCGTTGACCCGTGCGGTCACCGGCTTCGTCCCGGCGTCGCCGAACGCGGTTTGGGCCTTGCTGACGGATCCGGAGCGGATGCCCGAGTGGGAAGAGATGCTCGAATCTGTCGACCCGGCGTCGATCACCCCGTCGCCCGGCTCAGGGGCAGCGCTAGCCGCTGGCGCGACCTGGGAGGGTTGCGGTCGCACGCATGCGCCCGATGGCAAGCCCCTTCGTGCACGGCCATCGCTGAATCGCATCTCGTTCGAGCTGATCGAAGCCTGCGAGCCGACCCGGATCGCCTGGCGGCTCAGCTTCCCCGACGAACCGAGCGCGAACACGCGGCTGCTCGAACTTGAGCTTGAGCACGCCGCAGGCGGCACGACGCTGCGTGCCCGGATCACGTGGGAGCGGCGTCGGGAACGGCGGACGTTGCAGGGCTGGGCGTTGCGCCCCGTGAGCCGGATGCTGCTCTGGCTGCAGGCGACGAAGATCGTAGGCGGGATCAGCCGCGTCTTCAGATCTGCCTAACGCTGCGGGCCGGCGGCGGCCCGCGAGCGGCCGCGCGACACGAGGAGCGCGATGAGCCGCCAGCCGAGCAGGAATGCGCCCACGGTCAGCGTCGCGACGATGACGAACGGCAACGCGGTTCCCTGGCCGGTCAGCGCCCGGAACAGCATGCCGAGGGCGACCGTGCCGATCCAGACGGGGAGACCGGTGCGCAGGATCGCTGCAGGGCGCCGCCAGGCGAGCGCGAGCAGCCAGCTGATCGCGAGCCCGGCGAGGAACGGCCAGGCGGTCTCCAACGGGCCGAGGAGCGTGGCCTCGCGGGCGTGGCTCCCGCGCCCGATTGCCGCGAACACGACGATGAGGATCGCGTCAAGCGCGAGCGCACCCGCGATCGCTGCGGCGGACGCTCGCTGGGCGGAGGGAACGGTGGTGGCTGAGGCTGAAGTGGTCACAGGCTGTTCAACTCGATTCGGTTCGGGCCGCGCGGGCCGCTACTTCCTGGCGGCGGCGACGGTCGCGATGACCGCGTCGTGGAGTCGACCGTTCGTGGCGAGCGAGCTGCCGTTCCAGGCGCTCTCGTTGCCCTCGATATCGGTGAAGCGGCCGCCCGCCTCGGTCACGATCGGCACGAGCGCCGCGAGGTCGTACGCTTTCACGTCGAACTCGGCGACGATATCGACGAGGCCCTCAGCGAGCAGCATGTACGACCACATGTCGCCGTAGGCGCGGTCGCGCCACGTCGCCTGTTCGAGCGCGAGCAGCGAGTCGAGGTAGCCCGCGAGCCGCCACTGTTCGATCGACTGGAAACTCAGTGAGGCGTGCTCGAGGTCGCTCACACCGGAGACGTGCAGCTGGCGCGGATCCTTCCCGAGCTCCTGGCCCCAGGCGCCGCCGCCGATCTCCGCCCACCAGCGCATGCCGAAGCCGGGAGCCGAGACGACGCCGACGGTCTGCACGCCGTCGACCTCGAGTGCGATGAGCGTCGCCCAGTTCGGAACGCCGCGCAGGAAGTTCGAGGTGCCGTCGATCGGGTCGAGGATCCAGCGCCGCGCGCCCTTGTCCTCGCGTCCGGATTCCTCGCCGAAGAACCCGTCGTCCGGCCGCTCGGCCTCGATCCGGCCGCGGAGGGCGTCCTCAACCGCCCTGTCTGCGTCGGTCACGAACGTGCGGTCGGGCTTCGTGTCGACGCGCAGGTCGGCCGCGCGGAAGCGGGGGAGTGAGATCGAATCTGCGAGATCCGCGAGCTCGAGTGCGAACGCGAGATCGGCGGACGGGGCTGAGGGCTGCTCGGGCATGAGACTCCGTCGTTGTTCGGGGGCGCCGTAGGGCGTGAATACCTGATTCCAGCCTAGCGCTCGGCGAGTAGCGGACCGAGTTTGGCGAGCTCCGTCTGTTCGTCGACTGCACGATCCTTCGCCGCAATGCGTGCGATGAGCGCTGCCGCGGCCTCGTGGACGAGCTCTCGAAGGTACCGTGCCGCGTCGGGCGCGGCTGCCGCGTCGTCGGCGGTGACGAGCAGTTGCGCGGTGACCACGCGCTTCGGGACCGAGACCCGCGGGTTGCGCAGGCCCGTTGTGCCGTCGCCCGGCGTGACCTCGCCCCCGATATGCAGGAACAGATCAATGTCGTAGGCGAACTCCGCGTCGGCGAGGTCCCGGCTGATTCGCTTGGGCTCGCCGTAGTAGGCCCCCTGGAGTGTGGTGCCCCCAAACACCGTCCTGAACGAGAGCCGGCCCGGTGGTGTTGTCGAGGCATCCTGCATATCGGCACAGCCTAGTAGCCGCATCGGACATTCGCGAGCGCGGCGGCCGGGGCTAGTTGAGTGCGATGATGCCGGCGTTTAACGAGGTCGCGAAGAGCAGCCAGAGCAGATAGGGGACCATGAGCCAGGCCGCCACCTTCGACCACCGCGCGGCGGAGATGGCAAATGCGATGACACAACCGATGAGCGCGACGATGATGGCCAGCGCAACCCACCAGGCGGCCTCGCCGATCACCGGGTACCCGGCAAAGAACACGGGGGTCCAGACGGCGTTCAGCACGAGCTGGATGGTGAAGAGCGTGAGCGCCGTGCTTGCGGCGTTCGGCTCGCGCGAGCGCCACCCGCTGCGCCAGACGAGCCATCCCGCGACAGCGATGAGTACGTAGAGGACGGACCATGCCGGGCCGAAGACGCTGTTCGGCGGGTTCCACGGGACCTTCGTCGCTTCCGCGTACCACCCCTCGGTGTTGGGGATGGTCGCCTGCGACCCGAGGAAGGCTACGAGGGCGACGGCAGCGAGGAGGCCGATGCCTGTCGCAACTTGGCGCCAGATGGGAGGATGTGGAGTCATGCGTCACCGCCTTGGTCGTGGATTCACAACGTACCAATGCCGACGGCCGGGCGTAAGGGGGTATCCTTCCTCGCGGGTATGCGATACGCGCGGAGGAGAGGCGTCGGCCGCCCTTAGCGCGACGGGGCCGCGTGGTTTCTCGCGCGCGCTGCGACGAAGACCACCCAGGCGAGCGCCGGCCAGATCACGAGGCGTTCGATGATGCCACCGAACCCGTACACCCAGTCCGTCGTGCTGAAGACCACTCCCAGCGCCAGGGCGATGCAGCCGAGTGTCGCGCCAACAACGCGCGGCCCGCCGGTGAACTGAAACGCTCCGATGGCAATCGCGAGGGGCCCGCCGAAGAAGAGTGGCATGGAAACAATTTGGTGCAGCACCGGAGACGTATCGAGAGAGACGAGCCCGGTGGCGATGCTCCCCGCCCCGGCGACCGCCCACAGCACGCCGGCAAGCCCGCCGAACCCGTCAGACCGGCGCAACACGATGGCGAGAAGGATCAGGCAGATACCGGAGAGGATCATCGCGCCGTTCATCACGCCGGCGAGCGGCGAACAAGCCTCGACGCCGTGCCTAGGATCAAACTCGGTCGTGCAGCCACCGACGCCGAGCTCGCTGATCGTATTCGTGACCCAGTCGTACCTGGGCTTGAACGCGAACGACACGATGATCTCGGCTGCGATGGTCGCCAGCTGCAGCACCGCAAGCGGCAGCGCGAGGGCGCGCACGGCCCGTCCCGCCGTGGGCCGGGCGTCCTCGTTGGGCTGGGAAAGACGAGGGGCTGTGATCACAACGGGTTCCTTGTCGTCGATGGGGTCGCAGCCGCTACCCAGTGGATGGGCGCAGCCTCGGATAGTTCAGATCGCCATCCAACGCGAGGCGGCGACCAGGACCCAAACGGCCAGATGTCTGCAACCGCAGCATCACTCGCCGCGTCCCTGACGTTTGGCGTCCTACGGAGATTCGTACTTCCGCGCACTCGTGGCGGCAGCAGCACTACCTGTCGCGCCGGCTCTTCCTGTAGGCGATGACCGCAGTGAGGGCGGCCACGACGACCGCGGCAGCAGTGAAGATGGTCCAGAAGATAAGCGGGGCAGTCACCCCGAAACACTAGCAGCAGAGATCGTAGTGGTTGGAGTGCGTGAGAACAGCGCCAGCGGGCTCCCCGGGGCCTTTCGCGCGGTGAAGGGCGAGGAGATACCCGCCAAACGTTCGGCCACACCCGCTACGACCGAATGAGGTGAAGGATCAAACTGATGACCTCAGAAAACCAAAGAAGCCCCGAGATCGTGATGATCTCGGGGCTAATCTGTGCGCCCTCACGGGCTCGAACCGTGGACCCGCTGATTAAGAGTCAGCTGCTCTACCAACTGAGCTAAAGGCGCTTGCTGCGGTGTGCAACGGGATATACGATAGCACGCAAATTTTCCCGTAATCAAATCGGCGTCGGAAACCGTGTATCCCGCGTGTGCCGCGCCCCAGGTATGGGGCCGCCGTGGGGCGCGACACGCCGCGGAACCCGGTGCAGCGAATTGCTTCGGGCTAGTCGACGACGAGGTTCGCCTGGGTGATCGGCTGGTCCGCCCGCTTGCGTTGGCCAGGCATGAGCACTGCAGCGGCGACGGCGACCGCGAGCAGCGACGCGACCATCACCGAGAGGCGGCCGGTATCGATGTCGCTTTCGTTGGTGAAGCTCAGCTCGGAGACGAGCATCGCGACGGTAAAGCCCACGCCCGCGAGCGCGCCGACGCCAATGACCTCGCGCCAGCGCACCGAGGAGCCGAGGGTTGCCCGGGTGAACCGCGTGAGGAGCCAGGTCGTGAGCGTGATGCCGAGCGGCTTGCCGATGACGAGGCCGAGCATGATGCCGATCGCGATCGGGTCGAAGGGGAAGCGCGACGCCCCGCCGAGCGAGACGCCCGCGGCGAAGAGCGCGAAGATCGGCACCGCGATGAACGCCGAGAGCGGGTGGAAGCGGCTGTTGAGGGTTTCGGCGACCTCGCCGCCGGCCTTGCCGCGGACGGGAACGAGGAAGGCGAGGACGACGCCGGCGATGGTGGCGTGGATGCCCGAGTTGTAGAACAGCGCCCAGGTGACGATGCCGAGCGGCAGCAGGATCAGCCAGGCCCCCCACTTCGACTGCGCGAACCACTCGCCCTTCCACCGCATGAGCAGCGCGAACGCGAGCGCGGGGGCAACAGCGATGAGGAGCGGCATGAGGTTCACGTCGTCGGTGTAGAAGACTGCGATGATCGCGATGGCGATGAAGTCGTCGACGACCGCGAGCGTCAGCAGGAACATGCGAAGCGCCGGGTTAATGCGGGGCGCGATCAGGCCGAGCACGGCAACCGCGAAGGCGATGTCCGTCGCGGTCGGGATCGCCCAGCCGTGCGCCGTGTCGGTGCCAGCATTGACGGCGAGGTAGATCGCGGCAGGGAAGGCGACGCCGCCGAAGGCCGCGGCGACGGGCACGATGGCGGTGCGTGGCGACCTCAGATCGCCCTCGACGAACTCGCGCTTGAGCTCGAGCCCGACCATGAAGAAGAAGATCGCGAGCAGGCCGTCGGAGGCCCAATGGCTCACGCTCATGTGCAGTCCGAGCGCCTCGGGGCCAATCTTGAACTCGCGAAGCCCGAGGAACCAGTCGGCGATCGGGCTGTTCGCGGCGATGAAGCCGACGAGCGCCGCGATCATGATGATGAGGCCGCCGACGAACTCCCGGCGCAGCAGACGATTGATCCTGACGATCTCGCGCCTGCTCAGGTACGCGAATAGCCGCCTGCGTTGGCGGCGCTGACTCCGTGCGGACGGATCGTGAGAGATTGGTGTTTCAGGGGTGGGATTCGCCATTGAAGACTCCTCGTGTGTGGGGTTGCTCGAACATGACGTCGACCAGACTTCCCGACACACCTAACCGCTGAAAACTATCGCACCTTGCGCCCGAAAGGCAAGGAGATGTTTGCGGACCGGCGTGGGCTACTCCACGCCATACTCCTCGTCCCGCTCCTGCATGGCGACGCTCGAGATCGCGAGCACGAGGCCAGCTGCCCAGACGCCCCAGACGATGAACCGACGCCAGTCGTGGGGCATCGTGCTCGTGCGGCGAGCCGTTGAGACGACGCCTGCCGCTGCGCCAAGGACGCCGATATTCGTGAGGTACTTACCGACCTCGATACGCTGCCGAGCCATGCGGCACCTCCTCTGCGGGATGACGATAAACGGGTGGATCGCCGTGTGGGCGTTCGATTCCACCCTAACGGCTGCAGGCTGGGCGGTGGGCTTCGCCGCGCGTCTAGGATACGCTGGGGGTATCGCGCAGGACTGCGCTTCATCACCACACCACGGAGGAATTGAGAAGACATGGCAAAGCAGAGCGAGGGTCTGTTCGAGGAGAGCTCACAGGGCTCGGTGAGCGCTGTCACCGCAATCGTCTTTATTCTTTCGTTTGTGCTCTCGATGGGTGGCATCGTGCTCGCAAGCTACGGCTTCAACCCGGCGATCGGTGCAAGCAACGAACTCTTCCTGTTCATCGGCGGGCTCGTCCTCACGACGATCGGCTTTGCGCTTCCGTTCACGGTGCTGCCGGCACTCGGGAAGTAGCCGAGCAACGCCGTCACGAAAGCGGGCGCCCGGGGGTTCACCCCGGGCGCCCGCTTTCGTTGTACGTCCCGCTTCGGGAATCTGCCAGGGCGTAGGATGAGTTCATGGCAGAGAAGTCAACTATCGATATGAAGCCGCGCAGTCGCGACGTTACCGACGGTATCGAAAAGGCCGCAGCGCGCGGCATGCTTCGCGCTGTCGGTATGGGGGACGAAGACTGGGACAAGCCCCAGATCGGGATCGCGAGCTCGTGGAACGAGATCACCCCGTGCAATCTCAGCCTCGACAGGCTCGCGCAGGGCGCCAAGGAGGGCGTGCACTCCGGCGGGGGATACCCCCTGCAGTTCGGCACGGTGTCCGTGTCCGACGGCATCTCGATGGGTCACGAGGGCATGCACTTCTCGCTCGTGTCGCGCGAGGTCATCGCGGACTCCGTCGAGACCGTGATGATGGCGGAGCGGCTCGACGGCTCCGTGCTGCTCGCCGGTTGTGACAAGTCGCTGCCGGGCATGCTCATGGCTGCCGCCAGGCTCGATCTCGCGTCGGTCTTCCTCTACGCGGGATCCGTTGCGCCCGGTTGGGTGAAGCTCACCGACGGTACGGAGAAGGAAGTCACGATCATCGACGCCTTCGAGGCCGTCGGCGCCTGCAAGGCCGGCACGATGAGCGAAGAGGACCTGAAGCGCATCGAGTGCGCGATCGTTCCGGGCGAGGGCGCGTGCGGCGGCATGTATACCGCGAACACGATGGCGTCGATCGCAGAAGCGCTCGGTATGAGCCTTCCGGGGTCGGCGGCTCCGCCCTCGTACGATCGCCGCCGCGACTACTTCGCGCATCGCTCGGGCGAGGCCGTCGTGAACATGATCGCCAAGGGCATCACCGCGCGCGACATCCTCACGAAGAAAGCGTTCGAGAACGCGATCACGCTCCTCATGGCCTACGGCGGGTCAACGAACGCGGTGCTGCACCTGCTCGCGATTGCGCGCGAGGCCGAGGTCGACCTCACGCTCGCGGACTTCAACCGCATCGGCGCGAAGGTCCCGCACCTCGCCGACATGAAGCCGTTCGGTCAGTACGTCATGGCCGATATCGACCGTCAGGGCGGCGTCCCCGTCGTGCTGAAGGCCCTGCTCGACGCGGGCCTGCTGCACGGCGATGCGCTCACGGTCACCGGTAAGACCATGGCCGAGAACCTCGCGGAACTCAACCCAGACCCCATCGACGGCAAGGTCATCCACCACCTCGACGACCCGATTCACGCAACCGGCGGCCTGACGATCCTGCACGGCACGCTTGCTCCCGAGGGCGCCGTGGTGAAGACCGCGGGATTTGACGCCGACGTCTTCGAAGGCCCGGCGCGGGTGTTCGAGCGTGAGCGCGCCGCGATGGACGCGCTCACCGAGGGCAAGATCGGCAAGGGCGACATCGTCGTCATTCGCTACGAGGGCCCCAAGGGCGGCCCGGGCATGCGCGAGATGCTTGCGATTACTGGCGCGATCAAGGGCGCGGGCCTCGGAAAAGATGTACTACTATTGACGGACGGCAGATTCTCGGGCGGCACAACCGGCCTGTGTATCGGCCACATCGCGCCTGAGGCCTCGGATGGAGGCCCAGTGGCGCTCGTGCACGACGGTGACCTGATTCGGGTTGACATCGCGGCACAGACGCTCGATCTGCTGGTAGACCCCGCTGAGCTTGAGGCCCGACGTGCGAACTGGGCCCCGCTTCCTCCGCGCTATACGCGAGGAGTGCTCGCAAAGTACGCGAAGCTCGTGCATTCGGCATCTGAGGGTGCCATCACCGGCTAGTTCCCACACTCGTCTTGCGCCGGGTCGTCTATGGTCCGCGCTCATCCACCACCGTAAGAAAGCAAAGAATGACCCTCGAGTCGAACGCTATTCAACGTCAAACAGGGGAGCCGCCTGCCCGCGGCGAACGCATGACCGGCGCGATGGCTGTAGTCCGCAGCCTTGACGCGCTTGGGGTCACCGATGTCTTCGGTCTCCCCGGCGGCGCCGTCCTCCCGCTCTACGACACGTTGATGGGGGATGAGCACCTCCGTCACGTCCTCGTGCGCCACGAGCAGGGCGGCGGCCATGCCGCGGAGGGCTATGCCGCAGCGTCCGGCAAGGTCGGCGTCGCAATCGCAACGTCGGGCCCCGGCGCGACGAACCTCGTCACCGCCATCGCCGACGCGTACATGGATTCGGTGCCGCTGCTTGCGATCACCGGCCAGGTGTTCTCGCACCTGATGGGCACCGACGCGTTCCAGGAGGCCGACATCATGGGCATCACGATGCCCATCACCAAGCACTCCTTCCTCGTGAAGACTGCGGAGGAGGTGCCGGCCGCGATCGCCGCCGCGTACCACCTTGCGTCGACCGGACGCCCCGGCCCCGTGCTCGTCGACATCACGAAGGACGCGCAGGAGGGCGAGGTCGACTTCGTCTGGGACCCGCGCGTCGAGCTGCCCGGCTACCGCCCGATCACGAAGGCGAACAGCAAGCAGATCCAGGCCGCGGCCGAGCTCATCGCGGAGGCGCAGCGCCCCGTGTTCTACGTCGGCGGCGGCGTGGGCCGCGCCGGCGCGGCCGAGGAGCTCAAGCAGCTCGCAGAGCTCGTTGGCGCCCCCGTCGTCACCACGCTGATGGCGCGCGGCGTGTTCCCCGACTCGCACCCGCAGCATCTCGGGATGCCCGGCATGCACGGCACCGTTCCGGCGGTGCTCGCGCTGCAGGAGTCCGACCTCCTCATCACGCTCGGCGCGCGCTTTGACGACCGGGTGACTGGCAAGGCGGCGCTGTTCGCACCCGATGCGAAGGTCATCCACGCCGACATCGATCCCGCCGAGATCGGCAAGATTCGCGCGGCAGATGTGCCGATCGTTGGCGACGCTGCAGATGTCATCTCCGACCTCATCGCCGCGGTGTCGACCGCGAAGCTCGGGCGCGATTTCGCGGATACGACCGCCTGGTGGGACCGCCTGCGCGGCCTGCAGGAGACCTACCCGCTCGGGTACGCCGAGACGAGCGACGGCCTGCTGTCGCCGCAGCACGTCATCCAGCGGATCGGCGAGCTCACCGGCCCCGAGGCGATCTACGCGGCGGGCGTTGGCCAGCACCAGATGTGGGCCGCTCAGTTCATCAAGTACGAGCGCCCGAACGCCTGGCTGAACTCCGGCGGCGCCGGCACGATGGGCTACGCAGTCCCAGCCGCCATGGGCGCGAAGGTCGCCGAGCCCGAGCGCACGGTCTGGGCGATCGACGGCGACGGCTGCTTCCAGATGACCAATCAGGAGCTCGCGACCTGCGTCGTGAACAACATCCCGATCAAGGTCGCGGTCATCAACAACTCCTCGCTTGGCATGGTGCGCCAGTGGCAGACCCTCATCTATGACGGCCGCTACTCGAACACCGAGCTGAACACGGGCCACGGGTCGCAGCGCGTGCCCGACTTCGTGAAGCTTGGCGAAGCGTACGGCTGCCTCGCGATCCGCGTGGAGAAGGAAGACGAGATCGACGCCGCGATCAAGCTCGCGCTTGAGACCAACGATCGTCCTGTGGTGATCGACTTCGTCGTGAGCGCCGACGCGATGGTGTGGCCGATGGTCCGCCAGGGCACGTCGAACAGTGACATTCAGTATGTCCTTGAGCAAGCCCCCGAGTGGGAGGAAGAGTAATCATGGCTCGTCACGTACTCAGCCTCCTCGTCGAGGACAAGCCTGGCCTGCTGACCCGCGTCGCAGGGCTGTTCGCTCGGCGCGGCTTCAACATCGAGTCGCTCGCCGTCGGTCCGACGGAGATGGACGGCCTCTCGCGGATCACCGTCGTCGTCGACGAAGACGAGGTGCTGCTCGAGCAGGTCACCAAGCAGCTGAACAAGCTCGTCAACGTCATCAAGATCGTGGAGCTCGACGCGAGCAACTCGGTGCAGCGCGAACACGTGCTCATCAAGGTGCGCGCCGACAACCAGACGCGGTCGCACGTGCTCGAAGCCGTGAGCCTGTTCCGGGCACGCGTCGTTGACGTCGTGCCCGAGGCGCTCACGATCGAGGTGACGGGCGACTCCGGCAAGATCGAGGCATTCCTGCGCGTGCTTGAGCCGTACGGGATCAAGGAGATCGCACAGTCGGGCCTCATCGCTATGGGCCGCGGCTCGAAGTCGATTTCCGAGCGCGTCTTCAAGGTTTAGCCGCGCGGTCCCGGCGTCGCCCGGGGCTGCACCAGATTTCACAGTTTCATACACCACACAACAAAGGAGAACGGCCAGTGGCTGAAATGTACTACGACAGCGATGCAGACCTGTCGATCATTCAGGGCAAGAAGGTTGCCATCGTCGGATACGGCTCGCAGGGACACGCGCACGCGATGAACCTCCGCGACTCGGGCGTCGAGGTCGTCATTGCGCTGAAGGACGGCTCTAAGTCGATCCAGAAGGCCGAAGAGGCTGGCTTCGCGGTGAAGAACGTGGCAGACGCGGCAGAGTGGGCTGACGTCATCATGCTGCTCGCGCCCGACCAGCACCAGCGTGGCATCTACAACGATCACGTCGCTCAGCACATGACCGAGGGCAAGACGCTTGCCTTCGCTCACGGCTTCAACATCCGCTACGGCTACATCGAGGCCCCGGCTGGCGTCGACGTCATCCTCGTCGCCCCGAAGGCTCCCGGCCACACCGTGCGCCGCGAGTTCGAGGCCGGCCGCGGCATCCCCGACATCATTGCAGTCGAGGTCGACGCGTCGGGCACCGCGTGGGAGACGGCGAAGTCGTACGCGAAGGCAATCGGCGGCACCCGCGCGGGCGTCATCAAGACGACCTTCACCGAGGAGACCGAGACCGATCTCTTCGGCGAGCAGGCTGTGCTCTGCGGTGGCACCAGCCACCTCGTGCAGGCAGGCTTCGAGGTGCTCACCGAGGCTGGCTACCAGCCCGAGATCGCGTACTTCGAGGTGCTTCACGAGCTCAAGCTCATTGTCGACCTGATGTGGGAGGGCGGCATCGCCAAGCAGCGCTGGTCGATCTCGGACACCGCTGAGTTCGGCGACTACGTTTCGGGCCCCCGCGTCATCGACGCAGGCGTGAAGGAGCGCATGCAGGGCGTCCTCAAGGACATCCAGGACGGCGCGTTCGCGAAGCGCTTCATCGAGGACCAGGACGCGGGCGCACCCGAGTTCACCGCGCTCCGCGAGAAGGAGGAGTCGCACCCGATCGAGAAGACCGGCGTCGAGCTCCGCAAGCTCTTCGCATGGCAGCAGCAGGACTCGGACTACGTCGACGGCAGCGCAGCGCGCTAAGTACGACGCGGCCGAACGGCTGACGAACACAGCCCCGGGAAGCATCGCTTCCCGGGGCTGTGTGCTGTGACGGGGCTCAGCGCCCCATGGCCCGCTTCGTGCGTGCGGTCGCCTCGGCAGCCCACGGGTCCTCCGGCCACGGATGCTTCGGGTATTTGCCCCGCATCTCGCGACGCACGTCTTGATAGGGGCCGTTCCAGAAGGAGGCGAGGTCGCCGGTCACCGCGAGCGGCCGGCGTGCGGGGGAGAGCAGGTGAAACAGCACGGGCACGCGCCCGCCGACGAGTCGGGGAGTGTCTCCGAGTCCGAAGACCTCCTGGAGCTTCACTGCGACGATCGGGCGGCCGTCGCCGTCGAGCGCCTCCGCGTAGTCGATGGCAACAGTGGAGCCCGACGGGACGGGGAGACGCTCGGGCGCGAGCTCGTCGAGCCGCACGGCTTCCGGCCAGGGGAGCAGCCTGCGGAGCCCACCGGTGACGTCAAGGGCCGCGAGCGACGCCTTCGGGCTTAACCTTGCGAGGTCGGGGCCGAGCCAGTCTGTGATGGTGTCGAGGAGCGCCCGGTCCGTGACGTCCGGCCAGGGCTCGCCGAGCTCGCGATGCAGGAGCGCGAGCCGGGCGCGCAGGTGCCGGGCCGCGTCAGTCCAGGTGAGCGCCGCGAGTCCGGCCTCCTGCAGGTGGGCGGCGAACGCGGGGCCGGCGTCCTCGGGGCGGGGCGACGCGGGGCTCGCCGACAGCAGGATCGCGCCGAGCCGATCCTCCTCGCGCACCCGCACCCTGCCGTCATCGAACCTGGCGACCCGCGTGCGCGACCGCAGCGTTCCACCGATCTCCGCGGCGTCCTCCGCGGTCATCGCGGCGGCGAGGCGGATCACTGCGCCGGTGCCGTCCGCCGCTCGCCCCTCGGCGCGCTGCACCTCGCGCACCGCGATCCACTCGGAGGCAACGAGCGGGCTGCCGTCGGGGAGCGCGGCGCGGGTGCCGCTCGCGAACAGGTAGCTGCGGGAGTGCTCGCCCGTCCGCCTGGCGATCCACTCGGGCCGGGCGAGCGCGGTGATGCGACCGGCGCTTGCTCCGTCCGAGGCCGCGCCACCGGGCGTCTCACGGGAGCCGCGCAGTTCGTCGGCCGCGATCCTCGCGAGGCGCTTCGCTTCCCGGCGCCAGCGGTCCGCGCCCGGCTGGCGCCCGCTGCGGAGGCCACGCAAGAGGCCCGCGAGATCGGCGTCGCTCGCGCGATAGTCACCGGAGAACGCGGCGACGGTCTCGCCAACGCGATCAGGATCGCGGACGTCGTGCACCCCCGCGAGCAGTGCGCGGGCCTCGCGCACGCCGAACGGGAGACTCGCGACCCGCGATCCGAGCGCCGTGACCCGGTCGTTCGCGTCGGTCAGTTCGAGCGTCCGGAGCGTTTCCAGCGCCCGTGCCATCGCGGCCCGCGGCGGCGGCGTTGTCAGGCGCAGGCCCGCGGCACCCGGGGTGCCCCAGGCGGCGAGCAGCAGCGCGGCGTCGGTGAGATCGGCAGACAGGATCTCGGGAGTCACAGCCGCCGGCATGCGGGCGAAATCCGTCTCCGAGTACGCGCGGATCGCCCGGCCCGCGCCCTCGCGCGCGGCTCGACCCGCCCGCTGTTCGGCGCTCGCGCGCGACGCGCTCACGGTCACGAGGCCGGTCATGTCTCGCGCCTGGTCCCGCCGGGCCTCGCGGGAGAGGCCTGCATCGATGACGAGCCGGAGACCTGGCACCGTGAGCGAGCTCTCGGCGAGCGCGGTGCTCACGATGATTCGCGGGGCGTCGTGGGGGAGCCGGCCGGAGACGGCCCGATCCTGATCGCGTGCGGGGAGCCTGCCGTGCAGCGGAAGGATCTCGACCGTGCCCGATCCGAGATCTGCGGCCCGGCCACGGGCGAGCCGGACGACCTCGTCGACCTCCCACGCGCCCGGGAGGAACACGAGCGCGTCGCTGCCCGAGGCGGCCTGCTCCGCGACGGCGAGATCGGCGACGTGCGCGAGGAAATCTCGGCTCACCCCGCGGTCATCGAGGCGCTGGCTCGGCGAGGGAGCGTACTCCACGGACAGCGGATGCAGCGGCGACGGGACGTCGACAACCGCGGCCGCGAGGTGCTCGGCGGTAACGGTCGAATCGAGCGTCGCCGACATCGCGACGACGATGAGCTCTGGTCTGAGCTCACGGACCTCGGCGAGCATCCCGAGCAGCATGTCGCTGTCGACTGAGCGCTCGTGGACCTCGTCAAGGATGACCGCTCCGACGCCGTCCAGCGCCGGATCTGACAGGAGCCGCCGAAGCAGCACGCCCGGGGTGAGCGCCTCGACCACGGTGTCGTCGCCGACGCTGCGTTCGCCGCGCACGGTGAAGCCGACCGGGCCGCCGAGCGGGCTCCCGTCGAGGGCGGCGAGCCGCCGCGCCGCCGCCCGGACCGCCACCCTGCGCGGCTGGCTGAGGAGCGTCACCTGCGGCTTGTCTCCCGCGGGCGTGAGCCGCGCGACGACGTTCGCGGCGAGCGCCGGCACGAAGGTCGTCTTGCCCGTGCCTGGCGGGGCGGTGATGACTGCCGCACCCGTCGCGAGCGCCGCCTCGATTTCTGCCGCTGCCTGCGCGACGGGAAGGCCGGCGCCGATCGTGGCGAGGTCGAAACGGTGCGCGGTCATCTGTCCATCCTAAAACGCCGCGTGGCCCCGGGAATCCCCGAGGCCACGCGGCGTCTATGCGTTCGAGACTATGCTGCGGGAGCGTTCTCGATGACGATCGGCGCGTCGCTCGGGTTCGCCCACTCGGGGGCCGGGAGCGTGACGTCGGTCGCGCCGCCCTGAATCTCCTTGAGCGCGGCCTCGATATCGGACGCGTTCTCGGGAACGTTCAGGCCGCACTTCTGCAGCTCGCTCGCGAACTTCAGGGTGAGGCGCTGCTTGCCGGCCTCGACGGCCTCGGCGGTCGTGCCGGTGCGCTTGTCGGAGCCTGTCTGAATGTCGGAGACGTTCTCGCACACGTGGTAGACCGAGCCGCCGTCGACCCAGACGACCTCGTCCTGGCCGAGCAGATGGATGACTGTCGACTGGTCTGCGTCGTACTTCTCGACCGATGCCGGGTTGTAGTCGATGCCGAGGGCCGTTGCGGCGAGCGCGAGCACGATGCCGATCGCGCCGGCGATGCCCTTCTGCTTGCCGTCCATGTCCTTGTTCGTGAAGATCAGGATGATGAGCGGGAGGAACGCGATGATCGCGATGATCGCGCCCAGCTGGTTCTGTACGAAGAACTTCACGGTCTCGGACTGGCGCGCGGGGTCGAGTCGGTTCGCCTTCTTCCACAGCACCGAGCCGGTGATTGCGAGCGCCGCGATGACTACGAGGGCGATGATCAGCGTGACGAACGCCCACTGTGGGAACACCGCGGTCGCATTCTGCTGCTCGAGCAGGCCCGTGTCCTGGTTGCGGACGAGGGTGCCGTCCTCGCCGACGAACTCGCGCTGACGCAGCAGCCAGAAAATCGAGACGGCCTCAAGCGCGATGGCGATTGCCCAGAGGATCGCGGCGATCCACCTGAACTGGGTCGCCTTCGCCTTTGCGGTTGCGGTCGGCGTCCAGGACGCTGCTGCTGGGGACTCTGCTGATGCCGCGGCCTTGCCGGACGCATTCTTTTTGGGTTCAACCACGGTGGTGCTATTCCTTTGTCGACATTTCTATGAAGTCGCTTTAAGTGTAGCCCGGTGGCGGCGTTTCGCCGATGACGAATTTGCAACGGATTTGCGGGGTGAAGTTAATGCCGGTGCACACGGCTTGAAGGTTTGCGGGCGAAGTACTTCGGCGATGGGTGCGGTTCCCAGAAGGCGGGCGCCGAAGCTCGATAACATTGAAGGCATGCGAACCGGAAGTGGCGAGGAGCGCGAGAGCGCCCTGCAAAGCGGGTGGACCGTCGAAGCGGCCCCGAGTATCCCAGAACCGGTCGAACCGGTCATCCCCGCCGCGACGGCGTCTGAGCGGGGCGACGCGGACGACGCGAGCGAGCCCGACGCGAGGCCGAAGCAGATGAGCAACCTCACCGTCGTGCTGCTCGGGCTCTCTGGCGGCCTGTTCATGCTCTACGCGTGGGTGTGGATGAGCTGGGCCCAGTACTACGCCGACGTGAACGCGGCCGTCGCCGCAGGCAGCGGCTCGATGGGCGGCGTGCTCCAGCAGATCGTGTTCTGGATCGCCCCGCTCGCGCCCGTGTTCTGGTTCATCTCGGCCCTGGTCCTCGCACGCACGCAGACTCGCAAGCTCGTGCTCGCACTCGTCATCGGGCTCGTCGTCACCTTCCCACTGCCGATGGTCTTTCTGAGCGGAGCCGCCCTGTGAACGCGAAGCTTGTTTCTGCATGGGTCGCGGCCGTGGTGATCCTTGCCCTCTACGCGTACGCCGTCGTCGCGGGCATTGGGAACCTCATGGGGATGTCGACCTTCCTGGGTGAGGCGCTCGGGCCGCTGCCGTGGACGCTGCTCGGGCTTGCCATCTTCGTGCCGATTGGCGCGCTGATCGTGTCACTCATCGTCGCCCGCGGCCGGCCGGCGTGGGTGCGCGTGTTGCTGCTCGCGACCGGGCTGTGCGTCGCGGCTGCGGTGCAGCTCGAGATCATGCACCTCATCTCCTAGCGCATGGACCGCCGCGCCTGGGCCGCCGCGCCTGGGCTGCCGCGCCTGGGCTGCCGCGCCTGGGCCGCCGCGCCTGGCCGCTGACGCACCAAACCGCACGCACCCTCCGAGACCGCCTGCTTTCTAAGTGAAAGCCGTGCGGTCTCGGAGGGTGCGTGCGGTTTCGGCCGGGTCGTGGCCAACCGGGAGCCCGGGCCCCTAGGCGTCGTACTCGATGACCGTGCGAATGCCGCGGCCCTTGCGCATCTCGGCGAACGCCTCGTTCACGCCGCTGAGCGGAATGCGGTCAGTCACCATGGAGTCAAGGTCGACTCGGCCCTCCATGTAGAGGTCGATGATCTTTGGGAAGTCGATCGATTGCCGGCTCGACCCGTAGTTTGAGCCGATCAGGCGCTTCTCCTGGTCGCTCATGACAAACGGGTCGATCGAGATCTTCACGCCGTCCGCCACCTGGCCGACGACGACGGCCGTGCCGCCGCGGCGGATCGCCTCGTAGCAGGCTTCGATTGTAAAGGGCAGGCCGATCGCCTCGAACGCGTAGTCGACGCCGCGCCCGTCGGTGAGCGCCATGACGGTCTCGACGAGGTCGACCTCGCGGCTGTTGATGGTGTGCGTCGCGCCGAAGGTTCGCCCGAGCTCGAGCTTTTCGGCGCTCACGTCCGCGACGATGATCTGCTTGGCGCCGGCGAGGCGGGCGCCCTGCACGACGTTCAGCCCGACGCCGCCGCAGCCGACCACGAGCACGGTGCTGCCTGGCTCGACGCCGGCCGTGTTCGTGACGGCGCCGATGCCGGTGGTCACGGCGCACCCGACGAGGGCGGCCTGCGCGAGCGGGGCGTCCCGACGGATCTTGATCGCCGCCGACGCCGGCACCATCGCGTACTCGCCGAACGAGCCGACCGCGAGGAAGCTCCGCACGTCTTCGTCGCCGTCACGCAGGCGTGGCTTGCCGTCGAAGAAGACATGCTGGTAGGCCGTTTCGTTCGCGAGCTGGCACAGCACGGGGCGGCCCGAGACGCAGAACTCGCACTTCTGGCAGGAGGGCGTCCACGAGAGGATCACGTGGTCGTCGGCTTCGAGCCCGGTCACCTCGGATCCGACGGCGACGACGACTCCCGCGCCCTCGTGGCCGAGCACGAGCGGCGCCGGGGTCTCCCAGTCGCCGTCGAGCGCGTGCAGGTCGGAGTGGCAGACGCCCGACGCTGCGAGCCGCACGAGCACCTCCTGCGGGCCGGGCTCCGAGGGGATCGTGAGCTCGCGGAGCTCGAGGGGCTCGTTCGGGCCGACGAAGACGGCCGCGTTCATGGTGATCATGGTGATCCTTTCGAGTGAATCAGACTGAGAGGGGGGACCAGTTGCGGAGCGCGCGGACGATGTCGAGCAGTCGCTCGGGCTCGCCTGCGGGGAACGCCGTTGCCTTAAACACCGGCGGAATGAGCACCCACACGTAGGAGCCGCCCATCGGGGTGAGCGTGAGCGTGCGCGAGGTGCGCGGGCCCGACACCGTCGCGGCGACGAGGTCGACGCCGCGCAGCTTGTCGCCGACGGAACGGTGCAGCGCCGCGAGTCGCGAGGCGAGCGCGCCGCCTGCCGCAGCGGCCGCCCGCACGAACTGCGGGCCGCTCCGGGCGCGGTGCGAGAGCTTCAGCCCGGTCGGCACGTCGGACTCGGCCGGAAGGGCGACCGAGAGCGTGAGGTTGTAGACCCGCGAGAACACGAAGTTGCCTCCCTCGTAGCTCAGCGTGACGTCGACGCCGTCCGCGGTGCGGGCCGTGACAGTTGTCTGGTCGCTGGCGATGACCTCGCCGAACTCGGTCGCGGTTCGCGCGAGGGCTGCCCTGGCCCGATCGACGATCGGCCCCGACCCCGCGAGCGGGTGCTTGCGCACGCGTGCGGTCGTCATCGCACGTCGCCGTCGGTCTCGCGCTGTAGCGCGGCGGGGGCGGCGAGCGGGGAGTCGAACTCGTCGTCGTCGAGGCTCTCCGAGCGCACGACGATGTTGTTCTGCGTGTGCGTGAGATCGGTCGGGGTGAAGAGCGGGAGCCGGTTGCGCTTCAGCCAGATCACGGCGAACAGTGCGATCGCGCCGAGGATGATGGCCGCGCTCGACCAGATGACGATGCGCTGGCTCATGTCTGGGACGATGAACACGATGAGGTAGACGCACGACGCGATGCCGAGGATCTGCGGCAGCGGGTAGAACGGCGTCTTGAAGGGGCGCCGCGCGTTCGGGTAGCGCTTGCGGAGCACGATCACGTCGATCTGCGCGATGATGTAGCTGAACAGCCAGGTCGTGCAGGCGATGCTGATGAGGTTCAGGATCAGCTCGATCCCGCCCTCCGCGAACGTCGAGTACAGCAGCACGGACGCCATGCACGCCGCGGTGACGAGCATCCCGGCCCACGGCACGCGCGTGCGTCGGCTCACCTTGGCTAGCCACTTCGGCAGCAGGCCCTCGTTGGCGAGGCCGTAGAGCATGCGCGGGATCGCCGCGAGGTAGGAGTTGCCTGTCGAGAACGACGCGAGGATCGTGACGACGGTCATGATGACGCCGCCGGCGGCGCCGAAGATTGCGGTCGCGCCGACGACGTGCGGGATCGACGAGCTTGCCATCTCGGCGAGGTCGGCGAAGCGCGTCGCGCCCCACCCGAAGAGCACATCGACGACGAAGATGGTGCAGACGCCGACGATCATCGCTGCCGGGATCGTCTTCCACGGCTTCTTGACCTCCTCGGCGAGCGGAGCAACGAACTCCATGCCGATGTAGAGCCAGATCGCGACGGCGCCCATCGAGGCGAGTGTGCCCCAGTCGGTGTTGAGTACGGGATTGTCGACGGGGGTCTGGCTCGTGAAGCCGAACACGCCGGCGAGCCCCATGATCGCGAGGATGCCCATGAGGCCGAAGACGACGGGGATCTGTACGCGCGCGAAGATGTCGACGCCCGAGATGTTCAGGACGAGCAGGATCGCGAGCAGGATGAAGGAGAATGCCGCGGCGGGGAAGCCGGTGAGGCTTTCGAACGAGTCTCCGGCGACCATGAGCTGGGTGCCGCCGTCGGCGGAGACAAGCACGAGGTATCCGCCGAGTACCGCGAGGATCGCGGGGAGCCGGCCGAGCGCGGGCAGCGTGTACTCGCCGACCATGCCGCCGCCGGGCAGCATCGACGCGAGCTCGCCGTAGGAGATCGCGACCATCGTGATGATGATGAGGCCGATGAAGGCGGGGATCGCGAACGCGAGCCCGCCCGTGCCGAACCCGTTGCCGAGGGAGACCATCGCGGTGCCGGACACCACGAGTCCTGTTGATGCCGCGTAGGCGGCGCCGAAGCCGAGACTTCGCTTGAGTTTTGTCATT
The DNA here is from genome assembly GCF_013409595.1 of Leucobacter aridicollis. NCBI lineage: Bacteria > Bacillati > Actinomycetota > Actinomycetes > Micrococcales > Microbacteriaceae > Leucobacter > Leucobacter aridicollis. The sequence continues at coordinate 2,328,853 of NZ_JACCBD010000001.1, read as the reverse complement.
CATCGCTCCTTTGCGGTGGGGCCGATGGCGGCCACACTCAAGCATGCGGAATCAGCGACGCGCGCGCATTCGACAGTTTGCGCATGTTGTGCGGCCAAATCGCCGCATTGTCGCCTATCCGGCTGCGCAGCCGTTGGCAAAGTGTCGAATGAGCTGCCGAAATGTCGACGGTTCGCCGACCGGGATCAGCCCTGCAGGTAGCGCAGCGCGAGCGCGAGCTCCGCCCGAACCTGGAAATCCTCGAGATCGGTTCCCGTCAGCACCGAGATCTGCTGCAGGCGCACTCCAAGCGTGTGCCTGTGCACGCCGAGCTCCCTGGCGGCTGGCAGGGGGCGCCCGTGGTGGCCGAGCCAGACGCGGAGCGTCGTGAGGAGCTCGGCGCCGTGTTCGGCATCGTGCGCGGTGACGGGCCCGAGCAGCCTGCGAGCGACGTGCGCAGCCTCCGACGAATCGATGAGGTCGGAGACACCCTCGCGCCAGATGTCGGGGAACGCGGTCACGCCGGCAGACTCCCGCCGCATGCCGAACTCGGCGGCCTTCTTGGCCTCGTCAAGCGCCAGCGCGAGGCCCTCCCAGCGGTCACAGCGTGACCTCCCAAGCGTGAGCGGGAACGTCTCGAGATGGGCGATGACCCGATCGGCGTCGCGTTCGTGTGCGAGCACCGCAAGATCGCCGCGGTACTGGGCGAAGAAGATCCCGAGATCCTCCTGGAGCTGCAGCGCCTCGAGCGCCGGAAGGACCCGCGCCGTCTCGACATCGCGCGGCACCCCGATGACAGTCACGAGGGGGACCTGGGGGAGCGGCCGCCAGACGCTCTCAACGATGTGGGAGGTGACGCCGACGTTGCCCGAGAGCACCAGCTGCAGCAGCGCATCGCGCAGCGTCGAGTGCAGCCGCTCGAGCGCCTGGTTCTGCTCGAGGGAGACGCTCACGAGCGCGAGCACGCTCGATAGCACGTTGCGTGAGACATCGTCGAAGGCCTGGCTCAGCGTGAGCACGAGCATCCCGCTGGGCTCGCCAGGCTCCCCGAGCAGCTGCAGGATCGCTTCGACCTCGGTGGTGACCTGCGCCGACCGGAAGCGCTGGCCGCCCGCGAGCGTCTCCTGCACGATCGCGGTGAGCTTCGGCTCCGAGAGGCGCCTCCCGTCGGGAGCGTCGATCACGATCACCGGATGGCCGAGCGGGTCGTAGAGTGCGACGCCGCACCCCAACTGCCTGGCAGTCTCGCGCAGCGTCGCGCTGAGCCCGTCGCGCCGCGTCGCGGCGTTCGCGATTGCCTTCTGCGCGCGCAGGGAACGGCCGTAGCGCTCGGTCTGGTCGCGCTGCAGCACGCGTGAAGCCTCCTGCAGAATGTCCATGAACGAGATCTCGTATGGCACCTCGAACAGGATGAGGCCGTGCCGCCGGCACGCCTGAGCGAGCGGGTGCGGCACGCCGCGGTGGAGCACGTCGCTCCCGAACCCGATCCCGATCACGCCGTGGGCGGCGACGAGGGCGACGTAGTCCTCATAGACCCGGTCGAGCCGGGCGGGGGAGACCCGCACCTCGGGGATCGCGGGGTCGGCGGCCTCCGTCACGGGGAACTGCCAGCCGAGGGTGAGGATCACCTCGGCCGGCCCCAGGAACGGCGTCGGATCGACCATGTCCGTCGCGTGCAGCCACTCGAAGTCCCGGTCGAGCGCCTGCTCGTCAGTCGTGCCCTCCTCGCCGCCAACGATCAGGTTGAGATGGAGCGACGGGTTCTGGAGGAGCTTGCGGAGGCTGAGAGACACGACACCATCGTAAGCGTGAGCGGCGGTGCGACGGCGAGAAATTGCGCGCGGGGCCGGCGGCGTGGCGCGCGAGCCGAGCGTCACGCGGCGCCACACGTGAAAGCGCGCGCATATTCGAGCAGTAGACTGGGGATCCGCGCTCTTGCGCCTCAACATGTGACGCTTCAACTATGCCGAAGGAACCACTCGTGACAAAGCCGGTCGTGCTGATCGCCGAAGAACTTTCGTCCGCCACTATCGCCGCGCTCGGCCCCGACTTCGACGTGCAGAACGTCGACGGTACCGACCGTGACGCGCTCCGATCGGCGCTCGCCACCGCCGACGCGGTGCTCGTGCGATCGGCCACGCAGCTCGATAGTGAGGCGATCGGCTGGGGTCCCAACCTCAAGGTCATCGCCCGCGCAGGCGTCGGCCTCGACAACGTTGACATCAAGGCCGCTACGCAGGCCGGCGTCATGGTCGTGAACGCCCCGACGTCGAACATCATCAGCGCCGCTGAGCTCACCGTCGCGCACATCCTCGGGCTCGCGCGCCACCTGCCCCGCGCCCACGGCTCGCTCTCGGCGGGCGAATGGAAGCGCTCCTCCTACACCGGCACCGAGCTGTACGAGAAGACAATCGGGATCATCGGGCTCGGCCGCATCGGCGCGCTCGTCGCCGAACGACTCCGCCCCTTCGGCGTCGAGCTCATCGCGTTCGATCCGTACGTGACGGCGCCCCGCGCGCAGCAGCTCGGGGTGCAGCTCGTCTCGCTCGAGGAGCTCGTCGAGCGTGCGGACTTCCTGACGATCCACATGCCGCGCACGCCCGAGACGCTCGGCATGATCGGCGCCGAGCAGCTGAAGGCGATGAAGTCGACCGCGTACGTCGTCAACGTCGCGCGCGGCGGGCTCATCGACGAGGGGGCGCTCGCCGAAGCGCTCGCCGCAGGCGAGATCGCGGGGGCGGCGCTCGACGTCTTCGTGCAGGAGCCCCCGGTCGACAACTCGCTCACCGGCCTGCCGAACGTGAACGTCACCCCGCACCTCGGTGCCTCGACGGCCGAGGCGCAGGAGAAGGCAGGGGTCGCGGTCGCGAAGTCAGTGCGCCTCGCGCTCGCTGGCGACCTCGTGCCCGACGCGGTGAACGTCGCCGGCGCTGGCATCGACGAGTACGTTCGCCCGGGCCTGCCGCTCACCGAGAAGCTGGGCCAGGTGTTCGCTGGGCTCGCCGCCGGTGCGCTCGCGTCGATCGACATCGAGGTCCACGGCGAGCTCGCGGAGCATCGCGTCGAGGCGCTCCGCCTCGCGGCGCTCAAGGGCATCTTCTCGAAGATCGTCTCCGATCCCGTGTCGTACGTGAACGCTCCGCTGCTCGCCGAGCAGCGCAACGTCGAGGTGCGCTTCTCGACCGACGCCGTCGCCGAGAGCTTCCGCAACATCATCACGATCCGCGGCTCGCTCACCGACGGCACGCAGCTGTCCGTCTCGGGCACGCTGACCGGGCCGAAGCAGATCGAGAAGCTCATCGAGGTCAACGGCTACGACGTCGAGCTGCCGCTCACCGAGCACCTGCTCGTGCTGAGCTACACCGACCGCCCGGGCATCGTCGCGACGCTCGGTGGGAAGCTCGGCGACGCCGGCATCAACATCGCGAGCATGCAGATCGCGCGCGACGAGAAGCGCGGCATGGCGCTCTCGGTGCTGACGATCGATTCCCCGCTCGCTGAGGATCTCGTCGACTCGCTCGCCGAGTCGATCGGTGCGGAGTCGGCGCGCGCGATCGTCGTCGACGCCTAACTTACTCACGGCGAGGGGCTCGGTCGGATGTATCCGACCGGGCCCTCGCGCGTTTCTCGGACCGTGTGCGGCGGTCGCTCGCGAGGAGCGCCGCGCAGGCGAGCGCCGCCACCGCCACCCCGATCATCACGATCGCGCCATCGGAGAGCTCGAGAAACCGCGTGGCTGCCGGGTGCGCTGCGCGAACCCCAGCGCCGAACTCCCACCAGCCGTCCGCGCTCTTGAACGTCGTGCGGTGCGTGATGCGCGTGCCCCCGAGTCGCTCTGCGATGCGCGGCCGAACGGCCGTGTTCAGGGCGACGGCGACGCCGATCGGAGCTGCCACGCACAGCGGGAGGGCGAGCGCCCGGAGCCGAGTTCGTGATCGAGGCATACGGCGAGTGTATCGGCGAGGGATCCTCCGCCCGTTCTGAGGGGGCCGATGCTATCCTGGCCATGCGGGTATCACCCCGCGTCAATGTTGAATCGAGCCCGTCGGTGGGTGGGCTGGTCTTCGGTGGTGGATCTCTCTGAGTAATCTCCAGGGCGGTCGTCTACTGAACATCAGCTCCGGATCGCACCGCGTTAGCGCAGCAGCGCTTCCGGACTGCCCCCGCGCGCTCACGTATGTAAGGAGTACCCGTGGAGGGTCCTGAAATCAAGTTCGCCGAGGCCGTTCTCGACAACGGTAAGTTCGGCAAGCGCACCATCCGCTTCGAGGCAGGCCGCCTCGCACAGCAGGCGCAGGGCGCGGTCGCCGCGTACCTCGACGAGGAGACCATGCTCCTCTCGGCAACGAGCGCCTCGAAGCAGCCGAAGGATCACTTCGACTTCTTCCCGCTCACCGTGGACGTCGAGGAGCGCTCGTACGCTGCCGGCAAGATCCCCGGTTCGTTCTTCCGTCGCGAGGGGCGCCCCTCGACCGAGGCGATCCTCGTCTGCCGTCTCATCGACCGCCCGCTGCGCCCGTCGTTCGTCGACGGCCTCCGCAACGAGGTGCAGATCGTCGTGACCGTGCTGTCGATCGCGCCGGGCGAGTTCTACGACGCGCTCGCGATCAACGCCGCGTCGATGTCGACCCAGATCTCGGGTCTGCCGTTCTCGGGCCCGATTGCCGGCGTGCGCCTCGCGCTCATCGGTGACCAGTGGGTCGCGTTCCCGAACGTCGAGCAGCTGAAGGACGCCGTCTTCGACCTCATGGTCGCCGGCCGCGTTGTCACCAAGGCTGACGGCACCGAGGATGTCGCGATCATGATGGTCGAGGCTGAGGCAACCGAGGATTCGTGGAACCTCATCAAGGGCGGCGCAACCCGCCCGGACGAGGCAGTCGTCGCGCAGGGCCTCGAGGCGGCAAAGCCGTTCCTCACCCAGCTCGTCAAGGCGCAGGAGCAGCTCGCCGCGCAGTCGGCCAAGGAGGTCCAGGAGTACCCGGTCTTCCTGCCGTACTCCGACGAGGTCTACGCTGCGGTTGAGGCGCTCGCTGAGACTGAGCTCGCTGGCATCTACCAGATCGCTGACAAGCAGGAGCGCCAGGACGCGGACGACGCACTGAAGGCGCGCGTGAAGGAGCAGATCGCGGCCAAGGTTGAGGCAGGGGAGCTCCCCGCCGAGGCAGACGGCCAGGTTTCGGGTGCCTACAAGTCGGTCACGAAGAAGATCGTCCGCGGGCGGATCCTCACCGAGGGTGCTCGCATCGACGGCCGTGGGCTGCGCGACATCCGCGCGCTCGACGCAGAGGTGCAGGTCATCCCGCGCGTGCACGGCTCGGCGATCTTCCAGCGCGGTGAGACCCAGATCATGGGCGTCACCACGCTGAACATGCTCAAGATGGAGCAGCAGATCGACTCGCTCTCGCCCATCACGAGCAAGCGCTACATGCACCACTACAACTTCCCGCCGTACTCGACCGGTGAGACCGGCCGCGTTGGCAGCCCGAAGCGCCGCGAGATCGGCCACGGCTTCCTCGCTGAGCGCGCGCTCGTTCCCGTGCTTCCCGCGCGCGACGAGTTCCCCTACGCGATCCGCCAGGTGTCCGAGGCGCTCGGCTCGAACGGCTCGACCTCGATGGGTTCGGTCTGCGCATCGACCCTGTCGCTGCTCAACGCTGGCGTGCCGCTCCGCGCGGCCGTCGCGGGCATCGCGATGGGCCTCGTGTCTGACACCGTGAACGGCGAGACGCAGTACGCGACCCTCACCGACATCCTCGGTGCTGAGGACGCGCTCGGCGACATGGACTTCAAGGTCGCAGGCACCTCGGAGTTCATCACCGCGCTGCAGCTCGACACCAAGCTCGACGGCATTCCGTCGGACGTGCTCGTCGGCGCGCTCGCGCAGGCGAAGGAGGCCCGCACCGCGATCCTCGACGTCATGGATCAGGCGATCGACGCTCCCGACGAGATGGCGCCCACCGCGCCCCGCGTCATCAGCGTGCAGATCCCGGTCGACAAGATCGGTGAGCTCATCGGCCCCAAGGGCAAGACGATCAACGGTATCCAGGACGAGACCGGCGCCGACATCTCGATCGACGACGACGGAACCGTCTACATCGGCGCTGTCGATGGCCCGTCGGCCGAGGCTGCCCGCCTGCAGGTCAACGCGATCGCGAACCCGCAGAACCCCGAGGTTGGCGAGCAGTACCTCGGTACGGTCGTGAAGAACGCTGCGTTCGGCGCGTTCGTCTCGCTGCTCCCGGGCAAGGACGGCCTGCTGCACATCTCCGAGGTGCGCAAGCTCGTCGGCGGAAAGCGCATCGAGTCGGTTGACGAGGTGCTCTCGATCGGCCAGAAGATCCTCGTGAAGATCACGAAGGTCGACGATCGCGGCAAGCTCTCGCTCGAGCCCGTCATCGAGGAGGCAGCTGCCGACGCTCCGGCCGAGGCCGCAGCTGAGGCTGACGCCGAGTAGTAATCGCTTCACACACACGGCGCCCGTCGCTCCCGAGAGGGAAGCGGCGGGCGCCGTGCTGTTGGGAGGCGCCGCAGGGGGGTGCGGCGCCGGGGTGGTGTTACTTGTCGCGGCTGGGGATGAGCCCGAACGCGATCCAGAACCCGATTGCGTCGACGACGATGCCGCCGCCGAACAGCCAGAACGCCCACTCGTGCATGCTGAACGCGAGGGCCATCATGTAGAACCCGCCGAAGACGAGCACCATGGCGAGGACGACGAGCAGCACCTCGGAGAACGGCATGCGGGGCGTCGGGCTCGGCTCGAACAGGCGTTCCTGTGCCGGCTTCTCGGGGGCGGATTCGCCGAGAGACATAACTTACCTCACTAATGATTTGTGCGCTAATGAATGCGATGCGAATTAAGTATAGGCGAGCCCAGGGAAATGCGCGACAATGAGAGCATGAATGACGTGGACCCGCTGCTACTGGAGCGTCAGGTGTGCTTCGCACTCTCTGTCGCGTCGCGAAGTGTGATTGGGGCGTACAAGCCCGTCCTCGACCCGCTCGGCATCACGCACCCGCAGTACCTCGTCATGCTCGCGCTCTGGGAGCACCGGCAGCTCTCGCTCAACGGCCTCGCCCAGCTGCTCAGCCAGGAACCGTCGACGCTCTCGCCGCTCGTCAAGCGCCTCGAACGCGAGGGGCTCGTCGCGCGCGTGCGGAGCACGAGCGACGAACGCAAGCTCGAGATCACCCTCACCGACGCTGGTGAGGCGCTGCGCGAGCAGGCGGTCGCCGTCCCAGCGGAGATGGCGCGCAGACTCGGCATGACAGTCGAGGAGCTCACCGGGATCCACGAGTCGATGCTCCGCCTCGTCGAAGCCGCGAAGCGGGCCGGCGTGGCCGACGAGCTGGCTCCTGGGAACTGATCCTGATCGGCGCGCGTCAGCGTTGCGCGTGCCGCCGCGACGCACTGACCGGTTTCCCCGCCGCGGCGGGCTAGTCTGGTGTGATGCGCGAACCCATTCTGTTTCCCCTCGACCTGCCCGAACTCTCCGTTGAGCTTGGCGGCGGAACGATCCGACGGACGGTGCACCCCAGCGGGCTGCGCATCCTGACCGAGCACATGCCGGCCGCGCGCTCGGCGACAGTTGGCTTCTGGGTTGGCGTCGGCTCGCGCGACGAGCAGGCGGAGCGCACGGACGCGCCAGGCAGCCTCGGCTCGACGCACTTCCTCGAGCACCTGCTCTTCAAGGGCACGCCGAGCCAGGACGCCTACGAGATCGCCACAAGCTTCGACCGCATCGGTGCCGAGCACAACGCGCTCACCGCCAAGGAATACACCTGCTACTACGCGAAGGTGCGCGACGCGGACTTCGAGCACGCGGTCGGCTCGCTCGCCGACATGGTCACGAACTCGGTGCTCGACGCCGACGAGTTTGAGATGGAGCGGGGCGTGATCCTCGAGGAGCTCGCCATGGCCGCCGACGACCTCGGCGACGTCGCGAGCGAGCGCTTCTTCGAGGAAGTGCTGAAAGACCACCCGCTCGGGCGCCCGATCGGCGGCAACCCCGACACGATCCGCGCGGCCAAGCGCGACGACGTGGACCGCCACTACCGTGACCGCTATGATCCGTCGACGCTCGTCGTCACCGCCGCCGGCGCAGTGGACCACGACAGGCTCGTCGAGATGGTGCTCACCGCGCTCAACGCATCCCACGAAGAGCGGTGGCACACCGACCGCGCCGGAGTCCCTGAGCGCCGGGAGCGCGGCGGCCTGGAACCCCTCGATACCCGCACGGCGGGGGAGAGCTTCGTCACCGTCGAGCGCCCAAGCGAGCAGATCAACCTGTTGCTCGGCGCGCCGGGGTTCGTCGCGGGAGACCCGCGCCGCTTCGCGTTCGGCATGATGAACTCCGTCCTCGGCGGCGGTATGTCGAGCCGCCTGTTCCAGGAGATCCGCGAGAAGCGCGGGCTCGCGTACACGACCTATTCGTTCGGCGCCAGCTACTCAGATGCCGGCCTGTTCGGAATCTTCGCCGGCAGCGCGCCCGAGAAGACCGCGCAGGTGATCGAGCTCAGCAAGCAGGAGCTCGCCAAGATCGCGGCAGACGGCATCACCGATGAGGAATTCGAGCGCTCGCTCGGGCAGATCGCAGGATCGTCGGCCCTCGCGCTCGAGGACACCGAGACCCGCATGGGGCGCCTCGCACGTGCCGAGCTCGGCGCCGGGGAGTTCTATGACCTCGACACCTCCCTCGAGCGGTTCGAAGCGGTGACCGCCGACGAGATCAAGGCCGTCGCGACGCACTTCGCGAACGCGCCCTTGACCGTGGTCGCCGTCGGCGACACCGGCAAGATCACCCGCTAACGACGTCGGCGCCCCGACCACCCCAAGGGGCTGGTCGCGGCGCCGACGGGTACGCCGCCCCGAATTACTCGCCGCGGAGGCGGCGGAGACCCGCGCGCCAGTAGCGCTGGATCGTCGGAACCTTCTTGCCCTCGTACTTGCCGAGGATCGACGGGATGAGCTGCTTCGTGCCCTCGGTGAGCGCGTAATGCTCCTCCTGCGAGCGGCGGCGCGTAATCAGCATGCCGATGTCGACGCCCTGCGACACGATCTCGCCGGGGCCGCTGCTCCGGAACCAGAACGCGTCGTTCGGCTCGGAGATCTCCTGCCAGTCGATGTCGGGGGAGACAAACTCAAGCGACCCACCCGCGCCGACCCGGTAACGGCCGGTGCGGGGCGCCACGGTCGTGCGCTCAGTCTGCGGGCGCTGGTGCTGGATCACGAGCGTGCTCCAGGTCTGGCCAGCGACGGCCGCGCTACTCTCGGCGTGAATCTCGTCGAGGTCAAGCGTGAAATCGGCCCCCGAGTGCTCGAGCACGTGGAACGCGAAGAGCGGCAGTGCCGGGTGGGTTTCCGTCGAGCCGGGCGCCGTCGAAAGCCCCTGCAGGTTCGAGTGCGACGATGAACCGCTGATGCGCGGGTTGAGTTCGCCGAGGTAGACCTCGCCGGTGTCGGTGTCGAGCAGCGTGCTCACCTCGAGGATGCCGCGGTAGCCCTCCTGCGCGAGCCGGTCGCAGAAACGCCGGACGACGTCCGAGACTCGGGCGCGCGTCTCCTCGCTCACGAGCGAGGGGTACATCTCGCTGCCGGCCCAGCCGCCCTTATAGCGCGTGAGCTCGGGGTGGCCCGTGATCTCACGGAGTACGGGACCGACGACGGTACCCGCGCTCGTGATGACTGCCTCGGTCGCGAGCGGCTGGTGGTTGATGTAGCGCATCACCTTGATCGTCGGCGCCGAGGCGCCAGCGCCCGAGATCTCGCCAGCGATGCGGTCAAAGTCCGCGCGCGATGAGACGAAGTACGTGGTGCGGCCGGAGTCGCCATACGGCAGCTGGATCACCAGGTTTTCGCCGAGGTTGTGCTGCTCCGCCTGGGCGCGGAGATCGTCCCAACCGGAAATCGTCGTGAGAATGTTCGGCACGCTGAAGGTCCCCGCCTCATTGCCGAGCTCGGTCGTGACGATCTTCGAATCAAGGCGCTTCCGCAGCTTGATCGACGGCATGATGAGCTCGTACCCGAGCTCGGCGCAGAGCCGCTCCGACTCCTCATCGAACATCGCGATCGCGATCTGCGGGGTGTAACCGGCCGGAGTGCGCGTGCGGATGTGTGCCTGCACCTGGTCGTTCTGCAGCAGCCAGTTGACGACATTGATGTTGCCGCGCGGCTCAAGCTTCGGAACGTTGCTCGGAGAGAAGCATCGCGGGTTCTTGCCGTCCCAGCTGTCGCTCAGCGTGATGTAGCTGAACCCCGCAACCGCGCGGTCGACGCCCAGGAGGTTCGTCGCGCTTCGGCTGAGGTAGAAGATCGGTTGCGGGGACTCTGCGAGGTATGTCTTGATCTCGTCGAGAGTGCGGAGCGTCGCCTGAGGGCGCTGAGCAGCAGTCATACATCGAGGCTACCCCAGCCGAGCCTCGCTAGACTCGAAACATGAGTGCGAGTGTGACGAGTGTTGCGGTTGCCGGGGCGTCAGGGCGGCTCGGCACGTTGATCTGTGAAGTGGTCGACAGCCACCCCGAGTTCGAGCTTGTCGCACGGCTGTCGAGCCGGAGCGGGGACGCGGACGGCGCGGACGCGCAGATCTTCGTTGACGTCACGACACCCGAGGCCTCGCCGGGGCTCGTCGAGCGCGCGGTGCGGCGCGGGCAGAAGGTCCTCGTCGGGACGAGCGGCTGGTCGTCCGAACGCATCGCCGGTCTCACCGATCTCGTGACGGAGGTCGAAGGCGCGGGCGTCATCGTCGTGCCAAACTTCTCGCTCGGATCCGTGCTCGGAACCGCGCTCGCCCAGATCGCCGCGCCGTACTTCGACTCGATCGAGGTCATCGAGGCGCATCACCAGGGGAAGATCGATTCGCCCTCCGGCACCGCCGTGCGCACCGCCGAGCTCATGGCCGAGGCGCGCGAGCGCGCGGGCCGCGGCCCGGTGGAGTCGCCCTATGCCGATCAGCGAGCCCGCGGCGAACTCGTCGCCGGGATCCCCGTGCATAGCCTCAGGCTCGCGGGGGTTGTCGCGAAGCAGGAGGTGAGGTTCGGCGGGGCCGGGGAAGTGCTCACCGTGCAGCACGACACCATCTCGGGCGAGAGCTATGTCGCCGGAATCCGGGCGGGGCTCGAAGCCGTGCGTGACGCGGCGGGCCTGACCGTCGGGCTCAACCGCGTCCTGGGCCTCGGAGCGGACCTGTGAACCCCCGCGTCCGCGCGGTGCTCGGCGTCTCGCTGATGAGCACGCTCCTCGTGCTCTACTTTGCGTTCGCCGGTTTCAAGGCGGTCGCTCTGCTCGCCACCGGGGACCCCATCGCGATCCTCATGGGAGTCGCGTTGCTCGTCTTTCCCGTGATCGGTGCGTGGGCGCTCGTCCGCGAGATCATGTTCGGATTCACCTCGACGAAGCTCGTGGACGCGCTCGCGGAGTCGGGCGACCTCCCCGAAGAGCTCGTCGACGTCGAGGTCTCCAGGGCCGAGGTGCGCGAGGTCGCCGACGCGGCATTCCCGAAGTACCGCGAGGCTGCCGAGGGCCCGGGGGCCGGGTGGCAGGAGTTTATGCGGCTCGGGCTCGTCTACGACGCCGCTGGCGACCGAAAACGCGCCAGAAGTGCGATTCGGCAAGCGATTTCGTTGAAGCGTGGCTAATTTCGTTCAATATCGACGGTGAATTAGGGCATATCGCTCCAGTCTGCTTACAATCTTCCGCGTACACGATGGCCTGCCCACAAGGCACGAGGCCGTTGAAATCCGATGGAGGACGATAGAACGCGATGAGTAAATACGACCTCGGCGACGCCGACCCGGCTACCCGAACACTCGATTCAGTTTCGGGTATCAGTAAGAAGGGTCTCGAATCCGGCACCGTGGGTGTGATGGGCGCGCTCGTCATCGGTCTTTCGGTCTGTGCCCCCGCGTACACGCTGACCTCGGCGATCGGCCCCGCCGCGAGCGAGGTCGGCTACCAGACTCCCGCAATCTTCCTCATGGGCTTCATTCCGATGCTGCTCGTGGCGATCGGCTACCGCGCGCTGAACACGGCGATGCCCGACTCGGGAACCTCGTTCACCTGGGCGACACGCGCATTCGGGCCCTGGATCGGCTGGATGGCCGGCTGGGGCCTCATCGCTGCCACCGTGCTTGTGCTCTCGAACCTCGCCGGCATCGCGGTCGAGTTCCTGTTCCAATCGATCGCGATCATCGTTGATAACCCCGACATCGCGCTGCTGTCGGATAACAAGTTCATCAACATCGCCGTCTGCCTCGGCTTCATGGCGATTGCGACCTTCATCTCGTACCGCGGCATGACCTCGACGAAGATCTTCCAGTACATCACCGTGTTCTTCCAGGTTGCGGTCATGCTCTGGTTCGCGACCGCGATGTTCATCGGCGCGGCTGACCCGGCAAACACCGAGGGCCGCATGCCCGAGCTGTCGTGGTTCAACCCGCTCGAGGTCTCGAGCTTCAGCGCATTCGCCGCGGGCATCGCCGTCTCGATCTTCGTGTACTGGGGCTGGGACACCGTGCTCACGATGGGCGAGGAGACCAAGAAGTCGAAGGGCCGCGTCTCGACCGAGAGCAAGGCCGCGATGATCCTCGTGCTCATCCTCGTCGTCATGTACGTCGGCACCGCGGCGGCGACCGTCGCCTACGCCGGGATTGGCGACGGCCCCACGGGCCTCGGCAACACCGACATCGCAGAGAACGTCTTCGCTGCGCTCGCGCACCCCGTGATGGGCCCGGCCGCGATCTTCCTGTCGCTCGCGATCCTCGTCTCGGCGATGGCATCGATCAACTCGACCGCGATCTCGCCGGCGCGTACGCTGCTCGCGATGTCGCACTACGGTGCGATCCCCGCGTCGATCAAGAAGATCCACCCGAAGCACAAGTCGCCCTACGTTGCGCTGTTCCTCTCCTCGATCGTCGCGTCGGTCTTCTACGCGATCATGCGCTTCATCAGCGAGGACGTGCTGTGGGATACCATCACCGCCCTCGGCATGATGGTCTGCTTCTACTACGGCATCACGGCGCTCGCGAGCACCTGGTACTTCCGCAAGCAGGCGCCGCGTGAGGGCTTCGGCTCGCTGCTGTCCAAGGTGATCCTCCCCGGCCTCGGCGGGCTCCTGCTGCTCGTCGTGTTCGTGCAGACCACGATCGACAGCCTTGACCCGGCGGCCGGCTCCGGCAGCAGCATCGGCGGCATCGGCCTCGTCGGGCTCATCGGCATCGTGATGCTCGGCCTCGGCGTCGTGCTCATGATCATCCAGTCGCGCTTCTCGCCTCGCTTCTTCAAGGGCCAGGTACTGAGCACCGCTGATGCGACGAACGACACGTCGGCCATGGAGCTCTTCGACGACGGGCTCGACGGCTAACGTTTGACCCTTCCACAGGCCCGCGCTCGCGCGGGCCTGTGGTGTATCCGGGGGTGCCCGGTGGGCTGGCCCGGCCTCAGCTCAGCCTTAGCTCAGTCCACTCCAGACTCACCTCAGCCCTGCCTCAGCCCTGCCTCAGCCCTGCCTCACCCCAGCCCCGTCCGTATCCCTGGGATCTGCAGTTCCTATGCCGCTGGGGCTTTGGTGCGGGCAGATGTTCTGCAGATCCCATACGGTGCGCTCGAGTAGAGGATCGGTCGTATTCCTGGGATCTGCAGTTCTTATGCCGCCGGGGCTTTGGGGTGGGCAGACCTTTTGCAGATCCCATACGGTGCGCTCGATTAGGGGATCGGCCGTATCCCTGGGATGTGCAGTTCTTATGCCGCTGGGGCTTTGGGGTGGGCAGATGTTCTGCAGATCCCATACGTTGCGCTCGAGACACCCAGACACCCAGAGCACCCCACACCCAAGCGCGGTACGATTGACGGCATGAGTGCAGCTGCGATTCCGACACCGTACGAGGACCTACTCAGGGAAGTGCTCGAACACGGCACGCAGAAGTCAGATCGCACCGGCACGGGCACCCGCAGCCTCTTCGGCAAGCAGCTCCGCTTCGACCTGTCAGAGTCGTTCCCGCTCATCACGACGAAGCGCGTCCACTTCAAGTCGATCGCGATTGAGCTGCTCTGGTTCCTCCGTGGCGACAGTAACATCGGCTATCTCACCGAGAACGGCGTGAGCATCTGGGACGAGTGGGCCGACGACGAGGGCGAGCTCGGGCCGGTCTACGGCGTGCAGTGGCGTTCCTGGCCCACCCCTGGCGGCGGCCACATCGACCAGATCTCCGAGATCATCGAGCAGATCCGCACCAACCCCGACTCCCGGCGCCTGATCGTGTCGGCCTGGAACGTCGCGGACATCCCCGACATGGCGCTCGCCCCGTGCCACGCCTTCTTCCAGTTCTACGTCGCGGACGGCAAACTCTCGTGCCAGCTCTACCAGCGCTCCGCGGACATGTTCCTTGGCGTGCCGTTCAACATCGCCTCGTACGCGCTGCTGACGCTCATGGTCGCGAAGCAGACTGGGCTTGAGCCCGGCGAGTTCGTGTGGACGGGCGGCGATTGCCATATCTACGACAACCACGTCGAGCAGGTGACGACGCAGCTTGAGCGCGCCCCGTTCCCGTACCCGCAGATGAGGATCGCCGACCGCGACTCGATCTTCGACTACGAGTACGAAGACTTCGAGGTCGTCGGCTACGAGCATCACCCCGGTATTAAGGCGCCGGTGGCGGTGTGACGACGCTCGGCATGATCTGGGCGGAGGCCCGCGGCGGCGCGATCGGCCGCGACGGCACGATGCCGTGGCACCTGCCGGAGGATCTCGCCCATTTCAAGCGCGTCACCCTCGGCGCGCCCGTCATCATGGGCCGGCGTACGTGGGAGTCGCTGCCTGAGCGCTTCCGCCCGCTGCCGGGGCGCGAGAATGTCGTGGTCTCGCGCGATCCTGATCTCGTCATCGACGGCGCCCGGACCGCGACCACGCTTGCGGAGGCGATTCGCATCGCGGGCGGCGATCGCGCCTGGATCATGGGCGGCGGCCAGCTGTACCGCGACGCCATGCCGCTCGCGCACGAGCTCGTGGTCACCCGCATCGACATGGACGTGCCAGACGCAGACACGTTCGCTCCCAACATCGGCGATGACTGGGCCCTCGCTGACGGGGGAGCGCAGCTTGTCGCGGCGAACGGGCTCGGGTACCGGTTCGAGCGCTACGAGCGCGCGCAGGCGCGATAGCGCGATCAGGATCGCCTCACAGGTCCCGGCCTCGCCGCGCCCGGTTTCGGCGTCCGCGCGGGCGGATGCGGCGGTGCGGGGTGCAGTTTTGAGTAATGCTGGCGGTATCGCGCTGGCCGATCCGGTAGCCTAGTGAGGTGGCAAACGTAGAGAATCCTTTCGGGCAGGTGCTCGTCGCTCTCATCACCCCCTTCGACTCCGACGGTGAGGTTGATTGGGCTGCGACCGAACAGCACATTGAAGACTGCATCGTGAGTGGCGCTGACGGCATCGTCGTCACCGGCACCACGGGCGAGACCTCGACTCTTACGGACCCAGAAAAGCTGAAGCTCGTCGAGGTGGCCAAGTCGGTCAGCAGCGGACGAGCGAAGATCATCACCGGCGGTGGCTCGAACGAGACCGCGCACGCGATCGAGATGTACAAGGCGAGCGAGCGTGCCGGCGCAGACGGTGTGATGATCGTCACCCCGTACTACAACAAGCCGACCCAGGCGGGCCTGCTCACGCACTTCCGCATGGTGGCGGACGCGACCGACCTTCCCGTGATCCTGTACGACATCCCGGGGCGCGCGGGCATCCCGATCAAGTACGAGACGATCCTGCGGCTCGCGAAGCACCCGAACATCCTCGCCGTCAAGGACGCGAAGGGTGACCTCAGCGAGGTCAGCCGGGTGCTCAACCAGACCGACCTCATGTACTTCTCGGGCGATGACCCGAACGTGCTGCCGCACCTGTCGATCGGGGCGACCGGCCTTATCGGCGTGACCGCGAACATCGCCGCCGCGCCCTACCGTGTGATCGTTGACGCCGTCAACGCGGGCGATCTGCACACCGCGCGAGCCGCCCACCAGCAGCTTGAGCCCCTCGTCCGGGCCGCGATGACGCACGTGCCCGGCACGGTCGCGGTAAAGTACATCCTTCACGGCCTCGGCCGCATCTCAAGCCCGCGAGTCCGGCTTCCGCTTGTCGGGCCGGAGGAGTGGGAGGCCGCGCTCATCGAGGACGACCTGTCGCTCGTTCGCGACGTGCCGGGCGTCGACTTTTCAAACTTCAGGCCGGACCGCAACGCGGCTGCCGGCGGTGCTCTGCCCAAGATTGCAGGCACCACCCGCTAATAACAGGAGGCCCAGTGCCCAACCCCCCTTACGCCCCGCCCAAGCTCAAGAAGGGCACCCTACGCATTACGCCACTCGGCGGCCTCGGAGAGGTCGGCCGCAACATGACCGTCTACGAAATCAACGGCAAGTTGCTCGTGGTGGACTGCGGCGTACTCTTTCCCGAGGAGCACCAGCCAGGTGTCGACCTCATTCTGCCTGACATCACGCAGATCGAGCACCGCCTGCAGGACATCGTCGCGGTCGTGCTCACCCACGGCCACGAGGATCACATCGGCGGCGTCCCGTACCTGCTGAAGCGCCGAGAGGATATTCCCCTCGTCGGCTCGAAGCTGACCCTCGCGTTCGTCGAGGCGAAGCTGAAGGAGCACCGCATCCGCCCGAAGAGCCACCTCGTGGCCGAGGGCGATCGCGTGAAGTTCGGACCGTTCGACCTCGAGTTCATCGCGGTCAACCACTCGATCCCCGACGCGCTTGCCGTCGCGATCCGCACCGAGGCCGGCATGGTCATCGGCACGGGCGACTTCAAGATGGACCAGCTGCCGCTCGACGGCCGCATCACCGATCTTCGCGCGTTCGCGCGGCTCGGCGAAGAGGGCGTTGACCTCTTCATGACCGATTCGACGAACGCCGAGGTCCCGGGATTCACGGCGCTCGAGAAGGACATCGGCCCGGTCCTGGAGCGCGTCATCGAGAAGGCGAGCGGCAAGGTTGTTGTCGCGAGCTTCTCGAGCCACGTGCACCGCGTGCAGCAGGTGCTCGACGCGGCCTCGAAGAACGGCCGCCGCGTCGTGCTGCTTGGCCGCTCGATGGTCCGCAACATGAAGATTGCCGCCGATCTCGGGTTCCTCGATGTCCCCGAGGGCGTGCTCGTCGATCTCAAGAAGAGCGGCGACATTCCGGATCACCGCATCGTCTACATGTCCACCGGTTCGCAGGGCGAGCCGATGGCAGTGCTCAGCCGGATGGTGAACAAGGAGCACCAGGTCGAGGTCGGGTCTGGCGACACCGTGATCCTCGCATCGAGCCTCATCCCCGGCAACGAGAACTCGGTCTACCGCATCATCAACGGCCTCATGAAGCTCGGTGCGAACGTCGTCCACAAGGGCAACGCGAAGGTTCACGTGTCGGGGCACGCCTCAGCCGGTGAGCTGATGTACTGCTACAACATTGTGCGCCCGAAGAACGTCATGCCGATCCACGGCGAGTACCGCCACCTCATCGCGAACGCGGGCGTCGCCATCGAGACCGGTGTGCCGCAGAACCGCACGATCATTGCCGAGAACGGCACGATCGTCGACCTGCACGATGGCGTCGCGCGTGAGGTGGGCCAGCTCGCTATCGACTTCATCTACGTCGACGGCAAGAGCGTCGGCAAGGTGACCGACGACGACCTGCGCGACCGCCGCACGCTCGCGGAGGAGGGGTTCATCTCGGTGATCACCGTCGTCGAGACGACGCTCGGCCAGATCGTCTCCGGCCCGGAGATTCACGCGAAGGGCGTCGCCGAGTCCGACCACGTCTTCGACAAGATCAAGCCGCAGGTCGCCGACGCCATTGAGGCAGCGATGAAGGACGGCGTCACGGACCAGCACGCGCTGCAGCAGGTCGTGCGTCGCACGGTCGGCCGCTGGGTCGGCACCAAGCTCCGCCGCAAGGCGATGATCGTTCCCGTCGTGGTGGTGGTATAGCGGTGGCTTCACTCCGCTTTGCGACCGCAGAGGAAGTTGGCCGCTGGGACGAGCTCGTCGAGCTCGCCCCGGGCGGCGGCGAGATCTGGCAGAGCCGCGAGTACGCAGAGATCAAGCGCCATCAGCGCTACACCGCCCGCTACATTGTGGGCGACGGGTTCCCTGCGACGCTCGTGCTCGAAAAGAAGATCCCGCTACTCGGCCGCTTCTGGTATGTCCCGGCCGGCCCCGACGTCTCGGTGGATGCGCTTGGCACCCCCATGTCGGCGTCCGAGTACGTGGACCGGGGGGCAGCGCTCGCCGAGTTCGCGCGCGGCGAGGGCGTCTTCCTGCTGAAGGTCGAGCCGCGTCTGCTCGCGAGCGACGAGGCATTCGCGACGCTCCGAGCTGCCGGCTACGTGCCGACGGCGCACGTGCTGCCGAACGTCTCAACGATCATCCTCGACATCTCCGGTGACGAGGACGCGATCATGGCCGCGTTCTCGTCGAGCACGCGCACCAAGATCCGCAAGGCCGACAAGGAGGGCTTCGACGTCCGCCGCGTCGAGGCCACCGAGGAGAACTGCAGGATCATGTTCGACCTGCTCACCGGCACCGCCGAGGAGAAGTTCGAGCTGCGCCCGTACGAGTACTTCCGTGACTTCTGGCAGGGCTTCCAGGCCGCCGGCCGCGGCCAGCTCGTGCTCGGCTACGACGGCGACGCGCCGGTTGCGGGCATGTTCGCGACCGCGCTCGGTCAGACGAGCGGGTACAAAGACGGCGCCTCGGCGAAGGCCAAGCTGCCGACCGGTGCGATGTACCGGATGCAGCTTGAGATCATCAGGTGGGGCAAGGAGCAGGGCGCGACGCGCCACGACCTCATTGGCACCCCGCCGAGCGACAGGCTCGACGACAAGAGCCACCGGCTCTACGGCGTCGGCCAGTACAAGCTGCGGCTGTCGAAGAACGTGACCGACTACGTCGGCACGCTCGATCTTCCGCTGAGCGCAGCCAAGGTCAAGATCTGGAACACCGTGGGCGACCGAATCGCACGCCGATTCACGCTCGCGACCCGAGGGGACGTTTTCTACTAATGGCATCCGCGCTCCAGCGCGCGAGCGCAATCATGGCGTCGGGCACCATGGTCTCGCGAATCCTCGGGTTCGCGAAGACCATGCTGCTCGTGTATGCGATTGGCAACACGCTCACCCTTTCGGGCGACGCGTTCGCGAACGGCAACCAGCTCCCGAACACGATCTACATGGCGCTCGCGGGCGGCATGTTGAACGCGGTGCTCGTCCCGCAGATCGTCAAGGCCGCGCAGGGCGCAGACGGCGGTCGGGCCTACATCAACAAGGTCCTCACGCTCGTCTCGGTCGCGCTGCTCGCGATCACGACCATCGTGATGATCGCCGCGCCGTCGGTCGTGTGGCTGTTCACCATGGCGTGGGAGCCGGAGCAGCGCGCGCTCGCGATCGCATTCGCGTACTGGTGCCTCCCGCAGATCGTGTTCTACGGCTGGTACACGATGCTCGGCGAAGTGCTCAACGCAAAGAAGATCTTCGGCCCGTTCACGTGGTCGCCAGCGCTCGCGAACGTTATCGCGATCATCGGCACGATCCTCTTCATCGTGATGTTCGGCGCCGACCCCGACGGCAACCGCGCGGTCACCGACTGGAGCCCCGGGGCGATCGGAGTGCTCGCCGGCAGTGCGACGCTTGGCGTTGTCGCGCAGGCGCTGATCCTGATCGTGCCGTGGCGCAAGGCGGGACTGAGCTTCAAGCCCGACTTCCGCTGGCGCGGCGTTGGGCTTGGCCAGACCGGGCGGCTCGCCGGCTGGGGCCTCGCCTCGGTGACGGTGCTGCAGCTCGGCGGCATCGTGACGAGCAATATCGTGAACTCGGCGTCGGGGGAGGGGCCGTCGCTCCTCGCGATGAACAACGCCTGGCTCGTGTTCATGCTCCCGCACTCGGTCATCGCCGTCTCGCTCATGACGGCATACTTCACACAGCTGGCCGAGCACGGCCAGAGCGGTCAGCTCGCGAACTATCGCGACACGTTCTCGAGCGCGGCTCGCCAGGTGCTGCTGCTCATGATCTTCGCGAGCGTCGCGCTGTTCATCTGCGCGGGGTACGTGAGCCGCGTGATGCTCTTCGGCGCGAGCGCCGATCAGGTCGACAGCTTCGCCGACCTGCTGCGCGCGTACTCGCTCGGGCTCGCGGCCTACAGCATGATGTTCGTCATTCAGCGCGCCTTCTATGCGCTCTCCGACGCACGCACCCCGTTCTTCTTCATGTCGGGCCAGCTCGTGCTGCTCATCGTGTTGACGGTTCCCGTTGGCCTGGTGATCGACAAGGCGCTGCTCGGTTTCGCCTACGCGCTCATTTGGTCGGGCACGACGATCCTGCAAGCGATTGTCGCGTTCTGGCTGCTGCGCCGCAAGGTCGGCGGCATGGGCGGGCGCGACCTCGCGGCGAGCGGCACGAAGAACATCCTCGCCGCGATCCCAGCCGCGGTGCTCGGTATTCTCGTGCTCGCGCTCCTCGCGAACCTGTTGCCTGCGAGCGAGGGCGGCGTCGCGATCGTTCGCGCGATCGTCGAGGCGCTCGTCGTCACCGGCATCATGGGCGTCGCATACTTTGGCGTGCTGCTCCTCCTGAAGTCGCCCGAGGCGCACGCCGTGCTCCGCCGGGTGCTCAAGCGGTAGCCGGCTCGTGACGTCGCCAGGGGCGCGAATCTGGCGACCTTGAACTTCAACTGGTAAGTTACGGTGGATGGTTGTTTCCGCCAGACCGGTTGCACCACCGAACCGAAAGGGAGCGAGATCTCACGATGACGAGTAAGCCACAGTCATGGCTGCGCACGAAGGCTGGTTTCGCGATCGGGGCCGCCGCGATCGGCGCACTGCTGGTGACCGGCGTCGGGATCGGGCCGGTATCGCCCGCTGTCGCTATCGTCTCCGACCTGCCCACCTGGCAGGACGTCGAGAAGGCGAAGCAGAACGAGGCCGCTGCCTCCGCGAAGGTCAGCGAGATCAAGGATCTGCTCGTCAAGGTGCAGAAGGAAGTCGAGCGCACCCGCGCCGAGTCCGAGGCCGCGTCGGTGAAGTTCGACCAGGCGGCGAGCCAGCTGCGTGACGCGCAGGCGCGCGTCGAGGCGCTCGACACGCAGGCGAAGGCGAGCGAGGCGGAAGCGCAGCAGGCCTCGGAGCAGGCGGCTGCCCTCGTCTCGCAGATCTACCGTTCGGGCGGCGTCGACCGCAACCTCAGCCTCTTCCTCGAGTCCGACGGCAGCACCGCTGATGCGCTGCTCGACCGCCTCGCGCAGACCGAGAAGGCGACCGAGCGCAACACGAACATTTGGCAGAACGCCGAGCGCGCGATGAACTCGGCCCAGACGCTCAGTGAGCAGGCCGATTCGGCCCGCGAGGAACGCGACAAGCTCGCGAAGGAAGCGGAGGCGAACCAGCAGCGCGCCGCCGAGATCGCAGACGCGGCCCGCACCGAGCAGATCGAGCAGGAGCAGCAGCAGAAGGTGCTGCAGCAGCAGCTCGCCGCGCTCGAGGACAAGACGACTTCGACGACCAAGGGCTACGAGGAGCGACTCGTGCTCGAGGAACAGGAGCGCCAGCGCATCCTCGAGGAGCAGCGGCGCGAGGCAGCCCGCCTCGAAGCCGAGCGCATCGCTGCGGAGCAGGCCGCGAACAACGGCGGCGGTGGCGGCGGTGGAAACACCGGCGGCGGCAACTCCGGCGGCGGTGGCGGCGGCAACTCCGGCGGTGGGAACACCGGCGGCGGCACCGTGACCCCGTCCGGCTGGGTGAACCCGCTCGCGGGCGGCTACTGGATCTCGACCGAGTGGTGGGGCTACTACGGCCACACCGGCATGGACATGGCGATCGGCCAGGGCACACCGATCCGCGCGGCGGCCGCTGGAACCGTGTCGTTCTCCGGCTGGGCCGGCGAGTACAGCTACGGCAACATGGCCGAGATCAACCACGGCGGCGGCGTGTCCACGCTGTACGGGCACATGCAGTTCACGCCGTCGGTCGGCTACGGCCAGTCCGTTGGCGCGGGGCAGATCATCGGTTACGTCGGCAGCACAGGCAATTCGACCGGGCCGCACCTGCACTTCGAGACGAAGGTGGGCGGCGTTCCGCAGAACCCGCGGCCGTTCATGTCGGCGCGGGGCGTCGGCCTCTAACCAGCGAAACTCGCCGCCGCGGCGCGCACTGACGAGTCTCGGGGCTCGCCGCGGCCCGTACCGCCATTGTCAGCGGCGGCTTGTACCGTATTCACATGGCCAAAAACGCTTCGTCAGGCGGGGGCTCTACGCGATCCACCGCGTCGCAGAGCTCCCGTTCGAAGGGTGCCCAGACTCGCACCGGATCCTCGCGGGGGAGCACCCGCACTTCGGCGACGACAAAAGTCATCATGGCCGAGCCCGAGCGGGAGGGCTTCATCGTCCGCGCCTGGGGCGGCCTTGCGAACGCGGTGGGCGCCGGGGCGCGCGCGTTCCGGTCCGAGCCGCTCGAGCCCGAGGCGAGGCGTGACGGCTTCCCCATGCTGCTCGTACTCCTCGCGGTCGTCGGCGCGGTCATCGAATGGTTCCTCATCGGCAACACCGTCGCCACGCAGCTCGACACCTGGACGTTTGGCGCGCTGTTCGGACGGATCGCGTTCGGCCTGCCCATCATCATGGGCGGCTTCGCGCTGTGGCTCTTCAACAACCCGTCGACGGTGAACGACAACCGGCGGATCGCGATCGGGCTGTTTCTCGCGCTCGCCAGCGCCTCCGGCCTCGCGCACGTGCTCGGCGGTACGCCGAAGCCGCGCGACGGAATGCCAGGGCTCGCCGAGGCTGGCGGGCTGCTCGGGTGGCTCATCGGGGCGCCGCTGAACCTCGCGACCGTATGGGTTGCCGTTCCCGTGCTCAGCCTGCTGCTCGCGTTCTCGCTGCTCATCATCACGAAGACCCCGCCGAGCAAGATCGGCTCGCGCATTCGCGAGGGCTACGCCTACCTCTTTGGCGCGCCCGCACCAGCCGAGCGCGAGGCGGAGCCTGCCGAGAAGAAGCCGAAGAAGTCAGGCAAGACGTCCGACACGACCGGCGAGCTGTTCGACCACTCCGATGAGTCCGGCGACCAGCTGCCGTGGTGGCGACGGAACGCGACGGGCCGCGAAGAGGATCCGAACTACCTGCCCGATCCGTCAGCGATCGAGGAGGTGCTCGCTCCGAGCGAGGCCGAGCAGGTCGGCGCGTTCGAGTCGGCGCTCGCCGACGAGGCGCCAACGGACGTCTTCGACGCCGGCGTGTTCGCTGGCCTCGAGGGCGTCGATCAGGCCGCGAGCCGGACGGGCCGCGGCTCGGGGCTCGGCGACGACTCGTTCGACAGCTTCGCCGACCCGATCGAGACCCCTGAGCCCGCGGCCGCGAGTCGCGAGTTCGCGGTCGCGCCACCGCACGACCCCACGGCCAACGCCGACTACGCGCTGCCCGAGCAGGCGCTCCTGTCCGCGGGCGCGCCGCCGAAGACGCACAGCGAGGCGAACGAGCAGATCATGGCCGCGGTCGCCCGGGTCTTCGAGGAGTTCAAGGTCGACGCGGTCGTTACCGGCTTTTCGCGCGGCCCGACGGTCACCCAGTACGAGGTCGAGCTCGGCCCCGGCGTGAAGGTCGAGAAGGTGACCGCGCTGTCGCGCAACCTGTCGTACGCCGTCGCCTCGAACGAAGTGCGCATTCTCTCCCCGATCCCGGGCAAGAGCGCGATCGGCATCGAGATCCCCAATAAGGATCGCGAGAACGTCGCCCTCGGTGACGTGCTGCGGTCGACCAAGGCGCAGCGCAACACGCACCCAATGACGATTGGCGTCGGCAAGGACGTGAAGGGCGAGTTCGTGCTCGCGAACCTCGCGAAGATGCCCCACCTGCTCGTCGCGGGCGCGACGGGCTCGGGTAAGTCGAGCTTCATCAACTCGATGATCACGAGCCTCCTCATGCGCGCGACGCCATCAGAAGTGCGCATGGTGCTTGTCGACCCGAAACGCGTCGAGCTCACGGTGTATCAGGGCGTGCCGCACCTCATCACCCCCATCATCACCGCGCCGAAGAAGGCTGCGGAGGCGCTGCAGTGGGTCGTGAAGGAAATGGACATGCGCTACGACGACCTCGCGTCGTTCGGGTTCAGGCACATCGACGACTTCAACGCCGCTGTGCGCGAGGGAACGATCGTGCTCCCCGAGGGCAGCCAGCGCCAGTTGAAGCCCTACCCGTATCTTCTGGTCGTCGTCGACGAGCTCGCCGACCTCATGCTCGTCGCGCCGCGCGATGTTGAGGATTCGATCCAGCGCATCACTCAGCTCGCGCGTGCGGCGGGCATCCATCTCGTGCTCGCAACGCAGCGACCCTCCGTCAACGTCGTGACCGGCGTCATTAAGTCGAACGTGCCGAGCCGGTACGCGTTCGCCGTCGCCTCGGGCACCGACTCGCGAGTCATCCTCGACGAGGTCGGCGCCGAGCGCCTCATCGGGCAGGGCGACGGCCTGCTGCTGCTGAATGGCGAGTCAAGCCCGATGCGCGTGCAGGGTGCGTGGGTTGACGAGGCCGAGATCGCGCGAGTCGTCAAGCACGTGAAGGAGCAGGCGACGCCCGAGTACCGGGCCGACGTCGCGCAGGCCGCCGAGAAGAAGGAGATCGACGCTGATATCGGTGACGACCTCGAGGTGCTCGTGGCGGCGATCGAGCTCGTTGTGACCTCCCAGTTCGGGTCGACGTCGATGCTGCAGCGCAAGCTCCGGGTGGGCTTCGCGAAGGCCGGCAGGCTCATGGACCTCATGGAGTCCCGCGATATTGTTGGGCCGTCCGAGGGCTCGAAGGCGCGCGACGTGCTCGTCGCCCCCGAGCAGCTCGCCGAGGTGCTTGCCCGCATTCAGGGCGGTGGCGCCGCTCCGAGCTTCGCGCCGCCCGCGCCCCAGCCGGCCCAGAGCCCGGTGGCCCCGCCGCCGGCCGCTCCAGCCGCGGGCGACGCCGTCACGGACGTCATCGTGCCGGCGAGCGGCGGCGGGTACGAGGCCGACAGGCGCTACGACGACCCGCTCGCGCAGCGTGAATCGGCCGCGCCGGACGCCTACGACTATGGGGACAGCGACGACGACGAGGGCTCGGAAGACGCCTGGCAGCTCACGGGTCGCGACTAGGGCTCGTGCTGGTGCGCGCGGATTCACCCGCCGCCCCGGCGCCGCTTCCCGGGGCGGTCACGGCACTCCCCGGTAGAGTGGGCGCATGAGCACTCAGCAGGCTGACGGCGTGAAGCCGAGCAACTGGAACGCGCCCAACGTCATCACCGCTGCGCGGATCGTTGCGACGCCGTTCTTCCTGTGGCTATTGCTTGCCTCCGGCGACAACGTCGCCATGCGCTGGGGCGCCGCGGCATTCTTCGTGATTGCGATCGCGACCGACGCGCTTGACGGCTACCTCGCCCGCTCGCGCGGCCTCATCACCGACCTCGGGAAGCTGCTCGATCCGATCGCGGACAAGGCGCTCACCGGCGCCGCGCTGGTCGGGCTCGCGATCCTGGCCGAGCTGCCCTGGTGGGTGGTGGTCGTCGTCCTCGTCCGCGAGATCGGTGTCACCATTCACCGCCTGATGATCGTGAGCGATGTGGTTGTCGCGGCGGCCTGGATGGGTAAGGTCAAGACTGTCGCCCAGTCCGTCGCGATTGCGCTCGCGCTCACGCCGCTGGCTCACCTCGAAGGCGCCGCTGGCACGGTCTTCACCTGGGTAAACATTGTCACGATGTCGATCGCGGTGACCCTCACCGTGGTGAGCGGCA
Source organism: Leucobacter aridicollis (assembly GCF_013409595.1). Taxonomy (NCBI): domain Bacteria; kingdom Bacillati; phylum Actinomycetota; class Actinomycetes; order Micrococcales; family Microbacteriaceae; genus Leucobacter; species Leucobacter aridicollis. The sequence continues at coordinate 2,303,104 of NZ_JACCBD010000001.1, read as the reverse complement.
TCGACTACGTCGTCGCGTACGTGCGCGGCAGGGGAGCGGCCGCGAGGAATGCCTGAGACATTCGCACTCGCCCAGGAGGTCGTCGCACGGGCGACGCGGGCGGGCGTGCGCATCGCGACGGCGGAGTCGCTCACTGGTGGGCTGCTGGCTGCCGCGCTCGTGGCGGTGCCGGGAGCGTCGAACGCGTTCAGCGGGGGCGTCGTGGCGTACGACACCCAGCTGAAGGCGACGATCCTCGGCGTCGACGAGACGCTCCTTCGCGACCGCGGCCCCGTCGATCCCGAGGTCGCGTCGCAGATGGCTGCCGGGGTGCGAACGGTGTGCGCGGTTGCTGCGGGCGACGGTCCGGCCGCACGCGTGCCCGCGGCGATCGGGATCGCGACGACGGGAGTCGCGGGTCCGGCCGCCGATCCCCAGTCCGGCCAGCCCGCTGGCACCGTGTGGCTCGCGCTCAGCACCGTGGCCGGGGAGCAGGCCGAACAGGTGTCGGCCGCCGGCGAGACCCGCGACGAGATCCGCGAGGCGACGGTGGTGGCGGCGCTCACTCTGCTCCTCGACCACCTCCGGTCGATCGGCTAGCGTTTCTCTGGGTTTTCAGGGAACAACCTGAGAATTCCTCAAAACCTGAGTTGGGTCGACTCAGGTTCAGGGAATCTCGGGAATAGAACAGGTAGTCTCTTGGTTGTTCCCAGTGTCACAACACGTGACGGCAAGTGCCGAATCGGCATTTGCCGGGTAAAGTTACATGCACGGCCGTGGGGTCGTGCAGATTCGAGGAGGTTGCACATGCTGCTAGTACGTCAAGAAATTGGTGATGTGCTTCGCGACTTCCGTCTGCAGAAGGGGCGCACGCTCCGGCAGGTTGCGGGTGACGCAAGCGTCGCACTCGGCTACCTCAGTGAGGTGGAGCGTGGGCAGAAGGAGGCGTCGAGCGAGATTCTCGCCGCCGTGGCCGATGCCCTGGATACTCCGCTGTCGGTCATCCTTGGCGAGGTGAGCGAGCGGCTCGCGATCGTCGAGGGGCTCTCGCTGCCGATGCAGAGCCGTGTCCCGGACACCGTTCCCGTCGAGCTGGTCTCCGGCTACGGCTCGGAACTCGTCTCCCGCTAGTAGGGTATGCGTCACCGCGCCTTTCGCGCAGCCGTCGCCGAGGAGTTTGGGGAGGCCCACTCCGGCGTGCTGCTGCGCGATTATTGGCTCGCCGCGCTCGGGTCCACCCCCGACGAGGCGCTCGAGCGGGGCGTTGAGCCGCGGGTGGTCTGGGAAGCGCTGTGCGTCGAGTTTGACGTCCCCATCTCCAGGCGGCACGGTCGCGGGCTCGCCGACCCGCAAGAATAATTACGCTGTTGCGCGACACGCCGTTGCGCCGTATTCGAAGATGTGTTCGAAGAGTGTTATCTTCGTCCACAGGTAGTGAACTGATCCACAGACTCCGTGGATCGGCGCCTCCGACACCCAATGTCGGAGGCCCGATCTAGGGTCTGAGATAGGGAATTACCCAGCCTTGTCAGCACCGCCCCGGTGCCGTGACAGTCGGTAGGCAGTAACTCAGCGGGATCGTCCGCGCGAATACGAAGGAAGTCATCATGGCAGCAGCAAAAGATCGCGAAAAGGCACTCGAGTCGGCCCTCGCCCTCATTGACCGCCAGTTTGGCAAGGGCGCGATCATGCGCATGGGCAGCCAGGAGCGCCAGGCGGTTGAGGTCATCCCCACCGGCTCGGTCGCACTGGACGTCGCACTCGGCATTGGCGGACTGCCGCGCGGCCGCATCATCGAGATCTATGGCCCGGAGTCCTCGGGTAAGACGACGCTGACGTTGCACGCCATCGCGAACGCGCAGCGCGCGGGTGGCATCGCCGCCTTCATTGACGCGGAGCACGCGCTTGACCCCGACTATGCCCAGAAGCTTGGCGTCGACATCGACGCCCTCCTCGTCGCGCAGCCCGATACCGGCGAGCAGGCGCTTGAGATCGCGGACATGCTGATCCGCTCCGGTTCTGTCGATCTCGTCGTCGTTGACTCGGTCGCCGCGCTCGTGCCGAAGGCCGAGATCGATGGCGACATGGGCGACAGCCACGTCGGTCTGCAGGCTCGACTGATGTCGCAGGCGCTCCGCAAGATCACCGGCAGCCTGAACTCGACGAAGACGACCGCGATCTTCATTAACCAGCTTCGCGAGAAGATCGGCGTCTTCTTCGGCAGCCCGGAGACCACCTCCGGTGGTAAGGCGCTGAAGTTCTACGCGTCGGTACGCCTCGACATCCGCCGCATCCAGACCCTGAAGGACGGCCAGGACGCGGTGGGTAACCGCACTCGCGTGAAGGTCGTCAAGAACAAGATGGCCCCGCCCTTCAAGCAGGCCGAGTTCGACATCCTCTACGGCACCGGCATCTCCCGCGAGGGGTCGCTCATCGACTACGGCGTTGAGCACGGCCTCGTGAAGAAGAGCGGCGCCTGGTACACGTACGACGGCGATCAGCTTGGGCAGGGCATGGAGAACGCCCGCCGCTTCCTCATTGCGAACCCCGACACCGCGCTTGAGATCGAGGAGAAGATCCTCACGAAGCTCGGCGTGAACGGACGCACCGAGGAAGAGGCCCCGGCTCCCGAGACGAAGGCGGCCGACGGCACAGGCGAGCAGCTCGCTGCGAGCGCCTAACAATGGCTGTCCGGTTTCTTCCTCCTCCCGAGGAGCGGCCGCAGCCGCAGCGGGAGGACCGGGGCGACCTCGCCGAGGTGATCGAGTTCCGCAGCAGGCTCCGACGACCGGAGCCTGCTGCGGCCGACGCCGGCACAGGTCACGAGTCCGCTGACGACCGAGACTCGGCTGGCGGCCCGCGGGCTGATGAGTCGGCTGACTCGACGCCCGTCGCGCAGGGCGCCGGGGCGGTCCTGTCGCGGGTCGCCGAGGACGACGAAGCGGGCCCTAGCGCCTACGAGTCGGCCGTGAAGCTGCTCGCGCGCAAGCCGCTCTCTACTGGGGAGCTCCAGCGCGCCCTCGTGGCGGCGGGGCACCCGGAGATCGACGCCGAGGAGGCGGTCGCGACGTGCGTCGACTCGCTGTACCTCGACGACGCGGACCTCGCGACCGCGGTCGCGACGAAGCTCCGTGAGGCGAAGGGGGAGAGCAAGGCTCGCATTCGGCAGAAGCTTCGTGAACGCCACCTTCCTGACGCGGCGATCGAAAGCGCCCTGTCGGAGCTTGATGACGACGAGGAGCTGGAGCTGCTCCGGCAGACCGCGAGCGACCGCGCGCGGCGCATGGCCGGGCTCGACCGCCAGACCGCTGAGCGTCGGCTGCTCGGCTTTCTCGCCCGCCGCGGCTGGTCGGGGGAGCGCGCGACGCGCGCCGCGAAGGACGCCCTTGACGGGGTCGCGCGCGGCGCCGGTGGCGGCCGCGGCTCCGTTAGGTTCCAGTAGTCCGCCGAATTCTTGCGCGGTGGTCTGCGCGGGTAGAATCGGTGCCATGCCTACCGTCGAAGCAGTGAAGATCGAGTCGTCACCAGCAGCGGTCCGCCCCGACGGGACGGCCCGAAGCTACACGGTGCGCACCCTCGGGTGCCAGATGAACGTGCACGACTCCGAGCGGATGTCTGGCTCGCTTGAGGCCGCCGGGTACGTTGCGGCCGACAACGCCGACGACGCCGACGTGGTTGTCATCAACACGTGCGCGGTCCGGGAGAACGCGGCAAACAAGCTGTACGGCAACCTCGGGATGCTCGCCGGCGTGAAGCGGGAGCGCGAGGGCATGCAGATCGCCGTTGGCGGCTGCCTCGCGCAGAAGGATCAGGGCGAGATCGTCGAGAAGGCGCCGTGGGTCGACGTCGTCTTCGGTACCCACAACATGGGATCCCTGCCGACGCTTCTCGAACGCGCCAGGCACAACTCCGAGGCGCAGGTCGAGATCCTCGAGTCGCTCGAGGTTTTCCCGTCGACGTTGCCGACGAAGCGTGACTCCGCCTCGAGCGGTTGGGTGTCAATCTCGGTTGGGTGCAACAACACCTGCACGTTCTGCATCGTCCCGTCGCTCCGTGGCAAGGAGAAGGACAGGCGCCCCGGCGACATCCTCGCCGAGGTGCAGGCGCTCGTCGACGACGGGGCGATCGAGGTCACGCTGCTCGGCCAGAACGTGAACACCTACGGGGTAGAGTTCGGCGACCGGCAGGCGTTCGGCAAGCTGCTCCGGGCGATGGGCGACATCGAGGGCCTCGAACGGGTTCGGTTCACGAGCCCCCACCCCGCGGCCTTCACGGACGACGTGATCGCGGCGATGGCCGAGACGCCCAACGTCATGCCGTCCCTGCACATGCCGCTGCAGTCCGGCTCGGACAGCGTGCTTAAGGCGATGCGCCGCTCGTACCGGTCGAAGCGGTTCCTCGGGATTCTCGACTCAGTCCGTGAGCGGATCCCGAACGCGGCGATTACGACCGACATCATTGTCGGATTCCCCGGCGAGACCGACGAGGACTTCGAGGACACGCTTCGCGTGGTCGAGCAGTCCCGCTTCTCGAGCGCATTCACATTCCAGTACTCGATTCGGCCAGGCACGCCAGCGGCCACGATGCCCGACCAGATCCCGAAGGCGGTCGTGCAGGAACGCTACGAGCGCCTCCAGGCGCTGCAGGAGCGGCTCTCGCTCGAGGAGAACCAGGCCCAGATCGGGCAGACCGTCGAGGTGCTGGTGTCGGCGAACGAGGGCCGGAAGGACGGCTCGACGCGGCGCATGTCCGGTCGCGCGGCCGACAACCGGCTGGTGCACTTCGTGGTTCCCGAGGGCGCCGACGAGCCGCGCCCAGGCGACATGGTGACGACGACGGTGACCGCGGCCGCGCCGCACTTCATCATCGCCGACGAGACCGTCGGGTTCTCCGTGCGCCGGACGCGCGCCGGCGACGCGTGGGACCGCCGGCAGGCCGATAGCTGCGGCGTCCCCGCCCCGTCGGGTGCCGCCCAGGGGGCCGGGCGAGCGGTCAACCTCGGGTTGCCGACGCTCCGCATCGGAAACTGAGGTGGGCGCGCTCTGGGCGATCGTCGGAGCGACAGGCACCGGGAAGTCCGCGGCGGCGCTTGACCTCGCTGAACGGCTGACGGCGGCGCGTGGCGTTCCCGCGCAGATCGTGAACTCCGACGCCATGCAGCTCTACCGCGGCATGGACATCGGCACCGCGAAGCTCCCCGTCGCCGAGCGCCGGGGAATCCCGCATCACCTGTTTGATGTGTTTGAGCCCAGCGAAGAGGCAACGGTCGCCCGCTACCAGCCCGACGCGAGGGCGGTCATCGGCGCGATCCTCAGTGGTGGGGGAGACGCGATCCTGGTCGGCGGTTCCGGGCTGTACGTCTCGAGCGTGATCTTCGATTTCCAGTTCCCGCCCCGCGACTCGGGGACCAGGGCCGCCCTCGAAGCGGAGTACGAGTCCGCCGGCGTCGAGCCCCTCGTGGCCCGGCTCCGCGAGCTCGCCCCAGACGTCGCCGACGCCGTCGACCGCCGAAACCCGAGGCGCGTCATTCGCGCGCTCGAGGTTGCGCTGCTCGGGGGCGACGCGACGGTGACGTTGCCGAGCGATCCCGTGCAGTGGCGCGCCGGTACCGACCACGGCGCTACGCATATCCTCGGGATCGCGTGCGAACTCGGTGTGCTGACCGAGCGCCTCGACGCGCGAGTGCAGGGGATGTGGGCGAGCGGCATGCTCGAGGAGGTTCGCGGACTGCTTCCCAGGGGGATCGCCGAGGGCAAGACCGCGAGCCGCGCGATCGGCTACGCGCAGGCGCTCGCGCAGCTCTCGGGTGACATGAGCGAGCGCGACGCGATCTCCGAGACTCAGGCCCTCACCCGGCGCTACGCGCGCAGGCAGGTGAGCTGGTTCAAGCGCTACCCGCACACAACCTGGATCGATCAGACCGCTGGGCAGAACCTGAGTGATCTCGATAGCTTCGTTGCCGGCGCCCTCAGCGCGGACCCGCTGCGCTAGCGTTTCGACGCCCGGTACGACTCCCAGGAGCCGAAGCCGGACAAGGCCGACCGAGGAGCGGAACCGTGATGCGGTAGCGTAAATACCAACGCCCGAGCGAACGCCCTAAGGAGTCACACATGACCGCACTCACCTTCACCAAGGGCCACGGAACTGGGAACGACTTCGTGCTCTTCACGGATCCCGACGGCGAGATCGACCTCACACCCGAGCGCATCCGCTTTCTCTGCGACCGCAGGTTCGGGATCGGCGCGGACGGCGTCATCCGCGCCGTGCGCTCGCGCGCGATCCCCGAGGGCGCCGACATCCTGGCGGTGGAGCCCGAGGCCGAATGGTTCATGGATTACTGGAACGCGGACGGCACTGTCGCAGAGATGTGCGGCAACGGTGTGCGTGTCTACACGCACTACCTCATCGCTGAGGGGCTCGTCGCGCCGGAGGGGAGCGACACCCTTCCGCTTGGTACCCGCGCGGGGGTGCGCGACGTCCTCATCGGCGCATCGGGCTACACCGTCGACCTTGGCCGGTGGCGGCTCGCCCCCGAGCGCCTCGTTGCGGCGACGGGCCTCGCCGTGCCGCGTCCGGGGCTCGGCATTGACGTCGGAAACCCGCACGTGGTGACGGTGCTCGCTGACGATGCGGAGCTTGACGGGCTGAAGCTCGTCTCGGAGCCCGCGCTCGAGCCGGCTCCGGCCGACGGCGCGAACGTCGAGTTCGTCGTGCCCGCCGAACCGCTTCTCAAGAATGGTGTCGCGCACATTCGCATGCGCGTCTTCGAACGCGGCGTCGGCGAGACGCTCTCGTGCGGCACGGGCGCGGCTGCGGCGGCGCTCGCGTTCCGTCACTGGGGCGGGGAGCAGATGCCGAACAGCTGGAGCGTAGAGGTCCCGGGCGGCAAGCTCGCCGTCCGCATGTTTGCGACCGAAGAAGGGGAGCACGTCTCGCTCTCGGGTCCCGCTGAGCTCGTCTACAGCGGCACCGTCGAGCTGCCCTAGCGTCGCTGCTGCTGCTGCTGCTGCTGCTGCTGCTGCCGCTGCCGCTGCCGCTGCCGCTGCCGCTGCCGCTGTCGCTGCTGCTCGCGCGCCCGCCGGTCGCTAGTCGCGCACCGCCCGCAGCACGTGGAACCCCTTCTTGCGGGCCGCGCGGTCGACCTCGAGGTCGTCGAACGTCGTCGCGATCCACTTCTGGAGCGAATCGGCACCGAGGTGCTTCGCCACGACGAGGTAGGCCGCGCCGCCCGGAATGAGGCGGGGCAGCCACTGCTCGAGAATGCCGTGCAACACCTCTTTGCCGACCCGGATCGGCGGGTTCGAACGGATCTCCGCGAACGCGAGATCCGCGGGAACGTCTTCGGGGGCCGCGACCCTGACATTGGTGAGGCCCAGCCGCTCGGCGTTGCGCCGCGTGAGCTCCCGGGACCGCTCGTTCACGTCGATTGCCCACACCTCGCGGTCGCGGTGATCGAGCGCGGCCGCGAGCGCGATCGGTCCCCACCCGCAGCCCACGTCAAGGATCGCGCCGGCGGAGCCGTCCACCGGGGCCTCGTCGGCGGGGGCACGAACGATGTCGAGCTCCGTGAGGTCCGGGAGGGCCGCGAGCAGTGTCGCCGTGCCCTGGTCGAGGTGCTCGGGGCTGAACACCCCGCCGGCGGTGAGCACGGAACGCGTGGCGCCCGCGAGCTCAACCTGGATCTCGCGCGGCGTGAACTCGCCGGCCGGCGCCTCTGAGAAATAGTGCTGATTCACGCTCACAAGTATCCCAGCCTGTGAGTGCTCCACGTGCCCGAAGCGAACATCCATGCCGGGAAGCCAAGATCGACGTACACTTGGGAGCCACATGAGTGATTTCACGAACGATAAGACCACAGCACCCGTGACCGACGCAGCGCAGCGCGAGAACGACGAGGACCGCGCCGCACAGGCTGCCGAAGGGGTCACCGACCCGCTCGAGCGGGTGCTTCGGCGTGCCGCCGGTGCCGGCGCGTCGGTGATCCGCGACCTCTCTGACGCGCAGGCGCTCGGCAGCGCCGACCATGACACGCTTGACGATGATGATCACGGGATCCAGATGGAGCGCGAGGACCGCGCCTCTCTGACTCGCGTCGCAGGGCTCTCGACCGAGCTCGAGGACGTGACCGAGGTCGAGTACCGGCAGCTGCGACTCGAGAACGTCGTGCTCATCGGCATCTACAACTCGGGCCGCGGGCATTCGGCACAGGACGCGCTCGAGGAGGCAGAGAACTCGCTCCGCGAGCTCGCGGCGCTCGCAGAGACCGCTGGCGCCACGGTGCTCGACGGCGTCCTGCAGCGGCGCGTGAACCCCGACCCGGCCACGTACTTCGGCAAGGGCAAAGCGCAGGAGCTCGCCGAGCTCGTGCGCGCCCTCGGCGCCGACACCGTCATCGCGGATGACGAGCTCGGCCCGAGCCAGCGACGTGCACTCGAGGACGTCGTGAACGCGAAGGTGATCGACCGCACCACGGTCATCCTCGACATCTTTAGCCAGCATGCGAAGAGCCGGGAGGGTAAGGCGCAGGTCGAGCTCGCCCAGCTCGAATACCTGCTTCCGCGACTGCGCGGCTGGGGCGAGTCGATGTCGCGTCAGGCTGGCGGCCAGGTGGGCGCGGCAGGCGCGGGTATGGGATCCCGCGGCCCCGGTGAGACGAAGATCGAGCTCGACCGGCGACGCATCAACACCCGTATGGCGCGGCTGCGTAAGCAGATCGCCGGCTTCGCGCCCGCCCGAGCGGCGAAGCGCGCGAACCGGAAGCGTGGCGAGGTGCCCTCGGTCGCGATTGCCGGGTATACCAACGCCGGCAAGTCGAGCCTGCTGAACCGCCTCACCGGGACGCAGGAGCTCGTGCAGAACCAGCTGTTCGCGACGCTTGATACCGCGGTGCGGCACGCTGAGACGCAGGACGGCCGCGACTTCACGTACGTCGACACCGTCGGCTTCGTGCGCAACCTCCCGCACCAGCTCGTTGAGGCGTTCCGGTCGACGTTCGAAGAGGTGGGGGAGTCCGACGTGATCTTGCACGTCGTCGACGCCTCGCACCCTGACCCCGAGGCGCAGCTCGCGACCGTCCGCGACGTGGTTGCGGAGGTCGAGGCGCAGGGCATCCCGGAGGTCGTGGCCTTCAACAAGGCGGACCTCATCGACGAGTCGCGGCGCATGCTGCTTCACGGGCTCGTCCCGGACGGGGTGTTCGTCTCCGCGCGCACCGGCGAGGGGCTCGACGAGCTCCAGGCGCGCATCGACGCGGCGATCCCGACGCCCGACCGCGAGGTCACCGTCGTGGTGCCCTACGACAGAGGTGACCTCGTCGCCGAGCTGCACGAACGCAACCGCGTGCTCGAGCTGGAGTACGACGAGGCTGGGACGCGGGTGCGTGCGCTCGTGACTCCCGAGATGTTCGCCAAGCTCGACGACTACCTCGTATAGCCGACTCTCGCGGGTCTAGCACCCGTGTCGTAACACTTCGTCGCACACGGTAACAGTGTGAAATTCAGGTCGGTCGGCGTGACTCCGCCGGGTACTTTTGCAGCAGACGGGCTCAGGATGTGGCCCGTGAACCGCACCGCACTGTACCCGACGGAGGACCAACATGACCGCTGCACCACTGCCACAGGCCACGATTCTCGGCTACCCGCGGATCGGCAGGCGGCGCGAGCTCAAGCGTGCCGTTGAGTCGTTCTGGGCTGGGCGCATCTCGGAGCCTGAGCTGCAGCAGACCGCGGCGCAGCTGCGGGCGGCGACGCGGGCCAGGCTCGTCGAACTCGGTCTCCCCGCGGCGGGCGCGGCGGTCCCCGAGAGCTTCAGCTTCTACGACCAGGTGCTCGATGCGACGCTCGCGGTTGGCGCGATCCCGTCCCGCTTCGGCGCCCCGACGGGTTCGGACCTCGACACCTACTTCAGGCTCGCACGCGGCGACGCCGAGCATCAGCCGCTTGAGATGACGAAGTGGTTCGACACGAACTACCACTACAGCGTGCCCGAGATCGATGGGGAGACCGGCTTCGCCGCGAACGCGACCGCGCTCGTCGAGCAGTTCCGTGAGGCGCAGGAGCAGGGCATCGAAACGCGGCCCGTGCTCGTCGGTCCCGTCACCTACCTGCTGCTCGCGAAGGCGTCCGACGCGGCGGCCGACGGCTTCGACCCGATCGACAGGCTCGACGATCTCGTCGGCGTGTACGCGGCGCTGCTGGAGGCGCTCGCCGCAGCCGGCGTCTCCTGGGTGCAGCTCGACGAGCCGGCCCTTGTCTCGGACTCGCTGCGCGTGACGCGCGAGGAGACACTGGGCCTGGTCGAGCGCGCCTACGCGGTGTTGGGCGGGGCGGGTACGCGGCCCCGGATCCTGATCGCCGCGCCCTACGGGAACTCGGCGGCGGCCCTCACGCGCCTCGGGGCGCTCCCTGTCGAGGCCGTGCACGCGGACCTCGTGCGCGGCTCGCTCCCGGACGCCGCGCTCGCCGACGGCTCGCTCGCTCAGGCGTTCGCGGGGACGCAGCTCGTTGCCGGCGTCGTCGACGGCCGGAACATTTGGCGCACCGACCTGCGCGGTGCGTTCGCGCAGCTCACCCAGCTGACGGACGCGGGCATCGCCACCGTCGTCGGAACCTCGAACAACCTGCAGCACGTGCCGCACGACGTGCGCGACGAGACCAAGCTTGAGGGCCGCCTCCGGTCGTGGCTCGCGTTCGCCGATCAGAAGGTCGAGCAGGTCGCGATTCTCGCCCGCGGGCTCGCCGAGGGGGCCGCAGCGATCGAGCCCGAACTCGCCGAGGTCGACCGCGTGCTCGCCGACCGCGACGCCGCGCCTGGCGTGCACAGCGATCCGATTCGCGCGCGCGTCGCCGCGTCGGGGGACGACGACCGCACCCGTGTGACCGAGGAGGATCGGCGCGCCGCGCAGCAGGATCTCGGGATCCCGCACCTCGCGACGACAACGATCGGCTCGTTCCCCCAGACTCCCGAGATTCGCAAGGCACGCGCCGCGTTCGTGCGCGGCGAGATCGACGAGGCGGCATATGAGGGGTTCCTGCGCGAAGAGATCGCGAGCGTGATCCGGCTGCAGGAGGAGATCGGGCTCGACGTGCTCGTGCACGGTGAGGCGGAGCGCAATGACATGGTCCAGTACTTTGCCGAGCTGCTCGACGGGTTCGCCGTCACGGAGCACGGCTGGGTGCAGTCCTACGGGAGCCGTGCGACGCGGCCGTCGATTCTGTGGGGCGACGTTTCGCGCCCCGCGCCGATGACGGTGCGCTGGTCAGAATACGCGCAGTCGCTCACTGACCGGCCCGTGAAGGGCATGCTCACCGGCCCCGTCACGATCCTCGCGTGGTCGTTCGTGCGCGACGACCAGCCGCTCAGCGACACGGCCGCGCAGGTTGCGCTCGCGCTGCGCGATGAGATCGAGGATCTGGTGGACGCCGGCATCACGATCGTGCAGGTCGACGAGCCCGCCCTGCGCGAGCTGCTGCCGCTCGACCGCGACAGGCAGGCGGCCTACCTGGACTGGTCGGTTGGCGCATTCCGGCTCGCGACGGGTGGCGCCCGGGCCGGGGTGCAGATCCACACGCACCTCTGTTACTCGGAGTTCGGCGAGATCATTGACGCCGTCGACGGCCTCGACGCAGACGTCACCTCGATCGAGGCGGCGCGCAGCCGCATGGACGTCGTGCAGCCGCTCGGCGACCACGGCTACTCGCGCGGCATCGGCCCGGGCGTCTACGACATCCACTCACCCCGCGTGCCGGGCGTCGACGAGCAGACGGAACTCATCAGGATCGCCGCTGCCCGCATTCCGGGGGAGCAGCTCTGGGTGAACCCCGACTGCGGCCTGAAGACGCGCGGCTACGACGAGACCGTCGCGAGCCTCACGAACCTCGTGCTGGCCGCGAAGGCCGTCCGCGCGGAGGCGTAGTGGCGGCCGCAGCGGCGGCCAACGCCTTCGGCGCGGCCGGGGTGCGGCCGTGGCCCGCGGACGGGCTGCCGACCGAGCAGGTCGGCTCCCTCCCGCGGCCATCGAGCCTCCAGCGGGCGGTGCTCGACGCCGAGATCGGTGCGGCGTCGGGGGAGGAGCTCGCGGCCGCGCAGGATCTCGCCGTTCGGGAGACACTCGCGCGCCTCGCCGAAACCGGGTCGCCGATCGTCAGCGACGGCGAGCAGCGCCGGGAAAGCTTCGCGAGCTACCCGCTCGCCGGAGCCGATGTCGAGGCGGGACCGGTGTTCGCGGTGTTCGCGGACGGCCACCACCGCGTGGTGCCCCGGCTCGCCTCCGCGCCGTTCCGGTTCCAGAGCTGGGCGGCCGATGACGTCGCGGCGGCACGCGCCCACACCGATCTTCCGTTGAAGCAGGCGGTGATCTCGCCGTCGATGCTGTCGCTGACGATCCCCGACGCGGGGCTTGGGGACTATTCGCGCGAGGCGTTTCTCGACGACGTCGTCGCGGGGTGCGCCGAGGACATCCGGCGCTGCTTCGCGGCGGGAGCGAGCCGGGTCTCGATTGACTTCACCGAGGGACGGCTGGCGCTGCGCCGCGACGTTCGCGCCCCATGGGCTGGGCCGCAGGCGATCGCCGGGTTCATCGAGCTACTCAACCGGGTGCTTGACGAGCTCGGCGACGCCGAGCGGAGCGCGGTCGGGGTGCACACGTGCCCCGGGAACGACAACGACTCCGCCCACAGCGCGGACGTTGACTACGCGGAGCTGCTGCCCGAACTGTTTCAGATCGAGGCAGGGTACTTCCTGGTGCAGGCGGCGGGCGAAAAGGATCCGGATCGCGTCGCGCGGCTTGTCGGCAGGGAGATCGGCGCGCTGCAGGCTGCCGGGCGCGCAGCGCCCAGGGTGCTCCTCGGCGTCACCAATCCGACGAACCCGAAGCTCGAGACCGCCGAGCAGGTGCGTGACCAGCTCGTGAGGGCGGCGCGGTTCGTGCCTCCCGAGCTCCTGGGCTCGACCGACGACTGCGGGTTCTCGCCGTATCTTATCGACGAGAAGCCCCGCCACGGCTCGCCTGACTACGCCAGGGACGTGGCGTTCGCGAAGATCGCAGCGCGCGTCCGCGGCACCGAGCTCGCGGCGGCGGAGCTTGCTGGCCCGGCCCAGGTCATTGGGGGTGCACGGTGAACGCGACCCTGCTCACGGGGAGCGCGCCGACCCGCGCGCGTTTCTCGTTTGAGGTGTTCCCCGCGCGGTCAGGCGCCGCTGCGCTCGCGCTTGGCAACTCGGTGCAGCACCTGTCTGCCGTCGGGCCCGACTTCATCTCCGTCACGTACGGCGCCAACGGCTCACATCGTGACGCGTCGCTCGACCTGCTCGCCTACCTGCGGGAGCACACGGACGCGCTCCCGCTCGCGCACTTGACGACGGTGCGCGAGTCGCGTGAGACGATCCGCGACACGATCCACCGCATCATGGACGCCGGGATTCATGACTTCCTCGCGCTGCGGGGCGACCCGCCGCGCGGGCTTGATGAGTCGAGCCCGGAGGTTGCCGGTTCGCTCAGCGCGCTCGAACTCACCGAGCTCATCGCTGAGGCGCGGGCTGAGCGTCCGGCGTTCACGAGCGTCGGCCGCACCGCGGTCGCGGCGTACCCGAACGGTCATCCGTTGTCGCGCGGCCAGTCGGCAGACATCGACTGGCTGCTCGCGAAGGAGGCGGCGGGCGCCCAGTTCGCGATCACTCAGCTCTTCTTCGGCGCCGACGAATACCTCGGCTTCGCGGACGCGGCGCGCGACGCCGGACTGCAGATGCCGCTGCTTCCCGGGCTGATGCCGGTGTCGACGAGCGGGCAGTTGCGCAAGGTTGCATCGCTCGCGGGGAGGCCAGCGCCCGCTGGCCTCGAACGCGCCATGGAGGAGGCCGGGGGATACGCCCCGGAGCTCGGGGTCGAGCACACGATCAACCTCGCACGCGAGCTCCTCGCGGGCGGCGCGCCTTCCATTCACCTGTACACGTTCAACCGGCATGAGCAGGTCCTCGCCGTGCTCAGCGAACTCGACCTGCTGCCGACGCCGTAGTGGCGGTTGCGGCGCTGGCGGCGGCGCCGGCTGCGGTGTCCTACAGCGCCGCCACCGCCTGCGGAAAGCCGAGCGCCCCGCCCGCGGGGTGACCGGCGGCGGCTGCGGGGTCCGCGAGGTGTGCGAGCGCTGCGGGGAGGTCGTTGCCCTTGCGAGCCATGGTCTGCGCCCAGAGCCGCCCCGCGCGGTATGACGAGCGCACGAGCGGGCCGGCGAGAACGCCATCGAATCCGAGCGCCTCTGCCTCGACCGTGAGTTCGACAAACTCCTCGGGACGCACCCAGCGATCGATGGGGTGGTGCAGTTTCGAGGGGCGCAGGTACTGGGTCAGGGTGAGAATGTCGCACCCGGCGTCGCGGAGTTCCGCCATCGCCGCGCTGATCTCGTCCCGCGTCTCGCCCATGCCGAGGATGAGGTTTGACTTCGTAATCATGCCCGCCGCACGCGCCTGGGAGAGTACCCCGAGTGAGCGTTCGTAGCGGAAGCCCGGTCTGATCCTGCGGAAAATGCGCGGCACCGTCTCGAGGTTGTGAGCGAAGACCTCAGGTGCGGCCTCGAAAACCTGCGCGAGATCCTCTGGGCGGCCGCCCAGGTCGTCGGCGAGGACCTCGACCCCGGCGCCAGGGTTGAGTTCGTGAATCTGGCGAATGGTTTCGGCGTAGAGCCAGGCCCCGGTGTCTGGGAGGTCGTCGCGCGTCACGCCGGTGATCGTCGCGTAGCGCAGCCCCATGGTGCGGACCGACTCGGCGACCCGGCGGGGCTCGTCGCGGTCGAGCGGCAGCGGCTTCCCCGAGGTGATCTGGCAGAAGTCGCATCTCCTGGTGCAGATGGACCCGCCGATGAGGAACGTCGCCTCGCGATCCTCCCAGCACTCGTAAATGTTCGGACAGCCGGCTTCGGCGCACACCGTGTGCAGGCCTTCCTGTTTCACAAGCTGCTGCACCGCGCGATATTCGGGCCCGGTGCGGGCGCGCGTCTTGATCCACTCGGGCTTGCGCTCGATCGGGGTCTCGGCGTTCTTTGCCTCGACGCGGAGGAGTCGGCGCTCCTCCGGCTCGGGCCGGTCGCCGGTCGAGGGGAGAACTTTGATGCTCACGCGACGAACCTTTCGATGACGGGGAAGAGGTGGCGGCGAAGTGCCGGGTAGGCGTCCGCGGGGGTGACAGTTCTGCCTGTCTCTCGGGTGAGTGAGGTCACCCCTGCGTCGGAGATACCGCAGGGCGTGAACGTCTCGAAGACGGCGAGGTCGTTGCTGCAGTTCAGCGCCACTCCGTGGGTGACGATGCGCCGGCCAACGTGGATCCCGATCTGCGCGAGTTTTGCGGGCGGCGCCTGCCCGGTCGCCGGCCCCTGGGACACCCAGACGCCGGTGCGGCCGTCGATCAGGTGGCCGACAACGCCGAATTCGGCGGCGGTCGCGATGAGCGCGCCCTCCATGGCGTGCACGAGGTCGGCCCCGCCGAGACCGTTCGCGAGCCGAATGATTGGATAGGCGACGAGCTGGCCGGGGCCGTGCCAGGTCACCCTGCCGCCGCGGTTGACGGGCACAACCGGGGTATCGCCTGTTGGATACTCGCTGCGCTCTGCGCGCCGCCCGGCGGTGAATACCGCCTCGTGTTCGAGGAAGATGACCGTGCCGGAGTCGGCGCCGGTCGTGACACGGTCGGCCGCGGCCTGCTGGAGTGCGAGCCCGGTGCGGTACGGCACGAGATCGGGAAAGAGGTCCGAGAATTCTGGCAACGGTGAGCCTGACGGGATGGGCGGTGGGTCGGCGAGATCGGCTGGAGCGCGCATGCCACCACATTACTTGGACTGCGTCCAATAAATCAAGGTGCGAGGGTCGGAGTGCCCGTGTGGCGCAACAAAATGGGCGCCGGCCGCGTCTGTTGACGCAGCCGGCGCCCCAAGAAGAGGTGCGGGTCGGTGGTCGGGCTAGACCGAGCGGAAGACCGCGACGACCTTGCCGAGCACCTCGGCGTGATCGCCGAGGATGGGCTCGAAGGCACTGTTGCGGGGCAGTAGCCACGTGTGGCCGTCGCGGCGCCGGAATACCTTCACTGTCGCCTCGCCGTCGAGCATCGCAGCCACGATGTCGCCGTTATCTGCCTCCCGCTGCTGGCGCACGACGACGAAGTCGCCGTCGCAGATCGCGGCGTCAATCATCGAATCGCCGACGACCTTGAGCATGAAAAGCTGACCGTCGCCGACGAGTTGGCGGGGGAGCGGCACGACCTCCTCGACCTGCTGGTCAGCGGTGATCGGAACGCCGGCGGCGATCTGGCCGACCAGGGGAACGTACGCGGTCTCCTGCGTCTCGGTGGCCGGCGCGTCAGCGATGGCGCTGCTCGTCACCGCGAGTTCGACGAGGATCTCGAGCGCGCGTGGGCGATTGGGGTCGCGCCGGATGTAACCGCCGAGTTCGAGCCGGCTGAGCTGGTGGGTGACGCTCGACAGTGACGACAGGCCAACGGCGTCGCCGATCTCGCGCATGCTCGGCGGGTAGCCCCGGGACTCAACGGAGCGCGCGATGAACTCGAGGATCGCCTGCTGCTTTTCGGTCAACGGCTTCTGTGGGGGTGAGGCCAGATCGCTCATGGCTCGTCCTCTCGAGTGTGGGATCGCGGCTGGTTGGCCGCTGGAGTTGGGCAGCTATTCACTGAGAAACGGTGAATGTCGGTGGTCACTGATTGAGTGAGTGCACTGTTCGAACCCTAGCTCGGATATTCGAGGCGAGGCAAACATTCGTTCGAGTGTCGCGCGGATTCGTATGAGATTTGTTCGAATCCACGCCTTGCGAATTCGGGCATTCGAAGATATATTCGAAATAGATGTTCGACCGAACAGTATTTGTTCGAACACTCTCAAGAGAGGAACCCCTCATGACTGCAACAGCAACTGTCACCGCAGTGGGCCCCCGCATCGACGCAGATCGGGCCGGCGTGCACGCTGTCTTTTCTTCAACCGCCACCGCGACCCGAGCTGCCCAGTCGGCGCGACCCGCGGCCGCACCCAAGACGCGGCTGCGACTGACCCGGCGCGGGCGCGCTGTGTTTGGTGGTCTCGCGACCGTGCTGATTGCGGGGGCGCTCGGTGTCGCGGCATCGTTCGCGGCGCCGGGGGCCATCGCGAACGGGGCTGCCAGCTCGCAGGAGTTCCCGTACGTTGTGGCCCAGTCGGGTGACTCGCTGTGGAGCATCGCGTCCGCCCTCGAGCCGACCGCCGATCCCCGCGACGTTGTGGCTGAGATCCAGCGCCTGAATCAGATCCAGGCCTCGGACCTGCAGGCCGGCGACGCCATCGCCGTCCCGCTGCGCTTTGCGGGCAGCGAGGCCACCTTCCCCGCCTCCGACCTCTAACGGTTCAGCGCGCCCGGCGCGAGCGGTGCGCTGTCGGGCGCGACCGCGGAATGGCCGGCCGCCGCTGAGCCGCTGGGTAGACTAGTGGGGTGGCTGAATTGAGCGATCTCCCTCTCCGTGACAATCTCGTAGGCAAGACGCCGTACGGGGCACCGCAGGCCGCGGTGCCCGTGAGCCTCAATGTGAACGAGAACACGCATCCGCTTCCCGAGGCGTTTATCGCCGAGGCGACCGAAGCGCTCGCTGCCGCACTGCGCAACGTGAACCGTTACCCCGACCGCGAGTTCATGGGGCTGCGCGAGGCGCTCGCCGGTTACCTTGGCCACGGCCTCACCCCGGAGCGGGTGTGGGCCGCGAACGGTTCGAACGAGGTGCTTCAGCAGATCCTGCAGGCATTCGGCGGCCCGGGCCGCACCCTGATGAGCTTCACGCCGACCTACTCGATGTACCCGTTGCTCGCCGACGGCACCGACACCGGGTACATTGGCGTGCCGCGCAACGAGGACTACACGGTGACGCCCGAACTTGTCGTCTCGGCGATCGCCGAACACAAGCCCGACATCGTCGTGCTCTGCGCGCCCAACAACCCGACCGGAACACCCATGTCGCTCGAGACGATCCTCGCAGCGTATGAGGCGTTCGACGGCATCCTCATCGCTGACGAGGCCTACAAGGAGTTCGACACCGAGAACGAGACCGCGATCGCGTTGCTCGACGGACGCCACCGCCTCATCGTCAGCAGGACGATGAGCAAGGCGTTCGCCTTTGCGGGCGTCCGCCTCGGCTACCTCGCCGCAGATAGCGCCGTCGTGGACGCGCTCCGCCTCGTGCGGCTCCCGTATCACCTCTCAGGGCTCACGCAGGCGGCGGCAACCACAGCGGTGAAGCACGCCGACGCGATGCTCGCGACCGTCGACGAGATTCGCGCTCAGCGCGACAGGCTCGCAGCCGCGCTCACGAGCCTCGGGTATGTCGTGCATGACTCGGGCTCTAACTTCCTGCTCGTCGGCGGCTTTGCCAATCCGGTCGAGGTGTTCGAGCGGCTTCGCGCGCAGGGCATTCTCGTGCGCGACCTCAACATCGCCGGACACGTGCGCATCACGGCCGGCACCGCCGAGGAAACCTCCGCCGTTATCGCCGCAATCACCGAGTTCGGCCCAGCCGGCACCGTATAGCCGCCGACCCTCGGCCGCGAAGGCGGGCGGATGTTGTGGGCACCAAAGGTTGTTCGGCAAAACTCTCGGGAAAGCCAGTTAGGCTCAAAGGCATGCCCCAGCCCATTGAGTCACTCGACCGTCCCGCCCTTGAACGCCGCTATCGCCGCATGCGCCTGGCGACGGTGATCCTCGCGGCCGTCGCACTGCTGCTCGTCGCAGCACTCGGCGCTCAGGGACTGCAGGGATCTGCGGGCGGCTCGGGCGCGAACGGCTCGACGACCGGCCAGGGGAGCCAGACCGAGGGCGTCGGTGGCGACGGCGAGCAGCCCGCCGACACCTGCCCCGTCGTCGATCGTCTCGATCCCGACGACCCCCGCGCGCTCGGCGATATCGATGCGCCCGTCGTACTGCACGAGTGGACCGACTTCCGCTGCCCATACTGCGGGTCGTTCTCGCGCGATACGCTGCCCGTGCTCATCGAAGAGTACGTCGAGACCGGCAAGGTCAGGCTCGAGATCCACGACGCTGCGCTCGTCGGCGGCGAGAACTCGATCCTCATCGCTGCCGCATCTCGCGCGGCGGGTGAGCAGGGCAAGTACTTCGAGTTCTACGACGCGGTCTACCATGCCCCCGAGAGCGCGCAGGACGCCAACGGGGAGCTCACGCTCGAGACGCTCGTCTCGTTCGCGAAGGATGTTGGCGTGGCCGACATCGCAGCGTTCACCGCTGACGTCGAGGGTGGCAAGTTCGAGGATGCCGTGCGAAAGGACACCGCCGAGGCCCAGTCCATCGGCGTCACTGGTGTGCCGTTCTTCGCGACGACAGGCTGTGGCCAGGTCATGTCGGGCGCGCAGCCCGTCGACACGTTCCGCGCGCAGCTCGACGCGGCAATCGCAGACGCCGAGAAGTAACCCCCGCGCATGGACCTGAGCCTGCTCGGCGCGTTCCTCGGGGGGACCCTCGCGCTTCTCAGCCCCTGCTCGGTCATGGTGCTGCCGGCGTTCTTCGCCTACGCGTTCCACAGCCCGCGTGAGCTGTTCTCCCGCACGGGAGGGTTCTTCCTCGGCCTAGCGACCGCGCTCGTACCGCTCGGCCTGCTCGCCGGCACGCTCGGTGCGTGGGTTGCCGCGCACCGGAGCGGGATTATGACGTGGGTGCTCGTGCTCGTGATCGTGTTGGGAGCCGTGATGGTGCTTGGCATCCCGATCCCTGCCCTCACTAGGCAGCAGAGCGCCAAGGGAACTTCGGTGGCCTCCGTGTACGCGCTCGGCGCCGTGTATGGGCTGGCCGGCGGGTGCGCCGGGCCGATCTTCGGTGCCGTCCTCGCGATGGCCGCCTTCGGCGGGAATGCGCTCATGGGCGGCGCCACGATGCTGCTCTACGCCGCGGGTATGACCGTTCCGCTGCTGCTGCTCGCGCTCCTGTGGACGAGGATCCCTGGCGTGCGCAAGCTCATGCGGCCCCGCGAGCTCGTGATCGGACGTTGGCGCAACGCCTGGTCCAACATCATTGGCGGGCTCCTCACCATCGCCGTCGGCGTCTTCATGCTCGTGACCGACGGTGCGCAGAAGTTCTCGGGAGTGCTCGACGCGAGCACGCAGGCCGGCCTCGAGGCCGACGTCATGCGGGCGACCTCGGGTATCTCCAACCTGCTGGTGCTTGCCGTTGGCGGGGCGATCGCGCTCGCGATTTGGGGTGTGATGCGCTGGCGGGCGCGGCAGCGGGAGACCGACGCCGCGCGGTAGGATCGAGAGCATGACCGCAGCTGCACGCATCGCGACGCTTGAACGCGCCACCAGTGAGTCCGCTATTCGCCTGAGCCTGAACCTCGATGGCACCGGTGAGGCCGATGTCGAAACCGGGGTGCCGTTCTTCGACCATATGCTGACTGCGTTCGCGCGCCACTCGCTCACCGACCTGACGGTGCGCGCGGAAGGCGACGTCCATATCGACGTGCACCACACCGTCGAAGACACCGGGATCCTGCTCGGCCAGGCGATCCTTGAGGCGCTCGGCGACAAGAGCGGTATCTCGCGCTACGGCGACGCGTTCGTGCCGCTCGACGAGGCACTCGCCCAGGCGGTCGTCGACATCTCGGGCAGGCCCTACCTCGTCCACTCCGGCGAGCCCGCCGGCTTCGAGTTCCACCTCATCGGCGGCCACTTCACGGGCTCGATGGTGCGCCACTTCTTTGAAGCGATCACGCTGAACGCGCGGCTGTCTGTGCACCTGCGGCTCATCGAGGGCCGCGACCCGCACCACATCGCCGAGGCCGAGTTCAAGGCGTTCGCGCGCGCGTTCCGCACCGCGAAGGCGAAGGATCCGCTGGTGACAGGCATCCCCTCGACGAAGGGCGCCCTGTGAGCGCAAGCGGCGCACCGCGCGTCGCCGTGCTCGACTACGGGTCGGGCAACGTGCACTCTGCGGTGAAGGCACTCATTCGTGCCGGCGCCGAAGTGGAGCTCACCGCCGACCCGCAGGCCGTGTTGGACGCCGACGGGCTGTTCGTGCCCGGCGTCGGCGCATTCGACGCGGTGATGGCGCAGCTGCGCGCGATCCAGGGGCACGAGCTCATTGGTCGGCGGCTCGCCGGTGGCCGCCCGGTCCTCGGCGTCTGCGTCGGGCTCCAGGTGATGTTCGAGCGTGGGATCGAGCGGGGCGTCGAGACCGAGGGGCTTGGCGAGTGGCCGGGCACGGTTCGCCAGCTCGAGGCGCCGACGTTGCCGCACATGGGCTGGAACACGGTGTCCGCGCCGGAGGACTCGGTGCTGCTGCGCGGCCTCGGCGACGAGCGGTTCTACTTCGTGCACTCGAACGCTGCGACCGCGTGGACGCTCGAGGGCCGCTCCACGGCGACGGCACCCAAGGTGACCTGGTCTGAGTACGGCGAACCCTTTGTCGCCGCCGTCGAGAACGGCCCGCTGAGCGCCACCCAGTTTCACCCAGAGAAGTCCGGCGAGGCCGGCATCCAGCTGCTGCGCAACTGGATCACCTCGCTGACCCCCACCCGCACCCCCAAGGAGAACTGATGACCGAGCTCGCGTCGAGCCCGAAACTGCAACTGCTGCCCGCGATCGACATGGTCGATGGCAAGGCCGTGCGGCTCACCCAGGGTGCGGCAGGCACCGAGACGAACTATGGCAGCCCGGTCGACGCGGCGATGGACTGGATCGAGCAGGGCGCCGAGTGGATCCACCTTGTCGACCTCGACGCGGCCTTCGGCCGCGGCACCAACGTCGGTGTCGCCCGGAAGATCATCGCCCGCGCCGGCAGCCGCGTGAAGATCGAGTTCTCTGGCGGCATCCGCGACGATCAGAGCCTCGAGGCGGCGCTCGAGATGGGCGCGGCGCGCGTCAACCTCGGCACGGCGGCGCTCGAGAACCCCGAATGGACTCGTGCGGTCATCGCGCACTACGGCGAGCAGATCGCCGTCGGGCTGGACGTGCGCGGCGAGACGCTCGCCACGCGCGGCTGGACCGAGGACGGCGGCAACCTGTGGGACGTGCTCGAGCGTCTCGAAGATGCTGAGTGCCCACGCTACGTCGTGACCGACGTCACCAAGGACGGGATGATGGCCGGCCCCAACGTCGAGCTGCTCAAGAAGGTGTGCTCCCGCACGGACCGCCCGGTCGTCGCCTCGGGCGGCATTTCGACCCTCGACGACATCGCGACGCTCCGCGAGGCGGTCCCGCACGGCGTTGAGGGAGCGATCATCGGCAAGGCGCTCTACGACGGCGCGTTCACGCTGCCGGCCGCGCTCGACGTCGCGGGCAGGTAGCGGCGGGTCAGGCCATGGCGATAAAGAAACTGCCGTCGACGGGGGACACCCCGCGGTCGACCGGGGTTCCCGAAAGCCTTGTCGCCGGTGGTGCCGCGGACTCCGCAGGTTTTCCCTGGGCCGGTCGCACGTTTGACCATCACGAGACGGCCTTCGCTGACGACGACGGTGCCTCGCCGCCCGGGCTCGCGGCGGCGGTCGCAGCGATGCGCGCCGCAGGCGAGCGCTACCGCGATGGCGGCGCGGCACCTGCGGTCATTGCGGAGCTCGCGGCACTGCGCCAGGCCGTGCTCGTCGAGCTCTCGAAGAGCCGCCTGCTGGTGCCGCTGCTCGCCGAAGCCGGCGAGCTCGGCGAGACCCCCGACGGCAGGATCGTCGAGAAGACGCAGGAGCTGTCGATCGTGACAGTCGCCAGCCCGGACGGCCGCCGAGTGATGCCCGTGTTCTCGTCCGTCGAAGCGATGCAGCGCTGGAATCCCGGTTCGCGACCGATCCCGGTGCCCGGGCCGCAGGCCGCGATCGCCGCCGCGCAGGAGGGGACGGACCTGATCATCGTCGACCCCGGCTCCGTCGACGTGCAGTTCGGGGTCCGGCGGCCAGAGCTCGAATCGATGGCACTCGGCACGCCGCGCCCGCCGGCCTGGGCCGATCCTGATGTGCGGCAGGCGTTCCTTGCTGGGGCGGCCGGCGAGCCGTCGCTGCGCGCGCTGGCGCTCCTTCCGGGTGATCCCGTGGGCGACCTCACCGCCCCGGAGACTGAGGTCCATTTGCTGCTTGAGGAGGGCCTCGACCGCGACGGCCTCACTGAGCTGCTCGGCAGGCTGCAGGAACGCTGGGCTCGGATCGAGCTGATTGCCGAGCGGGTCGACTCGATGCGGTTCGTGCCACGCGCGGCCTAACGCCACGACGTTCGAAACGGGCGGGTGTGCGGGAACGTCCCGCCCACCCGCCCGTTCTCGTGCGAGGTCAGCCCGCGACGTAGAGCGCGATCGTCTCGGCGACAAGCGCCGGCGTCTCCTCGCCCTCGATCTCGATGGTCGTCTTCGATCCGACTCGCCAGCCCTGCTTGCTCTCCTCTGCCGAGGCGATCTCTACCCGGGCGCGTACGCGAGCTCCCGACTTCACCGGCTGCAGGAAGCGGACGCGGTCGAGGCCGTAGTTCACCGCCATGGCGACGTTATCGATTGCGAGCAGGTCGCCGCTCAGGTGCGGAATCAACGACAGCGTGAGGTAGCCGTGCGCGATCGTCGAGCCAAACGGGCCGGCCGCGGCGCGCTCGGCATCGAGATGGATCCATTGGTGATCGCCCGTCGCGTCGGCAAACGCCTGGATGCGAGCCTGATCGACGAGCAGCCAGTCGCTGACGGCCGACTGGCCGATGGCCTCGGGAAGTGCCGAGGGATGCGCAACCGAGATTGTCATGCCTTCGGCCCTCCCGCCACGTAGAGCACCTGGCCCGAGACGAACCCGGCCTCCTCGGAGCAGAAGAATGCGGCGGCGTTCGCGATGTCCTCCGGCTTCCCTGCCCGGGCAACGGGGATCTCAGAGACCATGTGGCCAACGAAGTCCTCGAACGTCACGCCGAGGCGCTCGGCCGTGGCGCGGGTCATATCCGACACGATGAAGCCGGGAGCGATCGAGTTCGCCGTGACACCGTAGCGCCCGAGCTCGATGGCGAGCGTCTTCGTGAAGCCCTGCATGCCTGCCTTCGCGGCCGAGTAGTTTGCCTGGCCACGGTTGCCGAGCGCCGAGGTGCTCGAGAGGTTCACGATGCGACCCCAGCCCGCCTCGACCTGGTGCTTCTGCACCGCGCGGCTCATGAGGAATGCGCCGCGCAGGTGCACGCCAAGCACCGCGTCCCAATCGTCCTCGGTCATCTTGAAGAGCATGTTGTCGCGGATAATGCCCGCGTTGTTGATGAGGATGGTCGGCGCGCCGAGCTCCTCGGTCACCCGTGCGACCGCAGCTTCGACGGCGGCGCCGTCTGCGACGTTCGCACCGACGGCGATCGCTCGCCCGCCGGCCTCGGTGATGGCGGTGACGGTGTCCGCGCACGCGGCCTCGTCGAGATCGAGTACGGCGACCGCGTGGCCGTCCTTGGCGAGCCGAAGCGCGGTCGCTGCGCCGATCCCGCGAGCTGCGCCGGTGACGATGGCAATGCGATTCATGTGAAAGTCCTTTCGAGTGTGATGTGAGTGTGTCTGCCTGGGCCGCGATTAGAGCCGCTCGAGCACCATCGCCATGCCCTGGCCGCCGCCAACGCACATGGTCTCGAGGCCGTAACGCCCGCCCGTCTCGCGCAGGCCGTTGATGAGCGTCGACGTGATGCGGGCGCCGGTCATGCCGAACGGGTGGCCAACGGCGATCGCGCCGCCGTGGACGTTCAGGCGATCCTCGTCGATGCCGAGTTCCCTGGCGGAGGGGATGACCTGCGCCGCGAACGCCTCGTTGATCTCGACGAGATCGATATCGCCGATGGCGAGTCCGGCCTTCGCGAGCGCGCGCTTCGACGCCTCGACCGGCCCGAGGCCCATGATCTCGGGGGAGAGGCCACTCACGCCGGTCGACACGATCCGCGCGAGCGGCTCCAGGCCGAGCTCGTTCACGACAGTGTCGGACACGACGACGAGGGCGGCCGCGCCATCGTTGAGCGGGCAGCAGTTGCCCGCGGTGACGGTCCCATCCGGGCGGAACACCGGGTCGAGTCCAGCGAGCGCCTCAACGGTCACGCCGGGGCGCGGGCCGTCGTCGGCGGAGACCACCGTGCCATCGGCAAGCGTGACCGGGGTGATGTCGCGCGACCAGAAGCCTGACGTGATCGCGGCCTCGGCGCGCTGCTGCGAGCGAGCCGCGAATGCATCCTGCTCGTCCCTGGTAATCCCGTGCAGCTGCGCGACGTTCTCGGCGGTCTGCCCCATCGCGATGTACGGGTCGGGGAGCAGCCCAGACGCGCGCGGGTCCTCCCACTTCGGCGCGCCCGCGACTGCGCGCGACTCGGTGCGCGCCATCGCGTCGGCGAAGATCGGGTTCTCGATGACGACCCCCGGAGTGGCGTCAGCCATGCCCTGCGTGAACCGGCTCACCATTTCGACACCGGCGGACACGAAGATATCGCCCTCTCCGGCCTTGATTGCGTGGAAGGCCATGCGGGTGCTCTGCAGCGAGGATGAACAGTAGCGGTTCACCGTCGTTCCGGGAACCGTGTCGAGGCCGAGAATGACTGACACGATGCGCGCGAGATTGAACCCCTGCTCGCCGGCCGGCTGGCCGGTCCCGAGAATGATGTCTTCGACTCGCGTTGGATCGAGGCCGGGCACCTGATCGAGCGCGGCCTGCACCATGCGGGCGGCGAGGTCGTCCCCGCGGAGCGAGGCCAGCGAACCCTTGCGGGCGCGTCCGATCGGTGAGCGGGCTGTTGAAACGATGTATGCCTCTGGCATCTGGTTCTCCTCGGGATTGGGATCGGGTAGGGGAAAGTTCGGGTGCGGCGTCGTGGGCGGGCCTCAGCGCGTGTGCACGGGTCGGGGCGCGGAAGATCGGGTCGGCGCTCGCCGCTGGGGCGCAGGCCTCAGGCGCTGAAGCTCACCGCCTGGGCGCAGGCGCGGGCGCAGACGTGGAGATCGGAAAACGGGCCGTGAATGCAGCAGCGACCGGAGCGGCGGCTGGCCTGCGGGCCAGGGCGCTTCGTCGGGCAGTGTCATCGGCTCTCCGATCGTCGGTGATCGTGACCAGTATGCATCATTATTCAGAATGTGGACACTGTTCTTGAAAATGTTGCATGATGAATACACGTGCCGGATAGAGTATTCGAATGCAGAGCACAGTTGGAGCGTCCATCGCCGAGGTCGGACTCGCCGCCGCGCCGTCGCTGCTTTCCGATCGCATCGACACTCGCGACGACGCGATGCGCGCCTTTGAGGGCGCCCGTGAGGCGTTCATCGCGGGCAACCGGATCAGCATGGGCGAGCTCGCAGCCGAGCTCGGCGTCGACCGCACCTCGCTCTTCAGGTGGGTCGGCAATCGTGACGCGCTGCTCAGCGAAGTGCTCTGGTCACTCGCCGTGCCAACATTCGTGCAGGCCGAACACGCGGCCGAGCACCTCTCCGGGGCGCCGCGCGTGGCGGCCATGCTCACCGAGTTCGTCGACGGCCTCATTAACTCGACGTACTTCCGGACCTTCCTTCGCCGCGAGCCCGCCCGCGCACTGCGCCTGCTCACCACGAAGGAGAGCCCGATTCAGCGGCGCTTCCTCGCGACGGTCGAGTGGCTCGTGCGCAGGGACCTCGGCGATGAGCCACTCGGTGGCGCCATCGACCCGGCCGGCCTTGCGTACCTGCTCTCTCGGGTCTCGGAGTCGTTCTCGTACGCTGACCTCATCTCGGGTGATGAGCCCAGTGTCGAGCGGGCGGGCGCGGCCTTCCGTCTCCTGCTGCGCGTCGACGGGTAGGTCCACGCTCTCCACCCGCCCGGGCCCGCCGGGCCCCACCCCCGCCCGGCCCGCCAGCGATTCCAATGTGATCTGCTGAAGAAAAGCCCCCGCCGGGGCAATCTGGCATTAGACCTGTCGATCCCAGGTGCTGGCGCTGAGGTGGTTGGGGGCTGGGGCTCGGTGCTGGCGGTGTGGCTGCCGCATGTGCCATTCCTGGCGCTACCCGACCATTCCAAAAAGCACGTGTCGCGAACATACCGACCATCCGGTATGCTGGCCCTACGGTTCGAAGCCGAGCCGTAGGAAGACAGGTGCCGATGCCTGAGATCCCAGGCCTAGACGTTGCCGCGCTGTCCAAATGGTTCAGCGGGGCCCATCCAGATCTTGCGGCTGGACCGCTCCGCGCTGCGGTGATTGCCGGGGGTCGGTCGAATCTGACCTACGCGATCGAGGGCGCCCGCGTTCCGATGGTGTTGCGGCGGCCGCCGCTGGGCCACGTGCTCTCGAGCGCCCACGACATGGCCCGCGAGCATCGTGTTATTTCGGCGCTCGCAGGCACGGCGATCCCCGTTCCCGTGGCGATCGACCTCGTCGACGACACGGACGGCCCAATCACGGGAACGCCCTTCTTTCTGATGGAGAAGGCACCGGGCAAAGTCGTCGTTGACCGCGCCCAGAACGCGGCCTACGCCCGCGAGGAGATCCGCGGGATGAGCTTCGAACTCGTGCATCACCTCGCCGCGCTGCATTCGGTCGACGTGAACGCGGTCGGGCTCGCATCGTTTGGCAAGCCGGACGGGTATCTCGCGCGCCAGCTTTCGACCTGGCGGCGTCAGCTCAACGCGTCGCGCTCGCGGGAAGTGCCCGAGCTCGACCAGCTGCAGGCCGCGCTCGAGGTGGAGGTGCCGGAGACCACGCGCACCGGAATCGTGCACGGCGACTATCGGCTGGACAACGTGCTTGTCGACGGTAAGCCGCCCCGCGTGTCCGCGATCCTCGACTGGGAGATGGCGACCCTCGGTGACCCCCTTGTCGACCTCGGCATCTTCGCCCTGTACTGGGAGATCGGCAACCTTCCCAGCGGCGGTGCTATCTCGAGCGCGGTCGACCCCGCCGCGGGCTATCCGACGTTTGAGGAACTAGCCGACTATTACGCGGCCCAGTCCGGGATGACGCTGCCCGACCTGAGGTGGTACCGCGCGTTCGCAGCGTACAAGCTCGCAGTGATCCTCGAAGGGATTCACTACCGATACCAGGCCGGCGACACTGTCGGCGAAGGATTCGACCGGATAGGCGACCTCGTCAGGCCGCTTGCCGAGAATGGACTGAAGGTGCTCTGATGGATTTCGCCCACGACCAGGTAACCCTCGATCTCACCGCACAAGTGCGCAAGTTTGTCGACGACGTCGTCATCCCTGCGGAACCGACGCTTGACGAACAGCTCGCGGCCGACCCTGATAACTGGGGCACCCAGCCGATCGTGCGGGAGCTCCAGGCGCAGGCCCGCGAGCTCGGGCTGTGGAACCTCTTCCTGCCAGGCGACCCGGCGGTCACCGGGGCTGCCGGCCTTACGAACCTGCAATACGCGGCCGTCGCGGAGATCACCGGGTGGAGCCCGCGGCTCGCGCCCGAGGCCCTCAACTGTGCCGCCCCTGACACGGGCAATATGGAGGTGCTCAACGACTTCGGCACTCCGGAGCAGAAGGACCGGTGGCTGAAGCCGCTCCTGAACTCCGAGATTCGGTCGGCGTTCTGTATGACCGAGCCCGACGTCGCATCGAGCGACGCGACAAACATTGGCACACTCATCACCCGTGACGGCGACGACTACGTCATTTCGGGCCGGAAGTGGTGGTCGACCGGAGCGATGAACCCGGAAGCCGAGATCTTTATTGTGATGGGCAAGACCGACCCGAACGCTGAACGGCACCGGCAGCAATCGATGATCCTCGTGCCTCGCGATACCCCCGGTGTCACGGTCGTACGCCCCTTGACTGTGTTTGGCTACAACGACCGCGACCACGGCGGGCACGCCGAGGTGCTGTTCGAGGACGTGCGGGTGCCCGCAACGAACCTCATCGGCGCTGAAGGCGACGGCTTTGCGATTGCGCAGGCGAGGCTCGGCCCGGGACGTATTCACCACTGCATGCGTGCCCTCGGCATGGGGGAGCGCGCGCTCTCGCTCGCGATCGAGCGCGCGAACTCACGGCGCGCGTTCGGGCGGTCGCTGTCGGAGCAGGGCGTCATCCGCGAGTGGATCGCGGAATCCCGAATCCAGCTCGAGTCGCTGCGTCTGCTCGTCTTGAAGACAGCCTGGCTCATGGACACCGTCGGCAATCGTGCGGCGATGACCGAGATCCAGTCGATCAAGATCGCGGTGCCGCGCGCGGTGCAGGAGATTATCGATCGCGCGATCCAGATCTTCGGCGGCGCCGGAGTGAGCGACGATACCCCGCTCGCGGCGCTCTACGCCGGTGTGCGAACGTTGCGCATCGCCGACGGCCCCGACGAAGTCCACCTCAACAGCCTCGGCAAGGCGCAGCTCAGGCTGTAGCCGGCGCCACGAAGCACGATCCGAACGTCAAAGGAGACACCACGATGGCACACCCGCACGACCCCGCGGTAGACGGACGAGGACACACGACGCTGTCTGTCGCGAGCATCCTCAGCGAGTCCGCGATTCGGCACGCCGACAGACCCGCAGTGTTCTTCAACGGAGACTCGATCACCTACCGCGATCTGTGGGATCAAAGCCGGGCCTACGCCGGAGCGATGCGCGCCCGTGGCATTGGGCGCGGCGACCGAGTCGCGATCATGATCCCGAACGTGCCCGACTTTCCCCGCGTCTATTATGCGGTGCTGGCGCTTGGGGCGATCGTCGTGCCGATCCACCTGCTCCTGAAAGCGGAGGAGATCAGCCGGATGCTTGCGGACGCGGGCGCCGATCTGTTTATCGCGTCGGCTACCTCACTCGGCGAGGCGGCACCAGCCGCCGCTGAAGCCGGCGTGCCACTCATGACGGTGCTGCTCCCTCCCGACGCACACGGTGACTTTGCCAGGCTCGAGGTCGAGGCCGCGACGGCCGAACCCATCAAACGGATCGAGCCAACCGGGCCGCTGGATGCCGCGACGATCCTGTTCACGAGCGGCACGACTGGCACGCCGAAGGGCGCCGTCGGAACTCACCTCTCGATCGTCGAGCAGGTGCACGCCGGGCTCATCGACGGCGTGCAGGTGCGCAGCGAGGACGTCACGTTCGGCGGTCTTCCGCTCTTCCACACATTCGGACAGACGTCGGTGCTGAACATGGCGTTCCGCGCAGGCAGCGCGGTCATCCTGATGCCGCGCTTCGACGGTGACGAAGCGCTCAAGCTCATGGTGAAGCATCAAGCGACGGTGTTCGTTGGCGTACCGACGATGTACGTCGGTCTCGTCGAAGCGGCGCGGCGCACGGACGCGCGGCCGCCGCTCCGCTTCGCGAACTCCGGCGGCGCGGCGCTGACCGTCGCGCTGCTGGAGGCGTTCGAGGCGGCATACGGTGTCCCGCCGTATGAGGGATACGGTCTCACCGAGACCGCGCCGACCGTCAGCGTGAACACGTACGGCAAGCCGACGGTGCCGGGCACGGTCGGCGAGACGCTCTGGGGCGTCGATGTCGCGATCGCCGATCCTGACGTTGAGGATCGCATCGACTTCATCGATGAGGAGGACGGGCTCGGCGAGATCGTGGTTCGCGGGCACAACGTGTTCAAGGGCTACGTGGGCCGCGAGGAGGCGACACGGGAGGCGATCGTCGACGGCTGGTTCCGGACCGGTGACCTCGGCACCTATCGCGACGGCATGCTCACGATCGTCGACCGCAAGAAGGACATGATCCTGCGCTCCGGCTACAACGTGTACCCGACCGAGGTGGAGGCGGTGCTCGCGCGGCATCCGAAGGTCGCGGCCTCCGCGGTGTTCGGGATCGCCGACGACGTCCGCGGACAGGAGATTCACGCGGCAGTGCTGCCACGCGACGGGGTCGAGATCGATCCCGCCGAGATCATCGACTACGCGAAGGAGCACGTCGCAGCATACAAGTATCCCCGCGTCGTGCACATCGTGGAGGATCTGCCGCTGGGCGCCAGCGGCAAGATCCTGAAGCGCGAGCTGCAGCGCATGTTCGATCCCGCGACCGCGTAGAACGCAGCGATGCCCCCGCCGACCGGCGGGGGCATCGTTCTCTCTTGAGTCCTACGAGCCGGGGATTCCCTTGCCCGTCAGCGGGACCGGATCGAGCTCAATCGGCGAGATCGTGTCGCCCTGCAATTGGTAGGCGATGCCGTCGTAGTCCTGGCGGCCGTCTTGCACAACATTGATTCCGACACCCTTGTACGAGGAGTGGTCGTCGGCCGCGAAATTGGCTGGCAGGACGCCGTTGCCCACGATCACGCCGGAACCAATCGCCTCAACAATCGACTCTCGGGTTGGCTGCTCGCCGGCGGCATAGAGCGCCTCGGTGAACATGTATGCGGCACTCATGCCGTTGAACGTCGGCCCCGTGAACGGCGCATCCGAGTTGTAGTCCTTGTTGATCTGTTTGAAGAACGCCGACCAGTCGTTGTCGCCGTGCGCCGGCTGCAAGAACCCTGCGGAAACGAACCCTTCAAGGAGCTCAGGGCCGCCGTCGCCCAGCAGATCGACCAGGACCGAATAGTCGGCGCCGATCGAGGGAACGAGCCAGGTCGGCTCCCACGCGAGCCGGGCCGCCGTCGTCAACGCAAGCGAGACGAAACCGGGGATCGCCGCGAGCACGACGGCGTCGCATCCCGCGCTTTTGAGTGCGCCCATCTGTGCAGTCATGTCGGCATTCGACGTCGAGTATTCCTCAATGTGTGCGAGCCCGTCCGACCCCAGCGCGATCTCAGCGCCGATGCGAGTATCGCCGCCGAGGTCGTCGTCTTGACCGAGAAAGCACACGGTTTGGCCGGGAAGCTCATCGTTTGCGTACTGACCGAGGGCTGCGCCCTCCACGACGTAGCTCGGGTTAAACGGGAACATGTTTGGATACTGCTCCGGCTGGTTCCACGTTGTGGAGCCGGACGCGACAAACAGATCCGGCACGTCGCTGTCATTGAGGTAGTCAACGACCGAGGTGTGCGGTGGCGTGCCGAGCCCGTTGAAGATCGCGAAGACGCCGTCGTCTTGCACGAGCTCGCGCACCACCATCTGGGTGTTCGCGGGGTTGTAGCCGTCATCCTTGACGATGTAATTGATCTTGCGGCCGTGGACGCCGCCGTTGTCATTCACGTAGGCGAAGTACGCGAGCGCCCCAGCTGACACCGAGGCGTAGCCGGGTGCAGCGGGCCCCGTGAGCGGGGTGTGGGTGCCGATCGTGATGGTGTCGTCGGTGACGCCAGGAACCTGGGTCCCGCTTGCGCCGCCGTCAGACGTTGGAGTGCTGCACGAGGTGAGCACGAGCGCGGCGACCGCCGCTGCCGCAACGAGCGCGGCACGAGAAGCATGGGAACGAAATAACATGTGACCCTCTTCCTGCGTAGTGAGTTCCCTGGGCGGGGCGCGAAACGCCCCGCCCAGGGCTGAACGCGCAGTGCTACGAGCCGGGCACCCCGTCTGGAACAAACGGGACCGGTTCCATCACTACCCGTGTCGCCTCCCCGCCGTCGACGGTGTAGGCAACATCATTGAAGTTTTGGACGCCGTCGTGCATCTCAACGATGCCGACGGTGAAGTACGAACCGTGGTTGTCCTCGGAGAACGAGAGCGGCGCGACGCCGTTACCCGTGAGACTGCCGGAGCGAATGACTTCGAGTATGCCCTCGCGGGTCGGGTGCTTGCCGGTCTGCTCGAGGGCCTCCGCGAAGAGGTACGCGGCACTCATGCCGAACACGGTGTTGCCGTTGAAGGGGGCTCCGTTGTTGTATTCCTCGTTGATCTCCCGAAACAGATCGACCCACTCGCCGTCGGCGTAGGCGCCGGGCAGGTTGTTCACGCCGGTGAGGTTCTCAAGCAGCGCCGGCCCGACATCCTCGCCCAGGATCTCGACGAGCGTCGCATAGTCGAGCCCGACGGAGGTGACGAACCACTTCGTATCCCAGCCGATGCGGGCGGCCGTGCCCATCGCGAGCGCGGTGAATGCCGGAATGCTGCCGAGAATGTTGATCTCGCATCCCGCCGCCTGCATGGCGCCGACCTGCGCGGTGAGGTCGGGGTTCGACGTCGAGTATTCCTCCGCGAGCGTGACGCCGTCGTCGCCGAGATTCGCGGTGACGCCCTCCAGCATGAATCCGCCGAGGTCATCGTCCTGCCCGAGCACGCAGACCTTCTTGCCCGGGTACTCGTCGGTTGCGTATTGCGCGAGGGCGGCGCCTTCGACGGCATAGTCTGGGTTGAACGCGAACGTGTACGGGTACTTCTCTGGCTGATTCCAACTCTTCGATCCGGTTGCGACGAAGAGGTCAGGGACCTGATTCTCATTGAGGTATTCGAGGACGGCGGTGTGCGGCGCCGTGCCGATGCCGTTGAAGATCGCGAAGACCTGGTCGTCTTGGACCAGCTCGCGCACGACCATCTGGGTGTTCGCGGGATTGTAGGCGTCGTCCTTGATGATGTAGTTGATCGAGCGGCCGTGGATGCCGCCTTGATCGTTGAGGTACTCGAAGTACGCGAGCGCGGCCGCGGAGACGTCTGAGTAGCCGGGGGCCGCCGGGCCCGTGAGCGGCGTGTGCGTCCCGATAGTGATGGTGTCGTCGGTCACGCCCGGGGTCGCACCGTCTGCGGATCCGGAGGTCGGGGTGCTGCACCCCGAGAGCGCGAGGCCGAGCGCGGTGGCGCCGGCGATCGTCGCAACAACGCTGTTGCGCGTGAATCGTGTCATGAACGTCATCTTTCGTTGTGGTCGGTGGTTACGCGGTGGAAGTTGGGGCTTGCCTGTCGGCGCGCCCCGTGAGCTTGGGAACCAGGTCGACGATCCCGCCCGGCCTGACGAGGATCGTCACGGTGAGGAGCGCCCCGAAGACCAGCACCGGGAGGTTGCCGGTGAGGCGCTGGGTCATGTCCGCGGAGAGCGGCAACTGGGAAGTCGCAGTGGTGATCAACCAGGGCAGCATGACGACGAGCACTGAGCCCAACGCCGCGCCACCGATGCTGCCGAGCCCGCCGAGCACGACGGCGACGACGAGCAGGAGCGAGAAGGGGAGCGTGTACGCGCCCGGGCTCACCGACTGCGTGATGAAGCACAGCACGGCCCCGCCGGCGCCCGCCGCGACCGCACTCACCGTGAACGCCGACACCTTGATTCGGCCGGCGGCCACGCCGTTGAGCCGCGCGGCGGTCTCGTCGTCGCGCACTGCCCGCATGCGGAGGCCGAAGGCGCCATTGCGCAGTAGGGTGAGCCAGGTCACCAGCACACCGGCGACGAGGATCGCGACCCAGGCGTGCCACTGTTCGGCGGCGATGAGCGAGCGCAGCCCATCAGGGACCCCCTGGTACGCGGTGGGAAGGCCCTGGTCCCCGCCGAGGACTTTGAAGGTCGCCGCGACGGCGGGGACCGACACGACGAGCGCGAGCGTCACGCCCGCAAGATAGGGGCCGTGGAGCCGCGCCGCGGCGAGGCCGAGCAGCAGCCCCAACAGCCCGGCGACAACGACGGCGGCGAGGAACGCAAGCAGGAACCGGACGACGCCGTCGACGCCGCCCTCGGCGAGAGCGTTTGCCGTGAGGGCGTACCCGTACCCGCCGGCGGCCATGAGCGCCGCGTGCCCGAGCGACAGCTGGCCGCTCTGACCGACGAGGAGGGTAAGCCCCGCCGTCACAGAGAAGTACGCGGCGATTGTTGCGAACTGGAAGTTGCGGTACGGGTCGAGCAGGAATGTCGCGGCGATCGCGAGGACGGTGAGGATCGTTCCAAAGACGACGATGCGGCTCCTGCCGCGCAGTGAGGGCAGCAAGCGGGTCATGCGCTCCGCTCCTTCCGAGTCGAGAAGACCCCGCCCGGCTTGACGAGCAGGACGAGAACGAGGATGGCGAGCACGCCGATGGGGGCGACCGTCGCACCGAGGTAGCCTGTCAGAAGGCTCATCGCGACGCCGACGATGAGCCCGCCAAACAGGGCGCCGACGGGGGAGTCGAGGCCGCCGATGACCGCGACCGCGAACGCATAGACGAAGAGCATGTCGGTCGCGTGCGGGTTGAGTCCGAGCTCGGTCGGAACGAGCAGGATCGCGGCGAGCGCGGCAACGGCGCTCGACAGCATCCAACCGATGGTGACCATGTTCGTCACGCGCACACCGAGCAGCCGCGAGACCGCGGGGGCGAACGCTGACGCCCTGAGCTGGAGTCCGAGCGAGGTCCGTGAGAACACGATCGCGAGCGCCACCATGACGGCGATCGTGATGCCGATCGTGAAGAGGTCGTTCGGCGAGAGCAGCGGTACCCCACCGATCACGATCGCGCTGCGATCGAACGGCGCACGCATCGCGCGGTACTGGGATCCGAAGAAGATCCCGAGGAGCGACTGCAGGACCATCACGAGCCCGATCGCGGCGAGCACACCGGTGAGGTGCGAAGACTGCGGGGCGAAACGCATGACACCGCGCTCAACGACGAGTCCGATGAATGCGCCAGCGAGGATCCCCGCTGCGAGCCCAGCAAAATAGCTGCCGGTGGCGCCAGAGACGGCGAACGCAACGTACGTCGCAACGAGCGCCATCGCCGCCTGCGCGAAGTTGATGATCCGGGTCGCCCGCCAGATGAGGACGAGCGACAGCGCGAACAGTGCGAAGATCGCGCCGCGCGCGAGCCCCGTAGCGAACAGAAACGTAAACCTATCCATCAGAACCCCAGGTATGCATGTCGAAGTGCGGAATCCTCGGCGAGGGTGGCTGCGTCAGCGTCGACCACGACCTTGCCGAGGTTGAGAACGACGCCTCGGTCGGCGATGGAGAGCGCCCCGGTGACGTTCTGCTCAGCGAGCAGCACCGTCAGGCCACGCTCTCTCGCAGTCTCACGTAGCGTCCGCATGATCTGCGCCACCACGAGCGGGGCGAGACCGAGGGAGGGCTCATCCAGCGCCAGCAGCCGAGGCTCGGCGATCAGGGCGCGGCCCAGCGCGAGCATCTGGCGCTCGCCGCCGGAGAGCTGGTGCCCGTCGGCATCCTTGCGTCGTTCGAGGGGCTCGAACATCTCGTAGATCCCGCGGATTGCCCGCTCCCGCGCGGCGCCGCGGTGGCGCCAGAGCGCACCCAGGCGTAGGTTCTCCTCGACGGTGAGCTCGCCGACCACGCTCTGGCCGTCGGGCACGAGGGCGAGGCCGTTCCGAGCCCGATCCTCGGTGCGCATGCCGCGGAGGTCGGTGCCGTCCAGGCGGATGGTGCCTGCCGTCGCGCGAACCCTGCCGGTGAGCGCGCCGAGCAGTGTCGTCTTCCCCGCGCCGTTCGCGCCGAGCAGTGCCACGACTTCACCGGGCCGCGCCTCAATGCTCACGTCGTGGAGGACGGGCCCGCCGCCGTAGCCGACGGTGAGGCCCGCGATCGAGAGCGCAGCGCCGGAGCGCGTGGCCGGCGTTGCCGCACTGGTGGCGCTCATGCCGTTCCTCCCATTCCGGCCGGCGAGGTGCCGTCGCCAGTCGCGGCGACGCCCAAGTAGGCCTCCTCGACGCGCGGATTCGTGCGAATCTCGTCGGGGGTGCCGCGAGCGATCACCTTGCCGAAATCGAGCACGACGATCCGGTCGGCGAGGTCCATGACGAAGTCGACGTGGTGCTCGACGAGCAGAACCGAGCGGCCGCTCGCCGCGACGTCCCGCACCGTCTGCGACAGCGTCGCAATGTCCTCGTTGCCGAGGCCTCCCGCCGGCTCATCGAGCAGCAGGAGTTTGGGGTCGGTCACGAGCGCCCGCGCGAGGGCGACGCGCTTGCGATCCGGGTAGGACAGCTCTGAGACCTGGCGATCCGCGAGATGGCTCAGGTCGAGCTCGGCGAGCTGCGCCGTCGCGATATCGATGGCGTTGAGCTTTCCCACGAGGGGGAGCCTGACGTTTTCGAGCACGGTCATGCTCGAAAACAGCCCGAGCCCTTGGAGCGTTCGAGACAGGCCGAGGCCGCCGAGCTTCGGCGTCTGCCGTGGGGTGACCGTGCCGTCGATCTTGATTGTCCCCGCGCAGCGCAGCAGCCTACAGACCGCATTGAACACGGTGGTCTTGCCGGCCCCATTCGGGCCTATGAGCGCGACCACTTCGCTCGGTTGTACGTCGAACGAAACATTGTCGACCGCGGTGAGCCCGCCAAATCTGACAGTGAGCTGATCGACCTCGAGCCGGGGATCGGAGTGGGTGGGGTGGGTGGTGTGTGAATTCATCGGCACCTCTTCGTGTCGTTGGTGGCCCCACCATATGCAATAAACCGACCGGACGGTTTGTTGTGTTCGCAATTCGTGATAATTCGGTGACCATCGGATGCGGTCGGCGGGGGACGGTGCTATCGTGGTCAAACCGACTGGCCGGTATGTTCGACGCAAGGAGGCGCCATGCTCACACCACGTTTCGCTGAGACTGTCACTATCGTTACGGGAGCGAGCCGTGGCATCGGACTCGCTATCGCCGAGCGGCTCACGCTCGAGGGCGGATCGGTGGTGATCACCGGGCGCAACAAGGAGGCGCTCGACGAGGCCGTCGACGCACTCGGCCCCAACGCCTCGGGCGTCGCGGGGCGCGCCGACGACCCCGAGCATCGCGCGGCAGTCTTCGCGCACGTCGCCGAGCGGTACGGACGCCTCGACCATCTGGTGAACAACGCTGGCATCAATCCCGTCTACGGTCCGATCGCCGAGGTCGAAGCTGGCGCGGCCCGCAAGATCCTCGACGTCAACGTGATCGCATCGCTCGACTGGACGCGCGACGCGGTCGCTGCGGGCCTGAGCCGCAGCGTCGTGAACATCGCGTCGGCCGCCGGACTCGGAGCGAGCCCGGGCATCGCGTTCTACGGGATCTCCAAGGCCGCCCTCATGAACCTCACCGTCCAGCTCGCGTACGAGCTCGCCCCACAGATCCGCGTGAACGCCGTGGCCCCCGCCGTCGTGAAAACCTCGTTCGCGCGCGCCCTCTACGAGGGGCAGGAGAGCGAGGTGTCCGCGGCGTATCCGCTGGCGAGGCTCGGCGAACCCGAAGATATCGCTGGGCCGGTCGCGTTCCTGCTCTCGGCGGACGCGGGTTGGATCACCGGTCAGACGGTGCCGATCGACGGCGGCGGAAGCATCCGGCCGATTCTGTAGCCCGCACGCGGCCGGTGGGAAACGGCGCGACGTCCGGGCAATAGGGAAGAATGGCTCGAATGAAGCAATCACAGGTAGTCAGCGACGTTATCCGCGCCGCTGTTGAGCTCTTCGCCGAGCGCGGATATGCCAACACGAGCGTGCAAGACATCGTCGACGCAGCGGGGGTCACCAAGGGCGCGATGTACCACTACTTCGAGTCGAAGGATGACCTGTTGTTCGGCATTTACGACCGGGTGCTGTCGCTACAGCAGTCGCACCTCGACGTGATCGTCGGCGAGGGCGGGGACGTCGATGACGTCTTGCGTGCAGTGTGCGTCGACGTCCTTGAGACGTCGATCGAATACCTCGCGGAGGGGACGGTGTTCTTCAGGAGCATGGACATGCTCTCGGAGCCCCGCCGCAAGGAGGTTGTACGGCGCCGTCGCGCGTACAACGATGAGTTCGCGGCCCTGGTGAGACAGGGGCAGCGGGAGGGGAACTACCGGGACGACATTCCGGTTCCCGTGCTCATCGCCCATTTCTTCAGCGACGTCCACTACCTCTCGTATTGGTACTCGGAGGAGAGCCCGGAGGACCGGACGCTCGCGGCAGTGCAGATCACAGACCTGTTTATGTCGAGTCTAAGGAGACCAGATGTCCACACCACACCCGCAGGAGACGATGCGCGCGTGGCGCGTCACGACGCTCGGTGAGCCCGCCGACGCGCTTTCCCTCTCAACCGTCGAGACGCCGACCCCCGGCCCGGGAGAAGTGCTCATCCGTGTCGGCGCCGTCGCGGCAAACTTTCCGGACGTGCTGCTCGCGCGCGGCGAGTATCAGGTCAAGCCGGAGCTTCCATTCACGCCCGGAGTCGAGTGCAGCGGCAGCGTAGTCGCGCTCGGTGACGGCGTGACCAATGTCAGCGTGGGCGACAGGGTCGTCGCCTACAGCATCGGCGTGCTCGCGGAGTACGCCGTCGTTCCCGCGGACGCCGTTCAACCCATCCCCGACACGCTCGACGACGTGCACGCCGCAGGTCTGACGATCGCGTATCAGACGGCATGGTTCGCGCTGCACCGCCGGGCGCACCTCGGCACGGGGGAATGGCTCCTCGTGCACGCGGCGGCGGGCGGGGTGGGCGCTGCCGCCGTGCAACTCGGCGCGGCGGCCGGCGCACGTGTCATCGGCGTCGTCGGAACCGAGGCGAAGGCCGCGGTTGCCCGAGAGGCCGGCGCCGAGCACGTGATCCTGCGTGGCGACGACGTCGCGGCGGAGGTGAAGCGGATCACCGGTGGGCACGGCGCGGACGTCGTCTTCGACCCGGTCGGCGGGGACGCGTTCGTCGCGTCGACGCGGTCGATTGCGTTCGAAGGCCGGATCGTCGTGATCGGGTTCGCCAGCGGGACCATCCCCGAGCTCGCGATGAACCGGCCGCTCATCAAGAACTACGCGGTGCTCGGCCTCTACTGGGGGCTCTACCAGGAGAAGGCGCCCCACCTCGTCGGCGAGGCGCACACGGAACTCGTCCGGCTGTTCGAGGCCGGTGCGATTTCGCCGGTCGTCGACCATACCGTCGCGTTTGACGACGCCCCCGCCGCGCTGACGGCGCTCGCAACGGCGAACACCGTCGGCCGCGTCGTGATCGAGGTCGCATCATGATCGCGCTCGATGGAAAAGTCGCACTCGTCACTGGCGGCGCGCGCGGGATCGGCGAGGCCTACACTCGGGCGCTGCACGCCGCCGGCGCGCGTGTCGTGCTCGCGGACGTGCTCGCCCCGGAGGGCGCCGCGCTCGCCGCCGAACTCGGCGACGGCGCCCGGTTCGTGGAGCTCGACTTGCGCGACGAGCAGCAGTGGACCGCCGCCGTCGATGCTGCCGTTGCCGCCTTCGGTGCGATCGACGTGCTCGTCAACAACGCTGGCATCGAGAACGCCGCGCCCATCGAGCACCTCACGCTCGAGAAGTGGGACGCGGTGATCGGGGTAAACCTCACCGGCGTCTTCCTCGGCTGCCGGGCAGTCGTGCCCACGATGAAGCGCCAGGGCAGCGGCTCGATCATCAACATTTCCTCCGTCGAGGGTATGCGCGGCAGCCCGGGCCTGCACGGCTACACGGCGTCGAAGTTCGGCGTGCGCGGGCTCTCCGCATCGCTCGCGGTCGAGCTCGGCCCGGCAGGGATCAGGGTGAACTCGGTCCACCCCGGATACATTGCGACGCAGATGTCGGCGAGGATCGATCCTGATCGGCTGGATATCCCGCTCGGGCGCCCGGGCGCACCCGAGGATCTCGTCGGGACGATCCTGTTTCTCGCGAGCGAGGCGTCCTCGTTCACGAGCGGCGCGGAGTTCGTCGTCGACGGCGGCATGATCGCTGGCATCCCGCACCGCTGACATCGTCTCTGCTACGCTCGCTGCAGACTTTCACGACGAAGACAACAGGGACGTGAGTATCAACATGACGCAGCGCGAAACCACAGCTGCCCCGCCCCGTGCGGAATGGACGGGGCAGTTTGGGTTCATCATCTCGGCGATCGGATCGGCCGTCGGGCTCGGGAACATCTGGCGGTTCCCCGGAGTCGCCTACGAGAACGGCGGCGGGGCGTTTCTCATCCCGTACATCGTCGCGCTGCTGACAGCGGGCATCCCGATCCTGTTCCTCGACTACGCGATCGGACACCGCTTCCGCGGATCGGCACCGCTCGCGCTGCGCCGGCTCGCCGGCAAGCTCGGTGAGGGCATCGGCTGGTTCCAGGTGATGATCTGTGTGTTCATCGCGATCTACTACACGGCGGTGCTCGCGTGGGCGTCGAGCTACTTTGTGTTCTCGTTCGACCTGCGCTGGGGCGATGACGCGGCAGGCTTCTTCACGGGCGACTACCTGCAGACCGCGCAAGAGCCATTCACGATGCAGTTCGTGCCGAGCGTGCTCATCCCGCTCATCCTCATGTGGGTGGTTGCGCTCGTCGTGCTCGGCGCCGGTGTCGTGCGAGGCGTGCAGCGCCTGAACATGATCGCGATCCCGCTGCTTGTCGTCGGGTTCCTGATCCTCGTCGTGCGCGCGCTGTTCCTCCCGGGCGCTGCCGACGGCCTGAACGCGCTCTTCACCCCTGACTTCGCCGCGCTGCTCGACCCCTCCGTCTGGGTCGCCGCCTACAGTCAGATCTTCTTCTCGCTCTCCGTCGCGTTCGGCATCATGATGACCTACGCCTCATACCGGCGCAGGCGGTCAAACATGACCTCGCCCGGCCTCGTGGTCGCGTTCGGCAACTCGTCGTTCGAGATCCTTGCGGGGATCGGCGTCTTCGCGACGCTCGGGTTCTTCGCGCACCAGCAGGGGGTCGCCGTTGCCGACCTCGAGGGGCTGAAGGGCGTCGGGCTCGCCTTCATGACGTTCCCGGCGATTGCCGCGCAGATGCCGGGCGGGGAGATCTTCGGCGCCCTGTTCTTCGGTGCATTGACGCTTGCGGGCCTCACGTCGATGATCTCGATCATGGAGGTGATCCTCGCCGGCGTGATGGACAAGTTCGGTCTGAGCCGTCGCGGCGCCGTCTACGGGATCGGCGGCGTGCTCGCGCTCGTCTCGCTCGCGCTGTTTGGCACGACGTCGGGGCTCACCGCGCTCGACACCATCGACAACTGGGCGAACAACATCGGCATCGTCGCGTCGGCTGTCGTGATGACGATCACCGTGCTCTGGATCAGGCGGGCGGGCACCGAGCTGAGCGGGCACCTGAGCGCGCTGTCGACCTTCAAGGTCGGTCGCACCTGGCTGTTCTTTGTGTCCGTGCTCGGGCCGATCGTGCTGAGCTACATGCTCGTGACGACGATTATCGGGCTCATCCAGGAACCCTACTCCGGCTACGACACCGGCTACCTCGCGATCGTCGGCTGGGGCTCTGTGGTCGTGATGATCGCGGGCTCCATCGCGCTGACGCTCAGCCCGTGGCGCTACGACCCCACCCAGTTCACGCCCTGGCCGCCCGTCGCGAAGCGGTCGGCGAGGTCGGCGAAGCGATCGGCGAAGCGGTCAGCGAAGGCCGCAGCGAAGGCCGCAAGGAACGCCGCTCAGATCACGCCGGCGACGACGAATGGAACCGACCGATGACCCCCATTGCCATCACCTTCCTCGTGCTCGCGCTGACGATCATCTGGGGCGGACTCATCGCGAGCACCGTCTTTCTTGCGCGCCGCTCTGAGGTCGCCGCCTATCCCGAGGGTGGCGAGGACCTCGCCGGCGAGCGGATCGAAGAGTAGCCGAGCCGGGGCGCTGCCAAGCCGCCGTCAGAGTAGGTTGACGAGCGCGATGTAAGCGCCGGTGCCAGCGGCGATACTCAAGAGGATCCGCCGGCCGCAGGTGAGGTGCACCGCGACAGTCACCGCGGTGGCGGCAAGCGCCATCCACCACTGGTCGCCGCGCGCCACGATCTCGTCGCGCAGCACGACGACGGCGAGGATCAGCACGATTCCCGCTGGCATCCACTCGCCGAGCGCGCGCACGAACTTCGACTTGCGCAACGGCTTGAGCATCG
Organism: Leucobacter aridicollis; assembly: GCF_013409595.1. Classification (NCBI taxonomy): domain Bacteria; kingdom Bacillati; phylum Actinomycetota; class Actinomycetes; order Micrococcales; family Microbacteriaceae; genus Leucobacter; species Leucobacter aridicollis. Next base: position 2,260,616 of record NZ_JACCBD010000001.1, on the reverse strand, counting down.
CGAACGGCAGCGCGCGGAGCCCGAACGTGATGAGACCGCCGATGGCGATCGCTCCGATGAGGTACCAGGTCACTCGGGGGCTCCTTCCGTGGCCTCGGGGTCGGGCTCCTCGCGGCCGCGACGCGCCTCGACCGCGTATCGGACGGCGAGCAGCGCCGCGAAGATCACCAGGGCCGCGAGCATGGTGTTGCCTGGGAACGCCGCGATCGCGACGGCCGCAGCCAGGGCTGCGAGCAGGGCCGACGGGACCTGCCGCTTGGAGCGGACCGCGTCGACGGTCATCACAGTGAAGGTCGCCGCGAGCGCGAACTCGAAGCCCTCGATCGGTGCGGGGAGTGCGCGCGCGATCGCGAGCCCGAGAAGCCCGCCACCGACCCAGTACAGCTGCATCATCACTTGGCCGCTCAGAATGCGGGCGCTCGTGAGCTGTCGGGCGGGCATCAGCACATAGGTCGCGTAGGCCTCGTCGATGAGCGCGTAGACGGAGTAGGCGCGGGGAAGACCCGGCTTCACGCGCGAGAGCGGGAAGGAGAGCGCGTAGAAGACGTGGCGAAAGTTCACGGCGAAGACGGTCACGGCGATCGTCAGCAGCGGCGCGCCGGCCGCGAGCATGCTGACGAGGAGGAGCTCAACCGAGCCCGCGAAGATGACGATCGAGAGCGCGGGTGCCACCCAGAGGGGGAGTCCCGCCTGCACAACGAGGATGCCGAGCGCGACCCCGAGCGGAAAAATCCCGATCCCGACGCCGAGCGAGTCGCGGACGCCCTGGGCGATTTGGGTGCGCAAGGGCCCCTGCTCTGGGGTCTGCGCGGCTGAGGACATGATTCCTATTCTCTCGCACCTGTGAGGGCGCCGGGGCGCGACGGGGTGTGCGCCTGCAGACCGTATGCGATCTGCAGCTCGTATGCCCGTGGGGCGCGGAATCGGCATAGCTTTCGCCGATCCCATGGTTTGTGCGCGAATGGAGGGTGGCGCAGGGGCAGAGCAGTAGGGAGGGTGGCGAAGGGGTGAAGCAGAGGGGAGGGTGGCGCAGGGGCGGAGCAAAAAAGGGCGCGCCCAGACCGAAGCCTGAGCGCGCCGCGTCCGTGCGCCGGAGCTAGTTCACCGGCCCGGTGTACTTCTCGCCCGGGCCCTTGCCAATCGCGTCGGGGATCGGCGAGGCCTCGCGGAACGCGAGCTGCACCGAGCGGAGGCCGTCGCGCAGGCTGCGTGCGTGCATGTCGCTCACCTCGGGTGCGCCGGCGGTGATGAGCCCCGCCAGGGCGTTGATGAGCTTGCGGGCCTCGTCGAGGTCGATCTGGCTGTCCGGGTCGTCGGCGAGGCCGACCTTCACGGCTGCCGCGCTCAGCAGGTGAACGGCAGCGGTAGTGATGACCTCAACCGCGGCGACGTCGGCGATGTCGCGAACCGCCTGCGCGGCCTCGTCGCCTTCCGGGTACACCGCGTCGTGATTGGTGGTCTGTGCCGCCGAGTCGGCGTTCTGCTCGCTCATGAAAAGCGCCCCTGTCTATATCTTCGCTCAGTGTGCTAAGCTTCTGGAGGTTATCGGCAAACTTGCCGGTGCTACGGAAGAGGAGATTCTCCCACCCGAAACCTCTACAAGGTTACCGGGTAGTTGGCACTCCGCCGCATTTCATGCGGCAGCTAAAGGGTGTGGGTACGCGTGCGTTCCCGATCTCATTTCCGTGAGCCTCGACACCGTCGAGCAGACTTAACACATTGAGATCAGAGGAGCAGGCGATCAGCGATCCCCGTACGAATGACCGAATCCGCGTTTCCGAGGTGCGACTGGTAGGACCCAGTGGCGAGCAGGTCGGAGTCGTGCCGATCGATACTGCACTGCGCCTTGCAGCAGAGGCGGATCTCGATCTCGTTGAGGTTGCGCCGAACTCGAAGCCTCCCGTTGCCAAGATCATGGACTTTGGCAAGTTCAAGTACGAGGCAGCTCAGAAGGCCAAGGAAGCGCGCCGCAACCAGGCGAACACCGTCCTCAAGGAGGTTCGCTTCCGCCTGAAGATTGACAAGCACGACTACGAGACCAAGGTCAAGCGTGCTGTCGGCTTCCTCGAGCAGGGCGACAAGGTCAAGGCAATGATCCTGTTCCGTGGCCGCGAGCAGTCGCGTCCCGAGCAGGGCGTGCGCCTCCTGCAGCAGTTCGCCGAGCACATTGCCGAGTACGGCACTGTCGAGTCGAACCCCCGGATTGATGGCCGCAACATGGTGATGGTCATCGCTCCGCTCAAGAACAAGTCCGAGGCGAAGGCTGAGCAGAACGCTCGTCGCGCTGAGGAGAAGGCGTCGCGTCGCGCTGAGAAGCCGACCGCGGAATCCGCCGCCAAGGCAGCGGAACCCGCCGCCGAATAAGACCCGTGGCTGCGAAGCGGACAGGATCCGCTGAGCGCCCATGACGCAGCCGCTTCGGCGGTGCACCACAACAAGGAGAAAACCGATGCCAAAGCAGAAGACCCACTCGGGGGCCAAGAAGCGCTTCAAGGTAACCGGCTCCGGCAAGCTGATGAAGCAGCAGGCCGGCATGCGCCACAACCTTGAGGTCAAGTCCTCGCGTCGCAAGCGCCGCCTGAACGCGGAGCAGGTGCTGTCCAAGGGTGACGCCAAGCAGGCGATGAAGCTCCTCGGTCACTAAAGCCGGCCCACAACTTATCTCGTTAAGGAAGAACTGAAATGGCAAGAGTCAAGCGGGCCGTCAATGCCCACAAGAAGCGTCGCGTAATTCTCGAGCGCGCCGAGGGCTACCGCGGACAGCGTTCGCGCCTGTACCGTAAGGCCAAGGAGCAGGTTACCCACTCGCTCGTTTACGCGTACAACGACCGTCGCAAGCGTAAGGGTGACTTCCGTCGCCTGTGGATCCAGCGCATCAACGCTGGTGCACGCGCCAACGGCCTCACCTACAACCGCTTCATCCAGGGCCTCGCGCTCGCTGGTGTCGAGGTTGACCGCCGCATGCTCTCGGAGCTCGCGACCAACGAGCCCGCAGCATTCGCGACGCTCGTCGAGATTGCCAAGAAGGCTCTGCCCGAGGACACCTCGGCTCCCAAGGTTGCTGCGTAAGTAGCCCGAGCGAACGCCCCGTCCCGCACTCTGCGGGGCGGGGTTTTTGCGTCTCCCGGTAGTCTTGTGTGGTGACTGAACTCATCGAGAACCCCAAGGCCCCACGCGTGAAGCGAGTCGCCGCGCTCGCCCGGAAGAAGGAGCGAAACGAGACCGGCCGCTTCCTCATCGAAGGCCCGCAGGCCGTGCGGGAACTGCTCACGTACCGTCCCGCACTCGCTGAGGTGGTCTATGCGACGACCGGCACCGAGGCCTGGCAGCTCGAGCTCGACCGCCTCGCGTCAGACGCCGGCGTGGAGATCGAGCGGGCGACGCCGCAGGTGATCCAGGCAATGGCCGAGACCGTGCAGCCGCAGGGAGTTATCGCGGTCGCCCGCATCCCCGAGGCGACGCTGTCAGAGGCCCTCGCCGGCGCGAAGCTCGTCGCCGTGATGCACGAGATTCGGGATCCGGGCAACGCCGGCGCCGTGCTGCGTGCCGCCGACGCCGCCGGTGCCGACGCCGTCGTGTTCTCAGGGGATTCGATCGACCCGTGGCATCCGAAGGTGGTGCGCTCGACGACCGGGTCGCTGTTCCACCTGCCCGTCGTGACGGAGCGCTCGCTCGACGCCGTCGTCGCGGCCGCGCGCGACGCCGGGCTCGAGACGATTGCGGCGGACGTGCGGGGGGATGAGATCACCGATGTGCGGGCTCAGCTGCGCGGCGGAATCGCGTGGGTGTTCGGGAACGAAGCGCGAGGGCTCGGAGACGCCGAACGTGAGGTGATCGGCCGCTCCATTCGGCTGCCCATCTACGGCGCTGCCGAGTCGCTCAACCTGGCGACGGCCGCGAGCGTGCTGCTGTACGAGACCGCGTTCGCGCAGCGGGCCTAGCGGCCGAGCGCCCAAGCCGGCCGGGCGCCCAAGCCGGCTGAGCCGCCAAGCTGGCCGAGCGCTGCCCCTACCGCCGAGCCGGCGACCTGTTAAGCGTCGGCCTCGTCGCGCGAGCCTGAGCGCTTCGCCCAGCGCACCAGGGGCTGCAGGATCGTGATGAGCTCGCCCCCGGACTGGGTGAGGCCGTAGCGGATCTGCACGGGCGTGCTCGGCACGACAGTGCGGGTCACGAGCCCCTGCGCCTCGAGCTCGCGCAGGCGCGCGGCGAGCAGCCGATCCGAGATGCCGTCGATGCTCGTGTGGATCTCCGAGAACCGCTCGGCGCCGCGGGCGAGGGCGAGCAGGATCGCGGCCGTCCACTTCCGGCCGGCGAGCTCGGCGGCCTCGCGGAAGAGGCGGCACTCGTCATCGTCGATCGCGTGGAGCTGCGGGGCGCTGTGTGGTGCGGAAATCGTCTTCACGCTTACCAATAGTAAGTGACTAACCTGTGAGTTGTCCGTCCCGGTCCGACGCCTCAGAGTAGAGGTACATCACCACACGTTGAAGGGGAGCGGCATGCAGCTCGGTGTCTACAGTTTCGGAAATCAGGCGACGGATCCCGCCACGGGAGAACTCGTGAGCACGGCGCAGGCGCAGCGCGACTTGCTCGAGGCGATCGTGCTCGCCGACCAGGTCGGGCTCGAGTTCTTTGGTATCGGGGAGCACCATGCGGAGGAGATGCCGGCGTCCGCCGCCTCCGTGATCCTCGGGGCGGCTGCTGGCCAGACCAAGCGGATCCGGCTGGCGAGCGCGGTGACGGTGCTGAGCACCGACGATCCTGTGCGCATCTTCCAACAGTTCGCGACGCTCGACGCGCTCTCGAACGGCCGCGCCGAGATCACCGCGGGGCGCGGCTCGTCCGTCGAGTCGTACCCCCTGTTCGGCTACCGGCTCGAGGACTACGACAGGCTCTACGCCGAGAAGCTTGAGCTCCTGCTCAAGGTGAACGAGCAGGCGACGGTGACCTGGAGCGGATCTGTACGTGCCGCGCTCGACGAGCAGCTCGTTGTGCCGCGCCCAGACCGCGGCTCGCTGCCGATCTGGCTCGGCACGGGCGGCAGCCCGAACTCGACAGTTCGCGCCGGGCAGCTCCAGCTGCCGGTCTCGTACGGGATCATCGGGGGCGACCCGGTGCGGTTCAAGGCGCTCGCCGACCTCTACCGCCGGGCGTGGGCCGCGGGACCGGAGACGACGCGGCAGCCGCTCATCTCGGTGGGCAACCCCGGTTTCATCGGCGAGACGGACCGGGCGGCTCGCGACACCTTCTGGCCGACCTGGTACCGGGGTATGGCCGACATCGGCCGCCGGCGCGGATTTGCGCCGCCGATCCGCGAACACTTCGACATTGAAGCGGAGGGCGGCGCGCTCTTCGTCGGCGAGCCCGAACAGATCGCGAACCGCATCATCCGGCTCCACCACGCGATGGGACACTCGCGCCAGTTCCTGCAGATGGACTTCCTTGGGCTGCCGCAGCGCGACCTGCTGCGCTCGATCGAGCTGCTCGGCACGAAGGTGAAGCCGCTCGTCGACGCCGAGCTCGGTCCCGAGCCGGAGGTCGTACCCAACCCGCTCGACGGCGGCCCCGCTCCCGTCCAGGCGGGAGCCGGATCATGACCCGGGTCGCGGTCCTCGGCGTCGGCAAGGTAGGGACGGCGATCGCGCGGGCGGCGCTCGCGGCGGGCCACGAGGTCACTGTCGCTGGCTCAGGCGATCCGGAACCCGTACGCTTCATCACCGAGATCGTGGCGCCCGGCGTCGCGGTCGCGGCGGCATTCGATGCGGTCGAGGGGAGCGAGATCGTCGTACTCTCGATCCCGCTGCCGAAGCTCGCGAGCCTTGACCCCGAGATGCTTGCGGGCCGGGTCGTCGTCGACGCGATGAATCACTGGGAGCCGACTGACGGTGCGCTGCCTGCGATCTTCGACGGCCACGCCACCACGAGTGAGGCGGTGGCCGCGCACCTCGTCGGCGCGCGGGTCGTGAAGGCGCTGAACCACATTGGCTACCACGAGATGGAGGCCGACGCCCGCGGGCTCGACGCGACTGACCGCCGTGGCCTGGCCGCGGTCTCCGATGATGAGGCGGCTGCCCGCGTGGTCGCCGAGTTCGTTTCGAGCCTCGGGTTCGACGCGCTCGCGGCCGGGGGACTCGCGCACAGCGCCGCCCTCGAGCCAGGCTCTGCGCTCTTCGCGGGCAGCTTCCCTGTCGCTGACGTCGCGCGGCTCCTCTCGGAGGCTGGCGCGCAGGTTCACGCGGCCGAGCGGCTCGACTCGATCTAGCACCACAACACGCAGCGGGCCCGGGGCGATCTGACGATCACCCCGGGCCCGCAGCGTGTCTGCGCAACCTCGCCGCGCAACCCCGCCGCGCATCCCCGCGGCGGTGACTCGCTAGGTGGCAGGCGTTCGGCGTACGAACCACGCCCCGACAACCGCGAGGAGCGAGAGCACGGCGCCCATGAGGAACGCGAACGCGATGCCGTCGGCGCTCGCCGCCACCTCGCTCGCACCTGCCGCGGCCGCGCTCGCAGACCGGACCCCGAGCACCGTCACGAAGAGCGCAGTGCCGATCGCGCCAGCGACCTGCTGGACCGCGCCAACGGTTGCCGAGCCGTGCGAGTAGAGCTGAGGCGTGAGCGAACCGAGTGCGCTGGTCATGAGGGGCGTCATCATGAACGCGAGCCCGAGCGAGAGCCCGATGTGCGCAACGGTGACGAGCGCGGGCGACGTGTCCTCGGTGAGGCGGGTGAGCGCCCAGAGGACGCCGCTCGCGAGCATCGCGCCGGGAATCACGAGCGGCCGCGGCCCGAACCTATCGAAGAGCCGTCCGACGATGGGCGCGATGAGGCCCATGATGAGGCCGCCGGGCAGCATGGTGAGCCCCGTCGTCACCGGGTCGAGGCCGAGCACGTTCTGCAGGTAGATCGGCAGCAGGATAAGCGTGCCGAACATCGCCGCCATCATGATCGTGACGAGCGACACCGACAGCGCGAACGGGCGCGACTTGAACACCCGCAGGTCGAGGAGCGCACGCTCGGAGCGCTGCAGCACGATCTGACGCCACGCGAACAGCACGAGACCGAGGGCGCCGACTGCGAGCACGATCCCGCCGGTGACGAGGCCGCCCTCCGCGCCCGACCCGATGGTCGAGAACCCGTAGACGAGCCCACCAAAGCCGATGGCTGAGAGCGGGATCGAGATTACGTCGAGCGGACTCTTGCGCACCTCGCCGACGTTCGGCAGCCGGAGCAGGCCGATGGCGAGCATGATGAGAGCGATCGGGAGCACGAACCAGAAGAGCGCGCGCCAGGAGAACGCGTTCAGGATCAGTCCCGACACCGTCGGGCCGAGCGCGGGTGCGACGGCCATGACGATCGTGATCCGCCCCATGAAGCGGCCGCGGGAGTCGGCGGGGATGAGGGCCATGATCGTTGTCATGAGCATCGGCATCATCATCGCCGTGCCGCCCGCCTGCACGACGCGCGCGACGAGCAGGATCGGGAACGTTGGCGCTAGCGCGCCGAGCAGTGTGCCCACGGAGAACAGCGCCATCGCGAGTGTAAAGATCTGCCGGGTGGTAAACCGCTGCAGCAGGTAGCCCGTCGTGGGGATCACGACGGCCATCGTGAGCATGAACGCTGTCGTGGTCCACTGTGCGGCGCTCAGGGTGATCCCGAGATCCGCGGTGAGGTGGGGGAGCGCGACGCCCATCACGGTCTCGTTCAGGATCGTGACGAAGGCAGCCCCGAGCAACAGCCAGATCGCCTGGGCGCCGGTGGCGCCAGCCGGACTCCCGACCTTCCCCGTCGCGGGCTGCTGGGCCGCGACCGGCCCGGTGGGTGAGTGGCTCACAGTGCCACGAACCAGAGGACTGCGACGGCGATCGCGAGCAGCATGAGCACGATGTTCATGTGGAACGGCTCGTTCAGTCGCCGGTGGGCGAAGATCGCGAGGAACTGGATGATCGCGAGCCCGACCGCTGCGATCGGGCCCAGTACCGGCGCAACGCCGATGAGTGGGAACAGGACGACCGCGACCCCACCGAGCACCTCCGCCGCGCCGATGAACTTCACGCGGCCGGGGCTGAGCTCCTGGAGCGTCGCCATCGGGAGGTCTGCGTGCGGCTTCGCGAGCTTCATCCCGCCAGCCATGAGGAACATGAACGCGAGGATGCCCGTGAGCACCCAGGTAATGATCGTGAGAACAAGCACTGTATTGACTCCAAGAGTAACTAAAGGTAACTGAGGTACAGTGAGTAAGTATCGAGCATGAGGGATCAGGCACTGCAACGTGACTGAGTTACCTCGGTGTAACCAGAGCGGCGCGTGCCGCAGTGAGCGGGGAGGGCGTATGGCCACTCGAGGCGTTGCAACGGGTGAGATTGACGCGCAGGAGGCGGTGCCCGAGGCGCCCGAGCTGTTCGCCACGGGCGCAGTCAGCGGGGCAGCAAGCGGCGCGCCTCAGACGGGCGCGGCTACGGGCGACGAACCGCGCATGCAGCACATTTGCGCGGTCGACGACCAGCAGGCCGAGGTGTTCAGGTCGATCCTCGCGCGCGTCGGCGACAAGTGGAGCATGATGCTCATCGGCATGCTGCAGCAGGGCCCATACCGGTTCACGGAGCTGAAGCGGATGACCCCGGGCATCTCGGCCCGCATGCTCACGTTCACGCTCAGGCAGTTGGAGCGGGACGGGCTCGTCGAGCGCACCGTCTACGCGGAGATTCCGCCCCGTGTCGAGTACCGGGCGACGCGCCTCGGCAGCACGCTCGTTGGTCCGGTGATGGCGATCGCCGAGTGGGCGTCGACCCATCAGGCCGAGATCGTCGCGTTCCGCGACCAGTACGACCACGAACAGGGCGAGGCGCGGCCCGTGCGCTGACACGGGTCGCGCCTCGCGAACGGCTACGCCCGCGCGCCGCTCGGCTCGCGGCGTGCGGAGCCGGGGGAGAGGTAGCGCTCGAGCGAATCGTCGAGCTCCTCGATCCACGGCGTGTGATGCTTCGTGGCGATCGTGCCCGTCATCACCGAGCGGTAGCAGTAGTCGCGGTATCCCATGATGTCCTGCTGCTTGTGGTTCTTCCAGTCGACGAAGATGTCAGCCACCTCGTCAATGTCGAACGTGGGGTAGTCGGTCTCGCCCATGAGATCGCGCACGTAGTCGGCCTGGAACCGGATCTGATCGGCGCCGTTCGTCGACGTCGCGTGGTAGCGCTGCTGCCACTCGGTCATCGACCGCTCACGGTCGGCTGCGGCTGGCAGCTCGGCGGTGCCGAGGATGAGATCGCGCACGTACCAGGCCTGCGTGTCGAACATGTTGAAGGTGAACCACTGGTCCTGCGCGCCGACGTAGAAGAGCGCCGGGTTGTCGTGCCAGACGACCCCGCGGTAGAGCCGCTCGGGGTAGAGCGTGTTCGCCCCCGAGACCGCGAGCTCGCGCGGCAGGAACGGGTACTTGTGCATGTAGCCCGTGCAGAAGATGAGCGCATCGACGTCTTTCGAGGAACCGTCGGCGAAGAATGCGGTGCTGCCCTCGAACCGCTGGAGTCCGTGGCGCTCCTCGAACCGCTCGGGCCACTCGTAGCCCATCGGAGCGGTGCGGTAGCTCGCCGTCACCGACTTCGCGCCCATCTTGTAGGCCTGGCTCCCGATATCCTCCGCAGAGTAGCTCGAACCCATCACGAGCACGTCCTTCCCGGCGAGCGCTTCCGCGCCCCGGAAATCGTGCGCGTGCGTGACGAACCCGGGGAACGTCTCGATGCCATCGACCGACGGCGTGAACGGGAACGAGAAGTGCCCGCTCGCGACGACGACGTGGTCGAACGTCTCGGTGGTCGTGTCGCCCGTCGGCAGGTGCTCGCTCGTCACCGTGAACAGCTGGGTCGCCTCGTCGAACGCGACGAGGCGCACCACCGTGGTGAACCTGATGTGTTTGCGAACGTCGCTCTGCTGCAACCTGCCCGCGATGTAGTCCCACAGCACCTCACGCGGCGGGTACGAGGAGATCGGTCGTCCGAAGTGCTCGTCGAAGGTGTAGTCCGCGAACTCGAGGCCCTCCTTTGGGCCGTTCGACCAGAGGTTGCGGTACATGCTCGAATGCACGGGCTCGCCGTACTCGTCGAGCCCCGTCCGCCAGGTGTAATTCCATTGGCCGCCCCAGTCGGCCTGCTTCTCGAAGCAGACAAGCTCGGGGATCTCGTGTCCCTGCTTCTCCGCTGCTTCGAAGGCGCGAAGCTGAGCCATACCGCTCGGTCCCGCGCCAATGATTGCTACTCGTTTATTACCACTCACTTAACTACTCTTCCTCACTCTCTTGTTGCTCCTAGCCGTTCGCGCGGGGAACGGGGCAACGAGGGAGCCGGGTGCGAGTGTGATCGCTGGCAGACATTTCGGTCGACCGCTGAGATTCCCAGCGCGGTAGGGAAAACTGACTTCTCAACCATCCGTCGGCTAGCAACCTTCACACCATAGCAGCACCCGAAAAGTGGCGGCCTGAGTGGCGCGTTCCCGGTCCCGCGGATGCGAGGCGAGCACTGGCGACACGCGAGGGGCCCTGCTTCGGCTGGAATCCGAGGCAGGGCCCCTCTTGCGGTGCGCGGTGCGAGTTAGGCGGTGAGGCCGGCGCCGAGCGTCTCGCCGCTGCGGAACCCGGGCAGGATCGCGAAGACCGCGGAACCCGTGTGCGTCACCCACTCGTTGAGCAGGTCGGCCTCGTCGAGCCGTTGCTGGATCGGCACGAACTGCGTGAGCGGGTCGCGCTGGAAGCAGCCGAACAGCAGCCCGGCCTCGTGGCCGTCGTCGTAGTTCACGGCGCGGCGCACGATGCGCTCGTTCGGGTCGGTCGATGTCGCGCGGCGGATGTGCGCCGCCGACGAGATGATCGGCAGGCCCAGCGCGTTTTTCGCAGCGAAGTCCGCCGGGGTGTGCTCGCCGCCCTTCGGGTCGGACAGCGCCGCGCCGTCGGAGAGGGTCCGCCCGATCGTCTGCTCGCGGCCAGGCCGGTCGACACGGTCCCAGGTGTCGAGCTCCATCCGTATCCGGCGCAGCACGAACGCGGAGCCGCCGGCGAGCCAGGGCTGGCCGTCGGCCGTGTCGATCCAGATGAGCGGGTCGAAGTCGGCGTCCTCGGGCTTCGGATTGACGGTGCCGTCGACCTGCCCCATGAGGTTGCGCATGGTCGCGCCAGCAGCCTCCGCTCCGCGCGCCTGTCTGAAGCCCTGCTGCACCCAGGCGACCTCGCCGAAGCGGTCGAGATCGCGATGGAGCATCCGGGCGGCGTGCGCGACGGGCAGCTGGTCGTCGGCCTGGACGGTGATGAGCAGATCGCCACCGTCGAAGCCGCCGCCGAGCTTGTCGAGCGTGAACGCTGGGAGCGGCGCGAGCCAGGCCGGGCGCTTTGCCCGGTCGACGCGGTCGACAAGGCCGGGGCCGACGCCGACGGTGATCGTCAGGCGCGCGGGTCGCTCGGCGAGCTCGGGCTCGGGGTCGGCCAGCGGCGCGACTCCCGCGGTGAGCGCCTCGATGTCGCCGGTGAGGATCCGGAACATGCGCGCGATCGCATCGCGGTCAGTCTCCGGGCGGAGCGTGTACGCGATGTGCCGCACGTGCGTCGCTGGCACCGTCGTGATCCCCGCCTGGTGGGCGCCGTGGCAGGGGAGCGCCTCCCCGCCAAACCCCGGACCTTCCGCCGCGGGGTTCAGCGCCGGCGTCGTGGCGGGATCGTAGCCCGGTTCGCTCGCACGATCCCGCTCGGCGAGGGCGTAGCCGCCCGCGACGCCGCCGGCGCCGCCGAGGAGCGCGCCGAGGCCGGCGCCGACCGCGCCCCCGGTGAGGAGGGCGCGGCGGCTCAGCCTGCGGGCCTGCTGATCGACGTCGGCGGGCTGATCCTTACCCATGGTCCGTCGAGCCGGTGTCGCCGGACATGTCCATGTCGCCGTGATCGATGTCGTCGTAGCTCTCGTTCGCCCCCGACGTGTCCTTCACGAGCGCGACGATGTCGAGCGTCGTGCCGTCCGAGAACGTGAGCGTCACCGTGACGTCGTCGCCCGGGGCGAGCGGCTCGGTGATGTCCATGAGCATGATGTGGTTGGCTCCGGGCTCGAGCAGCAGCGAGCCGCCCGCAGGCACGGTGACGTCGCCCTCGATCTTGCGCATCTTGCCGTCGACGACCTCGTGCAGCTCGGTGACGCCGGCGACGTCGCTCGTGAGGCCGGTGATTGTGAGATCCTCATCGCCGTGATTCTCGATCACGCCGAAGACGCCGCTCATCGCCTCGCCCGGCTTCGCGTCTGCCGCGGTCGCCTTCACCCACGTGTCCGTGGCGGTGACGGCAGCCTCGTGGCCCTGCGACGCCGAGTTCGATGTCGGGGCCTCGTCGGCGGCGGGCGAGCAGCCGGTGAGTGCGAGCGCGAAGGCTGCGGCGGCGGAGGCAAGGCCTACCGCCGCACGGCGCGAACGCTGGGTGCGGTGTGTGGTGAACATGAATTACTCCTCGCTAGCGCGGGGGTCGTGACCCTCCGCGGATGATGCGTTCCTACGCATGCGAACAATCAGTGGGATCGCGACGGCCACGGCGACGAGGGCCGCGGCTCCGATCGCGAGTGGGAGAGGAATGGGCGAGCCGCTCGAATCCTCCGAGCCGTCGTCGGTCGACGCGGCATCGGGGTCCGTCGCGCTCTCGGCGTCGGCCTCAGTCTCTCCCGAGTAGGGGCGAATCTCGCTCGCCGCTCCGTCTGCGATGTCGAAGGTGAAGCCGCCCTCGATGGGGTGGCCGTCGCTCGACACCACACGCCACGCCGAGGTATAGGTGCCGTCGGCGAGCGGGGTTGCGAGCGGCTGTACGACGTCGCGGTCGCTGAACGTCGGGGCTCCGCCCGTTGCGTCTGCGCCGTCTCCATCAGACACGTGGATCTCGGTGCCGACCTGGAGCACGGTGTCGCTGAACGTGAGCCTGAGGCTCGACGCCTCGCCGGCATCGGTCGTGTCGATCGCGACGTCGATGAGCTGGTCGTGCGCCTGCGCGGCGGTTGGCGCGAAGAACGCGGCGAGTGCGACGCCGGCCGCGAGCGCGAGCGCGAGCGTCCGCTTCGTCGTCCGGCGCTCCGTGTGCGCAGCCTGAATGTGGGTATGCGAGTGCATAGCTGGTCCCGTTTCTTCCCGGGATCGCCGGGAAATCGATCCGAATTAGTGCTGAAGCTGAGTCGACGCGTGCGCGAGCGGCGGGCCGCGCAGCGACCACGCGGCGAAGCGCGCGACCTGGTCGCGGAGCACCGGCGCCTCGATCAGGATCGGGGCGGGCGCGGGCCGCTCGAATGCGGCGGGCGTGACCGGCCGAGGCAGCGCGCGCCTGAGTGACCGGCCGAGCGCGAGTGTGGCGCGCTCGCCGCGGGAGATCAGGATCGTCGAGACGACCGCAGCCAGCGCGTGCAGCGCCCACATGAGGGCGTCGGCGGAGCCTGCCTCGACGGCGTCGGGCACGAAGCGCTGCAGCGATGCGAGGTGCGCGGCGTGCGAACCCATCGGGAACGCCGCACCGAGCGAGAGCGAGGCCGAGGCGCCGATGCCGGCGAATGCCCAGTGGTACAGGAACTGGCTCGCTCCAACAGCGAGCCCCACCCGCCAGAGCGAGCCGACCCTGCCCGCGAGCGCGACGCACACCGGCAGGGCAATGATCGCCGTCACGATGACCGCGAACGCAGACACCTCGCCACCGGCGAGCGAGTGCGAGGCGGCGGCGAGCACCGTCGCGAGCGCAGCTCCGATCGCGCCGCGCGCGGTGCGCGCCTGGCGGCTCATGGGCTGCTGTCGCTGGACCATGCTGCAAGCTTAACCTGCCGACCCTGAGCGGGCGGGGCGCACGCTGGCACGGCCCGCTGACACGGTTGCACGGTAGGATGTTTCCTTGTGTCAGACAACACCACGAACCCCAATCCGATTTCGCAGGAAGCGGTTGACGCCGCCGTCGCTGTAGCTCTCGCCGCGTTCGCCGCCGCCGAGTCAGTGGCGGCCCTGAAAACCGCGAGGACCGAGCACGTTGGCGACGATTCAGCCATCGCGAAGCTCAACGCGCTGATGCGCGAGGTCCCGAAGGATGAGAAGGCTGCAACGGGCAAGCTCATGGGAGCAGCCCGCGGCCGGCTCGAGGGCGCGTTTAAGGGCCGCGAGGCCGAACTTGCCGCGGCAGAGGCCGAGGCGCGGCTCGTCGCGGAGACCGTCGACGTCACCCAGGCTCCCGTGCGTCGCCGCGCGGGCACCAGGCACCCGCTGACGCAGCTGCAGGACGAAGCCTCAGACATCTTCATCGGCATGGGCTGGGAGGTCGCCGAGGGGCCCGAGATCGAGCACGAGTGGTTCAACTTCGACGCGCTTGGCTTCGACCCCGATCACCCCGCGCGGGCGATGCAGGACACCTTCTTCATCGAGCCAGCCGACCGGCACCTGCTGCTGCGCACCCACACCTCACCGGTGCAGGTTCGTTCGCTGCTCGACCGCGAGCTGCCCGTCTACGTCGTCGCGCCCGGGCGCACGTTCCGCACGGACGAGCTCGACGCGACGCACACCCCCGTCTTCAACCAGATCGAGGGCATCGCGATCGACAAGGGCCTGACGATGGCCCACCTGCGCGGCACGCTCGAGCACTTCGCGCGCCAGATGTTCGGCGCCGAGGCGAAGATTCGTCTGCGCCCGAACTTCTTCCCGTTCACCGAGCCATCCGCCGAGATGGATGTGTGGCAGCCCAACGCCAAGGGCGGCGCCCGCTGGGTCGAGTGGGGCGGCTGCGGCATGGTCGACTCGAACGTGCTGCTCGCCGCTGGGATCGACCCAGACGAGTACCAGGGCTTCGCCTTCGGCATGGGAATCGAGCGCACGCTCCAGTTCCGCAACGACCTCAACGACATGCGCGACATGGTTGAGGGCGACATTCGTTTCAACGCACAGTTCGGAGGCCTCGTCTAATGCGGATCCCACTCAGCTGGCTCGGCGAGTTCGTTTCGCTCGCCGCAGACACCACGCCCGAAGACGTCCACGCCCGGCTCGTGAGCGTCGGCTTCGAGGAGGAGTCGGTGCGCCGCTTCGACATCTCCGGGCCCGTCGTCGTCGGCGAGGTGCTCTCCGCCGAGCCCGAACCGCAGTCGAACGGCAAGACAATTAACTGGTGCCAGGTGCGCGTCGCCCCCGAGGGGCAGCGCGCCGCCGACGGTGGCGAGGACGTGCGTGGCATCGTCTGTGGCGCACACAACTTCGGCCCCGGCGACAAGGTCGTCGTGACGCTGCCCGGTGCGGTGCTTCCCGGCGACTTCAAGATCGCTGCGCGCAAGACCTACGGCCACGTGTCTGATGGCATGATCGCCTCCGCGCGTGAGCTCACCCTCGGCGAGGACCACGACGGCATCATCGTGCTGTCGCGGCTCGGCCTCGATCCAGAGGTCGGCGCGGACGCGCTCGCGCTGCTCGGGCTCGACGACACGGCCGTCGAGATCAACGTCACCCCCGACCGCGGCTACGCGTTCTCGGTGCGCGGCGTCGCCCGCGAGTACTCGCACGCGACCGGCGCGTCGTTCGCCGACCCCGCGCAGCGTGAGATCGCCCCCGCGAGCGGCTTCGAGGTGCGGATCGACGACGAGGCGCCCATTCGCGGGCGCGTCGGCGCCACCGGCTTCGTCACGCGCGTCGTCCGCGGCATTGACGCTTCCAGGCCGACCCCGGCCTGGATGGTCGCGCGGCTGCAGCTCGCGGGCATCCGCTCGCTGTCGCTGCCCGTCGACATCTCGAACTACGTGATGCTCGAGCTCGGCAACCCGCTGCACTCCTACGACCTCGCGAAGCTCACCGGCGGCATCACCGTCAGGCGCGCCCGCGCGGGCGAGACCCTCGAGACCCTCGACGGCCAGCAGCGCACACTGCACATCGAAGACCTCCTCATCACTGACGAGTCGGGTCCGATCGGGCTCGCGGGCGTGATGGGCGGCGAGTCCACGAAGACCGACGATGCGACGACCGACATCCTCATCGAGGCCGCGACGTTCGACCCCGTATCGATCGCCCGCAGTCAGCGCCGACACAAGCTCCCGAGCGAGGCCTCCAAGCGCTTCGAACGCGGCGTCGATCCGCTCGTCGCGCAGGCCGCGGCGCAGCGCATGGTCGACCTGCTCGTCGAGCTCGCTGGCGGCACCGCCGACACCCTGGGCAGCGACCTCGTCGCCCCGTGGGAGCCGACCGAGGTGCTCCTGCCGATCGCGCGCGTGAACGGCCTGCTTGGCACGGACTACACCGACGACGAGGTGCGCGGCGCGCTCACCATGATCGGGTGCTCGGTCGCCGACGCTGACGGTGAGACGCTCCGCGTCGCTGCACCGAGCTGGCGCGCGGACCTCACGCGGCCGGCTGACCTTGTCGAAGAGGTTGCGCGCATCGTCGGCTACGACCGGATCCCGTCGGAGCTGCCCGTCGCGCCCGCCGGCCGCGGCCTCACCCGCTCGCAGCGGCTCCGCCGCCGCGCCGCGAACGTCGTGACCGCAGCTGGCTTCGACGAGGTACAGAGCTACCCGTTCGTCTCCCGGAGCCAGCTCGACGACTTCGGTCAGGGGCCCGAAACAGCCGGGGAGCACTCGACGGCGGTTGACGCGATCCGGCTCGCGAACGCGCTCGACGGCGAGACCCCGTTCATGCGGCGCTCGCTGCTCGCGGGCCTCGTGACCGCGGCCCAGCGCAACGTGTCGCGCGGGCTGACCGATCTTGCGCTCGTCGAGTTCGGCCGTGTCTTCGACCCGGCGACCCCCGCCGGCGAGCTCGGCACCGCAGAGGTGCCGCCGCTCGCGCAGCAGCCCTCCGCTGAGCTGCTCGCAGCATTGAACGCGTCGATCCCCGTGCAGCCGCACGGCGTCGCCGCGCTGCTGCTCGGGGACGCCATCGAGAAGCAGCCGGGCGAGCCCGGCCGGGCATACGACTGGGCAGACGCGATCGATGCGGCGCGCATCACCGTCGGCGCCGTGTCGGCGTCGCTGACGGTGCGGCAGGGCGCCCACCGCGCCTTCCACCCGGGCCGCACGGCGGAGCTCGTCGTCGCCGGCGAGGTCGTAGGCGTGGCCGGCGAACTCCTTCCCGAGCTCGTCGCCGCGTACCACCTGCCGGGCCGCGTTGCCGCGTTCGAGCTCAACCTGGAGCGCGTGATGGAGCTCGCGCCGCGCGAGCCAGCGACCTCGAACCTGTCGGGATACCCGGCCGCGACGCAGGACCTCACGCTCGTTGTCGCGACCGAGGTGCCCGCGGGCGACGTGCTCGCCACTGTCGTCGCTGGCGCGGGGGACCTGCTCGAGGAGGCGCACATCGTCGCAGACTACCGTGGGCAGGGCATCGAGGACGGCCAGCGCGCGCTCACCTTCGCGCTGCGCTTCCGCGCGCCCGACCGCACGCTCAAGGCTGAGGAGGCGAGCGAGGCGAAGCTCGCCGGCGTCGCCGCAGCCGAGCAGGCGTTCGGCGCGAAGCTGCGCGACTAGCTCGCGACTGCCGACGACGCGCGCCCGCTGGCGCGGTGGGCTGCCCAGGCGTATTCTGGGCGCAACGGCCGATGCCCGCCGCGCCCCGCGCGGCGGGCGGTCGCGGCAGTCGAGGAGTCCACATGCGGATCGCGGTAGCAGGCAGCACTGGCACGGTCGGCGCGCACGTGGTTCGGCAGGCCCGGGCCGCAGGGCACGACGTCGTCGCCATCTCGCGCACCCCCGGAAGGCCGCCGGCTGGCGCGGCCGCGGGTGCTGCAGCGGGCGACGGGCCCGCCGTGGGGGCGACGCCTCCCGGGGCACTCACCACGCTCGCCGCAGACCTCACGACCGCGACCGAGCTGCGGCTCGACGGTGTCGACGCCGTCATCGACGTCTCGGCGAGCGGGAAGCTCTCGGGGTCGGAGGAATTCTTCGGGGCGGTGACCGAGAACCTCCTGCGGGCCGCAGCGGCCGCAGGCGTCACACACTACGTCGCGCTGTCGATCGTGGGGGCCGCCGGCCACCCGTTCGGATACTACGCGGGCAAAGCGCTGCAAGAGCGGCTCGTCAGTGCGGGACCCGTGCCGTGGACGGTGCTGCGTGCGACGCAGTTCTTCGAGTTCGCCGAGCAGAGCGCGTTCAGCCTCTGGCGGTTCAGCGCGATCGTGAAGATGCGCACCCAACCGGTGGCGGCGGCGTCCGTCGCCGGGCGGCTGCTCGAGCTCGCGCTCGGCGAGCCGCAGGGGTTCGCGCAAGACCTCGCTGGGCCAGACGAGTTGTGGCTTGCCGACCTCGGACGGATGGTCTTCGAGACCCACGGGCTCGGCCAGACCGTCATCGAACTTCCGCTTCCCGGAAAGTTTGGCCGGGCGGTGCGAAGCGGCGCCTGCCTGCCCGGGCCGGCCGCGATGATCGACAACGTGAGCTACGAAGACTGGCTCACGGAAGGGGCACGGTGACACCATGGCTCAACAGATAGTGCCGAACATCTGGTGCAACCGCACCGCGGAACAGGCCGGCGGCTTCTACGCTGCCGCCTTCGACGCGGCGGGGTTCGACGCGAGCGCTGCCGTGACGGCGCGCTATCCAACGGAGGGGCTCCTCGACTTCCAACGCGAGTTCGCAGGCGAGGCACTCGTTGTTGACGTCGTCATCGAGGGCACCCAGCTCGCGCTCGTGAACGCGGGCTCCGAGTTCTCACCCAACCCGTCGATCTCGTTCATGGTGAACTTCGACCCGCTGTTTTTCGGCGGCGACGTCGACGCAGCGCGACGCGGCCTCGACGCACTGTGGACGAAGCTCAGTGACGGCGGCGCGGTGATGATGCCGCTGGGCGAGTACCCGTTCGCCGCGCACTACGGCTGGGTGCAGGACAGGTACGGAGTCAGCTGGCAGCTCATGCTCACCCGCGCCGAGGGGGAGCCGCGGCCGCTCATCATCCCCGCCCTCATGTTCGACGGGCCGGCGCAAAACCGGGCGGCTGAGGCCGCGGCCCGGTACGTCGAGCTGTTCGCCGGGTTCCCCGGGGGCAGCCAGGTCGGGCACCAGTCGCCCTACGGGGCCGCCACGGGCGATGCGACCGCAGACGCGCTCGCGTTCGGAGAATTCCGGATCGGTGAGCAGTGGTTCATGGGGTCCGACAACGGCTCGGGCACCGATCACGGCTTCACGAACGGCGTCTCGCTCCAGGTGAACTGCGCCGATCAGGCCGCAATCGATGCGCTGTGGGAGGGGCTCTCCGCCGTACCCGAGGCCGAGCAGTGCGGGTGGCTCGTCGACGAGTTCGGCGTGAGCTGGCAGATTGTCCCGGCAGCACTCGGCGAACTCATGCAGCGCCCGGGCGCCTACGAACGGCTCATGCAGATGAAGAAGATCGTGATCGCGGACCTGTAGCACGCCTGCCGGGGCACGCCTCTCGACCGCGCCGACCGCGACCGGCCCCACCTCTTGGTGTGGAGAACGAGCGCGCTGCCGCGCGCACGCGATAGCGTGGGAGGACAAGCCACGGACACAGATGGAGTCACCATGTCAGAGCAGACGCAGTACACCGCAATCATCGCCGAGACGCAGGGGCGAGTCGCGACGATCACCCTGAACCGGCCCGAGGCGCTCAACGCCCTCAGCAATACGCTGATCTCCGAGCTCGTCGACGCTGCCGTGAAGTTCGATGCCGACCCGAACATCGGCGCCATCGTCATCACCGGCTCCGAGCGCGCGTTCGCCGCCGGGGCCGACATCAAGGCGATGCTCGAACTCGAGTACTCGGACGTGCTCGCGGGCGGCCTGACCGCAACCTGGAACGGGTTCGAGCAGATGCTCACGCCGACGATCGCCGCGGTGTCCGGCTTCGCGCTCGGCGGCGGCTGCGAGCTCGCGATGATGTGCGACATCATCATCGCGGCCGACAACGCCAAGTTCGGCCAGCCCGAGATTAACCTGGGCGTCATCCCCGGCTTCGGCGGCACCCAGCGTCTGCCGCGCGCCATCGGCAAGTACAAGGCGGCCGACCTGGTGCTCACCGGCCGCATGATGGGCGCAGACGAAGCCGAGCGCTCCGGCCTCGTCTCGCGCGTCGTTCCGGCCGCCGAACTTCTCGAGACCGCCGCGCAGACCGCCGAACTGATCGCCTCGAAGTCGCGCCCCGCGGTGCAGGCCGCGAAGAGCACCCTGCAGGCCGCTGAGGAGACGTCGCTCGCCGAGGGCCTGCGACTCGAGCGGACCGCGTTCGCTGCGCTGTTCGCCACCGACGACCAGAAAGAGGGAATGCGCGCGTTCGCTGAGAAGCGCGAGCCGAACTTCACGCACCGGTAACGCGGGCGGTCTGGCGCCTCCGTTCGAGGTGCCAGAATAGAGGTGCGCGAGAAAGGGTGCAAATGACGTACAGTGTGGCGGTCGCCGGAGCGAGTGGGTATGCGGGAGGCGAGCTGCTTCGTCTGCTCGCAGAGCATCCGGAGTTTGAGATCCGAACGGTGACGGGGCATTCCAACGCCGGCAAGCCGCTCATCGCCTCGCAGCCCCACCTGCGCTCGCTCGCGCACCTCACCCTGCAGGAGACGACGCCCGAGGTGCTCGACGGGCACGACGTCGTATTCTTTGCGCTGCCGCACGGCGCGTCCGGCGCCCTCACCGCGCAGCTCACCGACGTGCGGCTCGCCATCGACTGCGGTGCCGACCACCGCCTCACGAGCGAGTCCGACTGGGCGGCGTTCTACGGCGGCGAGTACAACGAGGCGTGGACATACGGCGTCCCCGAGCTCATCGTGGCTGGCGAGCCCGGCGCGGCCGCGACCCGGCAGCGGGACCAGCTGGCGGGCGCCACACGCATCGCGGCGCCGGGCTGCAACGCCTCGACCGTCGCGCTCTCGTTCGCCCCCGGCATCGCCGCTGGCGTGATCGAGTCGCATGACCTCGTGACCGTGCTCGCCGTCGGCCCGTCCGGCGCGGGCAAGGCGGCGCACACCCACCTGCTCGGGGCCGAGCTGATGGGTACCGCGAACCCGTACGCCGTCGGCGGGACGCACCGGCACATCCCCGAGATTCAGCAGGCGCTGCGCGGCGCCGGCGCGTCCGAGACGCCGACGCTGAGCTTCACGCCCGTGCTCGTGCCAATGAGCCGCGGCATCCTCGCGACGTCGACGGCGCGCATCGCCCCCGGCACGACTGCCGCCGAGGTGCGGGCCGCCTGGGAGGCGGCCTACGCCGATGAGACGTTCGTGCACCTGCTCCCGGCGGGCGAGTTCCCGCGCACCGCGGACACGATCGGCGCGAACACCTGCCTGATGGGCATCGCCATCGACGAGGCGGCAGGCCGCGTCGTCGTGGTCGCCGCCGTCGACAATCTTGCCAAGGGCACGGCTGGCGCCGCGATCCAGTCGGCAAATATCGCCCTTGGCATTCCCGAAGCCACCGGCCTGACCGTGAATGGAGTCGCCCCGTGACCGTAACTACCCCCGCAGGATTCCGCTCGGCCGGCATCACTGTCGGCCTGAAGACGTCCGGCAAGCCCGACCTCGCCCTCGTCGTGAATGACGGCCCGGCGCCCGCGAGCGCCGTCGTGTTCACGTCCAACCGTGCGCAGGCCAACCCGATCCTCTGGAGCCGGAAGGTGGCGCAGAACGGCGCCGCGCGCGCCGTGATCCTGAACTCCGGCGGCGCGAACTGCTTCACCGGGGACTTCGGATACGAGACCACCAGGCTCACCGCGGAAGCCGTCGCGCGCGAGCTCGCCGCCGAACCGCAGGGCGCAGTTCCTGCGGAGGTGCTCGACGACGGGGCAGAGCGCGTGCTCGTCTGCTCCACCGGACTTATTGGCACGGGCGACCAGAGCTTCCGCGACAAGATCGTCGACGGCGTTCCCAGCCTCGTCGCAGCGCTCGCCGCCGACGACGTCACCGCGCCCGCCGCGATCCTCACCACCGACTCGGTCGAGAAGACCGCGGTGCACGAGGGCGCCGGCTGGACCATTGGCGCGATGGCGAAGGGCGCGGGAATGCTCGCGCCGGGGCTCGCGACCATGCTCGTGGTCATCACCACCGACGCCAAGCTCGACGGTGAGGCGCTCGATGCCGCGCTGCGCCGCGCCACCGCGGTGAGCTTCGATCGGCTCGACTCTGACGGCTGCATGTCGACAAACGACCAGGTGACGCTCCTCGCGAGCGGCGCATCGGACGTCACCCCCGACGTGAACGAGTTCGCGGCCGCGCTCGCCGGTGTCTGCGATTCGCTCGCCGCGCAGCTGCAGGCCGACGCCGAGGGCGCGAGCCACGACATCGACATTGAGGTACGCGGCGCCGCGAGCGTGGAAGACGCGCTCGAGGTCGGCCGCTCGGTCGCGCGGAACAATCTGTTCAAGGCCGCGATCTTCGGCAACGATCCGAACTGGGGTCGCGTGCTCGCAGCGATCGGCACCACCGAGGCCGCGTTCGACCCGTACGCGGTGGACGTCAGCTTCAACGGCGTGCGGCTCTGCCACGCGGGCGCGCCAGACCGGCCCGTCGACGAGTGCGACCTGACTCCGCGCAAGACGCACGTCGAGATCGACCTGTTCGCCGGCACGTTCGCGGCGACCGTGCGCACGAACGACCTCACGCACGACTACGTGCACGAGAACTCGGCCTACTCGAGCTAGGGGAGCAATGACCGACGTCACCACGCCACTGGACCGCGAGCGGGCGGCCGAGAAAGCCGCAGTGCTCATCGAGTCGCTGCCCTGGCTGAAGAAATTCCGCGACCGCATCATGGTCATCAAATTCGGCGGCAATGCGATGATCGACGACGCCCTCATGACGGCGTTCGCCGAGGACGTCGTCTACCTCAGGCACACGGGCATCAAGCCAGTGATCGTGCACGGCGGCGGACCGCAGATCAACCGGATGCTCGACAGGCTCGGCATCGAGAGCACCTTCGAGGGCGGCTACCGCGTCACGACCCCGGAGACGATGGACGTTGTGCGCATGGTGCTCACCGGCAAGGTGAACCCCGAGCTCGTCGACGAAATCAACGCGCATGGCCCACTCGCATCTGGCACGACGGGGGAGGACGCGGGGCTGTTCATCGGCCGGCGGCGCGCTCCGATCGAGGTCGACGGCAAGCTCGTGGACCTCGGACGGGTCGGCGACATCGTCGGCGTGCGCCCCGAGTCGGTGCTCGCCGCGCTCGACGCCGGGCTGATCCCCGTCGTCTCGTCGATCGCCCCCGACGTCGACCACCCAGGCGAATCGCTCAACGTGAACGCCGACGCGGCGGCGTCGGCGCTCGCGTCGGCGCTTGGCGCGGAGAAGCTCGTGATCCTCACCGACGTCGCCGGTCTGTACTCCGATTGGCCCGACCGTGATTCGCTCGTCTCCTCGATTACCGTGCCCGAGCTCGAGGCGCTCCTGCCGTCGCTCGAGTCCGGGATGATTCCGAAGATGCGCGCCTGCCTCGACGCCGTGCAGGGCGGGGTGCCCAAAGCCGCGATTATCGACGGCCGCGAACCACACTCAGTGCTGCTTGAAATCTTCACGGAGCAGGGCATTGGCACGGAAGTCGTCGCGGGCTAACCCTCCGACCCAGCGCTCGGGCTTAGGCCCGCGCGACATCGCCGCCGGCCTGGCAGTCGCCACGGCCGGCGGCGTCGTGTTTGCCGCCAGCGCGGACGCCGGCCTTGCAGAGGCCGCGGGCGCCGGAAGCCGTAGTGGTGCGGCCGCGTGGCTCTGCACGCTGCTGGGCTACGCGGGCTTCGTGAGCGGCGCGGTCGCGCTCGTGTGGACCGACCTGCGAACGCACACGCTCCCCAATCGGACGGTCGCGGCTGTCGCGCTGTGGACGGCCGGGGCCCTCACCCTCGCGAGCGTGTCGCTCGGGGACTGGCGTGCTGTCGCCGAGTCGTGGGGCGCCGCCATCGCTGCGGGACTCGTCGCGCTGCTCGGCTGGCGTGCGTCACGAGGCGCGTTGGGCGGGGGAGACGTCAAGCTGCTTCCGGCGGCGGTCTTCGCGGCGGTGTGGGCCGCCGACACGGGCGCGCGGGCGCTCGCTGTCGCGCTCTTTCTGCTGTTGCTGGCGACCGCAGTGGGGCTGACCGGGGTCGTCGCCCGCGCCCGCAGTCGGCGGGAGCTGCCGGCGGGGCCGGCGATCCTCAGCGCCGCGCTCGGCACCGTGGCGCTGGCTCCGGTGCTCGCCGCGTGACGGGGGTGTGACCCCTCGAACGGCGGTGCCACCGGTGCCGCTGGCGCCGGTCGGGACGGGGCGGTGCCACCGGCGGTTGTCCGGACGCGGCTGTGCGGCCGGTGCCGCTGGCGTCAGCCGCGACGGAGGTCCCGGCGCCTGATCTTGCCGGTCAGCGTCTTCGGAAGCTCATCGACAAACTCGACGCGGCGTGGGATCTTGTATGCTGCGAGCCGCTCCCTTGCAAACGCGACGAGCTCGTCTGCGGTGACGGCCGCGCCGTCGCTCAGCGACACGTAGGCGACCACGCGCTCGCCGCGATAGTCATCTGGCTCGCCCACGACCGCCGCCTCACGGACCGCGGGATGCTCGTAGAGCGCGTCCTCGACCTCGCGCGGCCAGACCTTGTAGCCAGACGAGTTGATCTGGTCCTTGATCCGGTCGACGAGGTAGACCCAGCCGGCCTCGTCGATGATGGCGACGTCCCCGGTGAGGAGCCTGCCGTCGGGGAACGCGGTGGCGGTCGCCGCTGGATTCTCCCAGTAGCCGCTTGCGAGCTGCTCCCCGGAGAGCTCCAACTCGCCAGGCGACCCCGCAGGCACTTCGTTGCCGGCCTCGTCGAGCACCCGGAGCGATACCCCGGCCATCGGCTTGCCGATCGAGAGCGTCCCTGTCGGCTTGTGGACCGGAGCGCGCTCGCCCAGCGGCACCCCGACGATCCCGGCGTTCGACTCGGTGAGACCATAGGCGTTCAAAATGTAGTGGCCAAACCGGCGTTCAAACGATGCGACCTTTGCGGGCGGCACCGGAGCTCCTCCCGTGAACAGTTGTCGAACGCTAAGCAGGTCCCGCGCCGTGGCGTGCGGAAGCTCGTACAAGGCGGTGTACATCGTGATGGGCGCGACGGCCAACGTGACGGCGTGGCGGGCGAACGCCTCGAGCGCCACGTCGGGCCGGGGCCGATTCAAGAAGACCAGGCTGCCTGGGGAGAGCAGCGTCCCGATGCAGATGATGACGGAGCCCGTGATGTGGAAGAGCGGAGCGAGCGCAAGCATGCGGTCCTCCGGCCCGATCTGCGCCCACTCCACGAAGTTCAGGCCGACGGCGAGCAGGGAGCGGTGTGTGGCCATGGCGCCCTTCGGCGGTCCGGTCGTGCCCGACGTGTAGCTGAGCATCGCGATGTCCTCGGCAGTTGCGCTTGCCGGGGCAGGCCGTGATCCCGCAAACGCCTCGAGCTCCTCGGTGAGGGTTCCGAGCGCGAACGGCAGCCGGGCCGCGTGCTCAGGGGTCAGACCTGGCTGCTCGTCCGCCGCTTCGCGCACCGGAAAAACGCGGGGGTCATTCTCTGTCTGAAACTGCCGGTCGTCGACGCTGAGCACCCAGGCGAGTGCCGTCTCTGGCGCGGCCGCTTCCGCGATCCCGATCGCCTCCGGGGCGCAGATGAGACCGACGGCCCCGGACGACGCGAGCACCGTGTGCAGCTCGCGGTCACGGTACATGGGGTTCAGCGGCAGGGCGATCGCCCCGAGATGCCAGATCGCGAGCAGCGCGATAGGGAAGTGGGGGATATTCTGCAGTGAGACGGCGACGCGATCGCCGGGGTGCACCCCGCGGGCTTGCAGGGCGGCCGCGAGGGCGAGGCTCAGGGAATCAACCTCGGCAGTCGTGAGCGTGCCGTCGAAGTAGGTGATGCAGAGACTGCCGGGGGACTCCGAGACGCGGCGCTGCCACGCCTCCGTGAGGGTAGCCGGCAGGGCTACATCGGTCGTGGAAACGGGTTCGGGCTTGCTCATCGAGGACTCCATCGTCGCCGGATTGTTATGGTGCACGAATGGAGCGTTGTTCTTTATCTAACGTTGAGCAACGTGCAATCATTCGTGATGTAGTGCACTCTATGCGGTCGGGGCGGCGGGGGCAAACGCTGGCATTCTGGCCACGCGCCCCGACGCGGAGGAATCGCGGCGAGACGCCGGTAGGATGGAGGTATCAGTTTGACCGAGTGAAAGGCGGGCACAGTGACCTACGTGATTGCTCTTCCCTGCGTGGATTTGAAGGATCGCGCCTGCGTAGACGAGTGCCCGGTCGATTGCATTTACGAGGGTGAGCGGATGCTCTACATCCACCCCGACGAGTGCGTCGACTGCGGTGCGTGCGAGCCGGTGTGCCCGGTCGAGGCGATCTACTACGAAGATGACCTGCCCGGCGAGTGGGCCGAGTACTACAAGGCGAACGTCGAGTTCTTCGACGAGATCGGCTCGCCAGGCGGAGCGGCCAAGGTGGGGGTCTACGACTTCGACCACCCGATCGTTGCCGCGCTTCCCCCGCAGGAGCAGTAGCCGACCCTCAGGCCACGCGCCTCTCGCTGGCAGTGAGCGGGCGCCGAAATGTCGTCGAACCGCCGACATTTTGTTTGATGTCAAAATACTTTCTGTCAGAAACCGGCATGAACGCGCCATTTGGTGCGTGAAGGCCAACTTTGCGGGTAAGGTGAAAATGATCGCTGCCCAGACCCTGGGGCGTGCTCAAACGGACCTCACGAGGAGATGACGTGACTGAAACACCTGCGGCTCAGGCCACCGCCAAGCTGAGCTTTCCTGGAGGAACCGCCGAGCTCCCGATTGTGAAGTCAGTAGACGGGCCAGACGCAATTGACGTCAGCACGCTGACCAAGCAGAGCGGATACACCGCGCTTGACTACGGGTTTGTGAACACCGCCTCCACGAAGTCCGAGATCACGTATATCGATGGCGAGGCAGGGATCCTTCGCTACCGCGGATACCCGATCGACGAGCTCGCGCAGGCCTCGACCTTCCTTGAGGTCGCCTACCTCCTGATCTACGGGGTGCTCCCCAGCGCCGACGAACTCGCACGCTTCGACAGCGAGATTCGCCACCACACCCTGCTGCATGAAGATATGCGTTACTACTTTGAGGCCGTGCCGCACACCGCACACCCGATGGCGATGCTCTCGGGTGGCCTCCAGACGATGTCGACCTACTACGAGGACTCGCTTGATACCGCGGTGCCCGAGTTCGTCGAGGTCAACACGATTCGCCTGCTCGCGAAGCTGCCCGTGCTTGCCGCGTACTCGCACAAGAAGTCGATCGGACAGGCCTTCCTGTACCCCAAGAACGAGCTGAGCTTCGTCGAGAACTTCCTGCGTCTCAACTTCGGCAATAAGGCCGAGTCGTACGAAATGAATCCCGTGCTCGTCGACGCCCTCGACAAGCTGCTCATCCTGCACGCCGATCACGAGCAGAACGCATCCACTTCGACGGTCCGCCTCGTCGGCTCGACCGGGGCGAACATGTTCTCCTCTGTCTCCGCGGGTATCAACGCGCTCTCCGGCCCGCTCCACGGTGGCGCGAACGAGGCCGTCCTCGATATGCTCGCGCAGATCCGAGACTCGGGGCAGAGCGTGAAGACGTTCGTCGAGAAGGTCAAGAACAAGGAAGACGGCGTGAAGCTCATGGGCTTCGGGCACCGCGTCTACAAGAACTACGACCCGCGTGCGCGCATCGTGAAGGACTCGGCCGCGAAGGTGCTCGAGGAGCTCGGCGTGAACGATCCGCTGCTCGCACTCGCGCAGGAGCTCGAGCAGATCGCGCTTGAGGACGACTACTTCAAGGAGCGCAAGCTCTACCCGAACGTCGACTTCTACACCGGCGTGATCTACAAGGCGATGGGCTTCCCGACGAGGATGTTCACCGTGCTGTTCGCGATCGGGCGCCTGCCCGGCTGGATCGCCCAGTGGCGCGAAGCACGCCTGGACCCGCAGACGAAGATCGGCCGCCCGCAGCAGCTGTACTTGGGCTCACCCGAGCGTCACCTCGGCCGCTAGCCGATACGACGGGGGCCCCGGAGCGAGTTCGCTCCGGGGCCTCTCGCCTTCCCACCCCGCCCAAACTTTCCTTCCGATGCCAAATATTCGGGGAAATTGACACTGCGAGGAAAAATTGAATCGCGGAGGGTGGCGGGTCGCCGTTCTCGAGCGGCATCACTCCTGACGAGGTCCGGCAGCACAGCACTTACGCAAGCTGATGGGTCGTTGGTGACAATGGGTCCAATATTGTACGCATTCCACAGTCGTATTGTGACACTCCTTTGCATAAAAGCCTCAAAGGATTTCCGCGACCCGGCTTCGCAGGAGATAATAGAAGGGAAAGACCAAACATGCGAGGAGGCGTCATGGCGGCAATGAAACCAAGGACCGGAGACGGGCCCATGGAAGCGGTACGCGAGAGCCGCGTCATCGTGGTGCGTGTTCCCCTTGAAGGCGGTGGCCGTCTGGTGGTGTCAGTCAATGACGAAGAGGCCGCCGAGCTTCGCGATGTGCTTGCAGGAGTGCTCGGCGACTAAGCGCCGTCCACACATGCAGGATGAGGGCCCCTCGGGGCCCTCATTTTTTGTTCCGCGAGCGTCAGGTTCGGGCGCCTGCCCTGCGCACCCGGTCTCCAGCCACTTCGTCAATAGCCCCGGGATCTGCAGGTCGTATGTCCCGATCCCGAAGAGATTGCATATCTGCTGCAGATCTCATGGCTTGGGGCCGACGGCCGGGGCCAGACCCAAGCCCCAGGCCAAGGAGCTCAAGCGCTGCGGATACTTAGGAACCGCAGCCCGCAGCGTCCGAGGCCCCAGTAGCCACAGCTGTTCAGCGCCCTGGATCGCGGCGGCGCCAGGGTTCACAGCGGGGGAGCAGTGGGGTTAGCCGTCGAGCCGCACGACTGTCAGCAGTCCGTCGCCGGTCGGGGCGAGCGAGGACGCAATCGCGTCCGACTCCGCCACGACTGCCAGCAGGTCGCGGAGGGCCTGGGTGGACTCGTCCCGCGCTGCGGGGTCGGCGACGCGGCCGTGCGCGAGCGCCGAGGGCACCACGATAGCGCCGCCGGGACGCACGATGCCGAGCGCGTGCTCGAAGTACTCGAGGAGCTGCGACTGCTCCGCATCGAGCAGCACGATGTCGTAGGCGGCGAGATTCAGTCGCGGCATCACGTGGCGCGCGTCTCCCTCGACGAGCCGGGCGCGAGACGCGGGAATGCCTGCCTCGGTGAAGAGCGCGCGGGCCTCGCGCAGGTGCTCAGGCTCAATCTCAATCGAGGTGAGGATCGCGTCTGGCCGATGCCGCAGCAGCGACAGCCCGCTGACTCCCACACCGGTGCCGATCTCGCAGATCGCCCGGGCGCCCGAGAGTACCGCGAGGGCCGAGAGTTCGGCCGACACCGCGCGTGATACCGGCTCGATGCCGAGCTCGAGCGACACCCGCCGGGCACGCACGAGCGTGTCAGTCTCACTGGGATACTGCTCCGTGTACTGCCAGTTGCGCTCGAGCTTGCTCACGTGTTCCTCTGTCCTCCGTCGTTCTGCCTGTTCAGGATAGGGCTGCCGAGTGAGATTTCGCCGCTGGCTCGCCGTTCTCGCCCGTGTTCCGCCTGTGAGAACTCTGGCTCGGCACGGGCACACGGCTGGCAAGTCGAGATTGCCGCCGCCTACTCGCTACGATGAGTGAATGGACAGCCTGAGCTTTTCGAAGATCCTCATCATTTTGGTGATCGCGCTGTTCGTGATTGGCCCGACTCGGCTGCCCGAATACGCGAAGAAATTCAGCGATTTCGTGCGCTCAGTGAAGCGCGCCGCCGACGGCGCGAAAGACAGGCTGAAGGACGAGATGGGCCCCGAGTTCGACGACGTCGACTGGAAGCAGCTCGATCCGCGCCAGTACGACCCGCGCAGGATCATCCGCGATGCCCTCGTCGAGGACGAGCGAGAGGCGCGGCAGGCCGAACGACGCGAACGCCTCGACGAGCTCGCGGCCGCCCGCCGCGCCCGCCAGGGGATCAGCGCCGAGGGCGCCGTCTCCGTCCGCTTCGACGACGAGGCTACCTAGGCGAAACTTCACCGGCACCGGCACCGGCACCGGCACCGGCGACAGCAGCCGCCCGCGACGCCACGGACCGCGAGCTAGCGCGGCGTCACGCTCAGCGATCGCCCCGCGAGCCCTCGGCCCTGCGACGCGAGCTGCTCGGCGATGCGGATCACTGCGGCAGCCGCGGGATCCGCCGGCCGCGAGAGCACCGCGGGGGAGCCCGTGTCGCCGCCCTCGCGGAAGTCCGGGCTGAGCGGCACGCTCCCGAGTAACCGGACGGGCTGCTGGCCCTCGGCGCTCTCGGACGTGTTCAGGCGGTCGACGACGGCCGCGCCGCCACCGGTGCCGAACAGTTCAAGAACGGTGCCGTCGGGCTGCGCGAGACCGGCCATGTTCTCAATCACGCCGATGACGCGCTGTCCCGTCTGCCTGGCCACGAGCGCGCTGCGCACGGCGACGTCGGCCGCGGCCTCCTGCGGGGTCGTGACGACGAGTACCTCGGCCTGCGGCAGCAGCTGGCCGACGCTGATCGCGACGTCGCCCGTGCCCGGCGGGAGGTCGAGTAGCAGCACGTCGAGGTCACCGAACCAGACGTCGCGCAGGAACTGTTCGATCGTGCGGTGCAGCATGGGGCCGCGCCACGACACCGCGGTCGAGCGCGGGTCGGCGTCGCCGAGGAACATGCCGATGGAGATCACTTTCACGCCGTGCGCCTCCGGGGGGAGGATCATCTCGCCGACGCGGGTCGGCTGCTCGGTGACGCCGTCGCGGCTGAGCCCGAGGATGCCCGGGATCGAGAAGCCGAAGACGTCGGCGTCGATGAGCCCGACCGAGAGTCCCTGCTGTGCGAGGGCGACCGCGAGCGAGGCGGTGAGCGACGACTTGCCGACGCCCCCCTTGCCGCTCGTGACGGCGATGACGCGGGTGAGGGAGTCAGGCCCGAACTGTACGGGCCGCGCCGGCCCGCGGACGGTCTCCACGAAGGCCTGCCGCTCAGCGGGGTTCATGACGCTGACGTCGACGCGTGCGTCGGTGATCCCGGAGGTTCCGAGCGTCGCCTCGCGGACGTCTCGCTCGATCCGCTGTGCGGCGGGGCAGCCGGCGATCGTGAGCTTGAGCGGCACGTCGGCTGTGCCCGCATCGTCGACGCGGAGGTCGCCGACCATGCCGAGCTCGGTGATCGGGCGATGAATCTCGGGATCGTTGACGCGGGAGAGCGATTCCCAGAGGCGCTGTTCGACCTCGGTGCGGTTGTGCTCACTCACTGCGTGACTCGTTCTCCTCGTCGTGGGGTTCGGGCGTTGAAAGGTCCGCGCGCGGCGGAAGGTTCTCGGGCGCGGCCGGGGCATCGGGCTCGTTCTCGGGCTCCTGCTGCTCCAGCTCGGCGAGCAGCGAGCGGAGCTCCTGCCTGAGGAATTCCCGGTCGGGGAGGTCCTTGATCGAGAGGCGGAGCGCGACCACCTCGCGTGCGAGGAACTCGGTGTCGGCGAGGTTGCGCTCGGCCTGCTTGCGATCCTGCTCGATCTGCACCCGGTCGCGGTCGTCCTGCCGGTTCTGCGCGAGGAGGATCATCGGAGCCGCGTACGACGCCTGCAGCGACAGGATGAGCGTGAGCGCGGTGAAGCCGAGCGAGGGCGAATCGAACCGGAGGTGCTCCGGACCGAACGTGTTCCAGGTGAGCCAGAGCACACAAAAGAGCGTGAGCGCGAGCAGAAACCACGGCGTGCCCATGCCTCGGGCGATCCCCTCGGTCCACCTGCCGAAGCGCTCGTTGCCGTCGATGCGCGTGCCGGCGGGCCCGCGGGCGGCTCGTCCGGTGCGGGGAGCCGCGAGGTCCGAGCGGCGCTTGAAGGGCCTCATGCGCGCCCCTCCTCGGAGTCCGCGTGGCGCCAGTCATCCGGCAGGAGGTGATCGAGCACGTCGTCGACGGTGACGACGCCGACCAGGCGATCCTGATCGTCGACGACCGGGAGCGCGACGAGGTCGTAGCTCGCAAGGCGGCGGGAGACTTCCGCCGCGCTCGCCGTGACCGGCACCGCCTCGATCTCGGCGTCGAGCAGCGCGCTCAGCCGCTCGTGCGGCGGGAAGCGGAGCATGCGCTGGAAGTGCACCATGCCGAGGTACTCGCCGCTCGGCGTCTCGTAGGGCGGGTGGGTCACGTACACGGCGGAAGCCATCGCCGGCGGGATCTCGGCGCGGCGGATCATCGCGAGGCCCTCGGCAACGCTCGCCTCCGCGGCGAGCACGATCGGCGTGGGGCTCATGAGGCCTCCGGCGGTATCGAACTCGTACTCGAGGAGTCGCCTGACATCCTCCGCCTCCTCCGGCTCCATGAGGTCGAGAAGCTCGGCGCCCTGCGCGGCTGGGAGGGCGGAGATGAGGTCAGCCGCGTCGTCGGGCTCCATGCGGTCGAGCACGTCGGCGGTGCGCGCGGCGGGAATGAGCGCGAGGATCTCGATCTGGTCCGTCTCGCTCATCTCCTCGAGCGCGTCGGCGACGCGGTCGTCGGCGAGCTCGTCGAGTACGGGCACCATGCGCGCCTTCGGAAGCTCGAGCAGCGTGGTCGCGAGGTCGGCCGGCTTGAGGTCGACGAGGGTCTGCACGAGGAGCTCAGCGGACTGCGGGCCCGTGTCCTCGCTCGGGCGCTCGACCTGCGACCAGTGCACGGTGCGGGCAGGGCCGCGGCCGAACCCGCCGCCGGTCTTGGGCAGCCGCACGAACAGCTCGGAGACGATCCACTCGCCGGCACGGGTGCGCTCGATTGCCGCGTCCTCGACGGTCGCCCGCACGGGTGCGCCGCCCTCGGACGCCGCGAGGTCAACGCGCATGCCGATCATCTCGGCGATCATGCGTGTCTCGCCGCGCCGCTGCTCGAACCGGCGGATGTTGATGAGTCCGGTCGTGATGACCTGGCCG
Organism: Leucobacter aridicollis; assembly: GCF_013409595.1. Classification (NCBI taxonomy): domain Bacteria; kingdom Bacillati; phylum Actinomycetota; class Actinomycetes; order Micrococcales; family Microbacteriaceae; genus Leucobacter; species Leucobacter aridicollis. The sequence goes on along the minus strand of NZ_JACCBD010000001.1, from coordinate 2,227,736 downwards.
GACGCGATCGACGTCACGCGACTGATCGGCACGAACACCCGGCGCTTGCCCGGGATCTCAACGATCAGGCCGACGACGCGCGGCGCAGCCTGGGCGCGATACACGACGAGGACATCGCGAACCTTGCCGATCTGATCACCGACGGGATCGAACACGCCCCGACCGGCAAGGCGGCCGACAAACACCCGCGAACTACTCACACCACTACGGTACCGGTCGGCGGCGGGTTTCACCTGGACGAATCGCGCGACACGCCAGTGAGGCACGCCGGTGGGGTGCGGCTCGAAGAACCCACGCATCTTTGCAGTTGCTGTGTCAGAATCGACCTATGAGCACCCCCGGTTTCCCCAATTCGCGCGCGCCGATCCAGCCCGAGATCCCGAAGGGCGAGATCGTCTCGACGTACGACCGCTACGAGGACGCGAAGCACGCCGTTGACGTGCTCGCGCGCAGCGGCTTCCCCGTGCAGCGCGTGTCGATCCTCGGCAACGACCTGCGCAGCGTCGAGCGCGTCACCGGCCGCCTGAGCTACGGCAAGGTCGCCTGGATGGGGGCGCTCTCGGGTGCCTACCTCGGCCTGTTCCTCGGCCTGCTGCTCTTCATCTTCCAGCCGGACAACGCTGGCATCGGGGGAGTGTTCCTCTCGGCGATCGTCATCGGCGCGGGCTTCGGCATGCTGTTTGGCCTGCTGTCGTACGCCATGAACCGCAACCGCAGAGACTTCTCCTCGGTGATGCAGATGGTCGCCACCCGCTACGACCTCGTCACCGAGCCCGAGTTGCTCCATGAGGCGCGCCGGGTGCTCGGCGGCGAGTAATCGCAGCGGTGCCGGGTGATCGGCGACGAGTAGCCGCGGCCGCGACTAGCCCCGGCCGCGACTAGCCGCGGCCGCGAGTAGGCCCGCGCGCTACTCCGAAGCCGGGTAGGGGTGCGCCCGCAGCAGCCGCGCCAGGTGGAGCGCGTTCGCGGCAAGCCCCCGATTCGCTGCGGCGACGGGCTCCGGCGTCTCCGTGAGGTCGACGAAGTTCACCTGCTCCATCGCGCGTCCGTTCCAGTACGTGCACGCGTTTGCTGGCACCGTGAACGCCAGGTCGTTCGCGGCCTGCAGCAGATCCGCCACGATACGGTGTGCGCCGTCCTCGTTGCCAACGACGAGCGCAGCGGCAACCTTGCCGGCGAAGAGCGGCCGACCGTGCTCGTCGAGCGTCGAAATGTCGGCGTTCAACCGCTCGAGCGCCCGGCGCATGACGCTCGTCATCTGGCCGAGCCACGTTGGCGTTGCGAACACGACGACGTCCGCCTCGAGGATGCGCTGCCGAAGCGCCGGCCAGGCGTCGCCGTCTCCGAGATCGTCGGAAATGCCGGGAAGGATCGACAGGTCGACGAGGCGGACCGTCTCGACGGTGCTCGTCTCGCTCGGGAACTCCTTGCTGAGCTCCTGCGCGAGCGCCTCGGTGCTGGAGGTCTCGCTGCCCGCTTTGAGCGTGCCGTTGAGGATGAGAACGTGAATCTTTTCGGTCATGATGGCTTCCCTTCGTGAGTCCGACGACGTGTATCCACGACGTGCTCTCACGCTACGCACGGGTGCCGGGCCAGGCCACCCCCTTGCGGAGACGCGAACACCGCGCTACAACGCGAGCGGGCCCCCGAATCCGTTGAGGATCCGGGGGCCCGCTCGCTACGCTCGGGATACCGCTACGCGGTGCGCGCGCCCTGCACCCATGCCTCGACGTCGTCCGCCGTGCGGGGGATGTTCGCCGACAGGTTCACGCAGCCGTCCTCGGTGACGACGATGTCGTCCTCGATACGGATGCCGATCCCGCGGAACTCCTCGGGCACCGTGAGATCGTCGGGCTGGAAGTACAGGCCGGGCTCGATCGTGAAGACCATGCCGGGCTCGAGCACGCCGTCGAGGTACATGTCGCGGCGCGCCTGCGCGCAGTCGTGCACGTCGAGGCCGAGGTGGTGGCTCGTGCCGTGCACCATGTAGCGGCGGTGGTAGGGCGTGCCGTCGGCCTCGGGCAGGAGGCCCCACTCGCGGGTGACGCGCTCGATCACTGCCATCGCAGCGTCGTGGACGTCGCCGAAGCGAATGCCAGGCTTCACGATTGCGCGGGCGGCGTCGGCAGCCTCCAGGACTGCCTCGTAGACGCGGCGCTGCGGCTCGGTGAAGGTGCCCGAGATCGGGATCGTGCGCGTGATGTCTGCCGTGTACAGGCTGTCGAGTTCGACGCCCGCGTCGAGGAGGAGCAGGTCCCCGTCGCGGACGGCGCCGTCGTTGCGGATCCAGTGCAGCGTGCACGCGTGCGCGCCGGCCGCGGCGATGGTCTCGTAGCCGACCTCATTGCCGTCGAGGCGCGCGCGCTGGTTGAACACGCCCTCGATGACGCGTTCGCCGCGCGGGTGCGCGCTGGCGTCTCCGAGTGCCGCGAGCACCTCGTTGAATCCGCGCTGCGTCGAGTCGACGGCGGCCTGCATTTCGGTGAGCTCGTAGGAGTCCTTGACGAGGCGCAGCTCGCTCGTCGCGCGGCCGAGCTCAGCGTCGTCAAGCGTGACGTCGCCCTCGGCGGCCGAGAACTCGGCGAGGTGCGCGGTCTGGATGCCGAGCAGCGATGCGACCTGCGCGAGCGACGGGCGCGGCCCGATCCAGAACTCGCCGATCTCGGGGTTCGCGAAGAACTCGTCGGAGTCGCGGCCCGCGCGCTCCTGGAAGTAGAGGGTGGTGTCGCCCGACGCGTCGATCACGAGGATCGCGCCCGGCTCGGACTCCGACCCCCAGCCGGTGAGGTGCGCGAACGCGCTGTGCGGGCGGTAGGGGTAGAACGTGTCGTTCGAGCGCTGCTTGAGTGCGCCGGCGGCGATCACGAGGCGCTTGCCGGGGAACTGGGCGGCGAGGGCCTGACGACGCTGCGCCGCGAACTGTGCGACGGGCAGCTCTGCGGGGAGCTCGTCGACGCGGTCGGCCCAGCTCGACGAGATGTAGTTGAGGAACGTTTCCGACTGGGGCGTCGTGCTCCGGTTGCTGTTGTCGATCTCCGCCTCGTGCGTGGCGGTCGTATTCTCGGTCATCCTCCCATCCTCCCACTTCCAGCTGGGTGCGTGCGCATCGATTCGGGGCGTACGGTTGGGACGAGGGCCCTGGCATCCGGCCGGGCAGTTCCCGCGTGGAAAGGACCACACACATGGCACAGTACGAAGTCGCCGATCGCTCGGCGATTGTTACCGGAGCAGGATCAGGGATCGGCCGCGCCGTCGCGCTGCTGCTCGCCGAGAACGGCGCGAAGGTCGTCGTGCAGGATCTCGACGCGACCGCCGCTGAGGCCGTCGTCGCCGAGATCACGGGTGCGGGCGGCGAGGCCGTCGCGGTCGTCGGCGATGCTGGCGCCGTCGACGTCATCGACGAAACGGTGCGCGCGGCAGAGGCGCTCGCGCCGTTGAAGATCGGCGTGAACAATGCGGGCATCGGTGGTGCGGTGGGCCCGACGGCGACCTACAGCGACGCGGACTGGCAGCGCGTGATCGACATCAACCTGTCCGCGGTGTTCCGCGGCACGCGCGCGCAGGTCGCGCACATGGCCAAGAACGGCGGCGGGGCGGTCGTGAACATCGCCTCGATCCTCGGCAGCGTCGGCAGCGCGGGATCGCCGGCCTATGTCGCGAGCAAGCACGCCGTCGTTGGGCTCACGAAGACCGCAGCGCTCGAGAACGCGGCGCTCGGCGTCCGCGTGAACTCGGTCGGGCCGGGCTATGTCGATACCCCGCTGCTGAAGAACGCTGACGCTGACGCCCGCGCGGCGCTCATCGCGAAGCATCAGATGGGCAGGCTCGGACGCGCGGAGGAGATCGCGCACATGGTCGCGTTCCTCGCGAGCGACGCGGCCTCCTTCGTGACGGGCAGCTACCACCTCGTCGACGGCGGATACACGGCGCCGTAGCCGGAACCCGATCCGGCGCGGGAGCGAGTGCGCCCGCGCCGGGTCAGCACCGAGCCCATCGCCGCCCGCCCCGGGTCGGCTACCCGCACAGGGCCGCTCGCCCCGGGTCGGCACCGCGCCCGCCGCCGCCCGTCCCCGGGTCGGCTACCCGCCCGCGCCCGCCCGTGCCGACGCCCGTTCGCCGACCCCGGCCCGGACTCGTAGACTGAGGGGATGACTGGTAGCGCGGGCTACGACCTGCACACGCACTCCCTGATCTCCGACGGCACGACGAGGCCCGCGGAGATCGCCGCCGAGGCCGCCGCGCTCGGACTCGCTGGGTTCTCGCTCACTGACCACGACACGATCGATGGCTGGGACGAGGCTCGCGCTGCGGCGTCCGACGCCGGCATCGACTTCGTGCCGGGCATCGAGATCACCACGAAGTACGAGTGGAAGTCGCGCCACCTCCTCGGCTACGGCATCGACCCGGCGGCGGGGGAGCTCTTCGCCGCGCTCGCGCGCGTGCGCGAAGCCCGATTCGGCCGCGCCCGCGAGATGGTCGAGCTCATCGCCGCGGATTACAGGCTCACCTGGGACGACGTCGTCGGCGAGTTCGAGGCGACGACCGTCGGGCGCCCGCACATCGCCGACGCGCTCGTCGCGGCGGGCTACTTCGTCGACCGGAGCGCGGCGTTCGCGGACGTGCTCCACCCGCGCTCGAAGTACTACGTGCCGACGTACGCGCTCGACACGATTGACGCGATCACGCTCGTGCGTTCGTCGGGCGGCTTCCCGGTGCTCGCGCACCCGGTCGCCGAGCGGCAGCGCACGCCGACGCCCGTGGACGCGGTGCGCGCGTTCGAGCGCGCGGGACTCGGCGGGATCGAACTCGATCACCCGGAGAACCGCGAGGACTGGTTACCGCCGCTGCGGGAGGCCGCCGACGAACTCGGCCTGACCGTCACGGGCGCGAGCGACTACCACGGCGCCGGCAAGCCGAACCGCCTCGGCGAGCGCACGACGCCAGCGGAGACCGTCGTGCTCATCAGGGCGGGCGTCGCGACGCCGCACTAGCCGATCAGGATCGGGCGCGCGGCTCGCTCGCGAGGAACTCGCGAACCCGCGCGTTGAACGGCTCCGGCTCGGTGAGGAACCCGGCGTGCACGGGAATCGTCGCGAATTCCGCGTGCGGGAGGTTCGCGGTGACCCAGCGGCGCGCGTCGTCGGCCCAGGCCTCCTGCGCGAGGAAGAGCAGCGGCCTGCCCGAAGCGTCGAAGGCGACCGCTGGCGCCGACAGGTCGGTTGCGAGGCCCTCGACCCCGGTGATGATCGCGATGTGCTCGGGGGTGCGGGCGCCATCCGCGACGAGCTTCGCGACGGCGGGCTCGCCCGCTGCGTCCTCCGCTGCGACACCGAGCGCGTCCGCCGCGATGTATTCGAGGAAGCCCTGGCGGTCAGTCGAGAGGAACTTCACGTAGGCGGGAAGTCCGTCGTGGCTGAGCGCGGCCTCGCCCCACTCCGCGGCATTCGCTGGGTCGAACGGGACTCGCGGCGGCTCGTCGATGAGGATGAGCCGAGCGACGCGGTCGTCCGCGCCGTCGACCTCGAGCGCGGAGAGCACGTCGAGCACCCCGAACGACCAGCCCGCGAGCGTGACATTCCGGAGATCCAGCGCGGCGAGCAGGGCGGCGAGGTCGCGGCCGCGCTGCGGAAAACTGTTGCCCGTGAGCGGCTTGCTCGATTCGCCGTGGCCGCGCGGATCGACGGCGATCACCTCATGGGCGTCGGCGAGGCCCGTGAGCTGGTGCACGAACACCTCGGCCGAGAAGTTCCAGCCGGGGACGAACACGACGGGCGAGCCCGCACCAGCTCGGAGCACGCGCAGCTCGACGTCGGGCGCGACCTCGACGCGGTCGACTGAAACGGAATCCGGCAGGGCGGGAAAATCAATGCTCATGCCCGCAAGCGTAAACGCTGCGGGCATGAGCACGAATGGATGTTGCGAACCGTGACGTCTCGGACGTCGGGCGAGCTACGCTGCGGGTGCCTCCGAGGGGGCAGCTGCGCCGCTATCGGCCTGCCCGCCCTCAGCCCGTGCACCCTCGGAGGAGGCGCCAGCGCCGCGGCCGCGGCCGCCGCGGCGACGGCGGCGACGCGGCGCGCCCTCCCCGTCGGGGCCGGTGCCCTCGGGAGCGGGAGCGCCTGGCTCGCTGCCACCGTCGGCGTCGTGACCGTGCTGCTCGTGACCGTGCGACTCGTGCCGGCCCGGACCCTGCGGGTTTGCGCTACGGGTGCGGCGACGCGTGCGGCTCGAACCGCCCTCGCCGTTCGACTCGGTGCGCGATCCTGATCCTGATCCTGCCGAGCGCCCGCCCGACGTGCGCGAACGCGTGCGCTCGCCGCGGGGAGCGGTCTCCTTGACGGGCGTCGCCTTCAGGCGGCCCTTCGAGCCCTCCGGAATGTTCAGGTCGGTGAACAGGTGCGGCGAGGACGAGTAGGTCTCGACGGGCTCGGCGATGCCGAACTCGAGCGCCTTATTGATGAGTGCCCACTTGTGCATGTCGTCCCAGTCGACGAACGTCACGGCGATGCCGGTGCGGCCCGCGCGGCCCGTGCGGCCGACGCGGTGCAGGTACGCCTTCTCGTCGTCGGGCACCGTGTGGTTGATGACGTGCGTCACGTCGTCAACGTCGATGCCGCGGGCTGCGACCTCGGTCGCGATGAGGACGTCCTTCTTGCCCGACTTGAACGCGGCCATGGCGCGCTCGCGCTGATCCTGATTGAGGTCGCCGTGCACCGCGGCGGCGCTGAAGCCGCGGTCGGTGAGCTCCTCCTGCAGGCGGGCCGCAGCGCGCTTGGTGCGCATGAAGATGACGGTCTTGCCGCGGTCCTCGGCCTGCAGGATGCGGCCGATGACCTCGTCCTTGTCGAGCGAGTGCGCGCGGTAAATGATGTGCTGGATGTTCGCCTGAGCTGCGCCCTCATCGGGATCCGTCGCGCGGATGTGGATCGGGTTCGACATGAACCGGCGCGCGAGCGACACGATGATGCCGGGCATCGTCGCCGAGAAGAGCATGGTGTGGCGGTTCGCCGGGGTCTTCGAGAACAGCTTCTCAATGTCAGCGAGGAAGCCGAGGTCGAGCATCTTGTCGGCCTCGTCGAGCACCATCTCGCGGACGTTCCCCAGGTCGAGCACGCGCTGGCTCGCGAGATCAAGGAGGCGGCCCGGGGTGCCGACGACGACCTGTGCGCCAGCCTTCAGCTGCTCGATCTGGCCCTCGTAGGCCTTGCCGCCGTAAATCGGCACGACGGTGGTCGCACGGTTCTTGGTCGCGAGTTCGAGGTCTTCGTAGACCTGCATCGCGAGCTCGCGGGTTGGCACGACGACGAGCGCCTGCACGCCCGGCTCCGGGTTCTCGCCGAGCCGCTGCAGCAGCGGGAGGCCGAACCCGAACGTCTTGCCGGTGCCGGTCTTCGCCTGGCCGATGATGTCCTGGCCGGTGATGGCGAGGGGGATCGTCTGCTCCTGGATCGGGAACGCCTCCGAGATGCCCTTTTCGGTGAGCGCATCAACGATGTCTTGGTCGATTCCGAGTTCTACAAATGTGGTCACGCCTGTGTCCTGTTCTGTGTTCGATTGTGCATTGCTGCGCGTGAGACAGGGCGCAGCCTCCGACACTCCAGCGGCGACGGAGAAAAATACGTGTCCCATCAGTCTATGGGGCAATGCGACATCTGCGTGATTCGAACTGTGCTATTTCTATGCGCGGTATTCCCGTGCCGCTGTGCACCGCGGGTAAGCTTGGCACCGTGTTTGATTGGATCCGGGGATTGCGCAAGAAGCAGGCGCCCTCAAAGACGGCGCTCTCGCACGCAAGCGAATCGGCTGCCGAGCGCGTCGACCTTGCCGAGTTTGCGCCCGGAATCATGCCGTTCTTGGGCCTCACCGCCTACCTGCAGCTTGAGCTCTACGAGGCAGCGACCCGTGGCGTCTCAGGCGCCGCGACCCTCGAAGCGAAAGAGACGCTCGCGAGGGTTGCGGGGGAGACGCTCTCAAAGCAGCAGCGGCTCGCCGACGAGATTCGCCGCCGCGGCTCCGAGCCCCACGTCGTCATGCGGCCCTTCACGAAGGTCATCGACGACTACGTGGAGCGCATCGACACTGACGACTGGCACCAGCATGTGCTGTCGCTGTACCTCGTCGGCGGCCTGTTCGACGACTTCTTCGCGAGCCTCGCGACGGGCCTGAAAGACTCCTACCGCACCGAAGCCATCGCCGTGCTGACAGGTGGCGAGGGGCGTCAGGCGCTGAAGGGCCTCCTCGAACAGGCGCTCGAGGACGACCCGAAGCTCTCGAGCTGGCTCGCGCTCTGGGGCCGCAGGCTCGTTGGCGACACGCTGCTCGTCTCGCGCGCCGTGCTGAACCTCAGCGAGAAGCGCGAGTTCGTCGAGAGCGAGGTGGAGCCGGTGTTCACCGAGCTCATCGCCGACCACATTCGCCGCATGGACGGGCTCGGCCTCACCGCCTAACCGATGGTGCTGCCCGTGCAAGACCTCGCCGCCCCGCCCCACTGCCGCTACTTCGAGGCCGGGGTGTGCCGGTCGTGCACCTTCATCGAGACGCCGATCGACGCTCAACTGCGCGTGAAGCAGGAGCGCTGCGCTGAGCTGCTGCCCGGGATCCCCGCCGCTGCCTGGCTCGCGCCAGTGTCTGGTGGGGTCGCGGGCTTCCGCAACCGCGCCAAGCTCGCCGTTGGCGGGGTCGCCGGGGCGGTGACGCTCGGGATCCTCGACCGCGGCGGCGCCGGCATCGACCTCACCGAGTGCCTCATCCACGAGCCAGAGATCCAGGCCGTGATTCCTGCCCTCGCCGGCTTCGTGAACGCGTCGGGCCTCGCGCCCTACTCGGTGCCGCGGCGGCGCGGCGAGCTCAAGTACGTGCACGTCACCGTGAGCCCGGCTGGTGAACTGATGGTGCGCTTCGTCGTGCGTAGCGAGCAGGGGCTCGGGGTGATCCGCGCACGCGTCGACGAGCTGCGTGAGCTGCTGCCGCAGGCCGCCGTGATCTCAGTCAACTTGTTGCCCGAGCACAAGGCGGTGCTTGAGGGGGACCGGGAGGAGCCGCTCGTCGGATCCGCCCTCGCCATGGAGCTCGGCGAGGGGCTGGCGCCCGTTACGCTGTATCTCCGCCCGCAAAGCTTCTTCCAGACCAACACGCGGGTGGCCCTCGCGCTGTACGAGCAGGCAGCAACCTGGGTCGACGGCGTCGGGCCCGCGTCGCTCTGGGACCTGTATTGCGGCGTCGGCGGTTTCGCGCTGTTCACCGCGCGCTCCGGCGCAGGCACGCAACGCGACGTGCTCGGGGTCGAGCTCAGCGAGCAGGCCATTCGTTCGGCCGAGCGCAGCGCCGCCGAGGCGGGCATTCCTGCTCGGTTCCTCGCGGGTGACGCGACCGAGTTCGCGCTCGCCGCAGCCCCGGACGATCTGCCCGAGTTCGTCGTGGTGAACCCGCCGCGCCGCGGGATCGGCGAGACCCTGGCCGACTGGCTCGAGGGGTCTGGGATTGCGCACGTCATCTACTCGAGCTGCAACCCCGAGAGCCTCGCCCGGGACCTCGAACGGATGCCGTCATTCGTCGTTCGCGAGGCGCGCCTGTTCGACATGTTCCCGCACACCGGCCACCTCGAAGTCGCGGTGCTGCTCGAGCGCCGCGCGTAGGGGCCCCGCGGCCCTGCCCGCCCCGGGCCGCCTCGGGCGCCCAGCCCCGCCCCCGGCCCGCGCTGGCCCGCCCAGCCCCGCGCTGGCTGCGCCGGGCCCGCGCTGGCTCGGCCCCGTGCCGGCTCGGCCCAGCCCCGCCCCCGCGACAGAGTAGGTTTCTCGCGAGACGACCCGTTATCTGCGCGTGGATAGGGATCCTCTTGCGGGGAACCTGCTCTTTGGCGGGCCTGACGCAGAGCCAGCAGTGCCCGCCCGGTGTGCCCGGCCCGGGCGCGCCCCGCGCCGCGTGCCCAGCACATCGTTCTCGTGAGCGCACACCCTATTACCGCGCATCTTCATGTGTGCAGGAGAGAACGATGTGCGCAAGCGGTCTCGGCAGGGCGCCGAGTGGTTACGCTGTCGCGAACGCTGGGGTGCCCCAGCTGCCCGGCTCGGTGAATGGTGCCCAGCGGAGATCCACGAGACCGCCAGCCCCGGCCCCACGGGCCCCAACACCAGCACCAGCACCAGCACCAACACCAGCACCAGCACCAGCCCCGGCCCCACCGTCACCGGCCCCACGAGCACCAGCCCCTCCAGCAACAGCCCCGCCACCACCCGGCGACACCTCAGCGATGCACGTCAGCAGGGAGAGGGTCGGGTAGCCGAGCGGCCGGTTGTCGCGCACGATCGCCTCGTCGTCGGTGGGCGAGAGTTCCGCGGTCCGGGCGAGCAGCCCGAGCCACTGCTCGCGCCACTCAGCCTCGGGTGCTCCGGCCAGCGCCTGGAACTCTGGCAGCCAGCGAGCGATCCGCTCCGAGCGCGGGTCGTCGACGTCGTGATGCGCGAGCATATGCACGCCAGGGGAGAGGCGTTCGCGCCGCAGCGCGACCCCGTCCCACGCGGACACGAACGCTGCCGAACCCGCAACCTCGACGAGGGAGAAGGGTGCCGCGGTGGGCGGGTCGACGAGCGCGCCGCCGGCGACCGACTCGAGCACGAGGCCGCCGCGCGAGGTGAACCCGCCAGCAGGCTCGGCCATCTCGGCGGCCCGATTGACCATCACGGCGAGCCTGCCCCGGTCGGGCGCGACGGCGAGCCAGGCGCCGTTGGCCCGGCGGTCACGCACGCCGAGGGTGCCGGGGTGCTCGGTGGGCCACCATTCGCCTGGCGGATCCCAGGGACGGTTGGGATCCTCATCTCGCACGGCGAGCACCCTCGTCGGCGCGGACTCGTCAGCGGGGACCTCGATCACGACGGTACACATGCCCTCGAGTGTAGCGGCGCATCGCGGCGGCTCCCTGCCAGCGCGGCCCCGCGGTCGAGCAACGCGGCCCCGCGGTCGCGCAACGCGGCGTCTCTGCGGAAACTGAGCAATCAGTGCAAGGATTGAGGCGTGAACATTGTGCTTGGAGTTAGCGGCGGGATCGCCGCGTACAAGGCCGTCGCCCTCGCTCGTCTGCTCGTCGAGGCCGGCCACGAGGTGCATGTCGTCCCGACCGCGGACGCGCTGCGCTTCGTCGGCCAGCCCACGTGGGAAGCGATCAGCAGGAACCCGGTGACGACGTCCGTGCACGACGACGTCCCCGAGGTGCGGCACGTAGCCCTCGGGCAGAACGCCGACCTTGTCGTCGTCGCACCCGCAACGGCCAACACGTTGGCGCGGATGACGGCGGGGCTCGCCGACGACCTGCTCGGCACCACGCTGCTCGCGACCCGCGCGCCCGTCGTTGTGGCGCCTGCGATGCACACCGAGATGTGGCAGCACCCGGCGACGCAGGACAACGTTGCGATCCTGCGCGCCCGTGGCGTCTCCTTCGTCGGGCCGGAGAGCGGCAGGCTCACCGGCAACGACAGCGGCCCCGGACGCATGAGCGAGCCCGCGGACATCTTCGCGCACGTGCAGCGGCTGCTCGGCGACGACGAGGAGGGCGCGCAGGCGCCCGGCGCCGCCGAGCCTGCCGCGCTGCCGGAACCCGCAGATCAGGATCGCGTGAGCGCTCCGCAGCCCCCGAGCTGGGCGGCGCAGGTGACCGAGGCCATGCCTGAGGTCGATCTCGCCGACGAGCTGCCGGTGGTGGGTGCCGTGGACGCGGCGGCTCGGGATCGCGGCGATCTCGCCGGGGTGCGCGTCCTCGTGACGGCTGGCGGCACGCGGGAGCCGATCGACCCGGTCCGCTATCTCGGCAACCGCTCGAGCGGCAAGCAGGGAGTTGCGGTCGCTGCTGCGGCCGCGGCCCGCGGCGCCGAGGTCGTGCTGCTCGCCGCGAACATCGACACGAGCGTGCTCGCCGAGGTCGCGAGCGATCCCGCGGTTCGCGTCGTCCCCGTCGGTACGACGGCCGAACTCGATTCGACTGCGCACGCCGCGGCAAAGGGCGCACGCGTCGTGATCATGGCGGCGGCGGTTGCGGACTACCGGGTCGCCGATATCGCCGACCACAAGATTCGCAAGGAGGACTCGGCAGGCGACGCGCCAACGCTCGCGCTTGTCGAGAACCCCGATATCCTCGTGAGCCTCGTGCGTGAACGCCAGGGCGATCAGGTCATCGTCGGCTTCGCCGCCGAGACTGTTGAGAGTGAAGACGAACTGCTCGAGCGCGGGCGGCGCAAGCTCGCTCGCAAGGGCGTTGACCTGCTCGCAGTGAACGCCGTCGGCTGGAAAGAGGGCTTCGAGGCGGAGGAGAACGACGTGCGGGTGCTCGACATGGACGGCGACGTCGTTGCCGCTGTCGCGGGCTCGAAACGGGAGGTTGCGGATGCGCTGCTCGACGCGGTCCGCGACGAGCTCGACTTCGCCGAGAGCCCGCTGGTGAACTAGCGCGCACGACTGCGCCGGTCGGGTGCGTTTCCGCCCCGACCGGCACGGTCGACCTACAGCGTGAGTGGCCCGGGTTAGTGGCCGAGCGCCACGGCGATCTCGTTGGGCGGCGCATCGAGCGTGATCGATGAGACCGTCTCGCCGGTCACCAGGTCGATGGCGTGGACGGACTTCGTCGCCGGCTCGGTGACGTAGGCGATGCCGCCGTCACCGACGATTGCCGGGTGGGCGTCCTGCCAGTTCGCGGGCCCCTCCCACGGGCCGATGACGGGGTAGGAGTCGACGATCTCGCCGGTCTTCGGATCGAGCACGTGGATCGAACCATCCGTCGAGAGCACGTAGGCGTTGCCCCCGGGGCCGCGCGTCACTCCACGGAACGTGTACCGCACGGTGTCGGGGAGCGTGGCAACCTCAAGCGTCTCCTGCGCGGTATCGATGAGCGTCACGGCGTTGAGCAGGTATCCCTCGGCGTCGGGATCGCTCTTGTAGTCGCCAACGACGATCGGGCTATCCGGGGCGGTGAATGCGTTGCCCATGCGGCCGTAGGCATCGGGAGCGGTGAGCTTCGTGAACGCGCCTGCCTTGTAGAGCAGCGCGCCATCCTCGCACCCGAAGACCGCCACTTCGTCGCTCGCGGTGCCCTCGCCGTGGATGCCAGGGCAGTCGGCCGACGTGGTGATGTCGTGCCAGTGATCGTCGTGGGGCTCGAGCGCGGTCGCCCCGGAGCGCCCCTCCTCGGTGCCGACTGTCGTGAGGAGGGTGCCGTCGCTCAGCTCGATCGAGACACCGTGATGGGGCGCATCCGCCTCGTAGCTCCGGGTATCCGGCCGATCGCTGTCGTTCTTCAGCAGGGCGTCGGTCGGGACGAGCGTCGTGACGCCGGTGCCGTCGTCGTAGAGCGCGGTCGTGCCCTCGTGGCGCACCGCGTGGCCGGCGGCCTCGGCCGGGAACACGAGCCCGGTGAGCGTTGCGGTCTTGGTATCGAGCACTTCGAACCCGCGAGAGGTGGTGAGCAGCAGGTGCGTGCCGTCTCCGAATGCGTTCAGGCGTGTGAACTCCTCGGTGTCGAACGATCCGACGGCCTCGATCCCGCCGCCCGTCGCGGCGTCGCTCGTGAGGACGGTCACGCCGCCGGGCGTCGTGACCGCGAGCGCCGTTGACGTGCCGGCGGCTTCCTCGCTGTGGTCGTGGCCGGCGTGCCCCTGGTCGTCTGCAGCGCCGGGCGAGCATGCCGTGAGGGCTGCCAGGCTGGCGCCAGCCACGGCTGCGGCGACCCACCGGCGTCGCTGCGCGCGCCCTGTCGCCGGGGTGTGATCGTGTGAGTACATGGTTCTCCTTTGTGTTGGGTGGGGTGAGGTGCGCTCTGGGTGAGCGCGCGGTGATTGAGCGTGCGGTGATTGAGCGTGCAGCGGCGTGATGCGTGGAGGCTGCCGGGTTGGGCTCGTCGGTGCCGCAGCCGGCAGCGGCCGGCAGCCGTGGTTACCGGCCGGCGGGCTCCCCAGGTGCGAGGCCGGCCACGATGCGGTCGGTGTTGGTGTGCAGCATGGCGACGTACGTGTCGGCACCTGCGCCGGGCTCAGACAGGGACTCCGTGAAGAGCGACACGACGTCGACGGTGAGGCCGGCCTCGTCGGCGAGGACCCGCATGAGCCTGTCAGGCGACGAGGACTCGGCGAAGATCGTCGGCACCCGCGCCTCGGTGATCGCCGTCACGAGCGCATCGAGATCCTTCGCGCTCGGAGCCGCGAGCGTGGTGCCGCCGGGGATCGCGGTTCCCAGCACCTCGAAGTCGTAGCGCTCGGCGAAGTACCCGAACACGTGGTGGTTGGTGACGAGCGCTCGGCGATCTGGCGGGATCTCAGCGAATCGTTGCTTCATGGTCGCGTCGACCGCCGTCAGCTCCGCGGCGTAGGCGGTGCCGCGCCCGGTGACGGCGGCGCGGGCGTCCTCATCGAGGGCGGGGAGCGCCGCGAGTGTTTCGGTGAGCGCCTCGGTCACGGCGACCATCTGCAGCGGGTCCGTCCAGAAGTGCGGGTCGACGGCCTCGGCCGCGCCCTCGCCGTGTGCGTCGCTCGCGGCGTAGCGCAAGACGTCGACGTGGTCGCCGGCGACGAACTGCGCGCCGCCCGCCGCGGCCACCCTGTCGAGGTGGCGCTGCAGCCCCTCCTCGAGCCCGAGCCCGTTGGAGACAAGCAGGTCGGCCTCGTCCATCTGGGCTGCCTGCTGCGCGGAGATCTCGAACGAGTGCGGGTCCGCGCCGGGGCGCATCAGCGTCCTGACGTTCGCGGCGTCGCCGACGATCTGCGAAACGACGTCCCCGAGGATGTTCGTGGTGACGACGATGTTTGCCTCGGCGGTGCTCTCCGCGTCGCTGGGCCCCGTGGTGCACGCGGACAGTGCGAGCCCGAGCAGCACCGCGACGCCGGAGGCCAGGCGTGCGGCCCTCGCGCGGCTGCGCGGGCCGCGGTACCGGCTCACAGCCCCACCTCCGCGAGGAAGTGGGGGCGCACGCTTGGCGTGAGCTCCCGGGCAACCCGCGCGCTGTCGACGTAGTCGATCTCGTACACGATGCCGCGGCTCGGCGAGTTCAGGTAGGCCCGCTGCGAGTCGACGGTCAGCGTGAGCGCGTCGAGCGCCTTCGGTGCGAGGTCGGCGGCGTCGAGAAGCGGCGCAGTGTGAGCGAGCTCTTCGCCCGCGCGCAGCACCCGCGCACGTCCCTGCTCGTCGAGCGCGACGACGTGCCCGGCGTCGTCCCCGACAGCAACGGCGCGGACGAGCTCCGCGGCGCTCCGGCTCCACTCCCAGGCGTGGGCGCGCGCATCGAACTGCCAGACGCCGGGCTGTCCGTCCGGACCGGTGCCGACGCCTGCGAGTGTCGGTCGGCCCTTCCTGCCTGCGAGCGCCTCGGGGGAGGCGCTGACGCCACCCGGGAGCGGGACGAAGGTCAGCGTGGATGGCTCAGCGTTCGCGTCCGTCGTGGCGTCAGCGTCAGCGTTCGCGTCCGTCGCGGCGTCAGCGTTCGCGTCGGCCGCGGGCGCGCCGGCGTCCGCGCCCGCGGCCACGACAGCGCCCGCGTCGCACAGCACAACGAGGCCGGCGCGGGTCGTGGTGGCGCTCCGTGGCGACTCGCAGGCTGCCATCTCGCCGGTGGGCTTCCCGCTCGCGTCGACAACGCGCAGCTCCGTCGCGCCGCTGCGCTCGTCCACGTGAGACACCAGCGCGCCGTCGCCGAGCGGGGCCGCGATGCCGGCGTGCGGGGCCTCGGTGAGGCGGAAGCGCTCCACGACCGACCCCGTGCTCAGCGCGGCGTTGTCGAGCAGCACGGCCTCGCCTGAGCCCGCAAAGAAGACGCCCGTTGCGCCGGTCGTCGGAAGGGCGTCGCCCGTGATCGCCGCCGGGCCGTCGCCTGGCACGATCCCGGTGTGCGCCGGTTCCGCTCGATAGAAATGGAAGTGATCGCCGTGGTCCCAGCTCCAGGCGCCGCCGTCGATGACGGCGACCCCCGATCCCGAGTCCGCGAAGACGTAGCGGCCGTCCGAGGTGACGCGTGCGGGTGCTGGCACGCGGTCGAGTGTGCGCTCGCCGCCGTCGAGTAGATCGAGGAGGCCGGTCTCGCCGTCCGGCGAGACGGTGACGAGTTGCAGCTGGGCCTCAGCGACCTCGACGGCACCGGCCACCGCGCCGTGCCCGGGCGCATCCGCGGGGGGCGTCGTGTCGGCGCTGCCGGGCGAGGGTGCCGCGGCTGGGCCGGGGGCTGCGCTGCACGCGACGAGCGCGAGGGAGAGCGTCGCCCCGCAGGCGAGGGCGAGGGGGAGTGAGAGGCGATTCATGCGGTGCTTTCTAGTGGGGTGGTGGGAGTGCTGGATGCCCGGGTGCGTGCGAGGGCGAGTCTGCAGCCGTGCGAGAGCCCGGCGGCGGCGACGGCGCTGGCGGCGATCGTGGAGCCGGCCGCCGAGCCAGCGGCCCAGGAGATCGCGAGCCCGACGGTCACGGAGGCGATCCCGACCGCGGCCGCGATCGCGATGCGTCCGGGGATGCTCGGGTGCCACGGCTGTGCCGCGACTGCCGGGCCGAGGAGGAGCGCGACCACGAGCAGCGTGCCGACCGCCTGCGCGGAGGCCACGACGGCGAGCGTGACGAGCCCGACGAGCAGCCCCTGTGTGAGGTGCGGGCGGTACCCGAGCGTGAGCGCGAGGCGCCGGTCAAACGCCAGGGCAACGAACGCGCGGTGCCGGGCAACGGTGATGGCGATCACGGCCGTGCACGCGCCGGCGAGCACCGCAATGTCGGCCCAGGAGATCGCGAGGATGTCGCCGAAGAGGACCGCCGTGACGTCGGTCGCGAAGCTCCCGGAGCCCGACACAATGATCACGCCGGTGGCGAGCATCGCGACGAACAGGAGCCCGATGCTCGTGTCGTACGAGAGTTTGCCGCGGCGCTGGAGCGCTGCGATGAGCGCGCTCATGATTGCGGCCGAGAGTGCGCCGCCGATCACAGGGGGAACACCGGCGAGGGTCGCGACGGCGACTCCGGGCAACATGCCGTGCCCGATCGCCTCGCCGAAGAAGGCCATCCCGCGGATGACGACCCACGTGCCGACGACGCCGCACACGATGGCGACGAGGGCGCCGCCGATGACGGCACGGGCGAAGAACGCGGAGCCGAGCGCGTCGATGAACCAGAACATGAACACAGACACTACAGATAATGAAAATCATTCTCAACATGCTAGGTTGATGGTCATGACCGATCTCGCTCCCGTCCGCGCCCGCGCGCTGTTCTATGCCCACGACGAAACCCCCGTGCTGTCCGGGCTCGACGTCGACATCCCTGCCGGGCGTGTCACGGCCATCATCGGGCCCAACGGCGCGGGCAAGACGACGCTCATCGAGGTGCTCGCCGGGGTGCGCAAGGCGGGCTCCGGCGAGGTCACGCGCGACACCCCCGTCGCCCTGGTCGTGCAGCGGCCTGACGCGCCGGCGGAGCTGCCGATCACCGGCCGGCAGGTCGTCGCGCTCGGGGCGGCGGCCACAGCGGGCGGCGCGCGCCTCGGCCCAGGCGGGCGGGCCGCTCGCGTGGCCGAGGCCGTCGAGCGCGTCGGCGCGACCGCGTTCGCCGACGCGCCCTTCGGGCAGCTCTCCGGCGGGCAGCGGCAACGGATCCTCATCGCGCAGGGGCTCGCGGTTGGCGCGGGGGCGCTTCTGCTCGACGAACCGGCAGCGGGGCTCGACGAGCTCAGCCGCGCGCGCACGCGGGAACTGCTCGCGGCGGAGGCGGCCCGCGGCGTCGCGGTTGCCTGCGTCACCCACGACGCGGCAGACATCGCGGTCGCGGATCGCGTGATCAGGATCGAGCACTGCCGTGCACACCTGCGGGTTTCGGAAGCGGGCGCACGCTGAGCGGCGATGCACCGGCCCGCGCGACCGGCTGATGGACTGCAGCCGCTGGCGCTGGCGCTGGCGCTGGCGCTGGCGCTGGCGCTGGCGCTGGCGCTGGTGCTGGCGTCTGGGCGTGCCCGCGCGGGGCCCAGCGGCGGCGGAGCACCCAACGCAAGAGTGGCGGCACCCCAGATTGGGGTGCCGCCACTCAGGTCGGTTGGGGGAGCGGCCGAGCCGGCGTCCCGCCCACGAGCCTGGCCGCTGGGCCGGGCTCGAACTACTGGTTAGCTGACGAAGCCGACCTTGCGCGAGGTGTCGCTGCCGAGCTCAACGTACGTGATCGACTCGCGGTTCACGAGGAAGGTGCGACCCTTGCTGTCGGTCAGCGAGACGAGGCCGGTCGGGGCTGCCTGGATGAGCGAGCTGAGTTCTTCTGCCGATGCGTCGGTCTCGAATGAGAGTTCGCGCGCCGACTGGTTGATGCCGATCCGTACTTCCACAGCTGCCTCCTGGACAAGTCATGATGCGGTCGCGGACTGCGCCGCAACTCTTTTCTCCTCTGAGTGTATGCCGCCGGCCTTCCAGAACCGCACCAATTCCGGGCCCGTTCGCCGTCAGCGCACCGCAGGTTGGCACGCCGCGCTGCCACCAGCGCGCCACAGATCGGCACGCCGTGCTGCCACCAGCGCAAGTCCGGTTGGCACGCCGTGCTGCCACCAGCGCATGCCCATGGGATCGGCTGTCCTAATGTCGAACTCGTCTCCTTTGAGCATTCAAATTGCAGATCCCATGGACAACGTGCGGGCCACGCGCGCTGAGCCCTCGGGACTGGCAGGGCGGGCCCGCCCCGCTGCGCCTGGTCGGCTGAGCCTCGTCGGCTGGGGCTAGTCGGCGGGGGTCAGCGTGAGCGTATCCTTCGTCGCAGCATCGACGGCCTTCGTACTGAACGCCCAGGCGTACTGTTCGCCTGTCGCCCAGCCGTCGACCTGGTCGGTGTAGTTCTTGTGGAACGCGTGTCCGCTTTGGCCGGTGAGATTCTGCCAGGTCGACGCATCCCAGTTCGAGACGTCGATGACCATTCGCATCGACGGCACGGTGGTGGTCTGGTAGCCCTCGCCGAGCGCCCACCCCGTTGCGTTGACGACGCCTGAACCGCCCGACGTGTCGTAGGGTCCGCGGTTGAACAGCGCCTCGATCGGCGCGATGCCGCTCTCCCCGAACGTGCCGTGCGTCAGCGTAATCGCGTGCAGCTTCCCCCAGTTCCACTTCTCCGGGTTCGTGCCCTGCAACTTCGTGAGTTCCGCATAGGCGTCGCGTGCCGCGCCTGCCAGAACCTCCTCGCGTGTCTGCGTGCCACCGGCCGTCAGCCACTCAGATTCGGGGTCTGCGAGCTGCAGCGCGAGCACCCTGGCGAACCGGGATTGGTCGTCGCGGGGGATGTCACCCTCCCGCCCCGACACCATCCGCTGTGTGAGGTGCTCCCAAAGCACGTTCGCGTAGGCCGCCGGCGCGGAGTCCATCGCGTTCTGGCCGTCCCACGAGGCGAGCAGGTCGAGTGCCTTCTGCACGTTGTCGTCCTCGGCAGACAGGCCAGCAAACGCGTCCTTGAGCGCCTGCGCGGCCGGCATCTGGTTGTCCATGTGGATCTCGGCGAGATCGGCAGCGCTGACGGGGCCAGCGGCGATCTTCTCCTCGAGGAGCTCGACGATCCGGGCGGCGCGATAGCCGTAGTCCCAGTCACGGCTGAGGAAGTGCGCGTAGTCGTCGTTGACGATCGCGTTGTTCGCCGTGACGATGTAGCCGGACTTCGGGTTGTACGACCAGGGCTGCTCCTCGAACGGAATGAACCCCTGCCAGTCGTACTCGCTCGACCAGCCGGGCGTGGGCAGATAGCCCTCTTGACCCGTCGCGCGGATGGGGAGCTTGCCTGGCGCCTGGTAGCCGATGTTGCCCTCGGGATCGGCGTAGATGAGGTTCTGGCCGGGCACATCGAACTTGCTCGCGGCCTCGCGGAAATCGGTGAAATTCTCGGCGCGGTTGAGCATGAAGATCGCCTCGGGGGTGGAACCGGCGTCGAGCGCGGTCCACCGCAGCGCCAGCGCAGCCTCGGAGTAGGGCATGGTGCCGCCGATGTCGCCGGGGCCGACGGGCAGGATCTTCCCCTCCGGGGTCTCCGCGCGCGGGGCCTCGGCGATCTCCGTGAATTCGCCGGTGAGGCCCGAGACGATGGGGCCGTGCCCCGTTTCTCGCACGGTGAGGGTGACATCGTCGCCGCCCGCGACCTTAATGGTCTCCTCGCGCGTGGCCATGTCGTGCCACTCGTTGTCGTACCAGTACTTGTCCCCGTCAACGCTCTCGACGAACAGGTCGGCGACGTCGGTCGTCAGATTCGTGAACCCCCACGCGACGTTCTGGTTGTGGCCGATGACGATGCCGGGCAGGCCCGAGAAGCTGAAGCCGGCGACGTCGAACGGGCACTCCTCGGAGACGGTGGAACAGCGCAACTGCATCTGCGTCCAGACAGACGGCAGCGCGGCGCCGAGGTGCGGATCGTTCGCGAGCAGCGGCGCGCCCGTCGTCGTGTGTTCCCCCGAGACCACCCAGGAGTTCGAGCCGATGCCCTCGCCCTGCTGTGTGATGAGCGAATCGACCTTGCCGAGCAGCTCCTCGAGGGGCTCGAGGTTGAGGGACTCGACGAGCCCTGCGAACCGATCCTGAACGAACGCGGCGCCCTGCTCGAGCTTGCCGACGGCGACGACCCGCCGCCCCGCCGGATCGTCCGCGAGGATGACCGGGTGCTCCTCGAACGGGTAGCCCGGGTAGAGCTCGGCGAGCTCGTCAGCGTCCAGGAACTGCGCCTGGAGCGCGCGGGCGGTCTCGTCCTCGATGTTTGTGCGAAGATCCCAGGCCATGGCTTTCAACCACGCGATCGAGTCTGCGGGCTGCCAGGGCTCGGGCTCGTAGCCGGAGTTCTGGAGGCCGAGCACCGCGTATTCGAGCGAGAGCTTACTGCCGCTGTGATCTGCGAGGTAGGCGTTCACGCCGGCCGCGTACGCTTCGTAGTACGACCTGGCCTCGGGGCTCAGCGCCGCGAACTCCTCTTCGGCGATGCGTTGCCACCCGAGGGTGCGCAGGAACGAATCAGTGCCGACCTGGGACTCACCGAACAGCTCGGACAGTCGGGCGCTCGTGAGGTGGCGGCGGAAGTCCATCTCCCAGAACCGATCCTGCGCGTGCACGTACCCCTGCGAGAAGAACAGGTCGTCGGTCGAGTCGGCGGTGATCGTCGCGATCCCGCGCTCGTCGCGCTGCACCGTGACCTCGCCCGCGAGGCCGGCGGCCGCGACGGTCCCCGAGACTGTGGGGAAGGATCGTTGCACCGTCCACACGCCGAGGCCCGCCGCGATGAGCGCGACCACGACCAGCGCGGCGATGATCCAGCCGATCACGCGCAACGCCCGACGTTTCTTTCGTGGCGTCTCGCTCGCGGGAATCATCTGGGGCGCGCCTGCTGCCTGGGTCATCGGTCCTCCACTCTGAGGGGCGTGCGTACACACTGAAACAGCTTTGAGTATTGCACATGCCCCGCCGCCGATGTCGGTGGTGCTCAGTAGGCTGAATGCATGATCGCATTCGACACTTCGCAGCAGCGCGTGCTCGCGCTCGATCCGCGGGCGCATGCGAGGGTCCTTGGGGCTCCGGGCACCGGGAAGACCGAGCTGCTCGTCGAAAGTTTTGCCCGCGCGATGGCGCTCGCGGGGTGGGAAGAGGGCGACGCGCTTGTGCTCGCACCGAACCGGCTCGTTGCCGCGAGCCTGCGAGAGCGGGTGCACAAGCGGCTCGACAGGGCGGTCGGGGGTGCGCCGGTGCGCACGGCCTCCTCGTTCGCGTTCTCGGTGCTCGGTCGCGCGGCGGCGACAGCCGGTGAGGCGCCGCCACGGCTCCTGACCGGCACTGTGCAAGACGAGGCGATCGCGGAGACCGTCGAGGCCCGCATCCAAGCCGACGCGGCTCGGGGGGAGGGCGGCCTCGCGACGGACGTGCTGCTGTCGGCGCCCTTCCGTGCGGAGCTGCGCGAGCTCTGGCGAGTGCTCGACGACTTCGGGTTCACCCCGGCGGCGCTCGCCGCATCGCTCACGGGGGCGCTCGCCGAGGCTCGAAACCTCGCCTACTCGGCGGGCCCGGACCCGGGACTTGCCGCGCGCTGGGTCGAAGCGCTTGACGTGCTGCAGGACGTCCAGCAGGGCCTCGAGCAGTCGCGCGCGCAAGAGGTCAGCTCGAGCGGGCTGCTGCGGCTTGCCGCGCAGGCGATTCGTGACGGGCAGGCGCCGGCACCGAGGCTGCTCCTCATCGACGACGCGCAAGAGCTTGGCGAGGGGCAGCTCGCTCTCGTCGCCGCGTGCGCGACGGCGGGGAGCGCGGTGTGGGCATTCGGCGATCCTGACCTGGCGACGAGCGCGTTCCAGGGCGAGCACACGCGCGTCCTTGCCGGGCTCACTGCCGAGCTCGTGCGGCGCGGCTGGACGCCGCCGCCGGCCGCAGCCGAGCAGCTTGTCGTGCTCGACACCGTCTATCGGCACGGCGCCACGATCCGCGGTTTCGTGCGTGGGCTGAGCACGCGCATCGGCTCCGCTGGGGGCGCTGCGCACCGGGCCGCGGAGAGTGTTCCGGTGAGTGTCGCAGCGACCGAGGCTGGTGCTGGTGCTGGGGCTGAGGAGGCGGTCGACGGCGTCGCCGACTCGGATCGCGGGGGCGCGACGCCTCCCACCGCCGGCCGCGTGGGTGGCGGTCGTGACAGCGTCGAGTTTGCGCGCATGACCTCGCCGGCCGAGCAGCTCGGCGCGATTGCGCACCGGATGCGCGCGCGCAAGCTTGGGCTCGACAGCGAGCGCGCGCTTGAGTGGGGCGAGATGGCCGTCGTGTGTCGTACCCGCGCCGAGGTGACCCGGGTCGCGCGGTTGCTCGCCGGCCACCAGGTCCCGACCGGCGTCGCTGCCGGTGGCATCGTGCTGCGCGAGCACCAGGTGGTGCGTGAGCTCGTCGCGCTGCTCCAACACGCGCTGGGCATCGCGACGCTCGACGCCCAGGGGGTGCTGCGTCTGGCAGGTGGCGTTATCGGCGGGCTTGACGCCGTCGCGGTGCGTAGGCTGCGAGGCGGGCTGCTGCTCGACGAACGCCGCGCCGCGCGGGAGGAAGCGCGCGAGCCGCTCACAGTCGACGAACTCGTGTTCGAGGCGTTCGAATTTCCTGGCCCGAGCCCTGCGATCGACAGCGCCGGTGGTCGAGCGATCCGCAAGCTTGGACTGATGGCCGCCGCGGGCCTCAAGGTGCGCGAGGGCGGCGGGACGCCCCGAGAGGTGCTCTGGGCGCTCTGGGACGGGGCAAAACTCGCCGACCGCTGGCAGCAGGAAGCGATCGCGGGCCGCGGCCTCCGCGCCGACGAGGCGAACCGCTCGCTTGATGCGGTCGTCGGGCTGTTCTTCGCGCTCCAGCGCCACGAAGAACAGGACAGCGAGCAGCCCATCGCCGACCTGCTCGACGACATCCTGCGCAACACCGTTCCCGAGGACTCGCTCGCGCAACGCAGCGAGCGGCAGACCGTGACGGTCACCACGCCGCAGGGCATGATCGGACGCGAGTTCTCGCTCGTCGCGGTGATCGGGGTGCAAGACGGGTCATGGCCGAACCTGCGTGCGCGCGGTTCGCTGCTCGGCACTGCGGCGCTCGAGCGCTGGCTGCGCGGCGGCGAGGCGCTCATGCCGTCGCGCAGAGACACGACCCACGACGAGCTGCGGCTGTTCCTGCACGCGTGCTCGCGAGCGCGGGACGAGCTGCTCGTCGCCGCGGTTGCCGACGAGAACAGTCACCCGAGCCCGTTCTTCGGCCTCGGCAGCGACTTTGCCGTGACGGGGTTGCCGAGCTCCAGGCTGACGCTTCGCGGCATCACCGCTGCGATGCGCCGCCGCGTCGTTGAGGACGCGGCCGACGCGACCGCCGTCATCTCGCTGCGCGCCCTCGCGCGGGCCGACGTCAGCGGAGCCCACCCGCGCGACTGGTACGGCGTGCTCGAACCCTCGACAACGGCGCCCCTGTATGAGCCGGCCGCCGACGAAGAGCCGCGCCCCGTGCCGGTGAGCCCGTCGCAGCTCGAGAAGGCCGAGACGTGCGCGTTGGACTGGGTCATCGGCGCGCTCGGCGGGGGAGCCGGCAGCGTCCAGGCGAGCCTCGGCACGCTCGTACACCACGCGCTCGAGACTGTCGAAGGACACGACCCGGACGAGATGCTCGGGGCGATCTTCGCCGAATGGAAAAAGCTCCCGTTTGATGCCGAGTGGGAGTCGGAGCGGGCGCGGCGCACCGCCGCGCAGATGGCTGGTGGCCTCTCCGACTACCTCCGCGAGTTTGAAGCGTCGGGGAAGGAACTGCTGGGGCAGGAGTCCGGGTTCAGCCTCGCCGTGGGGCGTGCGGAGCTGCGCGGTATCGCCGACAGGCTCGAGGTGCAGCGCGGTGGCAGCGGCACCGAGGTGACCGTCGTCGACCTGAAGACCGGGCGTACCCCCGCGACGAAACCCGAAGCCGAGGAACACGTGCAGTTGCAGGCCTACCAACTCGGGGTGCTCCTCGGCGCGTTTGACACCGGCGACGTCGAAGTCGGCGCCGACGTGCGCACCGCCGCCAAGCTCCTCTACGTCCACCCGGACGCGGCGCGGGGGAAAGGCTATGTACTGCGGGAGCAGTCGGGTCTCAGCGAGGACGCCCGTGAGCAGCTCGTCGCGCGGATCGCCGACGTCGCCGACACCATGGCTGCCAGAGCGTTCACCGCACGGGTAGAGCACCACTGTTCAGATCCGCATCGGCCCGGCAACTGCCGGCTGCACATCATCCAGGCGGTGAGTCACGCGTGAGCGTTCCCGTATTTTCTGCGGCCCGAGTCGCCGAGATCCTGACGAAGCCAGGCGAACAGCCGCTCCTGCCGACCGACGAGCAGCGTGCGGTCATCGAGCATCCGCTCGCCGGGAGCACGCTCGTCATCGCCGGCGCGGGCAGCGGCAAAACCGAAACGATGGCGAACCGGGTCGTCTGGCTCGTCGCGAACGGGCTTGCCGAGCCAGACTCCGTGCTCGGCCTCACCTTCACGCGAAAGGCCGCGGGCGAGCTGCGGGAGCGTATCGTCGGCAGCCTCGGCGCGTTCGTCGCGCGGCTCGGCGATCTCGCGGAGCTGGGTGAGCTCACGGAGGAGGAACTCGAACGGTCACACGACCTCCAGGAGCAGCTTGCTGACGGGCTCTCCCTGCCAGACGTGAGCACGTACAACTCGTTCGCCGCTGGCGTGCTGCAGGAGTTCGGCGCCTCGGCCGGCCTCGCCCCCGGCGCTGTCGTCATCGACGAAGCGACGGCGTGGCGGGTCGCCCGCGAGACGCTCCTCGCGAGCGACGACCCAGACCTCGTCACGAGCGAGCTGCGCACCCCGACGCTCATCAGGCACGTCATCGCGATGGATCGGGCAGTGGCAGACCACCTCACGAGCTTCGACCGGGTGGATCAGCTCGTCGCCGAGTTCACCGCAGTTACGCGGCTGCCGTACAACGACAAAGAAGACCCGGAGAAGCCGAGCGGCAAGGTCTACGCGAAGGTGCGCGACGCCGTGAAGGCCATCGCCGAAACCCCGCTCATTACCCGACTCGCGCGCGCGTACCGCGACGAGAAGCAGCGGCGCGGCCTCATCGACTTCTCCGATCAGCTCGCGCTCGCGACGCAGACGCTCGATGCGGCGCCCGAGGCGCTTGGAGTCTTGCGCGCGCGCTACCGCGCCGTGCTGCTCGACGAGGTACAGGACACCTCGGTGGGACAGACGAGGCTGCTCGCGCAGCTGTTCGGCGGCATGCCGGTCATGGCCGTCGGCGATCCGCACCAGTCCATCTACGCGTGGCGCGGGGCGTCCGCCGAGGGGCTGCGGTCGTTCCACCGCGACTTCCGCGGCGGAGACGCCGCGGCGACGCTCACCCTGTCCGTGAGCTGGCGCAACCCCAAGCTCGTGCTCGCCGCGGCGAACACCGTCGCCGCCGAGCTGCGCATGAACGCCGCGGTCGACGTGCCCGAGCTGCGGCCGAAACCCGGGGCAGGTGACGGCGAGGTCGAGGTCGTCTACCCGGAGACCGTGCATGAGGAGCGCGAGCTGCTCGCCGCCTGGATTGCCAATGCTCGAGAGACAACGCCTGGCAAGAACGGAGAACTGCCGACGGCCGCCGTTATTTTCCGGAAGCGGGCGGCGATGCCTGCATTCTCCGCCGCACTCACGGAAGCCGGCGTGCCGAACCGCATCGTCGGCCTCGGTGGGCTGCTCAGCACCCCGGAGATCACCGATATCGTGAGCTGCCTGCGCTGCCTCTGGTACGCGGACGCTGGGGGAGACCTCATCCGGCTGTTGGCGGGCCCGCGCTTTCGGATCGGGGTGGCTGACCTCGCCGGGCTGCGCGACGCGGCGCGCTGGTTCGCCCAGCGCGACGTCGCCCTGCAGCCGCTCGCGGACGAGGATCGCGAGGCAGACAGCGTGCTGCCCGACCCCGACCGGGAGTTCACCCTCATCGACGCGCTCGACGCGATCGCGACGATGAAGTCCCTCGATCACGGTGCGCTCCGGGGCGTATCCCCGGTCGGGAGGGAACGGCTGCGGGAGGCCGGCCAGATGCTGCGCGACCTCCGCCGCGGCGTCGGCGGAAACACGGCCGACCTCATTGGCTCGGTGATGCACGCGCTTCGCCTCGACATCGAGCTCGAAGCGAACGAGGCGCGGGGCGCCGCAGCCGGGGCGCTCGCGAACATCGAAGCGTTCACCGACCTCGCCGAAGGCTTTCTCGCGATCGATACGCGCGGCACGCTCGCCTCCCTGCTCGAATGGGTGGAGCGCGCGCTCGAGGACGACGACGTCGCCGAACACGTCGCCGCGCCCCTGCCCGGCACCGTGCAGCTCATTACCGCGCACGGCTCAAAGGGGCTGCAGTGGGACATCGTGGCGGTGCCGCGCCTCGTCACCGACGAGTTCCCCGGCAGCGCGAGGAGCGGCTCGGGGTGGCTCCGCACCGGCGAACTTCCCGACGAACTGCGCGGCGACCGCGGCGCCCGGCCGCAGCTGAACTGGCGCATTGCCACGACGCAGAAGGAGCTGTGCGAACGGCTCGACGAGTACCGCGCCGAGCTCAAGGAACGCCACGCCGAGGAGGAACGGCGCCTGGCCTACGTCGCGATCACCCGCTCGGCGGGGCGGCTGCTGCTGTCGGGCTCATTCTGGGGCGGTCAAACGCGCGCGCGGGTCCCGTCGGTTTATCTGCAGGAGTTGCAGGAGCAGTTCTTCCCTGGGCTGCCGGCCGAGTCCGTGCACGAGACGGACCCGAGCGAGATCGCCGAGCTCACCGCCACCTGGCCGCTCGACCCACTCGGCCACCGCGCCCCGAACGTGTTTCGCGCGGCACACGCGGTGCTCGAATCCCTCGGCGAGGCCACCGGCCCAGACCCCGAATCGACCGCGGGGGCCGCACAGCCCGGAATCGACGAAACCGTCAGGTTGCTGCTCGCCGAGCGTGCGGCCGCCGACCGGCTCGCGACCGCCGCGAGCGCCGCGACCGAGCCGCTCCCCGAACGCATTACCGCGTCAACCTTCCATGAGTTCGTTGAGGATCCCGTCGCCGCTGAGCGGCGCAGGCTCCGACCGGTCCCGCAGCGACCATACCGACGCACTCGCGTCGGGAACCGCTTCCACGAGTGGGTCGAGCGGCGCGCGACGACGCCGGGCGGCACCGCCCTGCCGCTGCTCGGACTCGACCCGGAAGAGTGGGATTCCGGCCGCACCGAATTCGACGTCGAGGCGGAGCTCGAACCGCTCATCGACGTCTACGAGCGGTCACGCTGGGCGGCGAAGCAGCCGATCGCGGTCGAGCTCGAAGTCGCCCTCCCGTTCGCGGGCCGCACGCTCGTCTGCAAGCTCGACGCGGTCTATCAGCTCGACCCGACGGAGACGCCAGAGCACGGAACGCCCGGCGACGTGCCGGTCGAGCCGGACGCCGAGCCGCGGTTCGAGGTCGTCGACTGGAAATCGGGCCGCGCGCCCGCGACGGACGCCGAGCGCGAGAGCCGGTTCTTCCAGCTCGACCTCTACCGGCACGCCTACGCGCAGTGGGCAGGGATCGACCCCGAACGCATCGACGTCTCACTGTTCTACGTCGCCGAGAACGTTGAGATCCGCCGGGCCGAAGTACGCAGCATCGCCGAGCTCGAGGCGGCCTGGCTTGGGGCTGCGGCGAAGCTCACCGAGTAGCTGCCGTCAGTCGCGGCGCGGCTCCGGCAGGTCGTCGTCGTTGATCGGCTCGGTGAGGAGATCGTCGACGGGCTCGGTGAGCTGCAGGTCAGCGTCATCCTCGCTCGCACCCACGCCGTCGGCTCCGGCGGGGGTGTCCGCAGCATCC
Source organism: Leucobacter aridicollis (assembly GCF_013409595.1). NCBI lineage: Bacteria > Bacillati > Actinomycetota > Actinomycetes > Micrococcales > Microbacteriaceae > Leucobacter > Leucobacter aridicollis. The sequence goes on along the minus strand of NZ_JACCBD010000001.1, from coordinate 2,199,463 downwards.
TCGGCTGGGAGCGGGTCGATGAAATCGGTGTCGAAGCCGAACATTCGATCCTCATCGAGCGCCTCGAAGGCCGCGGTCTCCGAGAGCCGATCCGAGACGGCGGGCGTCTGCTCGAGAAGCTCGATCGCGGCGGCCTCGTCGAGCGGATCGCGGCCGGGCACCGCGGCCGTGAGAATGCTGAGCCGGTCGACGAGCCTGTCGAGCATGCCGACCGCGTCGTCAATGATCTCCGAGTCGTGCACGTCGATGCCGTGCAGCAGCCACTTCGCGATTTCCAGCTCGTGGTAGAGCGTCGCTCGGCTGCGCAGCGCCGCCGAGTCTCCCACGCCCGAGAGCTTCGCGTAGCTCGAGAGCACGGCGTCGAAGACGCCGTCGCCCGCCTCGTACAGCCAAGCGACGTCGCTCGCCGGGTCGCCGACCGAGAGCCCCGACCAGTCGAGCACGCCGACAACGCGGTCGTTGTCGACGAGCAGCGTGTCGGCCGTGAGCGTGCCGTGCACCATCCTGGGCTCGAAGTCCCAGAGCTCGGCCGCTTCGAGCACCTCGGTCCACCGGGCGTGAACGGTCTGCGGCAGGTAGCGAGTCGCCTGCGCGCGATCCACCATCCGCGTGACGAGCAGCCGCTGGTCGCGCGTCGTGCGTTCGACGAGACCACCCTGCTGCGCGACGCTGCGGGGGAGCGCATGGATCGCGGCGATCGTCTCCGCGATCGAGTCGATGAGGATCGCGTCGGAGCTGAGATCCCCGACATCGAATCGCGACCCCGGCAGGTACGTTGTTGCGACGGCTCGCGTGTCACCTGCGCGGGTCATTCCGAGGGGGCGGGGCGCGTCGAATGGCAGCTCTGCGCGGGCCCCCTCCGTCAGCGCGGCGAGGCCGAGCAGCGACGCGGACTGGGCGGTTTCGGCCTGTTGTGTCCGCGGCACGCTGACGATGACCTCGTCGTCTGGGGTCGTGAGCACGGCCGCGGCGTACTCTTCGCCGGCGCCGTGGTGTGGTCGGACAGCGACCGCCACGAGACCGGGCACCGCCGAGGTCGCGAGCGCTGCGAGGGTGAGGGGAAGGGTGGCCATGTCATTTAGCGTATGCATCACTCGGGCATCGGGCGGTGCGCCACGCGCACCGTGCTGCAGTCTCTAAGGATTCGCCGCGCGGCGAGCGGCGGGAAGTCTGAGAAGATCGTTGTATGAGTGTGGAACGAGTGCCGCTGGCTGGAGGAATCATCGACCGGGACGCGCCAACGCGTGGGTCGGTCGAGGCGCTCGCGGCCGCGTGGGCCGCGCCCGGCGCGCTCGTGCTGCGCATCGCCGGGCCCAACGTGCCCGTGCGTGCGGCCGACCGGAGCCTCGCCCTCGTGCCGGCCGCCGAGGTGGCCGTCCCCGAAGATGAGCGCATCTATCTCGGGCGACGCGACGGCACGCCGGTCTTTGCCGTCGCCACCGAGGAATCGGCGAGCGAGCCTGGCGTCGCGTGGCAGCACCCCTTCCACGCCGTGATGAAGCTTGACCACGCCGAGCGCGAGCTCGTGACGATGGCGCTCGCGGTGATCCGCTGGCACGAGGCGGCAGGGTTTTCACCGCGGGACGGCGAACCGACCGAGATCGCGGACGGCGGATGGTCGCGGCGCACCTCGAGCGGGGGCGAACTGTTTCCCCGCACGGATCCGGCGGTCATCGTCCTCATTACCCACGAGGACCGCGTGCTGCTCGGATCGAACGTGCTCTGGGAGACGGGCCGCTTCTCGCTGCTCGCGGGGTTTGTTGAGGCGGGCGAGACGCTCGAGAACGCCGTGGCGCGCGAGGTTTTCGAGGAGGCCGGGGTGCGGGTCGGCGATGTGCGGTACATCGCATCGCAGCCGTGGCCGTTCCCGCGCTCGCTGATGCTCGGTTTCCATGCGCACCTTGCGCCCGGGCAGGACCCGGCCGCGCTCGTCGCGGACCCGACCGAGATCTCGGAGCTGCGCTGGTTCACGCGCGAGGAAATTCGCTCGCCGCAGGCCGGCCTGCTGCTTCCCGGGTCGCTGTCGATCGCGGGCTGGATGCTCGACACCTGGGCGCAGGACGGGGCTCTGTGACGAGCGAAGCGGCAAGCATCCTCGAGGCCCTCGACCCTGATCAGCGGCAGATCGCCCAGGCGCTTCGGGGCCCCGTCGCGGTGCTCGCTGGCGCCGGCACCGGCAAGACGCGCGCGATCACGCACCGCATCGCCTATGGCGTGCGGACCGGGGTGTACGATCCGCAGCGTGTGCTCGCCGTGACGTTCACCCGGAAGGCGGCGGGTGAGCTGCAGGGGCGCCTGCGGGAACTCGGCGCTGACGGGGTCCGCGCGCGGACGTTCCACGGTGCCGCGCTGGCCCAGCTCAGCCACTTCTGGCCCCAGTTTGTCGGGGGAGACGCGCCCCAGATCCTTCCGGGGAAGGTCGCCGCGATCTCGCAGACCGTCGAGTCGATGGGGCTGCGGCTCGGCGGCGAAACGCTGCGCGACATCGCCGCCGAGATCGAGTGGCGGAAGGTGTCGCTCCTGAGCATGGACGCCTACGCCCAACAGCTCCCGAATCGGCCCGCACTCGCGGGGGTCGAGAGCGAGAAGCTGCTCGACATCCACGAGGGCTACACGAAGCTCCTCGAGGAGCGCCGCCAGATCGATTTCGAAGACGTGCTCGTGCTGCTGTCGGGCATGCTTGAGGTCGAGCCGCGCGCCGCGCTGCAGGTGCGCGAACAGTACCGGTTTTTCACCGTCGACGAGTTCCAAGACGTCTCGCCCCTCCAGCATCACGTGCTTCGCCTCTGGCTGGGCGCCCGCGACGACCTGTGCGTCGTTGGCGACGCGAGCCAGACCATCTACTCGTTCGCCGGGGCGTCGAGTTCGTTCCTGCTCCGATTCGGAGCCGAGTACCCGAACGCCCGCGAATTCAAGCTCGAGCGAAACTACCGCTCCACGCCGCCCATCGTCGTCGGCGCGAACCGACTGATGCGGGACAAGCCCGGCGCGCTGCAGCTCAGCCCCATGCGCCCGGCCGACGACGCGGTCCCACAGTTCTCGTGGTTCCAGACCGAGCAGGATGAGGCGCGCGCGGTCGCTCAAGCGATCGCGCAGGCCCGGCGCGGGGGCACGCCAGCCTCTGACATCGCGGTGCTCTATCGAACGAACGCGCAGTCCGCGCGGATCGAGGAGGCGCTCGCGAGCGAGGGCATTCCCATCCGCGTGCATGGCGCCCAGCGGTTCTACGACCGTGCCGACGTGCGGCGCGCGATCCTGCTCATCCGCGGCCAGGCGAAGGCCGGCGACGACCGCCCGCTGTTCCAGATCGTGAGCGACATGCTCCGGGAGGTGGGCTGGACTGCCAAGCCTCCCGAGGGGTCCGCTGAACGGGAACGCTGGGAAGCGCTGAACTCCATCCTGTCGCTGGCCGACGACATGCCCGCGGGCACCACGATCGTGCGCTTCAGCGAAGAGCTTCTCGCCCGGCAGCGGTCGCAGCACGAACCGAAGATGGAAGCCGTGACCCTCAGCGCGGTGCACGCGGCGAAAGGCCTGGAGTGGCCGCTCGTGCACGTCGTTGGCCTTAGCGAGGGGATCTTCCCGATCTCGCACGCCCAGACCGAGCAGGCGATCGAGGAGGAGCGCCGGCTCGCCTATGTCGCGTTCACCCGCGCGCGCGACGTGCTGTTGCTGTCGGGCTTCGCGAGCGCGGCTCGTGTCGCACGCCAGCCGTCACGGTTTGTGGCGGAGGCCGGGGTGGGCCGCTGATCGCGCACCCGCAGTCGGGGTGCGTGTGGATCCGACGCAGGCGCGGGAACGCGCAAATCGTGCCGCGTGCGACGGGCAGTTCGAGCTGACGGGTGTGCACCCAGGCCTCGCCGCGCCGCCAAGCGTGGACGAACTGCAGTGCGGCGGCTGCGACGATCTGCGCGACCTCGCCCGTCTCGCTGCCCGGCCGGACGTCGGTGAGCTGCGCGGCGATGGCTGGCAGCGCAGGGTCCGCGTCGGTGAGATGGAGCACCTCGCACCCGTGACACGGTGAGCCGTCGGCCGAGACCAGCGGCCCGACCCGTGCCGCAGCGTCGCTGAACCGGACGACGAGCTGCGGCACCCCCGCGCTCAGCCAGCGCGCCGTTCGGCCCAGCGGCTCGAGGAACCGGAGCACCTGAATGGCGAGGTCGGGCGGCTTCTTGTCGCGGCGCAACACGCACGCGGAGCTCCGCGCCAGCGCCTCCCGCAGGCCGGGCACACCAACACCGTCGTCGAACACGCGAGTGCTTGGCGCGGGCCGCAGCGAGACGTCGTCGGTGGGCGGGCAGCCGTCGGTGGGCGGGCAGCCGTCGTCGGGCGGGAGACCGGTGGCTGGCGAGACACCATCGGCGGCCGGGAGGCGGTCGGCGGCCGGGACGTCGGCGGGCGGGACGTCGCCGGGCGGCAGCACCTCGGTGGGCGCGCCGCCGCCGGGGGAGGCCGTGCGAGTGCCCCGGCCCGCCTGCCGGCCGAGGGCGTCGGCCGCCCGGTGCAGCGCGGCCGAGGCTGGGTTGCGTGGGGCGGCCTGCAGCACAGCCGCAGGAACGTCTTGGGTTCCGAGCGTCTCCCGCGCGGTGACCGTTCCGGCTGGCACTGAGCGGCGAACCAAGACCGGGCCGAGCTCACCGACTGCATGCTCAACGGCGGCGGGCCCGCTCATCGCGAGCTCGGTGTCGCTTGCACCGCGAATGAGGCGCGCGACCACCGTCTGCGTGGCAGGCGCCGCCGCCGCGAGCGTTGCTATGGCACGGTCGAATCCGACGCGGAGCGTGGTCGGGTCCTGCCACACGACGGGGAGGTCTGGATTGATCTGGGTGAGCGAGAGATACGGGGTCATGCCCAGTAGTCTGGGCCGCGCCGCGGGGCTCGGGCCCGCTTTCCACAGGGCCGCGAGCTCTGCGCGAGAACTCGTGGCCCTGTGGGCAACGTTGGGAGGCGCCCGGCCACGCTCGGCAGAGAACGTGCGCCAGGGCGGCGCCGAGGTAACTAGGTCGCGGGGGAGTCGCCGCTCGAATCGCCCGTTGAGTCGGGGCCGTCCGCGGAGTTCTCGCCGCTCAGCAGCTTACGGAGCTCGTCGTCGAACGGATCGCTCTCCGGGGTGCCGTCGCCGAGCAGGCCGATGCGGGTGAGGAGCAGATCCGGCGCATCGATTTCCTCGGCCGTCGGCATGATGTCGGGGTGCGACCACAGGCCGTCACGCGTCGCGATGCCGCCGCGGTCGACAACGGCACGCCACATTGCGGCGGCCTCGCGCAGCCGTCGGGGACGGAGTTCGAGGCCGGCGAGGGCGGCGAAGGCGCGCTCACCCGGGCCACCGGTCGCGCGTCGGCGGCGCACCATCTCGGCGATCGCGCCCGCGCCGGGGAGCCGGCTCGTTGCGTCCTCGGTGACAATGTCGACCCAGCCCTCGATGAGGGCGAGCATCGTCTCGAGCCGCTCGTGTGCCGCCTCCTGCGAGGGGGTCTTCGGTGGGAAGAGCGCGCCGCTGGCGAGGATCTCCTGAATCTGGTCCGGCTGCGACGGATCGAGATCGCGCGAGAACTCCTCGATGCGGTCGGTGTCGATGTGGATCCCGCGCGCGTAGTCCGTGATCGCGGTGAGCAGGTGGAGCCGGAGCCACTTCGTGTGTCGGAACAGGCGGGCGTGCGCGAGCTCGCGCACCGCGAGATACAGGGTGACCGCTTCGAGATCCTGATCGAGGCCCTCGGCGAACTTCGCGATACCGCTCGGCAGGAGCGCACCGCCCTCGTACCCGGCGCCCTCAAACAGCGGGATGCCGATGTCGCCGGCGGAGACGACCTCGCCAGACAACTGGCCAACGATTGAGCCAAGCTGCACCGCGAAGAGCGCGCCGCCGACGCTGCGGAGCATCGGGCTGGCCTGCTGCAACGCGGCCGCCATCTCCTCCGGCATCTGCGTGCTCATCGAGTTCATGAGCGCCTGCGAGACCGACTCGGCGACGGGCTCAGCGAGGCTGATCCACGTGTCGATAGACCGCTGGACCCATTCGATGCGATTGACCGTGCGGGGTGAATCGGACACGGGGCCGAGCTCCGTCGCCTCATCGAGCCACAGCGACGCGAGCGGGAACGCGCGGTTCGCCGGGCCAGCGTCAGCCCCGGCATCGCCGCCGGCGGCGTCGAGCGCGGTTCGGCGGGCGACGGACCAATCGATCTTGTCGCTCGGGTTCGACATCGCGCCGCGTAGCGTGGAGAACAGCGCGCCGAGCACCGCAGGATCGGCGGAGATGCCCGCTGCTTTTGCGAGCACGGTCGGGTCGAGCTCCGCGTCTTGCTGACCGCTCAACATGTTCTGCAGCAGACGCTGCAATTCTTCAAAGTTGGGGCCCGACGACTCGTCCGGCCCGCCTGGCTGCATATCGTCGTTGTTCACGGCGTTCTCCTCATGCCTCGTACACTGCTAACGCTACGGCACGCACGGTGAGACGGCGCCGAGAGTGAGGCGATTTCATTGCGCCGACTGCGAACAGGTGTCGCGGTGTTTCGACTCGCACAGGAATTTCAGCGGCTAAACGCTACGCTTGTAGGGTGACCGAACAGACTACTTCTGCCCCCCGATCGCGCCGTCTTTCCCCGCTCGCAATCACGATCATTCTCGTGGTCGCGTTGATCATCGCGTTCCTCGCGGTCTCGTCAGTGATGACCGAGATCCTATGGTTCAACCAGCTCGGGTATCTGCCCGTGTTTGCGACGCAGTGGATCGCGGCAGGCGCCATGTTCATCGTCGGCTTCCTTGCGATGTCGATCCCGGTGTTCCTCGCCATTGACATTGCGTACCGGAAGCGCCCGGTGTATGCCCGGCTGACCGCGCAACTTGACCGCTACCAGGAGGTGATCGAACCCCTGCGGCGCCTCGTGAAGTGGCTCTTGCCCGCGATGCTCGGCATCTTTGCCGGCATCGCCGCCGCCTCGAGCTGGCGAACCGTGCTGCTCTGGTGGAACTCGGAGCCCTCCGGCGAGAAGGACGCGCAGTTCGGCTTCGACATCTCCTTCTTCCTCTTCGACCTCCCACTTTGGCAGTCGGTGACCTCGTTCGCCTCGGCGGTCGTGCTCATCTCGCTGCTCGTCGGTGCGGCCACGAGCTACCTGTACGGTGGCATCTCGTTCAACGAGCGTGAGCTCCGCGTCTCGAAGTCGACCCGTATTCAGACCGCGATCCTCGCGACCCTGTACCTCGTCATCCAGGCGGTGAGCCTCTGGCTCGATCAGTACGCCACGGTCACGAGCACTGAGGGGTACGCGACGGGTGCGATGTACTCGAGCGTCCACGCGACGATCCCCGGCAAGCAGATCCTCGCCGGCATCGCTGCGATCGTCGCCGTGCTGTTCATCGTGACCGCGGTCACCGGCAAGTGGCGGATCCCCGTCATTGGCACCGCCCTGCTCATCGTCTCGAGCCTCGTGCTCGGCGTCGGCTACCCGTGGGCAATCCAGCAGTTCCGCGTCGTCCCCGACGAGCAGAGCATGGAGTCCGAGTACATCGGTCGAAACATCGATGCGACGCGAAAGGCCTACGGTCTCGACGAGGTGAAGGTCGAGCGCTACGACGCCGTCACTGATGCCGAGCCGGGCGCGCTGCGCAACGACGCGGTCGCGACCTCGAACATCCGCATCATGGACCCCGAGGTCATCTCGCGAACCTTCGCGCAGCTCGAGCAGTCGAAGCAGTACTACAAGTTCCCGAAGTCGCTGAACGTCGATCGCTACGAGCTCGACGGGCAGGTCGAAGACACCGTCTCGGCCATCCGTGACATCGACATCTCGGGACAGACCAGCTGGTACAACCGCACGCTCGTGTTCACGCACGGCTATGGCCTGGTCGCCGCGTACGGCAACCAGCGTTCGCCCGGTGGCGAGCCCGTCTTCCTCGAGAGCGGCATCCCCACGAGCGGCCGCCTGGGCGAGTTCGAGCCCCGCGTCTACTTCGGCATGGATTCGCCCGAGTACTCGATCGTCGGCGGCGAACGCGACAAGGCCATCGAGCTCGACTTCCCGTCGGACATCGAGAGCACGCCGGAGGCCCCGGCCGCCGAGGCTGAGGGGGCGACCCCGGCCGAGGAGAACGCTGACGCCGAGACCACCGCAGACGCCACCGCGGGTGACGAGGCGGCGACCGAGGAAGCCCCGGCAACGGAGGCTCCCGCCGAGGAAGACGTGCCGGCCGACGCCGGTGACGCAGCCGAGGGCGACGTCGAGGCCGCAGCTGGCGGCCGCGCAAACCTCACCACCTTTAAGGGCGAGGGCGGGCCGACGCTGAGCAACATCTTCTCGAAGATCATGTTCGCGCTGAAGTTCCAGGACGTCGAGATTCTGCTGTCTGGCGCCGTGGTTGACGGCTCGCAGATCCTGTTCGACCGTAACCCGGTTGAGCGCGTCCAGAAGGTCGCGCCGTACCTCACGATCGATGCGGCACCATACGCGTCGGTGGTGGACGGCAAGCTCAAGTGGATCATCGACGGTTACACGACCTCCGCGCAGTACCCGTACTCCGAGGTCACCGACATGAACGCGCTGACCGTTGACGCGGACAACCAGCGCGCGAGCATGCTCGCCAAGCCGGTGAACTACATTCGCAACTCGGTGAAGGCCACTGTCGACGCCTACGACGGCAGTGTTGACCTGTACGCGTGGGACAGCGAGGACCCGCTCCTCAAGTCGTGGAGCAAGATCTTCCCGGGCACGCTGAAGAGCGTCGACGACATGAGCGGCGAACTGCTCAGCCACGTGCGCTACCCGACTGACATGTTCAAGGTGCAGCGCGAGGTGCTGAGCAAGTACCACGTGACCGACGCCGGGGCGTTCTACTCGGCCGAGGACGCGTGGCGTACGCCTGACGATCCGGTAGCGAGCGCGAACGAGAACGAGCGCAACCCTGCGCAGCCGCCGTACTACCTCACGCTCTCCGCGGGCAAGGGTGCGGATCCCACGTACTCGATCTACTCGACGTACATTCCTGACGCGCGAGGCGAGACCGCCCGAGACATCCTCACGGGGTACCTCGCGGCGAACTCGAACGCGGGCTCCGAGGCCGGCAAGGTATCGGAAGACTACGGCACGCTCAAGCTGCTCACGCTCCCCAAGAGCAACACCATCCCGGCTCCGGGTCAGGTGCAGAACAGCTTCAACACCGATCCGAAGGTGTCGACCGAGCTGAACCTGCTGCGCCAGGGCGGCACGCGCGTGATCAGCGGTAACCTCCTGACCCTCCCGGTCGGTGGTGGTCTGCTCTACGTGCAGCCCGTCTACCTCGAGGCGTCGACTGGAACGAAGTTCCCGCTGCTGCAGAAGGTGCTCGTCTCGTTCGGTGACGACATCGCGTTCGAGGACACCCTCGACAAGGCACTTGACGAGCTGTTCGGCGGCAACTCGGGCGCGAACGCCGGCGACGGCGATAGCGATGTTCCCGCTGATCCGGATCCCGGCACTGACGGCGAGACCGCCGAGCCAGGCGACGGCTCCGGTTCGCAGGCCTCGCCGGCGCTGAAGCAGGCGCTGCAGGACATGAAGAAGGCCATCGATGACCGCACCGCGGCCATGAAGGATGGCGATCTGAAGAAGTTCGCAGAGGCCGACGAGCGACTCGAGGACGCGCTGACGCGGGCCCTGGAGGCCGGTAACTAGCACGGCTCAGCACGCAACGGGTGTGGCCCGGAGGGATATTGGTCCTCCCTCCGGGCCACACCCGTTTTTCGTGCCTCCCGGTCTCTCCCGACCCGCCGAAGAGTAGGTTTCTCGCCAGCGAGGCTTTTACCTCCCGTCGGTAAGCGGCTGCCGTGCAAGAAAAGGGCTCTCTCGCGGGTGAGAGGGAGGCTCTCCTGGAGAGAGGGAGGCGCTCCTAGAGAGGAGGAGGCGCTCGTTGGGAGGGGGGAGGCTCACTCGGGGAGGGGAGCGGGTCACCCAGCATTGGCCGGGTCGGACCACCGAGCGGACCTCGCGGCTGCGGGTCCGGACGCAACAGGGCGGGGGTGCACCACCTCGAAAGGTGGCGCACCCCGCCCAGCAGACGCCCGTGGTGCGACTAGCCCACGGACAGCGCTTCGCCAGCCCACGGACAGCGCACGACTAGCCCACGGCCAGCCCAAGGCCAGCCCAAGGCCAGCCCACGGTCAGCCCACGGTCGGCATCCCAGCTAGCGGCTCGACATCGCCCGGTCGACGAGCTTGTACGCGACACCGAGTGCGACGATGAGCGCAAGCGAGACGACTGCGACGGTGCCAAAGTACTGCGCCTCCGCGCCCTCCCGGTACGACTGGGAGATCCACCCGGCGAAGGTCGAGCCGCCCGCCATGGTGAGGAAGTACAGTGCGGTCATCTGCGACGTCGCGGCCTTCGGCGCGAGCTCGGCCGTGAATGACAGCGCGGACGGCGCGAAGAGGGACTCGCCGAACGCGAAGAACACCATCACGAGCAGCGCGACGAGCAGCGGCATGGTGACGCCCGCTGCGAGGCCGAACGGCACGATGATCGCCGCGCCGGCGGACATCGCGATGACGCCGACGACGAGCTTCGTGACGGGCTGCATGCGCGAGGCACGGCTGCGGGTCCAGAGGACAGCGAGCAGCGCGGTGATGGCCGCGACGGCGAGGCTCTCGAGGGTCACGATGAGCGAGGGCGGCATGGTGAGCGAGCCGACGGTGAGGTGAATCTTCGTGTCCGCGAACACGGCGAAGGCGGTGAAGAGCTGGAACAGGAGCGTCCAGAACACCAGGCTCATGAGGAACACCGGGATGTAGCGTACGACAGCGCGTCGCTCTTGCCTGGTCACCTTGCGGTTCGTGAGCAGCATCGTGAACAGGCCGAGCGTCGCGACGAGCACGACGAGCGCGACGACGTTGCTGATGTTGTCGGGCCGCACCAGGCCGAACGCGACCGCGAGGGTGATTGCGACGATCAGGATCGCGGTGATCCAGATCCAGCGTGCTCGTTCGGCGGCGGGGAGGGGGTTCGGAACGACCCCGGTGCTTGCGGGCAGGCGGCGCATGCCGAACACGTACTGGCCGAGGCCGAGGGCCATGCCGGCTGCGGCGGCGCCGAAGGCGACGTGGAAGCCCCAGGACTGGTTGAGCCATCCGGTGACGAGCGGCCCGGCGAACGCGCCGATGGTGATGCCCATGTAGTAGATCGAGTAGCCGGCGTCGCGTCGGGGCCCGCCGTTCGGGTAGAGCTCGCCGACCATCATGGTCGTGTTCACTTTCAGGCCGCCGGTGCCGATCACGATGAGCGCGAGGCCGACGATGAGCCCGATGAGGCCGGGGACGACGGCGAGCATGATGTGGCCAGCGAGGATTGCGGAGCCGCCCACGAGGACGACGTACTTGGGTGCCAGCACGCGGTCGGCGACCCAGGCGCCGACGATCTGCGCGATGTAGACGAGGCCGCCGTAGGCGCCAGCGATCCCGAGCGCGACAGGCTGGGGGAGGCCGAGCCCGCCCTCGCCGAGCGAGTAGTAGAGGTAGTAGGCGAGCAGGACCTGCAGGCCGTAGAAGCTGAAGCGCTCCCACATCTCGACGCCGGAGAGCGTGAGTAGGCCGCTCGGTTTCGCGTCGTCGACCACGATGCCGAGGGCTGTCGTCACACCGGTTCCGGGGTGCGTGGTGTGCTCCGGCGCGCCGGGCGAGGCGGCGGTGGAGGGGCGGGATTTCGTCATTGATTCTCCATGAGGGCATACGGGCAGAGGCCTCGCCTGGGTCGCGCTTGTGGTGCGGAGATCCGGCTCTGCGGGTATCGATTGATGTGGCGTTCGGTGTATGGTTAATGAACTGTTGGTCTGACCAACTTCTCGAACGAGACGCAAATATACCCTGCCGCGAACCGCTCCGTCAATTACGCCGGAGCGCCGCGGCATCGCGGTAGTTTCGAGGGGGCCGGAAACCACACAGGCCTCTGAAACGACCCCGAACATCACAGCAGCGCACCACCTGACGGACGCGCACGAAAGGAGTGGCGATGGATTGGACATCCATGAAGCCCGCGACGACGCTGTCGCTGCCGGACCGCCTCTCGGTTGACCTCGAACGACTGATCCTCGACGGCGAGCTCGCGCCAGGGGACCGGCTGCCGCCCGAGCGGGCGCTCGCGGAGCACCTCGGGGTGTCGCGCGTCTCGATCCGCGAAGCGCTGCGCGAGCTCGAGAACCGCGGACTCATCGACCGCAAGCCGGGCCGCGGCACCGTCGTGCTCAGCCCCGGGGAGCGCTCGGGCATCGCTGACCGGATCGGCGAAGCCGTGAACGCTGCGTCCGCCGAGATTCGCGACATCATGGAGCTCCGCGCGATCGTGGAGCCACCGATCGCTCGCATCACGGCCGGGCGGGCTCGCCCGCGCGACATTGCGCAGCTCCGGGAGCTTGTCGAAGCGATGGAAAGCGAGTCGGCGAAGGACAGGTACGCGGAGCTCGACCGCGCCTTCCACCAGTCGATCGCGCAGTACACGCACAACCCGCTGCTCGAGCTCATCAACGAGCAGATCGCGCAGCAGATCGCGCCGAGCCGCGGCAGCCGGTATCAGACACGCGCACGGCGCCAGGTGTCGAGCGCCGCGCACCGACGCATCTTCGAAGCGATCGCGGCAGGTGACGGCGATCTCGCCGAAGCCGAGGCGCGGGCGCACGTGCTCGATATCGCCGATCAGATCGCGCTCGCCGATCACGGCGACGCTGGCGCAGACAGCCCTCACCCAGACACCCATCCCCACGGCACCCACGACCAGGAGGCACGCGCATGACCGCCGCACAGCTCGGGGCAATCTCGACGTCACACCACCTCGCGACCGAGGCCGGAGCGGCGGTGTTGCGCGCGGGTGGCAACGCGATCGACGCGGCGATCACCGCCGCCGCGACGCTCTGCGTCGTCTACCCGAACAACGTCGCGCTCGGCGGCGACCTCGTCGCCATCGTGCGCAGCCCGGACGGTGAGATCCGGTTCCTGAACGCCACCGGAACTGCGCCGTCCGGTCAGACGCTCGACGCGCTGAGAGAGGTGCACGGCGATGCGATCCCGCTGCGCGGCGTCGACACCATCACCGTTCCCGGTGGCATTCGCGGCTGGGAGGCGCTGCATGAGCTCGGCGCGACCCGCGCCTGGGCCGAGCATCTCGCCCCTGCGATCGGTTTCGCGCGCGACGGCTTCCCGAACTCGCGCTCCGTCGCCCGGGAGCTGCGCGCCGCACAGCCGGAGTTCTCGAAAGACCCCGGGGCGCGCGCAGTCTTCTACCCCGACGGCACGCCGCTCGCCGAGGGGGAGACCCTCGTGCAGTCGGCCCTCGCTGCCTCGCTCGAGCAGCTTGCGAACGAGGGGCCAGACGCGTTCTACACGGGCGAGCTCGCCCGCACCTGGATCGCCGGTCTCGCGCGGCGTGGCTCGAAGATCACGCTCGCAGACACCGCGGCCTACCGCCCGTTCTGGGACACCCCGATCGAGACCGAGTTCCGCGGGATGCGGGTGCTCACCGGCCCGCCGAACACGTCGGGTTTCATGTTCCTCCGCGCGCTCAACGCGATCACGGACGGCATCGACGACCCGCTCGGCGCCGGCGCCGGCGAACTCGCCCGCGCGTTCTACGCGAGTAACCTCGTGCGCACCCAGCTGCTGTCCGACCCGACCTTCGACGGCGCGACCGGCGCGGAACTCGTGTCCGCGACGGCGCCTGACCGTCCGATCCGTGGCGACGCGAAGGCAAGCGGCGACACCGTCGGCTTCTCCGCGGTGAGCGCCGACGGGTGGGCGGTGTCCTTCATCAACTCGGTGTACTGGGACTTTGGCTCCTACATTCTCGAACCCGACAGCGGCATCATCTTCCAGAACCGTGGCACCTCGTTCTCGCTCGATCCTGAGTCGCCGAACGCGTTCGCGCCGGGCAAGCGCCCGCGCCACACGCTCATGCCCGTGATGGTGCTCGACGGCGACGACCTTCGCTACGTGCCCGCGACCATGGGTGGCGCCGCGCAGCCGCAGGTCCACACGCACCTGCTGCAGCGGATGCTCGCGGGGGAGGACCCCGCGAGCGCGACCCATGCGCCCCGCTGGATGGTGGAGGAGATCACCGATGACACGCAGGTGAGCGTCGTCGTCGAGGCCGACGTGCCAGACGTGGCCAAGGAGGCGATCGAGGCCGCCGGGTTCGCGCTCGTCACCGTGCCGTCGCGCGACGAGTCGCTCGGCCACTCCAACGTCGTGCGCATCGACCGGGGTGCCTCGGGCGAGACCACATACACGGCCGCGAGCGACCCACGCTCGGACGGCTCCGCAATCGTCGTGCTGGGCGCCGGGTAGGCCGATCCGGATCCGAGGATCCCGCCCCGGCCCCGCGCCAGCCGCGCTTGACTTACGCATTGAAAGGTTCCGATGACTTCGACCGACTTTGACACACCCCGCCCCTCGATCGTGCTGCTCGCCGTCTTCGGCGCGATCACCGGCATCCTCTCCGGCCTGTTCGGGATCGGCGGCGGCGTCGTGCTCGTGCCGCTCCTCACGATCTTCCTCGGATACCAGCAGCGGCTCGCGGCAGGAACGTCGGTGGCAGCGATCCTCCCGGCGGCCGTCGTCGGCGGAATCGGGTACGCGGTGCAGGGCAACGTCGACTGGATCGCCGCGATCCTGCTCGCCGTCGGAATCGTCGTCGGCGCGCAGATCGGCAGCTACCTCCTCGCGAAGGTGCCCACCGGTTTCCTGCGGTGGCTCTTCATGGTGTTCCTGCTCGCCGTCGTGGTGAGCCTGTGGTTCGTGGTGCCGCAGCGCGAGGCTGAGATCGACATCTCCGTGCTCGTCGGCGCCGGGCTCGTGGGGCTGGGCCTCGTGACGGGCGTACTGTCGGGGCTCCTCGGCGTCGGCGGCGGCGTGATCGTCGTGCCCGCGCTCATGTTCTTCTTCGGTTCGAACGACCTCGTCGCGAAGGGCACCTCGCTCTTCATGCTCATTCCCGGGTCAATCTCGGGCACCATCGGCAACTTCAAGCGCAACAATGTCGACCTGCGCAGCGCCCTGGTGCTCGGCATCGCCGCGAGCGTGCTGTCGCCGCTCGGATCGGTGTTCGCCACGAAGATCACGCCGTTCGCGTCGAACGTCGCGTTCTCGCTGCTGCTCGCCTTTGTGCTCGGGCAGATGCTCTACAAGACCCTTCGCGCCGGGAAGAAGTAGGGACAGCGCCACGAGCGCCGCATCGCTGGGGAACGGGCGCAGGGAATAGAGCGAGGGCATGGGGCGTTTCGCCCCGTGCCCTCGTTTCCGTGTGAAAGGCGACAGTATTCCCCAGCTTCTTGATGCCCAGCTCCCCTCGATCACCGCGCAGCTCGACAGGCTCGTCGAACTCGGCGTGCACGACCTCGCTGATCTTTCAGCGTCCGACTTCCGCGCGCTGGCAGGCGACCTACCGACGGCGCCTGGCACCCTGCTCGTTGTCGCTCCCGCCCTCGTTCCCGTGTCACGGCTCGCGCCGCTGCTACGCCGCGACGGCACGCCAGGCTTTGTCGTCGAAGATATGACCGACCTCGACGCCTTCGAACCGATCCCCGAGGCGGGCATCCCAGCGTCCGCGCTCTACACCATCACCGGGCTCGAGCGGGGCGACGAGTACGCGAACTGGAGCCCGAACGAGGCCCTTCCCGAACTCGTGCGGCGCGGCAGGCGGCCGCTGACGGTGGGCGAGGGGGTGTCCTGGCTGCTGCAACGGCCTGACATGCTCGAGCCCAACGCCTGCTTCATGACGATCGGGTCGCGAAAGCGCCGGGGCGCGGGCCTCGACGCGCGCACGCCGGCGATCTGGATCAGCGGCGGCACCGGCCGCGATGGGCGCGAACGGCGCGGCGCCCCCAAAGTGGGATGGTGCTGGGCGGGGAACCGCCACACCTGGCTGGGCATCGCCTCGTCGGACCCCGGCGGGCGGTAGCGCGCGCCGGCCGTCAACGTCAGAACCCCCTGATCACGGATCAGGGGGTTCTGTGCCGCAGTGCGACTCTTGGTTGCGGGGGCAGGATTTGAACCTACGACCTCCGGGTTATGAGCCCGGCGAGCTACCGAACTGCTCCACCCCGCGGCACGTCAACAACCTTATCGGGTGAGGGGCTGAGTTCTCGAACCGGGCCGCGCCGTGGGCGTGTTGCGTCGCCCACAGGGGAGCGGTGTGGCACCGTTTTTGCCGCGGGGGGATCGGAGCGCGTGGACCCGCCGACCGTGCGTGCGGTCGCGGTCGCACGGTGGCGCCGCCAGACGTGTCTGAGCAGCTGCTGCCGTGCGCGGCAGGCAAAGCGAAAGGCCCCTGACTGGAATAAATTCCTAGTCAGGGGCCTTTCTCACGGTTGCGGGGGCAGGATTTGAACCTACGACCTCCGGGTTATGAGCCCGGCGAGCTACCGAACTGCTCCACCCCGCGGCACAAGACATTACTCTACCAGTCATTCGCCGTTCATGCGAATCGAGGCCGCGCGGGGCCTGTGGAGAGCGGTTCGCCAAGACTCTCGGACGGAGCCAACCTGGACGCTCCACAGTTCACGAGCGAAAGGGTCTCCGCATGCACACACCGAACCACCGAACGCATTCTCCGGGGCGCGGGGTGTACGCCGCGCTCCTCGCGGTCCCGCTCCTGCTGCTCGGGATCGCGCCGAGTGCGCAGGCCGCAAGTTTTGACGGCATGCTGTCGTACGCGGGGTATCACGTGGGCGCGTTCAAGACCGCGGATGGGTCCCGGGCGTACTGCCTCGAGCCCGGCGTCGACGCTCCGGCGAGCGCCCAACTGCGGCCGACTCGCGTCTCGGCGCTGCCGGGGTACACCGTCGAGGTGAATGACGGGTGAGGCTGGCGCGGTACGGTGACCACCGGAGCCGCGACCGAGGAGCAGATGCGGCAGATGAACTGGATTCTCGCCGAGCACGGGGACACCGGCGACGCCGATCTGGCCGTCGCCGTGCAGGTCGCGCTTTGGGAGATTCGGCGCGAGCCAGGCAACGCGGCCTGGATCGACGGCAAATACGAGCTCTTTCGCGCGAACGGTGGGCGCGCGAACGTTGAGGCTGGTACGCGCCTCGCTGCCGAGGCGCGGACTGCTGCGCTCGCTCCCGGCAACGCGACCCCGGGCGGGGGACTCGAGGTGCACACCGACGACGGCGACGTCGCGGGCACCGTGCGATACCCGGCAGGGACGACGGCGCTGAGCATCACGGGTGGTGTGTTCGACAGCGGGTCATCCAGTGTGAGCGTCGCTGACGGCGCCGCGGGCACGCTCCACTGGACGGCTACGCCGCACGAGCCGAACTGGGACCGCACCACCGAGGTGAGCGTCACCGGTTCCTGGTCGGTCGCGGAGAAGTACTGGCCGGCGGAGCTGATCCTGCACCCCTCGACGCGTGATACCGAGCAGCGCATTGGCGCGGGCGTGAAACCCGTCGTAGGGACGAACAGCGGCGCGTTCGCCGCGAAGCTGGCCTCGTTCTCCCACGACTTCGTGCCCGCCCTCGCGACGCAGGTCCCGGCTGCGATCGTGCAGCGAGCCGACCCCGTCTTCCGGGACGTCGTGACGGTGAGCGCCGGGCCCGCGGGGTGGCCGTCGCGGGGAGTTGCCGACTTCATGCCCGTCGTCGCTGAGGGCACACTCTACGGGCCATTCGAGGCGCCGCAGACAGAACAGGATGCAGCGCCGGACGGCGCGCCGGTCGCCGGCACGGCAGAGCTAGCGGTGGACGCGGGGCCGGGGGACTACGCGGTCGAGCTTGCCGTGCCAGACGCCGCCCCGGGCTACTACTACTGGGTGTGGGCGATTCGCGAGGCCGGGCAGACGCAGGCCGTGCGCGACTCGGGATTGCTCGCACCGGGCGCCGAGTACGCGGACCGATTCGGGGTGATCACAGAGCGGCAGATCGTGCCAAGCGAGCTGCGACTCGACACCGCCCTCGTGACGAATCGGCTCGAGCCGGGCGCTCGCACCCTCGTTGACACCGTCCGTGCGACCGCGGCGCCCGGGGCCTGGCTCCGGGACTCCGACAACCAGCGAATCCCGGTCGTCGTGCGACTCACCTATTTCCAGTCCGACGAGCGCCCGACCCGGCAGCCGGAGGTTCCGGACGGCGCGACCGAGCTCGGAACCGCCACGCTGTCGCTCGCGGAGCCCGACGTCTGGGTCGACGCCGCGCCATTCGATATCCCCGAGGGCACCCGCGGGTGGGTCACCGTACAGGCGTGCGTTACAGCGGAGGACCAGTCCGAAGCCGGCGCCGAGAGGTTCGTGCCATGGTGCGATGACTACGGGGTGCCAGCCGAGACCGCCGAACTGGTGGAGCCCGCCGCCGAGGTCGCGCCCACCGCCGACATCGCTGCAACCGGGGCTGCGACGGCGCCACGCCCGATGCTCTTCGCCGCAGGACTGCTGGGGGCGGGCGGGCTGCTCGGCGGGATCGTCGCCCTCCGCAGAACGCACGGATCGTAGGCTCCTCGTGCGCACAATCTCGCGATCTGCAGTCATTCTGGAGCCTATCCAAATCAAATTCATAGGATTAGACGGAATGCTGGAGTCATCGAGAGAGGAGCCACGATGGCTGAAAATAACGACACCGCGGGTCAGCCCGTCGACCCTGAAGAACCGCAGCAGCCGCAGCACCCCGCTGCGGGCGCGGCAGGAGCGCAGGAGCAGGGCCAGCCGGGGCCGACGTCGCACCCGGTGGCCGACCCCGCACCGCAGTTCGGCGGCGCGACGCCGACGCAGAACTCGCACGAGCAGGCCACCCCGAGCGCCGCCCCCGGCGGCACCCCTGAGGCGGCAGGCCAGGAGGCGCCGGCGACCACTCCAAGCACCCCGCTGGACGCACCCGCCGCTCCCGCCGCCCCGGACGCGACTCCCGCGGGGGGAGCGACGACGCCGTCCGCGGCCCCCGGCGCGACATTCGGCATGCAGCCGGGCGGCTACCCGACCGCCCAGCAGGGTGGGAACCCGTCGACACACGCTGACTCGCAGCCCCAGCTCACCCAGGAGTACCCCACGCAGGCGCTTCACGAGACCCTCGCCGCGTCCGCGTCCGCGTCCGCGTCCGCGTCCGCGACGTCGCCGCAAGCTCCGAACGCGCCGGCCCAGAAGCGCACTCACTCGACAGGCACCTTCCTCGCTGGCCTTGCGGTCGCTGCGCTCATCGGTGGCATCGTCGGCGGGGGAGTATCGTCGCTCGTTGTCGCCAACTCGATCCCGAAGGGCAACGCGGTGTCCCAGCAGGGCGGCACGGTCAAGCTGAACAATCCGGACACGGCGACCGACATCTCGGGCGTCGCGATGGTCGCGACGCCGAGCGTCGTGACGCTGTCCGTCGAGTCGCAGAACGCTGCCGGTTCCGGCTCGGGCGTCATTTACAGCGAGGACGGCTACATCATCACCAACGCACACGTCGTGACACTCGACGGTGCGGCGACTGATCCGCGCATCCGGGTGAAGCACAGCGACGGCCGCGTGTTCGACGGCAAGCTCGTCGGCGTCGCCCCGTACTCGGACATCGCAGTCGTGAAGGTCGAAGCAGAGGACCTCACTCCGATTGCCGTCGCCAGCTCGGCCGACGTGAACGTGGGCGACCTCGCGGTCGCGATCGGGGCCCCGATGAGTCTCTCGAACACCGTGACCAGCGGCGTCGTGAGCGCACTGAACCGTGGCATCTCGGTCGGTAGCGCGCTGATTCCGCAGGACCCGAGCCAGGAGGGTCAGGAAGACCCGCGCGGCGAGGGCGACAGCGGTCGCGGCTTCCCGTGGGACTTCCGGTTCGATACGCCGGGCGAGCAGGAGAACACGCAGCAGACCGGCGGGCAGGTCACGCTGCCAGTCGTGCAGACCGACGCGTCGATCAACCCGGGCAACTCCGGTGGTGCGCTGCTCAACGCCAAGGGCGAGCTCATCGGGATCAACGTGGCGATCGCGTCGCCGGGTGCGACCGAGGGCACCGCGTCGAGCGCCGGCCTCGGGTTCGCGATCCCGTCGGACCTCGCTGCGCGCGTCGCCGACGAGATCATCGCAGGCGAGAAGCCGACCCACGGACTGCTCGGCGCGAGCGTCGTGGATTCGAGCCTCGACGACGACGAGGACGCGAACCACGCGGGCGGGCTGATCAAGGAGGTCGTCCGCGACGGGGCGGCGGCGAAGGCCGGGCTGAAGGTCGGCGACGTCATCACCGCGGTCGACGGGGTTCCCGCCGCCGACGGCACGTCGGTTTCGGCGCTGATCCGCATGCACGCTGGCGATAGCGAAGTGACCATCGACTACACCCGCCGGGGCGTGGCCGGTCAGACTACTGCAACCCTCGGAACGCTGGACTGGTAGCCACCTCTCCTCTCTCACGAAAGCGGGCACTCGAAACAGTGCCCGCTTTCGTGTTCTACAGTGGACATCAATGAGTACACGCCGATTCCAGTTCGCGAGCAGCAACCTCTCGAAGCTTCTCGCGATCCCGAAATATGTTCTGTCATGGCTCCTCGCGTTCTTCGTCCCCCGGGTGCCGGGAACGTGGGCGTTCGGCAGTGGGATCGGCGTCGGCGAGGGGGCGCTCGCGCTCGCGCGTGAGCTTCGCGACAGCCGGCCTGACGCTCACATCGTCTGGCTCGTCGCCGACGAGACCGAGGGCGCGCTCGCCGAGGCCGAATCGTTCACTCCCGTGGTCAGGCGCAGCCGCCACGGCTTCTGGGCGACGCTCCGCGCCGAGACGCTGGTCGTGACCCACGGCCTCGGCGACGTGAACCGGTTCGGAGTCTTCGGCGGAACCGTCGTGCAGCTCTGGCACGGGGCGCCACTCAAACGGATCCACCTCGACTCCGCCGTCACGACCGCCGTCCGCGGGCCCGCGCCACTCCGTGGCGTCCTGCAACGGATGTACGCCCGCGGCACCAAGCAGGTGAGCCTGTACGTTGCCGGCTCCGTGACAGCCGCCGAACGCCTGCGTTCAGCCTTCAGGGTCGCTCCGGGTAAGGTAGCCGTGCTCGGCGATCCGCGCGACGACGAGCTTGCAGCCCAGGCGGCGGACCCGACCGTGGCGGCCGCGGCGCGCGAGCGCGTCCTCGACATGCTTGCGCCGCAGCTGCAGGGCGGGCTCGCTGCCGGGCCGCTCGTGCTCTATGCGCCGACCTGGCGCGACGGCGAGCCTGATCCGGCCATTCCGACGGACGCCGAGGTGGCGGAGATCGTCGCCGCCCTCGCGCGCGTCGACGCGCGCCTCGTCATTCGCTCCCACCCGCTCGGAGAAGGGGAGTACGGCGCGGCTGTCGGCGACCGCATTCACCTGCTGGGCGGCGACCTCGCCCGTGACATCACGCCGTTGCTCGGTGCCTTCGACGCGGTCATCACTGACTTCTCCTCGATCGCCGTCGACTTCTCGCTCCTCGAGCGCCCGATCCAGTGGTTCGCGCCCGACCTCGAGGCGTACACCGCGACGCGCGGCCTGTACGAGGCGCTCGAGGTCACCGCAGGCTCGACCATCGCCCGCTCCTGGGGCGAGGTCACCGCGTCGCTGAGCGAGCTGGTCACCGCCGGCACCCCGGCCCGCCGCGAGGCGTCGCGTGCCGCCGCGGCGATCGCCGCCCGGTTCCACCCTCACCGCGACGGCAACTCGGCCCGCCGCGTCCTCGCGGCGATCGAGCGGCTGCGGCTCCCAGCGTCCGAACTCGTTGAGCCGGGCGGTGTCTTCTTCGAGAGCTTCTACGGTCGGCAGGTGAGCTGCAATCCGCTCGCGCTCGACCGGGAGATCGCCGCGCGCTACCCCGAACTTCCGCGCTATTGGAGCGTGACGAGCGAGCGCCAGGACGTGCCTGCCGGCGCGACGGCCCTGCTCGTCGGGGGCGTCGACTGGTTCGCCGCCAGGCGGATGGCCAGGCTCCTGATTGTGAACGACTGGCTGCGGTTCGGGTTCAAGCGCGGGCCAGACCAAATCGTGCTGCAGACGTGGCACGGCACCATGCTCAAACACTTGGCGCTCGGGCGCCCGAACGTCTCGCTGCGCACGAAGCTCGCGATCAAGCGTGAGAGCCGCCGGTGGAGCATGCTGCTCTCGCAGAACGGCCACTCGACGGACCAGTTCCGCAACAGCTACGCGTTCGACGGCGAGATCCTCGAGACCGGCTACCCGCGCGACGACAGGCTTGCGGTGGCCGACCTCGCTGGCGAGATGAACCCCGTTGCTTCGGCGACGGCGCGGCAGACGCTCGGCATCCCCGACGGGCGTTCGGTTATTGTCTATGCGCCCACCTGGCGCGATCGCGGCACCACCGTCGTCGACGCGCTCGACGTGAACGCGCTCGCCGATGCGCTTGGCGAGGACTGGATCGTCGTGGCGCGTGGGCATACCCGCACGCAC
Source organism: Leucobacter aridicollis (assembly GCF_013409595.1). Classification (NCBI taxonomy): domain Bacteria; kingdom Bacillati; phylum Actinomycetota; class Actinomycetes; order Micrococcales; family Microbacteriaceae; genus Leucobacter; species Leucobacter aridicollis. The sequence continues at coordinate 2,177,131 of NZ_JACCBD010000001.1, read as the reverse complement.
GAGCTCGGCAGCTATCTCAGGCTCAATCCGCGCGTCATCGACGCCACCGCGCATCCCGACATCAACGACGTGATCCTCGCCGCCGATCTGCTCGTGACCGATTACTCCTCGGTCATGTTCGACGCCGCTGTCGCGGGGACACCGCTCGCGTTCTACGTTCCCGACCTCGCGGAGTACCGGGACGCCGAGCGCGGGTTTACGTTCGACTTCGAGGCGAGCGCCCCCGGGCCGCTGCTGCAACAGCGCGACGAACTGCTCCCGCTCGCGGCGCAGGTGCGCGAGCACGGGCGCGCGGCACCGTGGATCGCCGACTATCGGCCCGCGTACGCGGCGTGGCAGGCACGGTTCACGCCGCACGACGACGGTGCGGCCTCGGCCCGCGTCGTCGACAGGCTCGCCGAGCGCGGGGCGTTCGGCGCTGCGCTCGAGCGGGACGCGTAGATCAGGATCGATCGGCCGGCGGGTTAAGCGGCCTGTCAGCCAGACTTGCTACTGTTCCGAGCAATGCAGATGAACGACGGGATCGCGCCGCGCGGACCCCGGGCCCAGCGCCCGGTCCGCGCGATCCTCGTCGCGCTCACCGGCGTGCTCCTCGTGATCGTTGGTCTGCTCGGCATGCATACGCTCAGCGGCGCGTCAGCGGACGCGGCGCACGCGACGACCGGGGCAGTGGCGCTCTCGGCCGGTGGCACCGCACAGGGCGAGCCGCACGGCCAGACGGCGGCCACGATTGCCGGCGGCGAGACCGCTGCCGAGCACCCGATCGCCGACGCCGCGCACGCAGGCGCGCTCCATGAACCCCTGCCAGCCAGCCACGAGGAGCCCGGGCACGACGCGATGGCGGCGGCCTGCGCGCTGGCGCTCATTGTCGGCATGCTGTTGCTCGTCATCCCCAGATCGGGAACCGCAGCGAGCGCGCTCCGGTTCCGGGCAGCGACAGCTGCCGCGACCGTGCGCGCCTCGCTGCCCGCGCCGACGCCGTCCCTCATCGTCCTCTCGATCAGTCGAACCTGAATCCGTGCGCGGCCCATTTGCGGGCTCGCGGCGCCACGCGCCGCCCCACGCACATTGATTCACACCGACTTGAAGGACACTCCCATGAAGAAGACCCTATTTTTTGGCGCGCTCGCACTGGCGGCCTCGGCAACGCTCGCAGGCTGCGCGAGCACGGCTAGCGACACCGGTTCGCGCCCGCCGGCCGAGTCCGCGGCGCCGCAGAGCCAGGCGAATGCCGCCGACGAAATGTTCGTCACGATGATGATTCCGCACCACGAGCAGGCCATCGAAATGTCCGACATCGTGCTCGCGGCCGATGGCGTCGACCCTGCCGTCGCCGAGATCGCCGCGCAGGTCAAGGCCGCGCAACAGCCCGAGATTGACAAGATGCTCTCCTGGCTGGAGGAGTGGGGCGTCGCCTACGAACCGGAGGGCTCCGCGTCGCACTCGGCGCACGGCGGCATGGACGGGATGCTCTCAGCGGAGGATCTCGCGGCGCTCGAGAGCGCGAGCGGCGACGACGTCGGCCGGCTCTTCCTCGAGCAGATGATCGCGCACCACGAGGGCGCCGTCGACATGGCGAAGGATGCGCTCGCGGAGGGCAACGACCCGAAGGTGCGTGCGCTCGCGGAGCAGGTCGTCGCGGACCAGACGGAGGAGATCACGGCGATGCAGGATCTCCTTGCGCGCTGAGGGCGCCGTGGCTCGCGAACGCGCCGCCAGCGTGCGCCGGGCGCGCGGCGCGGACATGACGGCCGCCCAGGGCGACCGACAGGACACCCCGAGCTCGTATCTCACGCCCCCGCCGCGCGCGGCGCAGCCAGTGCCGCGCCCGCGGCTGGCGCGGCGCACGGCCCGCCGCGCGGTCGCCGCCGGGCTCGCGCTCACGAGCGCGACGCTGATGTTTGGCGCGGCCGTGTTCCCAGCGCTGGTGCCGGCGGTGCGCCAGCCCTCGGGCGCGGGCGACGCCCGCCCGGCCGCGGCGACCGCGCAGCGGCTGCCCGGGGTCGACGTCCCGGCCGCGAGGTCGGTGCTCGACGCCGTCGGCAGCGTGCGCATCGAGGAGGAGCCGCAGCCGGAACCCGAGGAGTCGGCCGGGGGAGGCGCGGCCGGACGGCCGAGCTTCGGGCAGATCGCCGTCGGCCAGATCGCCGCCGGAGCCCTGCCGAGCTCCGCCGTGCGGCTGCCGTTTGACAGCGAATGGCCGTTGACCGACGGATTCGGCTATCGGAGCGCGCCGGTCGAGGGCTTCCACGACGCCCAGGACATCGCGGCGGCAGGGGGCACCCCCGTGCTCGCTGTCGCGACCGGCGTGGTCGTCGAAGCCGGCTGGGCGAGTGACGGGTGCGGGTTCTCGGCGAAGCTGCAACACAGCGTCGACGGGCAAGAGCTGACGAGCCGCTACTGCCACATGGAGGACGGGTCACACGACCTGCGCGTCGGCCAGACCGTCGAGATCGGCTCGCAGGTCGGCCGGGTCGGCAACACCGGCATGTCGTTCGGCGCTCACCTGCACCTGGCGCTCACGCTGGGCGGGCAGCCGATCGATCCGTTGCCGTTCCTCAGACGGTGACGCTGGGCGGCTGATCCTGATCGTCGACCGCTCGCACGCCACCGCGACCCGCGGCTACGCGCGCGAGCGGTCGACGACGCGGCCGCCCCCGAACACGATGCCGCGCAGAAACCCGGTTCCCCAGCTCGTGTGCATCGTCACGAGCGTGGCGCCGGTGAGCAGGCGGTCGCGCGCGCCCCGCTGATCGGGGATGCGCCACACGGCGAAACAGATGGCGAGCGCGTACGCGGCGAGCGGCGCCCAGCCGAGCGACCACCAGCCCCACGGCACGACGCCGGTGACCTGAAGCGCGAGCACGACGAGCGACACGACGAGCGAGATGACGAGGAGGCCCGGCGCGAAGAACCGCCACGGGTTCGCCCGCCCGTACTTGCGCACGAGCACCGCCCGCCACGTGCCCGTCGCGAAGAACTGCTTGGCGAGGTCGCTGAAGCTCGCGCGCGGCCAGTAGGTGACGCCGAGCGCCGGTTCGAACCACACGGTGAAGCCCGCGCGCCGGATCCGGAGATTGAGCTCCCAGTCCTCGCCGCGCAGGATGCCGGGATCGTAGCCACCGACCGCGTCGATCGCCTCGCGGCGGAAGATTCCAAGGTACGCGGACTCCGCCGGGCCGGGCGTGCCGTCGCCGTGGTAGGCGCCGCCGCCAAGCCCATACGGGCTGTTGTAGCCGCGCGCGATCGCCCGCTGGACGGGGGAGGAGCCCGCCGCACGCATGACTCCGCCAACGTTCGCGGCGCCCGTCTCCCGGAGCGCCGCGACCCCGCGGCGCGTGTAGTCGGGCGTGAGCTCGGAGTGCGCGTCGACCCGGATCACGACCGGATGGGAGCTCGCCCGGATCGCGTGGTTGAGCCCGGCAGGGATATCGCGCTCGGGATTCGCGACGAGGCGGACGCGGGGATCCGCCGCGGCGATCCGCGCGGCGATCTCGTCGCTCGCATCGCGGGAGGGGCCGAGGGCGAGCACGATCTCCTTCTCGCCCGGGTAGTCCTGGTTCAGGATCGTGTGCACCGCGCGCTCGAGAAATCCCTCCTCGTTGAGCACTGGCATCACGTAGCTCACCGCTGGCACGTCTGGCAGGGGAGGGAGCATCACACCGGGGGAATCAACCACCCGTCGATCTTCCCACAGCGGGCTGCAGCTCAGCCCGATGCGGGGCGGGCTATTCTGGTGGGATGCAGATTATGAAGGACAGCAAACGCGCCGTGAAGCTCGCGAAGCGTGTCCTGAAGGGACGCCGCGCCTTCTTTGAGCTCAAAGGGCTGCTTGACGAGCGCGGCCCGCTGCCCGAGCAGCACTACCGCGTCGGCGTCTACTTCGCCGACAGCGACGTCAACATCTACCAGATGCGCCAGTGGTACGCGCCCCTGCAGGAGCTCGCGAAGACCAGGCCCGTCGTCGTGCTCGCACGCAACGCCGCGGGTGCGCTGCAGCTCATGCGCGAGAGCGGCCTCGATGTCGCCTACGTGCCGAAGGTCACGAGCATTGAGAACTTCATCGCGACGCAGCAGCTCGACGTCGTGCTGTACGTCAACCAGAACACGCGCAACTTCCAGATGATGCGGTACGGCGAGCGTTGGCACGTCTTCATCAATCATGGTGAGAGCGACAAGATGTACATGACGAGCAACCAGTACAAGACGTACGACTACGCGTTCGTCGCTGGCGACGCGGCGCGTGCCCGCCTGTCCAAGGCGCTCTGGCAGTACGACGTCGAGGCGCGCACGGTTCCGATCGGGCGTCCCCAGGCGGACCACCTCGACGGCGAGCCCGCCTACACGCCAGACGACAGGACGGTCGTGTTCTACGCGCCAACGTGGGAGGGCGACCGGCCGGCGGCGAGCTACGGGTCCGTGCTCACTCACGGCGAAACGCTCGTCACCCGGCTGCTCGAGACTGGGCGGCATCGGGTCGTCTACCGGCCGCACCCGCGCTCCGGCGTCGTGAGCGCAGAGTTCGGTGCCGCGAACGACCGGATCATCGCGATGCTCGCTACCGCGAACGCCGCCGACCCTGCCGCGCAACACGTCTACGACGAGTCGCCCGTGCTCGGCTGGCAGCTCCGCGCCCCCGACGTCGCGATCTGCGACATCTCCGCGATGGTCTACGACAGGCTCGCGACCGGCCGGCCGCTGATGGTGACGCGCCCGGTGTCCGAGGAAGCCGAGGTCGACGAGGGCGGCTACCTGAGTGTGTGCGAGTGGCTCGACGCTGCCGACACCGACAACATCGTGGACGTACTCGACCGGGTGATCGGCGACGAGGGCGCGCGCGAGCGGCTCGGGGAGTGGTCGACACGCTACTTCGGCGACACGACGCCGGGTTCGCCGACGCGCCGGTTTGGCGCTGCGATCGAATCGCTGCTGTCGCGTGCGGACGCGGAACGCCTGCGCGCCTCCGAAACCTCAAAGTAGTCAGGCAACAGGCTCACAGAGCTTGAATCGTTTGGTAGGTTAGTTGGGTGCTGCCAGAAACCCCGCCTTCGTCGTCTGATGCACTGCCGGACGTAGGGGTCGGCGCTGCAGAAACTCCCGCCAAGCGCCCCTCCGACGCGCTGCCGTCGTTCGCGGATATGCCGAGCGCCGGCGCCGAAGAGCCCGCCGTCGCCCCGCCAGTATCGGCCCGGCCCGCGGCGACGACGCCAGCTCCCGCGGTGACGACGCCAGCTCCCGCGGTGACGACTTCCGAGTCCGCAGCGGCGACGCCAGCTCCCGAAGAGACCGGCGCCGCCGAGGCAACGCCCGCGCGCTCAGACGCTGCCGCCGGTGCCGCGGCTCCCGCCGCCGCGCCGCGCGCGCGCCGGACCCGCCCGGCGGACGCAGCGACATCGGCTGAGGCCCCCGCACGCAACCGCATCGAGGTGCCGACGCCCTCGGTCGTCCGTGCGCGCGAGCGTGGCCGCGTTGCCGAGCAGAACCCTGTCGTTCTGCGCACCGAGATGCTGACCAAGGTGTTCGGCTCGACGGTCGCGGCGAACGAAGTCTCGTTCGAGGTGCACGGCGGCTCGCTCACCGGCGTCGTCGGCCCGAACGGCGCAGGCAAGACCACCACGCTCTCGATGATCAGCGGGCTGCTGCGCCCGAGCTCCGGCCGCGTCGCCGTTGGTGACGTCGACGTCTGGGCTGATGGCGCCGCCGCCAAACGCCTCATCGGAACCCTGCCCGACCGCCTGCGGCTCTTCGACCGCCTCACCGGCGGTCAGCTCCTCTACTACTCGGGCGTTCTTCACGGCGTCGCCGAGGCCGAGGTCGCCAAGCGGAGCGCCGAACTCGCCGAAGCCTTCGGGCTCGAGTCCGCGCTCGACAGGCTCGTCTCTGACTACTCCGCTGGCATGCAGAAGAAGATCGCGCTGGCCTGCTCGATGATCCACGCGCCCGAGGTGCTCGTGCTCGACGAGCCGTTCGAGGCGATCGATCCCGTGTCTGCGGCGAACGTGACCGACATTCTCGAGAAGTACGTCGCCGGCGGCGGCAGCGTCGTTATGTCGAGCCACAGCCTCGAGCTCATTCAGCGCGTCTGCGATCACGTCGTCATCATCGTCGACGGTTCCGTCATCGCGCAGGGCACCGTTGACGAGGTGCGTGACGGCGTGAGTCTCGAAGATCGATTCCGGGCGCTTACCGGTATCGACGAGTCGCAGAAGGGGCTGCAGTGGTTGCACGGCTCTTCCGACTCCGAGTAGCGCTCGCCGGGGGCCTGTTCCGCGGCTCGGTTGTGCGCGCCGCACGCGTCGCCCTGCTGCTCGTGCTATGCCTCGGCGTCGCCGCGGTCTCGCCCTTCGCGATCTCCTGGTTCACGGAGCCCGGCGGGATCCGGAACGTGCTTGACGTGACGATCGGCGCGGTCGTGCTCGCCCTTGCGCTGCTGGTCCCGCTGTTCGACAGCCGCCGAAACCTCGTGCCGCGGCAGTTCGGCCAGTTCCCCGCGAAGTCGGGGTCGGTCGCGCTGTCGATGCTCGTCACGACGATCGTGTCGTGGCCGTTCTTGGTGATGCTCGTCTGGCTCGTCGCGCTCTGGTTTGCGCGCCCCGAGTGGCATGCGGCGGGCTGGATCGGCCCGGTCGCGCTCGTGCTCGCCGCGCTGCTCGCGATTGTCGCGGTGCGCTTCGGCTCGGGCCTCTCGCAGCTCGCGATTGGTGACAGGTATGCCGGGGGCCTGCGCCTCACCGGCGGGATCCTGTGCATCGCCGTCCTGCCGCTGCTCGTGTTCGTCGTCGCGGAGAGCCTGCGCTCGGATACCAACCAGGTGCTCGTCGACGCCGCTGGCGTGCTCGGCTGGACGCCATTCGGCGCACCGTTCGCCGCGATCGGGGATGCCATCGCTGGCGACGACTCGACCGCGACCCTGCGCCTCGGTGTGCTCGCCGGCACCATCATCGTGCTCGCGATCGCATGGTTTGGCATCGCGGCGAAGTCGCTCACCTCGATTGAGCGCCCGCGCGACATCCTGAGCGCCCGCCGTGGCCTCGGCTGGTTCGAGCGCTTCCCCGCGAAGCCCGCCCCCGTGATTGCCGCGCGGCAGCTGACCTACTGGCAGCGCGACCCCCGGTACCGCATCGCGCTCATCGCGCTGCCGATCGCCCCCATCGCCGTTGTCGCCGCGTTCCTCATCGCAGGCGCCGACGTCGCGCTGGCCGCGGCGCTGCCGCTGCCGATCTTCATGCTGCTCCTTGGCTGGTCGCAGCACAACGACATTGCAATGGACTCGACGGCGATCTGGGAGCACGTGGCGAGCGGCATCCGCGGCTGGGCCGATCGCGCGGGCAGGCTCGCCCCCGCCCTCATGTTTGGCGTGCCCGTTGCGGTGATCGGCTCGAGCCTCACGGTCACCTTCATGGGGGACTGGCGGGTGTTGCCCGCGGTGATCGGCATGAACGTTGGCGTGCTGCTCATCGCGACGGGCGTCGCGAGCGTGTTCTCTGCGCTCATGCCGTACCCCGCGACGCGCCCAGGCGACAGCCCGTTCGTCCAGCCGCAGTGGTCGGGATCAGGATCGGGCACGTCGCAGACCGTCTCCATGGTTGTCGCCCTCGTGCTCTCGGTCGCTCCCGTGTGGATTTCGGCTGCGGCGATCGCGGACCCGTCGTTCATGGGGAACATCTTCGCGCTGCTCTTCGGCGTCGGGTTCGGCCTCATCGTGCTGCTTGCAGGGGTCGCAATCGGGGGTCGTATCTTCGACAAGCAGGGTCCTGAGATCCTGGCCGTCACCCAGATCTTCGACTAACGAAGTTGCCAGTTCGCTGGCGCCGCGAGCGAGTAGAATGCCGGTATGGGTATCTTCACGCGCGACACTCCTGACACCGGCGGCGGCCTCGACGTTATGGACCGCGAGCTCGAAAAGCTGCTCGAGGATTCACAGATCGAGGACGGCGACCACGAGCGGTTCTCGCACTACGTTCCGAAGGACAAGATTGTCGAGTCGGCGGTCACCGGCAAGCCGGTCCGCGCGCTGTGCGGCAAGAAGTGGACGCCGTCGCGCGACCCCGAGCGCTTCCCGGTCTGCCCGGACTGCAAGAAGGTCTACGAGCGGATGAAGAAGTAGGGGTTCCTACACCGGCTGTTGGCCGCCTCGCCTGTCGGCCGGATCACCTGTCGGCCGGTTCGCCTGTGATCTGCAGCACCAATGTCCGCGCAGGCGGGTGACGGGCATTAGCATCGCAGATCCCAGATGTACCGGTGGTGCCTGCGGGTGAGTGCTCAGATCTGGGGCCCCAAACCCCAGGACTGGGCCTAGCGGTACTCGGTCGGGATCGCGGGGTCGCCGCGAGTGAGGCTCATCGCGACGCGGGGGAGCTCGGCCACGCTCGTGCGGTGCCGCTCGCGCGCCAGCTCGATACCGTCGGCGCCGACATACTGCGGCTGAATCTCGCCGCCGATCACCAGGTGCTCGAGCACCTCACGACTCGAGTCCGCGACCTCGGCTCCCTCGTCTGCGCCACCTGGGCCGTCGCCGAGGTAGATGAGTTCTGCACGTGCCGCGCCGCGTGCGTTGTGCAGACGGCGGACGCTCTTGCGGCCGCCGACCGAGGCCTTGTCGGTGCTCTTCTTCGCGACGGACACCCACTCGCCGTTGTCGTCCTCGCGTGCGACGAGCTTGTAGACCATGCCCATCGTGGGGCTGCCCGAGCCGACAACGACCGAAGTGCCGACGCCGAACGAGTCGACCGGTGAGGCCGCGAGCGCGGCGACGGTGTGCTCGTCGAGGTCGTTGGTCACGGTGATGCGCGTGTTCGTGGCGCCGAGCGAGTCGAGCAGTTCGCGGACCTCGACGACGACGACGGGCAGGTCGCCAGAGTCGATGCGCACGGCCCCAAGCCCGGTGCCGGCGACCTCGACGGCGGTGCGGACGCCCTGCTCGGTGTCGTACGTGTCCACGAGCAGCGTCGTGTCCGGGCCGAATGCTGCGATCTGCGCCTCGAAGGCTTCGCGCTCGGAGTCGTGGAGCAGCGTGAACGAGTGCGCTGCGGTGCCCATGGTGGGGATCCCGTAGCTGCGACCAGCCTCGAGGTTCGACGTGGCGCTGAAGCCCGCAATGTAGGCGGCTCGTGCCGCGGCGACCGCGCTGCGCTCGCTGGTGCGACGCGAGCCCATCTCGGCAAGCGGCTTGCCGTTCGCGGCGTAGACCATGCGGGATGCGGCGGTCGCGACGGCGGAGTCGTAGTTCATGATGCTGAGCGCGAGCGTCTCAAGGATGACGCCCTCGGCGAAGCTCGCTTCGACCGTGATGAGCGGGGAGCCCGGGAAGAACACCTCGCCCTCCGGGTAGCCCCAGATGTCTCCGGTGAAGCGGTAGTTCGCCAGCCAGTCGATCGTTTCGGCGCTCACGACGTTGTTTGCGCGGAGGAAGTCGAGTTCGGCGTCACCGAAGCGGAAGTTCGTGACCGCTTCGAGGAGTCGGCCGGTTCCGGCGACAACACCGTAGCGACGTGCTCCCGAGAGCCTGCGAGCGAAGAGCTCGAAGACGCTGTTGCGGTTCGCGGTGCCGGCCTTTAGCGCGGCGTCGACCATAGTCAGCTCGTAGTGATCGGTGAGCAAAGCAGTAGAGGTGTGCACCTCGCCAGCATAGCTAACGGAAGTCCCTCGACGCGACAGCCTGCGGCGCCGGAAGCGGCTCGAAGCCGTGCGCGATGACGTTGAAGACTCCCTCGGGGGATCTGTCGGCGACGCCGCGAACGATCATCGCCGGCGCCGACTGCGCGACGAGCCGATGCGCCTGCCACACCTTCGCCCACACGACGACGTTGACGGTGCCGCTCTCATCCTCAAGCGTGAGGAAGGTCACTCCGGCGGCCGTGCCCGGCCGCTGGCGGTGGGTGACGAGGCCGGCGACCTGAACAGTTGAGCCGTTCTGCGACCGCCGGGCGAGGTCGGAGCGGATGATGCCGCGCGCATCGAGCGAGTCCCGAAGCAGCGCGAGCGGATGCGTTCCGGTCGCCACCCCAGTCGTCCACAGGTCGAGCGAGGTCTGCTCGGCGTCGGTCAGCACGGGAAGCAGCGGCGGCTGCACGTGGACGGCGATGCCCGGCAGGTATCGATCCCGGTTATCTGCGGCCGGCCCGGCGCCCCAGAGCGCGTCGCGTCGCGAGAGCCCAAGGCCGGCGCAGGCGCCCGACGACGCGAGCGCCTCGAGCTGCTCGCGGTCGAGATCCGCACGCCTGGCGAGATCCGCGAGGTCAGCGAACGGCCCGGCGGCGCGCGCCGCCACGATGCGCTCGGCGATCTTCACGCCGATCCCGCGCACTTCGGAGAGCCCGAGCCTGACCGCGAACCGCCCGTCCCTGCGGTGCTTGCCGCTCGTGTCCGGGGCGGTCTCGTCGAACGGCCCGACGGGCGGATGGTCGCCCGCCGCGCACTCGGGCAGCCCGGTGGGTGCGAGCTGCGAGGGGGCGACGTCTGGGACGGACGCAGGGCCCGGCCCGGTCTCCGCCGCGGCGCCCAGCGTGAGCGGCTCGACGCCCGCGTGCACGGCGGAGAACTGCACGTCTGGCGGGCGCACGACGACGCCGTGCCGCTTCGCGTCCTCGGCGAGGCTGCGCGGCGAGTAGAACCCCATTGGCTGCGACTGCAGCAGCCCGGCGAGGAACACGGCGGGGTAGTGCAGCTTGATCCACGAGCTGACGTAGACGATGAGCGCAAAGCTGATCGAATGGCTTTCCGCGAACCCGAAGTCGGCGAACGACTCGAGCTGCGTGTACACGAGCTGCGCCTGTTCGCCGTCGATCCCGTTCGCGCGCATCCCGGCGAAGATCTTCTCCCGGAGCGAATCCATTCGCTCCTTGCCGCGCTTGGAACCCATCGAGCGCCTGAGCAGGTCGGCGTCCTCACCGGTGCACCCGCCGACCGTCGTCGCGATCTGCATGAGCTGCTCCTGGAAGAGCGGGATCCCGAGGGTCCGAGCGAGCACGGGCTCGAGGCTCGGATGCGAATAGGTGATCTCCTCCTTGCCGGCGCGCCGGCGCAGATACGGGTGCACGGCGCCGCCCTGGATGGGGCCCGGGCGGATGAGCGCGATCTCGATGACAAGGTCGTAGAAGCTCCGCGGGCGCAGCCGCGGCAGGGTGTTGAGCTGGGCGCGGCTCTCAACCTGGAACACGCCGATCGCGTCGCCCCGGCAGAGCATGTCGTAGACCCCCGACTCCTCCTTCGGGATCGAGTCGAACGTCCACTCCTCACCCGTCGCCGCCGCGACCATACGCAGCGTCTTGTCGATCGCGCTCAGCATGCCAAGGCCGAGCAGGTCGAACTTCACGAGCCGCATCGCCGCGCAGTCGTCCTTGTCCCACTGCAGCACGGTGCGCTTCTCCATGCGCGCGTGCTCGATCGGGCAGACCTCGCCGACGGGACGCTCGGTGAGCACCATCCCGCCCGAGTGGATGCCGAGGTGCCTGGGCGCCCCCTTGAACGCGTTCGCGAGCCGCAGCACCGGTTCCGGGATCGCGGCGTATGGCGAGTGCGCGTCGGCCGCCGCGGCCGCGCGTGGCCTCCGGCGGGAGCGCTCGCGGGCGTTCGCCGGGGGGTCCTCGGGCTCAGCCCCCGCAGCAGTGCTCGACTGCTCGGCGGGGAACGCGTCGTGGTGGCTGATGCTGCGCGTCCACGCGCGCTGCTCGGCGACGCTGTAGCCGAGCGCCTTCGCGGCGTCCCGGATCGCCGCCTTCGGGCGGTAGGTGATGACGTTCGCGACCTGGGCCGCGTTGCGCCTGCCGTACTTCTCGTAGACGTATTGGATCATCTCCTCGCGCCGCTCGGAGTCGAAGTCGACGTCAATGTCTGGCTCCTCCTCGCGCAGACTCGAAAGGAAACGCTCGAACGGGAGACCGTAGAAGATCGAATCGACCGAGGTGACCTTCAGCAGGTAACAGATCGCCGAGTTCGCCGCGGACCCCCGGCCCTGGCAGAGGATCCCGCGTGCGCGCGCCTCCCGCACAATGTCGTGCACGATGAGGAAGTAGCCGGGGAAGTCGAGCTGCTCAATCACGTCGAGCTCGCGTTCGATGCGCTCGCGCCGCGGGGCGTCGAGGGTGTCCCGGCCCGCGCCGTAGCGTTCGGCGGCGCCCTGCCACACGAGCTCCCGCAGCCAGCTCATCTGCGTGTGCCCCGCAGGGAGGTCGAGTTTCGGCAGCCGCGGGGTCGCCTCCCTGAGCGAGAACGCGAGCTCGCGCGCGAGCGGCACGGTCCGCGCGACGGCATCGGGGTGGCGGGAGAAGTGCCGGAGCATGGCCTCGGCGCTTCGGAGGTGCGCCGCGCCGGCGGCGGGGAGATGCGGATCGAGCTCGGCGAGGCTGCGCCGCGCCCGCACCGCGGCCATCGCCTCGGCGGTGCGTGTCGCCGGCCTGGTCGCGGCGTGCACCGCGCCCGTCGCGAGCGTCGGCAGACCCGCAGCCGTGGCGAGCTCGGCGAGCGCCGCATTGCGGGCGTCGTCGCCGGGATGCCCGTGATGCGTGAGCTCGACGTAGACGTTGTCGCGCCCGAACAGCGACGTGAGCCGCTCGAGCGCCACGCCCGCCGCCGCTCGACCGTCGCGCTCAAGCGCACGCCGCACCTCGCCCTTGCGGCACCCGGTGAGCACCGCCCACTCGCCCTCGCCCGCGGCGGCGAGCTCCGCAAGGTCGTAGACGGGACGCCCCTTCTCGCCGCCGGCGAGCTGGCCCTCAGTGATGGCGGAGGCGAGCCGGTGGTAGCCAGCGGTGCCGCGCGCGAGCAGCAGCAGGTGGCTTCCCGCGGGGTCGGCCGCGCCAAGCTGCGGGGCCTCCAGCCCGAGCGTGAGCTCCGCCCCGTAGACGGTGAGAAACTCCGGGGTCGGCAGCGCTGCCTCCGCGAACCGTGGCGCCCCGTAGAAGCCGTCGTGATCGGTGAGCGCGAGCCCCGCGAGGCCGAGCCGCTGCGCCTCGGCGACGAGCTGCTCGGGGGAGGAGGCGCCGTCGAGAAAGCTGTAGTGCGAGTGCGCGTGGAGCTCCGCGTACTGTGGGGTGTCGGACGCGCCGGTCGGGCTAGTCATATTTGCCCTCCGCGAACCAGGTCGCCGTCGCCCCGTCCGACTCACCAGGGCGCACGCGTGCGAGCAGCAGCCAGCTGTCGCCCGTGTCGAGCTCAAGCTGCAGCCTGAACCGCTCCGGCCTGCCGTCCCACCAGTGCTCGCGGATCGGCCACGGCTTCGACCACCCCCGCACAGCACCCGGCGACCGGTGCCCCTCCACGCGCAGCGCGTACGGCGTGGCCGCGAGCAGATCCTCAGCGTCGACGCCGACGACGCTGCCAGCCTCGTCGAGCAGCCGGGCCCGCAACGGCGGGGAGAACACGAGCGTCGGGAGCGGCGCGGAAAGCGCGCCCGGCCACGGCCCGGGCGCCCGGTCGCGTTTCGGCGCGGACCCCCAGTGCGTGAACCGCTGCCGCTCGAGCAGCAGCCTGCCGCCGTCGAGCGACACCGTGCCGACCCCGCCGGGACCGAGCAGCCCCTGCGCCCGGCTCAGGTGGTGATGCACGCGCTCGTCCGGCCCGCTCGTCCAGAGCCCGGGCTCGTGCGAGGCGATCCTGTCGGTCCGCACGGGGGCGATCCGCACCGTCGCGATCCCCGCACCCGCGCGCTCCTCGGCGCCCGTGAACCCCGCCACGAGGCTCTCGGACTGCCAGCGCAGCCGCGCCAACGCGTCCTGCGGGGAGAAGAACCTCGGGTGCGCCCAGTCGCGCTCGTGACGGATCCCGATGTCGTCGGTGAGCGTCACCCGCAGCGAGGTGCATACGAGCCGCTCCTCGGTGAGCGCGCCGATGAAGCGTTCAACAAGCGAGCTGCAGGCGAACGTGAGCTGTTCGGTGCCAGCGATGGGCGGCTCGAAATCGAGGGAGAGCGCGAAGTCCCGCGCCGCCTGCTGCGCCCGCACGGGCTCGCCACGCTCGCCGTCCTCGCCGCGCGCGTGCCGGTGCGCGAGCACGCCGGCGGGCCCGAATCGTGCCCGCACCGCGTCCTCGGGAAGTGCGGCGAACGCCCCGAGCGTGTAGATGCCGAGGCCGGGCAGCAGCTGCCCCAGCTTCTCGTCCGTCGCCCACGCGACGGGGAGCTCGCTGAGAAACGCGGCGCCGCCGCCGGGCTCGACGATTCGAATGCCATCGACGGGATCCGGATCCGCGCTCGCCGCCAACTCCGCCGCGAACCTGCCGTCAGCGATCCCGACGCGCGCGTGCCCAAGCCCCTCCGCGCGCGCGAACTCCAGCAGCGCCTCCGCGACCGCGCGCTCGCCGCCGTAATAGCGCACGGGGCCGCGCGCTCGCATCGCGACGAGGCCGGGGCGAAGCTCCTCGATCGCGGGCACAAGGTCGGTGAGCTTCGCGAAGACGGGCGCGAAATCGGGCGGGGCCTCCTCGGGGTCGGCGCCTCTGGCCGCAGCGGACCCCGCCCGGGGATCCTCGCGCGGCCAGTCGACGAGGTGCAGCGTGACGACGCGTTCGGGAGGCATGTCAGACCGCCCTGAGCGCGCGGCCGGGATGCGTCGTGTGCGGCGCTGGGGCCCGGTCGCTGGCCAGGCAGCCCCGCTCGAACCTGACGGCGTGGCGCTTCGTGCCCCGGCGGTCCTCCGACTGTACGGTCAGTTCCCGCGTGGTGAGTGCGCCGTGCCCGGCGCCGAGCCCAGCCCAGCGGGAGGAGAGCACCGTCAAGCGCGACTCGCTTCGCGCCCAATCGCCCATCACGACGAGCGCGGAGCCGTGCTCGCGGAGCCGGGCGCCGAGGCGCTCGATGTCGGCGGGGGAGACGCGGCTGTCGAAGCGCGCGACGACGACCGAGAGCGTCTCGCTGAGCGTGCCGGCGAGGGTGAGCGCGTGCCGGCCCGGATCGGGGATGAGCACACATCGATCGAGCGCGATGCCCAGGGAGACCGCGGCCTCGGCGCCGAACGCGGGGCAGCCGAGCACGCCGCACCACGCGCCGCCCTGGGACGCCTCCGCGAGGAACGAGAGCGCGAGCTGCCATGACCCCTGCACCGAATACGCGGACCCCGCGCGCAGGGCGCCGCCCGGCAGCAGCGCCCGCAGCCCGGGCGCTGTGGGGAGTGCGCGCTCGTCGATCCGCAGCGGCTGCATCTCGCTGATGCGCTGCCGCAGATCTGGGAGCGATGCCGCGGAACTCATGCGACCATATTCGAACATATGTTCGAATAGGTCAAGCTGGGCTTCGCGGTGCCCGCGTGTCGGCGAACCGGCATAGGATGGAGGGGATGAATGAGGACGATCTTGAGGAATACGAACGCGATGCAGAGCTGGCGCTGTTTCGCGAATATCGCGACATTGCGAGTCAGTTCCGATACGTAGTCGAGACCGAGCGCCGCTTCTACCTCGCAAACGAGGTGGATCTCAAGCGGAACGACGCGGGCAACGATTTCTACTTCGAACTCACCATGGGTGACGTGTGGGTGTGGGACGTCTACCGTTCCGACCGCTTCGTGAAGTCGGTGCGCGTGCTCACGTTCAAGGACGTCAACGTTGAGGAACTCTCGACCCGCGAGCTGAAGCTGCCGCAGGAACTGTCGATCGACGACTAGCGCGCCGTGCGTTCTGCACCGTGACTGATTAGCGGCGGTGTTTGCTGGGCGCAGCCCCGGCGCCTTTTGTGAGGTGTCGGGGCTTTGTGCTGCCCATGGGGGCCTTGTGCTGGAGAGCCCTTGAAGGGGCAGCCTGTTGTTCGGGTTGACAACCGCTCTTCAGCGCTGCAAGATATTCGCAGAGAGAAAAAGGTTTCACAGAACGAACACGAGGGAGTGTTGTTGATGATGATCTGTAGCGACGAGTGTGGCGTGGCGCCCTCGCCATTCCGGGCGGCCCGCGGATGAGCGGCAGTGCGGTTTTTCACCGTGACTTCGGCGCCGACTACCCGCTGATCGTCAGCGCGCAGGGAAGCTATCTCTACGCTGAAGATGGCACGGAGTACCTCGACGGGAGCTCGGGAGCGGTCGCCGCGAATCTCGGCCACGGGGTTACCGAGATCGCCGACGCTATGCGCGAGCAGGCGCTGCGGGTTGGGTTTGCGCACACGCTTCGTTTCGAGACCGCTGCGCTTCACGACGCCGCGGCACGTATCCAGAGTCTCGCACCCGAGGGGTTCACCCGCGTTTTCTTCGCAAGCGGAGGCTCCGAAGCGAACGAATCGGCGTTCAAGCTCGCGCGGCAGTACCACCTGAGTCGCGGCGAGAGCAGTCGCCACCTCGTTGTCGGCATGTGGGATAACTACCACGGCAACACGCTCGGGGCCCTCGCGGTCGGGGGAGACGCATCGCGCCGGCAGCACTATGCCCCAATGCTGCCGCGCACTCTCAGGCTGCCGAGCTGGCGCGACAGCGCCGACGCGATGGCCCCCGTTGCTGCGCTTGAGAAGCTCGTGCGCAGCGAGGGCGCGGAGAACATCTCAGCGCTCATCCTTGAGCCGCTCGTTGGAAGTCAGCTCGGTGCGTTCGAGCCCGAACACGAGGCGCTGCGGAAGATCGCGAAGATCTGCCGCACGCACGGCATCGTGCTGATCGCCGACGAAGTAATGACTGGCTTCGGGCGCTGCGGCACGAATTTCGCCGTCGAGCGTTCGGGCATCGTGCCCGATCTCATCACCTTCGGGAAGGGCGTCACTGGCGGTTACGCGCCACTGTCTGGTGTGATCGTCTCGGATCCTATCGTGCAGGCAGTCCGCGACTCGGGCGGCGTGTTCCATCACGGGTACACCTACAGCGGACACCCGGTCGCGGTCGCTGCGGCGGCTGCAGCGCTGCGGTTCTATGCGGAACGCGACGTGCTCGAGAACGTTGCCCTGCGGGGAGCAGAGCTGCGCTCAGGACTCGAGAGCCTCGCGGCGCGCTACCCGAGTGCCATCACTGACGTTCGAGGTGCCGGGCTATTGCTCGCGCTCGAACTCTCGCCCGCGCTTACAGCCCGAGGCGGCGCGAATGCCCTCAATCGAGCGGCGATGGCCCGGGGACTCGTGCTCTACCCTGGCGCCTCAACGCGTGCGGATAGCCGCGGAAACGCGACCGTCGTCCCGCACCTCCTCGTTGCTCCACCGCTCACCGCCACACCCGCGGAGATCGCAGAGCTGCTCTCCCGGCTTGACGGAGCACTGCGCGCCCACACCGACTAACACCCGACTCACCCTCACACCAGGCGCCGTTCGAGCGCGGGGCGAGCCCCGTGAGCGTCATGCGGCGCGCCATTTTCACCACGCATCATCTGAACTTACCGACGCATCAAAGGAGAAACGAAGTATGTTCCTGAACAAGAAAACCAAGGTCCTCGGACTCATCGGCATGATCTCCGTGGCGGCGCTGCTCGCGGGCTGTAGCGCCGGTGGCAGTAAAGACGCGCTTGAGCGCGTCGAGTCCAGCGGCACACTGAGGGTCGGCATCGAGGGAGCCTACCCTCCGTTCAACTCGTTTGATTCGAAGAACGAACTCGTCGGGTTCGACGTCGACATCAGCAACGCGATCGCTGAGCGGCTCGACGCGAAGACCGAGTTCGTGCCGACGCCATGGGACAGCATCATTGGCGGTCTGAATGCTGGCAAATACGAGATCGTGATCTCGAGCCTCACCATTACCGACGAGCGGTCTCAGAAGGTTGACTTCAGTGACCCGTACTACCACACGGGCACGCAGATCTTCGCGCCAGAAGGCAACACGATCGCGAGCACCGACGACCTCGCCGGGCTGAACATCGGTGTCACTCTCGGCACGACGTTTGAGGATATGGCGCTCGAACGCGGCGCGCAGGTCACGACCTACAAGTCTGACCAGCTCGCGATGGAGGACCTGTCGAACGGCCGCATCGACGGCGTCATCACCGATGGCCCTGTCGGGCTCGCTATCGTTTCTGCTCGCGGCTACGGCATCGTCACCGTTGGCGAGCGAATCAGTAACCCGGCTGCGGGCATCGCCGTCGATAAGAACCAAGAGCAACTTCTCGGTGCAGTTAATGCCGCGCTTGCAGACATGCAGGAGGACGGCACGTACGAGGAGATCAGCACCAAGTGGTTCGGTGCGGACATCCGCTAGTCCCATCACGCTAGTCACGAACAGAGAGCAAACGAAGAATGGACTTCACGCTTGTCGCCCCGTATCTGGGGTTTCTCGCGCAGGCAGCATGGATCACGATCCTTATCTCGATCCTGTCGCTCGCGCTTGGCTTGATCCTCGGCCTCGTGGCTGCGGTAATGAAACTCAGCGGTATCAAACCGCTTGTCTGGCTTGTCGACCTGTACGTCTGGGTATTCCGGGGCACACCCGTACTTGTGCAGCTCTTCCTGATCTACTTCGGCCTGCCCCAGCTGGGTATCGAGCTCGGAGCGTTCCTCTCCTCGATCCTTGGCCTCGGCATCAACGCGGGCGCGTACATCGCCGAGATCCTGCGCGGCGGTCTGCAAGCCGTGCCGAAGGGACAGCTTGAGGCGGCATCGTCGCTCGGTATGACCCGACCGAAGGTGCTCTGGCGCATCGTACTCCCGCAGGCATTCCGCATTAGTGTGCCCGCGCTCGGCAACCAGGCTGTGTCGATGATCAAGGACTCGTCACTTGCCTCGCTCGTCACCGTCAGCGAGCTCATGATGGTGGCGCAGCGCTTTGCCGCCTCGAACTTCGCGTTCATGGAGTTCTACCTCACTGTGGCTGCAATCTACCTGGTCCTCACCACCGTGATGTCAATGTTCCTCACCCGGCTCGAGAAGCGAATGGCGGTGTCAGACCGATGACCACGACAGCAACAACCGACTGCATGATCGACATGCAAGATATTCACAAGTGCTTTGGCGACCTGGAAGTGCTCAAGGGCGTGAGCCTGCAGGTACGGCGGGGCGAGGTCGTCGCGCTCATCGGGGCATCCGGCTCGGGCAAGAGCACACTCCTGCGGTGCACCAACCACCTCGAGGAGCCCACATCCGGTGTCATCTCGGTACTCGGCCAGCCCGTTGACGGGAAGACCGAGAACATCCTCAGGGTGCGCCGCACCGTCGGCATGGTGTTCCAACAGTTCAACCTGTTTCCACATAAGACCGTGCTTGAAAACGTTATCGAAGCGCCGATGCAGGTGCTGGGCGTCAAGAAGGCGGCCGCGACGGAGCAGGCCCTCGTGCTTCTTGAGCGGGTCGGGCTCGCTGAAAAGGCGGGCGTCTACCCGCACAAGCTCTCAGGCGGGCAGCAGCAGCGCGTCGCGATCGCGCGGGCGCTCGCGATGAACCCGCAGGCAATGCTTTTTGATGAGCCCACGAGCGCGCTCGACCCCGAGCTGCGTGGCGAGGTGTTGAAGGTCATGAAGGACCTCGCGAGCGCGGGGATGACGATGCTCATCGTCACGCACGAGATGTCGTTTGCCCGCGACGTCGCCGACCGTGTGGTATTCATGGCCGACGGCGTCGTCGAGGAAGAGGGCGTCCCCTCCGAGCTCTTCGATCACCCGAAGAGCAGCAAGCTGCAGTCCTTCCTCAGGCACGTCGCATGAGCGGGGTCACCGTGAACACGCAGTTCAGGGGCGGCGCCTGGCATCCGGGAACCGGTGAGGGCACGACCGAGACCGTGAACCCTGCGACGGGCATGCAGCTCGCGGCGTACAAACAAGCGGGCAGGGAGGATCTTGGGCTCGCGCTCGACACCCTCCGTGACGCGGTGGCCCCGTGGCAGCGCCTCCCGCTCAAGGAGCGCCAGCGGGTGCTGGAGCAGGTCGCAGCTGAGATCGAGCGTGACGGTGAGCGGATCGCGCGGCAGATGACCCTCGAGATGGGGAAAACGCTCGCTGAGTCCCGCGGTGAGGTCGGAGTGTTCGCGAGCACCTGTAGGTGGTTCGCACACGAGGCCGGCCGTTCGCTCGGGCAAGTGCTCCCGTCGGCCGACGGCACGCGCTTCATCCACACACGGAGAAAACCGATCGGTGTTGTGGCGTGCATCACTCCATGGAACTTCCCGATCGCGCTCGCAGGCTACAAGATCTTCGCGGCGCTCGCCGTCGGTAACGTCGTGCTCTGGAAGCCCGCTCAGCAGGTGAACGGCACGGCGGTACTCGTGACCGAGGCCTTCGAGCGGGCCGGCATCGGTGACGCCTTCGCGCTGCTCGGCGCCTGCACCGGGGCGCTCGCGTCGGAGGCGGTCGGGGACGAGCGCGTTGACGCCGTCTCGTTCACTGGGTCCACTGAGGTTGGCACGCAGATTTCGCAGCGCGTCGCTTCGACGCTCACCCCGTGCTCACTCGAACTCGGTGGGAAGAACGCGGCCGTGGTGCTTGCGGACGCTGACCTCGACCTCGCCGCGCGAGAAATCGTGCGCAGCGGGTTCCTCACGAGCGGTCAGCGCTGCACCGCGACGAGCAGGATCGTGGTCGTCGCTGAGGTCGCTGACGAGCTGATTGCGCGCGTTGCCGATGGAATCCGCGCGCTCACCGTGGGCGACGGCGCCGATGCGGCGGTCGATATGGGCCCCGTTGCCACTGCCGCGCAACTCGCGGGCGTGGAGAGCGCCGTGAGGGACGCTGTCTCGGACGGGGCGAGCGTCGTCGCCGGCGGCGCACGGCCCGACGGCCTGCCCGCAGAAGGCTTCTTCTACCTGCCGACGCTGCTTGACGGCGTAACTCGCGAGCACGCGATCGCGCGAAGGGAGGTCTTCGGCCCGGTGATCGCGGTGATCAGGGTCGCTGATGCCACAGAAGCCTTCACAGTTGCGAACGACACCGACTACGGTCTCTCGACGTCGGTGTTCACGCGCAGCCTTGGTGCGACCTTTACCGCGCTCGATGACATCGATAGCGGCCTCATCTATGTGAACCGCGGCACGAGCTCGGCCGAGCTCGGCGTTCCCTTCGGTGGCACCGGGATGTCGGGCAACGGGCACCGCGAGGTCTCTGAGCACGGCTTTGAATTCATGACCGAGCTCGTATCCGTCTACATCGACCCGCAGAACATGGAGCAGTGATGACCGAAGAAAACCGCATGACGCTGCTCACCCTCGACCCCCTGAACACCGACCTCGAGCAGGGTGACCGCGCGCTACGCGATTACCAAGCCGTGAGCGAGGCCCTTCGCGGTGCCCCGCTCGAGGGGCTCGACGGGCTCAGCGTCCTGATTGTTGGCGGGGGGATCGTCGGCCTCATGTCTGCGTACTACGCGAGCGAGGCCGGAGCCGATGTCACAGTGCTCGAGTCACGCGCCCTCGGGGGCGCCGCCTCGGGCCGTAACGCCGGCGGCATCTACGCAAACGGCCGTGATATCGGCGAGGTCGCCCTCGCCCGGGTCTCGATGGACCTCTGGGAGGAACTCGGTGAGCGCGGGCTCGATGTGAAGTTCCGGCGCAAGGGCCACACGATCGTCGCGATGAACGGCACCGAGCTGTCTCTGTTGCAGCGAGCGCGCGACATCTATGAGCGGGCTGGCGTGCCGATCGAGCTGCGTGAAGGGAGCGAAGCCGTCGCAGAGCTGCCACTCGTCAACCCCGGCATCGCGGGCGCGCTGTTCTCCCCGCACGATGGCCAGGGATACCCGTTCACCGCGACCACGTCGCTGCGCAAGGCTGTCGTCAGCCGAGGCGGCAAGGTCGAGACGTTCGCGCACGTCGAGCGGCTCATCGAGCGCGAGGGAAGGGTCGCTGGTGTGTCGACCGCGGACACCACATACGAGGCGGATGTCGTGCTCATCGCCGCGGGCCCGTGGACGACGGAGCTCGGGCGGCAGGTTGGGGCTGAGCTGCCCGTGCGGCCGCGCCGCTCACAACTCACCGCGACGGAGCGACTGCCGGTGAAGGGTGATTTCCCATTCGTCTCTGGAAACCGGGTGTATGCCAGGCAGACCCACGCCGACAACATCCTCATCGGGGGCGGCGGGCCGTGGGAAGAGAACGGATTCCACACGACCACAACCAGGCAGGCGCTCGACGTCTACGGCACGTATATGACAGAGATGTTCCCTGGGCTTTCGCGCGTTCCGATCATCCGTGCTTTCGCTGGGACTGTTGAGCTCACCCCCGACCACTACCCGCTCCTCGGCAAGGTGCCGGGAGTGCCCGGTCTCTGGGTGAGCGCCGGCTACAACGGCCACGGTTTCGGCCTGTCAGCTGCCGCGGGTCGCATGTTTACCGAGCTCCTCAAACACGAGGTACGCGGCACCGAGACCCCGGCGGCCCTGCGGGACGCCCTCACTGACTATGCGCCCGGGCGCTTTGCGAAGAATTGAAGGAGAGCAGCATGAACCACACTGTGTGCCGGTGCGAAGACGTCACCGCGCAAGACATCGCTGACGCTGTGGAGGCGGGCGTCTGCACCGCTCAGGAAGTGAAGTTTCACACCCGCGCTGGCATGGGCTTCTGCCAGGGCCGCGTCTGCCGCCCCGCGATCGAGGAGCTTCTCGGACAGGCCGGTATCGCGCCCGAAGTGGGAGGCAGCTCGATGACGGTCCGCCTACCAGTACGTCCGACCGCGCTCGGAGACCTGGCGGAGTCGGCGGCCCAGGAAGCGGGCGCAGCATGACCGAGCGGATCGAGAACCATCCGGTACTCCCAGAGCCGCCCGCGGCGGACGAGGCGAACTTCACGTTTAATGGCGAGTCGTACACAGGTCGCACAGGCGAACCAATTGCGGCAGCCCTGCTTGCGGCGGGCGTGCGCGAGCTGCGCACGTCGCCCGTCGCGGGTGAGCCTCGCGGGCTCTATTGCGGGATCGGGCACTGCTACGAGTGCCGACTCTGGCTCGGACCTAATGAAGAGACAGCGGAGCGAGTGCGCGGGTGCCAGGCGCCGCTCAGCGACGGTGACACCTACCGTTCGACGCGGGGGAGTGACTCGTGAACGGGAGAACCATCGAAAGCGGAGACAGCGTCGACCTCGTTGTCGTCGGTGGGGGGCCCGCGGGGCTCTCCGCGGCAGCGCGTGCTGCCGAAGATGGTCTGACTGTCGTTCTTATCGAAGAGAACCACCAGACCGGAGGCAAGCTGCGCGGTCAGCTCCATCAGGAGAACGATGGCGAGTGGTGGATTGGCTGGACGCTCGCGAATGACCTGCTCGCTCGAGCCGAGCGCGCAGGCGTGCGGATCTTTACCGACACCGTTGCCTGGGCCATTGAACCCGGATGGGTGGTTCGCACCACGTCGTCACGCGGCGGCGACGCCGCCGAGATCCGGACCCGAGCGGTACTGATCGCGACCGGGGCGGTCGAGAAGCCGATGCCAGTCGCGGGGTGGACACTGCCCGGTGTGTTCACCATCGGCGGTGCGCAGATCCTCACCAACACGCACAGGGTGCGGCCCGGTGCGCGAAGCGTTGTCGTCGGCGTCGACCCGCTCTCGCTCACGATTGCGCGCGCAATGAAGCTTGGTGGGGTTGACGTCGACTCAATTGTGCTCCCGCCCCAGCCAGTTCCCGATAGTGACCCGCAGAGCACCCTGAAGCGACTCGGTGGGCTGAGCAAACTTGCGCCGTATTTCTATATGCGACTTGGTGGCGCGCTCATGGCGATCCCCGGTCTCGCCGCGATCGCCGCGAGGGTGCTCCCACGCTCGCTCCCATTGTGGGGGATCCCGCTGCGTCTCACCACCCGCCTTGTCCGCATCGTCGGTGACGACCGCGTCACGGGTGCGGAGGTCGAGACGGTGCGTGCAAACGGCGACGCCGTGCCCGGCAGCCGACGCGTCATTAGCACGGACTCGGTCTGCCTCTCAAACGGACTCGTGCCACTCAACGACCTCAGCGCCTCTCTCGGGCTCGAATTCGTCACGAGCGACTCCGTCGGAGCGAAGGTGCCTGTGCACTCGGCGACGGGCGCGACCGCGCTGCCTGGCCTCTTCCTGGCGGGAAACACTGTCGGCGTCGAAAGCGCGAAAGTCTCACTGAAACAGGGAGAGATCGTCGCGGGCGAGATTCTCGCAACCCTCAGGAATCACCCGTTCAAGACGCGGGAAGCGGAGCTCGGCGAACTGCGCCAACTGCGCGCCGACAGCGAGTTCACCTTCGAGCCCGCCATCCAGCGGGGCCACGACGAGATCGCGGCCCTCTTCAACCAGCGACAGGAGGCACCTCTGCCGTAACAGCGCTTCGCTGATACAGCAGAGTGACGCAGATCATGGAACAGATGACAGCATCAGGCAGCGGGCAGCAGTCCGCGAGTGCCCCGCGCATTGGGGTCGCCTTCTTCTATCACGAGTCACACTCGTTTAGCCCGGTCGCGACTGACCTCGCGGCGTTCGAAGCCGAGGATCATCACGAGGGCGACCGCCTCATCGACGTCTACTCGGGGACACAGACAGAACTCGGTGGATTCCTCGACGTGCTCGGCGCCCGCGGGGCGACTCCGGTGCCGCTCACAGCAGCAGCAGCGATGCCCGCTGGCACCGTCACGACTGCGGCTTACGCGACGCTGTTGCGAGAATTCGAGCTCGCACTTCGGCGCGCGGTCGCCGACAACCCGCTCGATGGCCTGCTGCTCGCGTTGCATGGCTCCATGGTGTCTGAGACAGAGCAAGATCCCGAGGGCGCGATCATCGAACTCGCCCGCGCGATCCTCGGCGCCGACGCACAGATCGCGGTGACCTTCGACCTCCACGCCAACGTCAGCGGCACGCCGGCGGAGTGCGGAGCGCTGATCTTCGGCTACCAGACCTACCCGCACATCGACATGTACGATCAGGGCGTGCGGGCCGCGAACGCCCTGCTTGACGCGCTCGCGGGGGAGCCGCTCACGGTGCGCACCGTGCGGCTTCCGATGCTGCTGCGCAGCATCAACATGCGAACAGCCGAAGGGCCCATGGCCGACGTCGTGGGGTTCGCACGGGCGCGCGAGACCGGCGGCGTGCGCGCGGTCAGCCCGCACGCCGGGTTTCCCTACGCTGACACCCGCTGCTCGGGCGCCGCTGTGAGCGTCGTTGCGGCTGACCCATCCGAGGCCGAACGTGTCGCCCAAGAAGTGGCCGAGTACTTCTGGGCGCAGCGCGAGCGCTACCAGGTCGACGTCGCGGCCATCCCTGAGGCGCTCGCGGCCGCGCGTGAGGCAATCGCTGTGGGGGAGACTCCGGTCGTGCTCGCCGATGTCGCCGATAACCCCCAGTCGGGCGGTAGCGCAGACACTACGGTGCTACTCCATGAGGTGTTCGCGGCAGATCTCGGCACCGTGCTGATGTCGGCGATCTGTGACGACGACGTGGTTCGCGCGGCCCGTTCGGCCGGTGTCGGGGCCGTGCTCGAAACGCAACTCGCGGGGAAGGCTTCCACGGAGTTCGGTGCGCCGCTCACCGTCAAGGCAAAGGTACTTGCGGCGACCGATGGCGTCTACGTGAACGATGGGCCGTTCAACGCGGGGCTCTCTGTCGATACCGGCGGCGCCGCGTGGCTACGGCTGCGCACCGTCGACGGGCACCCAGTCTCGGCCACAGTCGACGTCGTTGTCACGGGCCGCCCGATCACCGCGAACGACCCGGCGCTGTACCGCTACCTTGGCGTCGATCCGACGGCGTACGACGTGCTCGCCTGGAAAGTGAAGAACCACTTCCGTGCGGCATTCGAGCCCGTCGTTGGGCGCATCATTCCTGTTGATGCCCCTGGACCCGCGCAAACAGATTTCACCGCACTGAGGTTCCATCACACCGACACTACTGCCTGGCCGTTTGACGGCGACCGTGAACTCGGCGATCTCACTGCTTACGAGCCCCTCGCCGGAGCCGTGCGGCCGTTTACGATTCGCCCTGCGACGCACGAAGACCTGCCCGACATTGCCGAGTTTCACGTCGCCGTCTGGCAAGAAGCGTACGCGGGGCTCATGGACGCTGACTTCCTCCGCGCCCTCACCGCCGAACGGCGGCTCCCGGAGTGGGAAGGCGCGCTTGAACGGGCGCCCGGCTACCAAGTTCTGGTCGCGCACTCCGCCTCCGGCGTGTTCCTCGGGTTCGGGTCGGCACACCGGCACGACGACGCGGGGCCGCTCGGCCTCGAGCTGCACACGCTCAACCTCACACCGGAGGCACGCGGCACCGGGCTCGCTACTGTACTCATCGACCGGCTGCTCGGTGACGAGCCCGCGTTTGCCTGGGTCGTCGACGGGAACGCACGAGCGTTTGAGTTTTACAGGAAGGTCGGCTTCGAACCGACTGACGACCGCCGCCCCGACGAAGAGAGCCGAGTTGATGACATTCGAGTGGTGAGGGGTGCGCGATGATTAACAAAACAGTACCTACGCTTGCCGACGCGGTCGCTGGCATCTTTGACGGTGCAACGGTGATGATTGGCGGCTTCGGCCGAGCTGGGCAGCCCGTAGAACTCATCGACGCCCTCATTGATCAGGGGGCGAAAGACCTTACCGTTGTGAACAACAACGCGGGGAACGGCGACGTTGGGCTCGCCGCGCTTCTTGCAACAGGGCGGGTACGGAAGATCATCTGCTCGTTCCCGCGGCAGCACGACTCGTGGGTCTTTGACAGGCTCTACCGGTCAGGTGAGCTTGAGCTCGAACTCGTGCCGCAGGGCAATCTCGCTGAGCGTATCCGTGCGGCCGGCGCGGGGGTGGGAGCGTTCTACTCGCCAACAGCGGTTGGCACCGAGCTCGCCGAGGGCCGGGAAACCCGTGAGATCGGAGGCCGAACATACTTGCTTGAATACCCAATCCGTGCTGATTTCGCGCTCATCAGTGGCTTGTCAGCTGACCGCTGGGGCAACGTTGTCTACCGTGAGACCGCACGAAACTTCGGCCCGATCATGGCTGCTGCTGCAACCGTGTCGATCGCTCAGGTCGATGAGATTGTGCCCTTGGGCGCGCTCGACCCGGAAGCGGTTGTGACGCCGGGAATCTTCGTTGACCGGGTCGTCGCGCTCGGCGAACGCGAGTGGCTGCGCGACGGCGAGTTCGCCGGTGGCGTCGACATCGACGGGGTCCCGCTTCCCTCGCCCGGACACGACACGAAGGAGCCCGCAGATGTACTCGCGAATTAGCCGGCAAGACCTTGCCGCAAAGATTGCCCTTGACATCCCCGACGGCGCATACGTGAACCTCGGGATCGGCGCGCCAACGCTCGTCGCGAACTACCTGCCGAGGGACCGCGAGATTATCCTGCACACCGAGAACGGAATGCTCGGGATGGGCGGAGCGCCGGAGCCAGCACGCATCGACCCTGACCTCATCAACGCGGGGAAGCAGCCCGTTACGGCGGTGCCAGGCGCCTCGTATTTCCATCACGCTGACTCCTTCGCGATGATGCGCGGCGGTCACCTCGACGTGTGCGTGCTTGGCGCGTTCCAGGTTGCCGAGAACGGTGACCTTGCGAACTGGTCGACGGGCGCGCCCGACGCGATCCCCGCGATCGGTGGCGCGATGGACCTCGCGATTGGCGCGAAATCTGTCTACGTCATGACCGACCTGTTGACGAAGCAGGGCACCCCGAAACTTGTGCAGAACTGCGACTACCCACTGACCGGGGTCGGGTGCGTGACCCGGGTGTACACCGACCACGCCGTGTTCGACGTCACAGTGGCGGGATTCGCGGTGCGCGAGCTGTTCGGGGACAACACCGTCACGGGGCTCGCAGAACTCACCGGACTGGACCTCGTGACGGTTTAGCCGCAGCTCAACGAATACCGCGAGTGGTGCCGATGCTCGGCTCGCGCTCCCACCAATGACAGGAACGCAGCAGATGGAAACAACTCACATCTTTGACGCCGTACGCACCCCGTTTGGCCGCGCAGGTGGCGGGCTCTCTGGGGTCCGACCCGATGACCTCGCTGCGGTCGTGATGCGTGCGATCGTTGACAGAGCTGGCGTCGACCCCGCCCGGGTCGCCGACGTCGTCTTCGGCGACGCGAATCAGGCGGGGGAAGACAACCGCAACGTCGCGCGCTTCGGCGCGCTGCTCGCGGGATTTCCGACGACTGTCACAGGCGTCACTGTGAACAGGCTCTGCGCGTCCTCGCTTGAGGCCGTGATTCAAGGGTCACGCGCAATTGAATGCGGCGACGCTGAGCTCGTGCTCACTGGCGGGGTTGAGTCGATGAGTCGCGCGCCATTCGTGATTGAGAAATCAGCGAAGCCCTGGCCCGCCGTTGGTAACCAGACAGCCTGGAATACGAGCATCGGTTGGCGGATGGTGAACCCGAGGTTCCCGGACGAGTGGACGATCTCAAATGGTGAAGCCGCTGAGCGGACAGCGCGGGAGTGGGGCATCAGCAGGGAAGCGCAAGATGCGTTCGCAGCTCGGTCGCACGCCCTCGCCGCGGCCGGGTGGGCAGGCGGCGCGTTCGATCGCGAGATTGTCCAGGTACCCGGATACGAGCTCATTCGTGATGAGGGGATCCGTGACGACACTTCAGCCGAGAAGCTCGCGATGCTCCGCCCGTTGTTCGCATCCGACGGCAGCGTGACCGCTGGGAATTCGTCATCGATCAACGACGGTGCCTCCGCCTTGCTGCTCGGGCGCGAGGGCGCGGTCGACGCCGAACCGCTCGCACGGATTACCGCGCGGGCGGTGCACGGCGTCGACCCACAGGACTTTCCGACCGCCCCCATCGAAGCGGCGAACCGGGCGCTCGCTCGCGCGGGCAGGTCGTGGGCAGATGTCGACTTTGTTGAACTCAACGAGGCCTTTGCTTCCCAGGCGCTCGCGTGTCTCGCGGGCTGGCCAGACCTCGATCCGGCACGCCTCAACGTACACGGCGGTGCGCTCGCAATCGGACACCCACTTGGCGCGTCGGGCGGCCGTATCGTCGCGCGTGCGGCACACGAACTTGCTCGCCGTGGCAGCGGCGTCGCCGTCGTCGCGATCTGCATCGGAGTTGGCCAGGGGCTCGCAGTTGTGCTTGAACGCTGAAATCTTCACGACAGACCGGCAGAATGGGGGTATGAGTAACGAAGACTCGGCCGAGGGCAGCGACTACGTCCAGTCCTTTGCACGTGGCCTGGCCGTCATTCGAGCGTTCGATGCCGAGAACCCCGAGCTGACGCTCACCGAGGTATCGAAGCGAGTCGGCATCCCCGCGGCTGCGTCTCGGCGTTTCCTGAGAACACTGCAGACCCTCGGCTACGTCCGCACAGATGGGCGGTTGTTTGCGCTCACTCCACGCGTGCTCGAACTCGGCTTCAGCTACCTGTCTGCGCTCTCGCTGCCCGAAATGATGCAGCCGCACCTTGAGAAACTGTCGCACGCACTCGAAGAATCAGTGTCGGCCGCAGTGCTCTCTGACGCAGACATCGTCTACGTTGCGCGCGTGCCAACACGGCGCATTATGACTGTCGGCATCACGATCGGTACCCGGTTCCCAGCGCACGCGACGAGCATGGGTCGTGTGCTGGTCAGTGACTTGCCTTCCCGGGAACGTGACCGGCTTCTAGCAGGCGCCGACCTTGCACGTCTCACGGAACGTACGCTGACGTCCCCGGCCGAACTGAACGCCGAGCTCGAGCGCGTGCGAGATCAGGGCTGGGCGCTTGTCGACGGGGAACTTGAGATCGGTCTGCGTTCTATCGCGACCGGTGTGCGGGGACGCGATGGCCGCGTAGTCGTAGCAGTTAACGTCTCTACAAGTGCGAGCGCAGGACCTGTGGAGATGCTCATCGAAAGCCATCTGCCCAAGCTACTCGAGACCGCGCGCGAGATTGAGGCAGATCTGGAGATGCTAGGTAAGTAGCTCTTCCAATGAGCAAACTGGTTCGTCCACACCGACGAAGAGTTTCCTGCGCAAGCAAGCTGTCCACCAACAACACCCACAGACAGCGAGCGATTCGATAACCACGAACACTGTGAGTGTGACTCTTTTTCCCTACCCACAGATCTCGCTGACAGGCCAGACCCCTCTTAAACGGTGGCAAACGCGCACTGCGTTGGTGCTGTTGGTGCTTCTTTCACTGGTCTCGCGCGCTGGTTCCGTGTGGTCTGTAGGTCTTGAGCCTGGGACGCCAACGCTGCCGCCCGCGGACTCGCCCTACTGGCTGCCGCCGCTCGGAACGCCGCTCGAAGTCTCGGGTCCGTACCGGCCGCCGCCCACGCCGTATGCCTCCGGGCATCGCGGAATCGACCTTCCGGCCGCGCCGGGGGAACTCGTGCACGCGCCCGTCGGAGGGGTCGTGAGCTTCGTGGGACAGGTGGCCGACAGGCACGTGCTCTCGGTGCGCGTCGACAGTCGCACGGTGGTGTCGTTCGAGCCGATCGAGCAGGCCGACGCTGCGCTCACCGAGGGGGCGCAGGTGCTGCCGCGGCAGCCACTCGGGATCGTTGCGGAGGGCGGCCACTGCCTGGACGAATGCCTGCACCTTGGGGTGCGTGTCGACGACGAGTACGTGAACCCGCTGCGCTACTTCCTCGGCAAACCAGTGCTGCTGCCCTGGTGAGCCCCTGTGGCTGTGGGGCCTGTGACTGTGGGGCTCGTTGCTGTGGGGCCTGTGGCTGTGGCGCTCATTGCTGTGGGCCTACGCCCTGGGGTGCGCCTGGCGGTAGGTTGCCGCGAGCCGCTCCATCGACACGTGCGTGTACACCTGCGTGCTCGACAGGCTCGAGTGGCCGAGCATCTCCTGCACGACTCGAAGGTCGGCGCCGCCATCAAGCAGATGGGTTGCGGCGGTGTGCCTGAACGTGTGCGGGCCGCTCGGGCCGCCGCCCGGCTCCTGCTCAAGTTCTCTCGAGACCAGCCGGTAGACGGCGCCGGTGTTGATCGCCGCGCCGTGCCGGTTGCCGATGAACAGGGCGCGCTCGGCGGGCCGTGTCGGTGCGCCGTCGGGGCGGCCGTCGGCGCTGCGTGCAAGCAGCGCGGGCCTGGCCGCGGAGAGGTAACGCTCAAGCGCGCGGGCGGCCGGGGCGCCGAGGGGGACGACGCGTTCCTTGTCACCCTTACCGATGACGCGGACGCTGCGTTCGCGCCTGTCGAACCCGTCGGTCGTGAGTGAGACCAGCTCGGAGACTCGGAGCGCGGAGGAATACAGCAGCTCGAGGATCGCGCTATTGCGCACCTGCTCGGGGTCGCCAGAGGCTGCCCGCTGCTCGGCGCGCGCGAGCACCCGCGCCATCTGATCCTGCGTGAGGACCCTCGGCAGCGCTTTCGGTGCGCGCGGCGTTCGGAGCCGGGACGCCGGATTCCCGGGGAGCAGGTTACGGGCCTCGAGCCAGGAGCCGAACGACTTGAGCGTAGCGACGTTGCGCGCAATTGTCGACGCGGCAAGGCCGGCCTGTTGGCGCTCCCACAGCCACGAGCGCATGAGCTCGAGGTCGGCGTCGGCGAGGGACGTCACGCCCTGCTCGCCAGCGAACTCGGTGAAGCCCAACAGGTCGCGTCGGTACGACCGGATCGTGTGCTCCGAATAGCCGAACTCGAGACGCGCCGCATCAAGGAATGCTGACGTGGCGGCATCGAGGTTCATGACACCCATCTTGGCTGAGTGAGCCTGAAGCGCGGTGTATTTGGCGGTGATTCGCGCAACTTGGTGTGGCCGTGCGGGAACGCAAAGGCGCCCACATCGTTATCGTTTGTTGCTTTAATTTGCTCGTGTTGCGTGTTTGAATGCGGAAAGATTTTCCCTTTCGTCTTTGAGTGGAGGCCACATGCAACCGCGAAAGTCCAGCGGGTCAGTCGACGCCGGAGCGGGGATGATCCAGCGGATCATGCGTCCGTTCGTTCGGACCCTTGAGCGGTGGGTGCCATCAGCGTTGACCTTCGCGATCGTGCTGACGCTTGTCGTTGCAGTGCTTGCCGTGATCCTCACTGACGCGGGCCCGATCGCAGTCGTGACGGGCTGGGGCGCTGGCCTCAGTGAGCTGCTGGAGTTCATGGCGCAGATGTCACTGATCTTGCTCCTCGGGCACATGCTCGCGAACACGACGGTTGTGCGGGCTCTGCTCACAAAGCTCGCCCGAGTTCCTCGAAGCGCAACATTCGCCTACGTCTTTGTCTTCGTTATCGCGTCACTCGCCAATCTCGTGACCTGGGGGCTCGGGCTCGTCGTTGGCGCCCTGCTGGCCCGTGAGATCGCGGTGCAGGGGCGGGAACGCGGAATGAACATACACTTCCCCCTGCTCGTGGCGGCAGGCTACTCGGGGATGGTCGTCTGGCATATGGGGTATTCGGGATCAGGGCCGTTGACAGCGGCGACCGCGGGATCGTTCTTGACGGAGTCGCTCAATGGCGAGCCGCTGCCGGTGACAGCAACGACGTTCTCGGCCTGGAACATGCTCACCGCCGCTGGGGTGATCGTGGTGTGCTCGCTGCTCTTCCTCGCCATCGCGCCGAGGAAGGGCGCGCCTGTGCGCGAACTCCCGACCGGTGTGGTTTCTCAACCATTCGAAGCGGCCGCTGAAGAGGTTGTGACGCCTGCGGACAGAGTCGATGCCTCCCGTGTGCTGACGTTCATCGTGGGTGTTGGGCTGGTGGTCTACCTGGTTGCGCACTTTGTTCAGGGAGGCACCCTCACGCTCAACACAGTCAACTGGTCCTTTCTCGCACTGATATTCCTACTCGTGCGAAGCCCGTTCGAGCTCATCCATCTCACCAAGCAGGCTGCCTCCAACGTTGGGGAGATCTTGCTGCAGTTCCCGCTGTACGCGGGCATTCTCGGGATCATGGCTTCGACCGGTCTCATTGTCGTGTTCTCCGACGCGTTCGTGTCGATTGCGAACCCGACTACCTTTGGATTGCTCGCACTGCTGTCCGCTGGCCTCGTGAATTTCTTCGTGCCATCGGGCGGTGGCCAGTTTGCTGTGCAAGGCCCGATCATGCTGGACGCGGCGAACCAGCTGGGAGTCGATCCGGCCATCGCGGTGATGGCAGTCGCCTATGGAGACCAGTGGACGAACATGCTTCAGCCATTCTGGGCCCTCCCAATCTTGGCGATCGCGGGTCTGAAAATGCGGGACATTTTGGGATACACCTCGGTAACGTTTCTCGGCGCCGGTGCGGTGATGGCCCTTTCCATGCTGCTCGTCTCCCTCTGAGCGCACACCGCGGGCGCTGCGGGCGGCCTAGCCAAAGCGGCTCCGCCGCTCGAGGCGCCACAGGAGCGGGCCGCCATCGCCGCTCGGGGTGCGGGCGACACGGCCGAGCAGTTCGAGCTCGGCGAGCGCGTCCCTCGT